>DATLRH010000012.1:0-53544 GCA_035534755.1 Candidatus Dormiibacterota bacterium
TGGGCCCTGGCGGCACTGGGATCCGCGCCTGCGGTTTCACTCACCGGATTGGTCTTCCTCAGGCCATCCACGCCTAAAGCGTAGCAGCAGCACCAAGGTCGCTACGGTCCATCGGACGGGGTCATTTGGACGGGCCCCTAGCGGTACATCACCGTGGCAGTCGACCACGACAACGGGCACCTGAGCTCGGCACCGCGGGACCGGACCAGGCCACCCGGGATCGCTTCTTCGATGCCATCGGCCCGGAGCGCTGCCGCAGGCTTTCGCGCGTCAGCGGCGCTGGGGCATCCTGATCGCCAAGGCGGTCAAAGCAGGGTACCAACCGGCCATTCAGTGCACCGACTCCGACAGACTGGACACCGCTCCCGGCAAGGTGCCCGCCGCCATTCAGGCGCTGCCCGCCCCTCCAGACTCGGGAGCCTCCAGAGGGCGTGTAGTAGACCCTGAAGTAGTCAAAGTCCCGGTTGACCTTCGACCTGATCTCATAGCTGGGGGCCGTCTGAGTTCCAATCAGCTTCTTTGGCTACGTTTTTGGATAAACGCCTGCCTGACCGGCGAGACCGCCCGGGGGCCTTGACAGGATAAGAGGCCGCTGTTACCTTGGGACCTATGGATCTAATGGCGTTGGTCCCAAGTCATCGAGGAGGCAGTGATGTCAGAGTCGGGGCGGCAGTCGACCGTGGTACGGGTGCAAGTTGGCGTTCGTATGGAGAAACGCATGGTCCAGGTCTTGAAGGGCCTGGCCGAGTTCGATGGGCTGACTCTTGGAGAACTTTTGGAAAAGATTGTGCTGCACTCGTTTGATCCTGTACCGGGTCAGGAGGGAGAGGCTAGCGCAAGCCCTCACGGGAAGCGGGCCCTTGCGGCCCTTGCCGATCTCAAGCGAGTCTATGGCATGGATTACGAGGTGCACGCCACCCGCCACTTTCAGCCGGACCAACAACGGTCGCCAGTCCCTGAGGCGTGACCCGGCCCGCGTCCTCTACCCCGGTCAGGCGATTTATCGGGGCTAGATCATGCCTAATTAGATTCGAATGCCCAGGACGGCGCGCGATATGACCAGGCGCTGGATCTCGGCCGTGCCCTCCCAGATCTGGTAGATCTTGGCGTCGCGCATCCATCGCTCCACCGGGTACTCCTTGATGTAGCCGTAGCCACCCAGGATCTGCACGGCCTCGACGGTGACCCGCATCGCCACGTCGCCGGCCATCAGCTTGGCCATGCTTCCCTCGGCGTTGGGGAAGCCCCGCCCCTGGGCAGCCAGCCAGCCTGCCCTCCATACCAAAAGCCGGGTGGCGTCAATCTCGGTGGCCATGTCAGCCAGCTTGAAGGCGATCGCCTGGTGGCCAGCGATCGGCTTGCCGAACTGGACCCGTTGGAGCGAGTAGTCGCGAGCGTATTCGAACGCCGCCCGGGCGATTCCCAGCGCCCCCGCCGCCACCGCCGGCCGGGTGGCCTCCAGCATGGCCAGGGCTCCGGCCGCCCCGGGGCCCTGGATCTCGCCGGACGCCGATAACCCGAGCCTTGCGCCTGTCTCCACGAAGCAGTCCTCGAGAATCACCTGGGCGGTATGGGACGCTCTCACGCCCAACTTGCGCTCCTTGCGGCCCTGGTGCATGCCCGGGTTACCCTTCTCGACCACGAAGGCGGCCACCCCCGCCGGTCCCAGGCTGCGGTCGAGAGTGGCAAAGATTACCTGGATGTCGGCGATTCCCCCGTTGGTGCAGAACTGCTTGGTGCCGTTGAGCAGGTACCCGCCCTCCACTGCGGTCGCAGATGTGCGCAGCGCCAGCGAATCCGAGCCCGACTCAGGCTCGGTGAGCCCCATGGCCCCGAGCCTGACCGCCCGTTGGTCGCAGAGCACCCCCAGGTAGCGGGCCTTCTGCTCCTCGGTGCCCATGGCCATGATCCCCGCCCCGGCCAGCGAACTGGCCGAGATGCTCACCGCGATCCCGGCATCCCCCCAGGCCAGCTCCTCGGTGACCAGCAGCTGAGTGAGCGGATCGAGGCCGCCCCCGCCGTACCGGGTGGGGATGCTGGCCGCAGCTCCGATCCCCACCTGCTGCGCCTTTTCGATGACCGACCAGGGGGTCTCCTCACGCTCGTCGTACTTGGCCGCAACGGGTCGGATCTCCCCTTCGGCGAACTGGTGGGCGAGGGCTCGAATCTCCTCCTGCTCGGGGGTGGGCGAGAAGTCCAAGGGCATCGGCTAGGGCTCCCTCAAGATGCTCGCAGCTCAACTCGGGCCTTGCTCAGAGCCCGCTCGCCGGTGGAGGTCAGGACGGCCAGCTCGACGGACGCGCTGGTGGGGCCGCTGGCGCGCACCTCCCCCCCGCAGCTGAGCTCCTCCCCGGCCGGGACCGGAGCTGCGAACCGGCAGGAGACCCGGCCCACCCAGGCCGCGTCCTGGGCCCAGACCTCGATCGCAGCGCAGGCGGTCCCGAGCGTGAGCAAGCCGTGGGCGATGGTGGCCGGCAGCCCGGCCCGGCGCGCGAACTCAAGGTCGAGGTGAATCGGGTTGTTGTCCCCCGACGCGTCGGCGTAGGCGGAGATCACCGCCTGGGTCATCACCCGGCGCTGTTCGGGCGCCTGCTCGCCGACCAGAGGAGGGAAGTGGTCGAGTCTGGCGGTGTGGCTCATGCCGCCTCTCTGACCACGAAGAGGCTGCGGGAGCGGGCCACCACCACTTGGGATGGGTCCCTGCCCTCGACGGAGAACTCCAGGAAGACCATTCCCCGGCGCCGGTCCGCCTGGGTGATGAGCCCCATGGGCGACACGGACTCGCCGAAAGACAGGGGTCTCTCGAAGGAGAACTCCTGCTCGCCGTGGAGGAGGTGCGCGACGTCCAGGGCGACCCCCGGGTCACTGAACAGCTGGGGGACAACCGGCCAGAGCAGGTAGACGGCGGCGAAGCAGGCGAGCGGCCGCGGGAAACGACCGTCAGAGCCGGGCCGGGCGCCGACCGCCTCGGCGTAGGCCGCGTGGCGCGCCTCGTCGAGCAGCTCCGGCGGAGCGCTGTAGCTCTGGCCGACGCAGTCGAGGTTGAAGGCCATCGAGGCCCCAGGATAGCCGGGGCCGCCACGCCTGTCTTCCGATCAGCGGCGAGTCGAGTCGAGTTGGGCTGGGTTGAGTGTGCTTTGACACCTGCTCGAGCGCTCTGGTAGGGTCGGGAGGCGGGCGCGCCGCTTGAGGGAGTGAGGGCGCCATCGACTGACATCTGTCCGCCGAAGGCAGCTGGGGAGAAACTCTGCCGGGTCCCGATAGTCGTCTTACCCATTTCGCCGTGATCCTGGCCGCCTGCGGGCTGCTGATCGCGGGTTGGATCGCCGCCGCTCGCAACGGCATCCAGACCGTTTCCACCTCGGCGTCCTACTGGCCGGCACCGTCGACCTCGCTGGCCGGGCAGTACTACGACAAGCCGGCGGCGGTCCCCGGCACCATCCAGGTGGCACCCGCCCCCGTGGTCAGTGCCCCGGCGGGAGCCACCCTGGCGACCCTGGCGACTCAATACCAGACCACCCCCGAGGAGCTGGCCTGGAGCAACCGCCTTACCGCCGGGGCTCAGATCACGAGTGGCCAGGACCTGCTCATCCCTCCGGCCGGCCCCACCGTGCTGGTGCGGGTCCTCCCCGGCGAGACGCTGGGCACATTCGCGGCCCGCTTCCGGGTCAGCCCCGGAGTCGTGCTCAACTACAACGCCCTCTCCTCGGGCACGACGCTCGCGTCCAACAGCTTCCTATTGATGCCGAGCGCAGCCTCGCCCACCTCGCTCCCGGCCCAGGACTTCTTGCCTCGGCTGGTCGGAGTTCCCGAGGTCACCCCGACCCGGCCGGAGGCGGTCAACCCATTCCCCTGGGGACAGTGCACCTACTGGGTGGCCAGCCAGCGCTACGTACCCTGGAGTGGCAACGCGATCAATTGGTGGGCGAACGCCAGGACCTACGGCGAGCCCGAGGGACAGGTGCCGGTGGTGGGTGCGATCGCGGTCTTCGACAACGGCTACTTGGGCCACGTCGCCTACGTGACCAAGGTTCTCCCCAACGGCAGCTGGGAGCAGTCGGAGATGAACGTGGGCGGGGTCGGGGTCGAGGACACCCGAACCATCGCGCCGAATATCGGCTACTTCGTCGGATTCATCTACTGAGCTAGCCGCCCCGACCCGGGAACCTGGCTACCCCGCGAAGCGGTACCCGATGCCGGGGACCGAGTGGATGTACGAGGGGCGGTCGGCCGAGGGCTCGATCTTTCGCCGCAGCCGATACACGTGGGCGTCTACGGTGCGGGTCTCGATCTCGACCTCGTAGCCCCAGACCCGGCGCAGTAGCTCGGCCCGGCTCATCACCTGGCCGGGTCGGCTGGCCAGCAGGGCGAGCAGGTTGAACTCGGTCAGGGTGAGCTGGATCTCCTCTCCGTCCCGGTAGACCTGGCGGCGGCGGAGATCGATGGTCAATCCGGGAAACTCGAAGCGCTCCTTGAGCTGGTCGGTGGGGGCGACGTCGGATCGGCGCAGGTGGGCTCCGACCCGGGCCACCAGCTCGCGGACCTCGAAGGGCTTGACCACGTAGTCGTCGGCCCCAAGCTCCAGCCCCACCACCACGTCGATGGTGTCGCTCTTGGCGGTGAGCATGATGATCGGCACCTTGTAGCCGTCCGCGCGCAGCTTGCGGCAGACATCGAGCCCGCTCATCCCGGGCAGGTTGATGTCGAGGATGATCAGGTCGGGCGAGGTCTGCTGGGCCATCTCGAGGCCCTCCAAACCGGTCCCCGTCTCGACCACGGTGTAGTGCTGCGGCTCGCAGGCGAGCCGGACGATGTCGCGGGTGGCCTGATCGTCCTCCACCAGCAGGATGGTCTTGTTACCGCCGCTCATGCACCCTGTGCCTCCAGGTATTCGGTGACCGTGGACACGAAGTTCTTGACCTCGATCGGCTTGGTGATGTATCCCGAGCAACCCGCCTCCAGCGCCTCCTTCTCGTCGCCGACCATGGCCCTGGCGCTGAGGGCCACGATCGGGGTCTGCGCCGTCCGGGGGTCGGCCTTGAGCAGGCGGGTGACGGTCAATCCATCGATGCCGGGCAGCTGGATGTCCATCAGGATGAGGTCGTAGGGATGCGACTTGGCCTTCTGCAGGCCCTGCTGCCCATCGGTGGCGGTGTCCACCTTGAAGCCCTGACCGCGGAGCACCAAGGTGGACAGCTCAAGGCTGCTGGGATTGTCTTCGATGACCAGGATTCGGTTGCGCATCTGGCCGTCCGGTCGAAGCCCGTGCAGGGGCAGGGTCACGGTCATGGTCGTACCCCGGTCGAGCTGGCTGTCCACCTTGATGGTGCCGCCGTGGAGTCCGACCAGGCGGCGGACCAGAGCCAGGCCCAGGCCGGTGCCCTCGAACTGGCGGTCGTCGGCGGCCTGGACCTGGAAGAACTCACTGAAGATCTGATCGTGGTGCTGGGGGTCGATGCCGATGCCGCTGTCCTTGACCTGAAGCACCAGTTGCCCGGCCCGAGGCCGGGTCCGGACCTTGACCGTCGCCTGGCCACCCTCAGGGGTGAACTTGATCGAATTGCTGAGCAGGTTGTAGAGCACCTGCTTGACCTTGCCCTTGTCGGCCCGAAGCAGCACGGTATCGTTGTCGACCTCCACCTCGAGGGTGACCCCGCCCCGCTCGGCCAGGGGGCGGACCACGGTGAGGACCTCGGAGATGCAGGCGCCCACCGGGAACTCCTCGTACTGCAGCTCGAGACGACCGGCCTCGATCTTGCTCAGGTCGAGCACGTCGTTGACCAGGCTGAGCAGATGGCGACCGCTGGCGTGGATGTTCTCCAGGCACTCGTGCTGCTGGGCGGCGCTCATCTTGCCCGCCAGGTTGTCCTTGAGGATCTCGCTGAAGCCCAGAATGGCGTTGAGCGGGGTGCGGAGCTCGTGGCTCATGTTGGCCAGGAACTCGCTCTTGAGCCGGCTGTTCTCGCGGATCTGGGCGTTGGCCACCTCAAGCTCGTGCTTCTGGAGGGCGATCTCCTGGAGCTGGCGCTGCACCGCCGCGTGCAGGGCGGCGTTGTCGATGCTGATCGCCGCCTGGTTGGAGATGACGCGTACCAGAGCCTGCTCCAGCTCGGTGAACGGCTTCACCCGCTTGCGGGTCAGGGTGAGCGCGCCCACCACCCGGTTGGGCGACTCCAGCGGCATCACCAGGACGCTCCGGGGAGCCCGCGGCGCCGAGAGCGCCTTGAAGCGGGGATCCAAGGTCGCGTCCTCGACCCGGACCGCCTTGCGCTCGGCCACCGACCAGCCCACGATCCCCTCGCCCAATCCGAAGGAGGCGACGCTGCTCACCTGCTCGGTGTAGGGGAAGGTGACCATGGCGGTGAGCCGGGTCTCGTCCTCGTCGAGCAGGAAGACGGTCGCCCCATCGCAGGCCACCAGCTGCGAGAGCGCGCGCAGGGTGAAGTCGATGTTGACCTTGAGGTCCAAGCTGGACGTGAAGAGATTTCCGACCCGCTCGAGCAGGTCGACCATCACCTTGTCGTCCATGCGGCTTGAATTATAGGCAGGGGTCAATGCAGCCACTCCGGCCCGGAACGGGAGGTGTGGAGAGTACCGCACCGTCGGGCGAACGGGTCAGAAATGACGCTGGGGAGACCGACCCGGGGAGGTTGCACTAGGGCCATGATTGCAGGGTGAGCTACCCCGAGGGGCGTTTGGCCCCCACAGGACCCCGGATCAGGTCAGCTAATCGGAGTACAAATCCCGGGTCAGTGATCCGGAGGCGCCCCGGTCCAGAATCCGACCCGAGGGGACCGGGAGCCGCGCTCCGCGGTCAGCCCCGGCGGACTGCGCTGGCCAACAGCCGGCGGGCCGCGGCGACGCGCCGCTGGCGCGTCTGGTCATCGATGCGGGCCAACTCGCGCCCCGATTGCTCCCTGAGCCCGGCATCCCGGAGTTCGCGCCCGCGTTCCTTGGCGAGGAGGTATAGAGAACCGTCGAACATTGTCTACCTCCTTATCGGTAACTGGTGATCCCTTCGTTGACTGTAACATTGTACCATAGCCGGGGTACCTATCAAAATGAAGTTTGAGAGTTACGCGGACCGGGGCGTCGAGTCGGCGGTTGAGCTGGTCAACCGCCTGAGCCCAGGCTGGTCCCGAGGGCGCAGCTGGGATCTGCCCCAGGACCCTGCCTCCCGCCGCCAGCTGGCCCAGGAGGTCGAGGCCAGACTGAGCGGTCGTCAGGTGGTCCTGAGAGGTCACGCGGGAGAGGAGCTGATCCGGTTGGCGGCCGACCTGCGCCTGGTTTTCGAACTGATGGCCCGGGGACGGCGGGACCGGGCGGCGGTACTGGTCAACACCCTCCTGAGTCGCTATCAGGCGGCCCCCCAACTGGCCCGGCACGACGGCGAGAGCTGGCACCTCCACTTTCACAGTCAGGACAAGGAGGCCGGCCGAGCGGTCGCGCGAGGGGCGATGTGTGTGATCGCGCTCGCGGTCGTGATCGGATCCCCGGGAGGGGCTCGACTCGGGCTCTGCGGCTCGTCGCGCTGTGATCTGGCCTTCATCGACACCTCCAAGAACGGCTCCCGCCGCTTCTGCTCGTCAACCTGCCTGAGCCGCACCAAGGTGGCAGCTTTCCGCGCCCGCCGGGCGGACCAGAGGCCGCCCGTGGCCGAACCGATTCCGGTCGGCGCCTCCGCCGACCGGGCCGCCCCGCCGGGTCTCGGCCGGCTCCGGCGCAGGGCGGGAATCGACCCCAGGTGAGCCTCGACGCGGCGCTGGGGGAGCGGATCTACTTCACCGAGGTGGGGCCTCGGGACGGCCTCCAAAATCTGCCCGAAGAGCTCCCCACCGCACTCAAGGTGGAGCTGATTGAGGGTCTCCTCGACAGTGCCGTCGACCTGGTCGAGGCGACCTCGTTCGTCTCCCCCAAGTGGGTTCCTCGTCTGGGCGACGCCGAACTGGTTATGAGCCAGCTCAAAGCCCGTCGGGGTGACTCCTGCCTGGACCAGCTCCGGGTCCTGGTGCCCAATCGGCGCGGGATGGAGCGGGCCCTCGGGTCGGGGGCGCGGCGAGTGATCGTCAATTTGGGGGTGACCGAAAGCTTCAATCAGCACAACCTCAACCGTTCCCGCGAGGAGACGCTCCGTGAGATCACCGAGATTGCCCGGCAGGGAGAGCTCGCCAACTGCCGGTGGGACGCCAGCCTGAGCGTCGCCTTCGGCTGCCCTTACGAGGGCCTGGTCCGGCCCGGGCAGGTCGCCGAGTTGGCCGGGACGCTGGCCGACCAGGGGGCCTCCGAGATCAGCCTGGCCGACACGATCGGGGCGGCCCACCCCCGGCAGGTCGCTGAACTTGTGGAGGAGGTCAGCCAGCGGGTGCCGGCTCGGCTGCTCTCCCTCCATCTCCACGACACGAGGGGGATGGGTCTCGCCAACGGACTGGCCGGGTATCAGGCCGGCGTGCGTCGCTTCGAGGGTTCGTTCGGCGGGATCGGCGGCTGCCCCTTCGCGCCGCGCTCGACCGGCAACGTCTGCAGCGAGGACCTGCTCTACCTCCTGGAGCGCAGCGGAGCTGGCGTGGCGGTCAGGCTCGAGGGACTCTGCGCAGTGGCCGAGCGCCTGGCCCAGGAGCTCGGCCGGGAGCTGCCGGGACGGCTGTACCGGGCCGGTGTCTGGGGTCCGGGGAGCCCGGGCTAGACGGGTCGGCGCCGGCGCCGCTCCAGGAACGGGTCGTCCGGCCGAGGAGGTCGCCTCCGGGTCCGCCATCAACCCCGGGGGGCGCGGTGGGGCTGGGGCGACCACGACCACCGGGGCACCTGCAACGCCAGCGGAGGGCTACCCCGAACGGCTGACCGCTTCAAAGCCGGCGCGGTCGGATGGCGCCTGGCGCTCTTCCCTATCCGGAAGCCGGTTCCGCGGAAACGGGCGCCGGTTCCGGGCTGGTCGCCCCGGGCTCGCCCTCCATGACGACGGCGAAGCCCACCACCGTGATCTGGGAGAGGAAGAAGACGTAGGTGAGGATCAGGAAGAAGAGGCTGAAGGTGGTTCCGTAGGTGCTGAACCCGTGGGCCAGGCGGAAGTAGACGGGGAAGAGCAGGCTCAGGGCCTCGAACAAAATTGCCGCGGTAACCGCGCCGGGGAGCACCGCCCTCGCCGAGCGGCGGACTCTGGGGACCAGGAAGTACATGGCGCTGAAGAGGACGGTACCGACCAGCACCGAGAGACAGACCTGGGCCACCAGGCTTACCACCCCGCTGCTCAGCTGAGACGGGATGCCGGGAACCGACTTGATCACCGCCAGCAGGCTGGAGCTGAGCACGACCGGTACGACCAGTACCGCGAAGACCACGATCATCCCCACCGACATCAGCTTCTGGGGGATGAAGTCACGGGAGCGGGTTCGGCTGAGAGTCCCGAAGGCGTGGTCCATGGCGCCGAACATGGATGAGCCGCCCCAGAGCAACCCCACCACGCCCACGATTGCGAGCAGGCCCGAGCGGCGATGGAAGGCGTCCAACGCCTGGACCACGGCCGCCCCCTTGCCCCCCGGGAGGGCGCTCGCGATGGCCTGGGTGAGTCCGTGCCCTACCCCCAGGCCGTGCTGGGGGATGAGGCTTGCCAGAGTCGCCGCGAGCACCATGATCGGAAAGAAGGAGAAGAGCATGTTCCAGGCCACCAGAGTGGCCAGGTTGGGACCGTTGCAGCTAAGGTAGCGGGCGGCCACCCGGACCGGCAGCCAGCGGCGCAGGCGGCGCAGAACAGCTCTCACCGCTGGCACGGTAGCGCAGCCTCGCGGGGTCGGGTCGCGAGCAGCTGCCCTGACCTCGGCCGGCGGTGCCCGAGGGGGACCTGGGATGGCTGATACCCTGTGCGCCCCGGGGGAAGGACCCCCAGTTCAGGCGGAGGAGAGACCAGATTCCAGCCGGCTCAGGCGCACCCCGGCCCGACTCCGCTGGACCCGCGGTCTGGGTTCGTGGGCTGCGCAAGAACTACGGTCCGGTGCTGGCGGTGCGGGGCATCGATCTGGAGATCCGGCGAGGCCAGATCGTGGCTCTGCTCGGCCCCAATGGCGCGGGCAAGACCACCACCATGGAGATCATCGAGGGCCTGCGCCGGCCTGACGCCGGTGAGATCAAGGTGCTGGGCACCACCCCCGCGCAAGCTCGCCGACGGGTCGGGGTGCAGCTCCAGGAGGGGGCGCTCTTCGCTGATTTGACCTGCACTGAGACGCTGACCCTGTTCGGCCGACTCTATGGATTCGAGGCGAACCCCAAGACCCTGTTGGAGCTGGTCGACCTCGCCGACGTTGCCGAGCGGAGAACCGAACGGCTGTCTGGCGGCCAGAAGCGTCGCCTCCAGCTGGCGCTCACCCTCTGCAACGATCCCGAGCTGGTGATTTTGGATGAGCCCACCACCGGGCTTGATCCGCTGAGCCGACGCCAGACCTGGGCCATGATCAGGGGTCTGCACGACCAGGGTCGAACCGTGCTGCTGACCACTCACTACATAGAGGAGGCGGAGCAGCTGGCGGTGTGGGTCTACATCATCGATGCGGGCATGGTGGTCGCTGAGGGCGCACCGACGACCTTGATCACCGAGCTGGGCGCGGCTGCCACGCTGAGCGTCGCCGGGGGCCGGGACGCTCAACTGGAGACGCTGCCCGGGGTGCTCCGGGCAGAGTACTCGGAGGGGCGCTGGGAGTTGCAGGGCAAGGAGGTGGGGTTGATTCTCACCGCCCTCAATCAGCGCCTCGGCGAGGCTGCCCTCCGCGATGTCTCGGTTCGGCCTCCCAGCCTGGAGGACGTCTTCCTGGCCCGCACCGGCCGCCACATCGCGACGGAGCCCGAGGCGTGAGCGGGGGTCAGCCGACTCGGCCCCGTCCCCTGGCGACGTTCCGGAGTAGGTCCCCCTGGCTGCCGCTGGTGGCCTTGACCCGGGCCAACCTCCGGCTCCTGGCCCGCAATCGCCAGGTGATGGTCTTCAACATCCTGGTCCCGCTGCTCCTGATCGTCATCTTCGGGGGGCTCTTCCAGGGCAGCCGAACCAGCGTCGACATCGTGGCCCCGGCCGCCGACGCGGCCATCCTCCGCCAGGCCCTGCCGCACAGCTCATTCCGGGTCCATGAGGTCTCCGCCGCCACCGCCCGCCGGCAGGTTCTCAACAACACGGCTGACTTCGCGTTGGTGATCACCGGCACCGGTTCGCCGCTGCGGGTGAGGATTGAGGAGAACGTCGGCAATGTCACCGAGAACGCCGCCTTCTCGGCGGCCGCCGAAGGGGCCCTCTTCGGCCTCAACCAGGCGCTGCTCCACACCGCTCCGGCGGTGATCCCCAGCGTCTCCCAACTGCACCCGCAAGGCGGACTGAGCGCCGGCACCCTGGCGAATGCCAACTACATCAACTTCCTGACCCCGGGGATCCTTGCTTACGCGGTTCTCACCGCGGGACTCAGTGCCGGTATTCGCCTGGTGGGGGACCGCGAGCGCGGCACGCTGCGCCGGGTGCGTGCGACGCCGATCCCGGTCTGGGCCTTCCTGGGGAGCAGCATCATCTCCCAGCTGGTGCTGGTGGTGGTGCAGGTGGTGGTGCTGCTGGGGGTCGGCCATGTCATGTACGGAGTTGGCATCGGACCCTCGCCGGCTCTGGTCGTGCTGCTGCTTCTGATTGGGTCGCTGTGCTTCCTGGGCGGGGGGTTCCTGATCGCCGGGATCGCCAGCCGTGAGCAGTCCTCCATCGTGCTGATGAACCTGGTCACGCTGCCCCAACTTTTCATCGCCGGGATTTTCTATCCCCTGGCGGGGGCTCCGGCCTGGTTGCGCGAGCTGTCGGTGATCATGCCCCTCAAGTATTTCGCCGACGGTCTGAGGGCACTGATGGCCCAGGGTCAGGGGCTGGGCGCGGTCACTCCGGACCTGCTCACCCTGCTTGCGGTTGGGGTGGCAGTGATGGTGGTGGCGGCCAGGATCTTCCGCTTCGAACCGGCCTCGGCTGGGTCCTAGTCCGCGGCAGCGGGCTCGCGCACTCCAGGCCCGGATCGGCAGCGCTCACTTGTGGTCGCCAACCAGCACCTCCCAGCTCGGCGCGGCCTCCCCCGCCTTGGCCCGCGGCCCAGGAACTCCCGCCCGCGGGGCTCTGCCCGGGATCAGCTTCACCCGGGGCAGCCAGGCGTCGGGACGGGTGAGAAGCTGATGGACCACGTCCGGCAGCTGACCGGAGCAGATGTCCGCCACGGTGACCTCGTCGAGGACATCCCGGATGCCCACCCGGACGGCCACCCAGACGTCACGGAGGGCCGCCGTGTGGCCGGTGTAGGCGAGCTCGTCCGGTCGGTAATCCCCGACCCGGGCCAGGGGGCCGCCATCGGCGACCCTGATGATGTCGCCGAGGGTGATCTGGGCCGGGTCACGAGCCAGGGCGAACCCGCCGGCCGCGCCCCGGTGGCTGGTGACGATGCCGGCCCGCTTCAGCTCGGCCAGGATGTTGTGCAGGAACTTGAGAGGGATGTCCTGAATGCTGGCGACCTGTTCGGCGGCGACCGGGTTTCGCCCTGTGGCGGCGGCCAGCTCGATCACCGCCCGCACCGCGTAGTCAGCCTTCACCGAGACCCGCATGGCTGCCATTGTGACCGCCGCGAGGCTCGGAATGGCCCCGGTCCGCCGGGCTCGCCCTGGTCCGGACGGCTGGGATACTTAGGGCGTGACCGCGCCTTCCCGCCGCCACCGGGACGGGACCGATCCCAGTGCGCTTGAGGTCGTCACGACCTCGCAACGCCCTGCCCTCGAGGAAGAGGTGGAAGCTGCCTTCCGCCCCCTGTGGCCGGAGTTCATCTTCCACGACCAGATCGACCGCGAACACCGCCAGAAGGTGGAGGAGTATTTCCGCGAGTACGACCTGCTCCTTCTGGAGGGGGGGCAGGTGGTCGCCTGAGGCTGGGGGTGCCGCTCCGGAGGGACGGGGCCGGGCCCGACCTGCCGGCCGGCTACGACGGGGCGCTGGTCGGCTCGGTGACCGGCCGTGAGCAGGGCGTTGAGCCGGACACCTTGATCGTGATCGCGGCGGCCGTCCGGTCCGATCGAAGTGGCCAGGGCCTGGCCGGCCAGCTACTCACCGCGCTGCGCCAGCGCGCCGCCGCGACCGGGCTGGACCGGGTCCTGGCGCCGGTCCAGCCCGCGCTCAAGGCTCGCTATCCGCTGACCCCCATGAGCGACTTCGCCAACTGGCGGCGGGATGATCAGTTGCATCTCGATCCCTGGATCCGCACCCATCAGCGGTTGGGGGCCGAGATCCTGGAGCCCGCCCCCCGATCGATGGCGATCACGGGCACCGTGGCCGAGTGGGAGGACTGGTCGCAGATGGCCTTTCCGACAAGTGGCCCCTACGTTGTCCCGGGCGCCCTTGACCTGGTCCAGATCGATCGTGAGGAGGATCGGGGAGTCTACCTGGAGACCAATTTGTGGATGCGGCACAGCTGAGTCCTGGGGCCGCGCCGACTGTCCGGCGATCGATACGGTGCGCGTCGCTGGCGGGTTGCAGCCGCCGGCGGAGTTCAGCCGCGGCCCGCCATCAGTCGCAGAGCTGGCCATCATGCCCGCCCACCCACCGGGCCGGGAATCCGGGTTGGCTCAGGCCCGGCGTCCGTCCAGTCGGAGTGTCCAGGGGTCGATGGTGTCGGGCCGGAGATGGGTCTCGCCCCAGGGGTCGCGCGCCAGGGTGGCGCGGACCACAGCCTCTGACTCAGCCTCGACGGCCAGGACCACCCGGTCCTGATCGGCGAGCGGTCCGCCGATCAGGACGAAGCCGGACTCGACCAGGCTGTCCATGAACTGGGCGTGCTCGGTCCATAGGGACTGCTCTTCCATGGGCCGGGCGGGATCCCATTCCGGGCCGGAGCGGCGCAGAACGACCAAGAAGGTCATGTCCGGATCCTACCGAGGATGTACCGAAAGGCGCGGAATCGGAGCGACCGTGACCGGCCCCGCCCCGGGGCAAGGCTCAGCCTGCCTCACCCCGCGCCGGCTCGACCGCTCTCGTCCGGAGGCCCTCCGGTCGGGGGGGGCGGATGACCAAGAGAGCCACCAGAAAAGCCCCCAGGGCAATCACCGCCCCGGCCCGGAACGCGTCCCCGTATCCAGCCGCGGTGGCCACGGCGACCAGATGGGGGGAAAGTCGGCCGTGGGCGGCGGCCGCCAGCTGCGGCAACCTTGACCTGATCGCCGAACTGGCGATGGTTCCCAGCACCGCCAGTCCCACCGCGCCGCCCACCTGCTGGCCGGTGTTGAGGAGCGCCGAGGCGAGGCCGGTTTCCTCAGGCCGAACTCCGGAAACCGCGGCCAGGGTGAGCGGCACGAAGACCAACCCCATACCCACACCGACCAGCAGCATGGGCGCCATCACGGCGGGATATCCGGAATCGGCCCTGATCTGCGACAGCCAGAACAATCCCCCCCCGATCAGCAGGGGTCCCAGCGTGGTCGGGAGTCGCGTCCCGATGCGGCCGACCAGTCGCGAGGTCGCGATCGCCCCGCCCCCGATCACCAGGGTCAGAGGCAGAAACCCGACGCCGGCTTCGAGGGGGCTGAAGCCCATGATGTTCTGGATGAAGAGGGTGAGGAAGAAGAACATGGAGAAGATGGCGGCGCCCACGGTGAGCATCACCGCATAGGCGCCGGCGCGATTGCGACTGGCGAAGATTCGCAGTGGCATCAGCGGTTGCTGGCTCCTGGCCTCGATCAGCACGAAGACCAGCAGCAGCACCCCGGCGGCGAGCAGAGGCACCACCGTCTGGGCCTGCGCCCAGGTGTGGGCGGCGGCGTTGGTCAGCCCGTACACCAAGAGCGCCATGGCCGCGGTCACCGTCACGGCGCCGGGGAGATCGAGCTTTCCAGCCCGGCCCGGAGACTCGTTGAGCACCCGGGGGGCCAGTACCAGGACCGCCAGCGCGATCGGGACGTTGACGAAGAACACCCAGCGCCAGGACGCCAGGTCGGTGAGAATGCCCCCGGCCAGCAACCCAACCGCGCTGCCGGCGCCGGCCATCGCGGCGTAGACGCCAATCGCCCGGTTGCGGGGCGCCCCCTCCGGGAAGTTGGTGGCGATCAAGGACAAGGCGGTGGGCGAGGCGATGGCGGCGCCGATCCCCTGGGTGGCGCGGCAGGCGATCAGCCAGATCTGGGTGGTGGCAAATCCGCCCAGCAGCGAGGAGAGGGCGAAAATCCCGATCCCGACCATGAACATCCGTCGCTTCCCGAAGAGGTCCCCGGTTCGTCCCCCGAGCAGCAGCAGCCCCCCAAAGGTGAGCGCGTAGGCGGTGATGATCCACTCCAGGTTGGGAGCGGAGAAGTCCAGTTCGCGCCGGATCGACGGCAGGGCGATGTTCACGATGGTGGCGTCGAGCACCACCATCAACTGGGCGGTGGCGATCACCGCCAGGGCCAGACCGAGGTGGCTCTGGCTCGGGGGGCGGACTTCGGCGGGGCCGGGGGGTCCGGTCAGGGACATGCTGAGTTCCCTCCTTTGGTTCTCGCCTGGATTGTCGCTGAAGAAGTGGGGCCGCCGAAGTGTCCAGTTTTGGCCCGCGCGCCAGCTTTGCCGCCAAAAGAGGGCAGCAGACCGGGATCGGTGCCGCCGACGAGCGAGGTGGCACCGGTCAATACAAGTCGAAGCTCCGCGCACTCTCCACGATAACGTCACCAGTGGCGGAGGCAGGTACGAAACGATCTTCGCCCAGTCCCGGCCTCGGCCCGGGACCCCACTGCGCCCTCTCGGCATGAAGTGGCCCTGCGCGGCGAGGACCTCCGGGGGCCGCCCGCTGAGCGGGAGTTGCCCTGGCTGCGGCCACGGTGGAGGGTGGCTCCGGAGCACGGATTCGAACCGTGAACCTTGCGGTTAACAGCCGCCTGCTCTACCGTTGAGCTACTCCGGAAGGACTTCGGGCAGTCTAACCGGCGTCGCTCTCAGTCTCGGACCGGACCGTGGCCCGAGCTACTCCAAATAGTCCTTGAGCTTCATGCTCCGCGAGGGGTGGCGGAGCTTGCGGAGAGCCTTGGCCTCGATCTGGCGGATCCGCTCGCGGGTCACCCCAAAGCGCTTGCCGACTTCCTCCAGAGTGCGCTGGTGGCCGTCGATCAGCCCGAACCGCAACTGGAGCACTCGCCGCTCTCGGGGAGTCAGGGTGTCCAGGATGTCCTCCACCTCCGTTCGGAGCATGGTCAGGGAGGCAGCTTCGGACGGTGCCACCGCCTCACTGTCGGGCACGAAGTCGCCCAGGTGGGAGTCCTCCTCCTCGCCGATCGGGGTCTCCAATGAGACCGGGTCCTGGGCCACCTTGACGATCTCGCGAACCCGGTCCGGGGTGATGCCCATCTCCTCGCCGATCTCGGGGTCGGCTGGTTCGCGGCCAAGCTCCTGGAGGAGCCGGCGCGAGATCCGGACCAGCTTGTTGATGGTCTCGACCATGTGCACCGGGATGCGGATCGTCCGCGCCTGGTCGGCGATCGCCCTGGTGATCGCCTGGCGGATCCACCAGGTGGCGTAGGTCGAGAACTTGTAGCCCTTGTGGTAGTCGAACTTCTCGACTGCCCGGATCAGCCCCATGTTCCCCTCCTGGATCAGGTCCAGGAACGACATGCCGCGGCCGATGTACTTCTTGGCGATCGAGACCACCAGCCGCAGGTTCGCCTCGGTCAGGCGGTGCTTGGCATCCTCGTCACCCTGCTCGATGAGCTTGGCCAGGTAGACCTCGTCCTCCGCTTTGAGCAGCGACACCCGGCCGATCTCCTTGAGGTACATCCGCACCGGGTCGTCCAAGGAGACCGCGTCGGCGTCGGCGGCCAGGACGTCGTCGTCCGCCTCCTCGGCGTCGAAGTCCTTATCGCCGTCGGAGACGACGATCCCCATCTCCCGGAAGATGACGAAGAGGCGCTCCATCTGGTCGGGATCGGCGTCCAGCTCAGGGAACGGCTCCAGCACCTCGTTGGGGGCGAGAAAGCCCTGCTCCTTGCCCTTGAGGATGAGCTGCTCGGCCAGCCGAACCAGGTCCTCGGTGCGGGGAGGGGCGGGAGCCACCGCCGGTGCCTTCATCGCCTTAACCAACCTGTGCCTCCCATCCGCCGCTGTGCCTCAGAGTCTCGATCTGACGCTGGATCCGGTCCAGGGTCGCTGCCAGCTGCGGGCCCTCGCCATCCCGGTGGTGGCTCAGCCCGGCCAGCCTGATCCGCAGCCCCGACGCTTCATTCTCCAAGGTCTCGATCCGGATCCGCCTCACGTAGTCACCCAGCGCCTGCCGCCGGCGGGCAGCCCCGGCGTTCTCGGCCAGCTCGGGGAAGCCCCCCCGGGGCAGCTCTTCCAGCCGGGCTCGAAGCTCGGGAGCGAGGTCGGCTGGATTGAGTCGCTGGGGAGCGGCCTCGACCATGGACTGGAAGAGGTCACCGTGCTGGGGGTCGCGGAAATCATCCCTTCTCACCTGAAATTGATCTTGAATCTCGGCTATCAGCGGAGGGCTGTGCCAGAGCATGCCGAGCAGATGGGCAGACGCTCCCATTGCAATCTCCCCCCTGGACGCCTCGCTCAAACCTCCTCGCACCGTTGTGGTAGATGTGACCTGGCCACCGCGCTCGACATCCTTCAGGATCCGCGCCGAATCGACGCCCAGTCGGCGTCCGATTCTCTCTGCATATAGAGCGCGAATACTGGCCTCGGGGATACGCCCCAAAACCTGCATGGCCCGGCTGAGCGCCTGCTGGCCCTCGCCTCCCGACCGGGGCGACGCCTCCCCAAGCGCCCCGTCGATGAGCGCCTCCCAGGCGGGCGGGGCCTGCTCCACCAACTCCCGCAATGCTGCGGGGTCGCTGCGAGCGAGGTCGTCGGGGTCCTGACCGCCAGGCGGGGTGAAGAGCCGGCAGTTCATTCCCGCCTGGGCCACCAGCCCGACCGCCCGGGCGGCGGCCCGCTGGCCGGCTGCGTCGCCATCGAAGCAGAGCAGCACCTCGTCGGCGAACCGACGCAGCAACCGCACCTGGTCGTCGGCCAGTGCCGTACCCGAGATCGAGACCGCGTTGGCGATGCCGATCCGGTGGGCGCCGATCACGTCAAAGTACCCTTCCATCAGCACCGCCCGGCGCTCTTTGTGAATCGCCTCTCGGGCCAGGTCGAGGCCGAAGATGACCCGCGACTTGTCGAACAAGGAGGTGCCCCTGGTATTGAGGTACTTGGGCACCCCAGCGGCGATCGCGCGACCCCCGAACCCGACCGTCCGCCCCTGCTCGTCGCGGATCGGAATCACCAGGCGCTGGCGGAAGAAATCGGTCAGGTTTCCCCGCTCGGTGCGGGCCAGCCCGGAGGCGGCGATGTCGGTTGGGTCGGACTTCCGCCGGCGCAGGAATCGGACCAGATTGTCGGGGGTCGTTCCCAGCGGGGCGTAGCCCAGTTTGAACCGCTCCCGGTCCGACTCGGTCACCCCGCGGGCGGCCAGAAAGTTGCGGCCCTGCTCGCCTGCGGGCGTTTCCTCCAGCACGTGGTGGTAGAAGTCGGCGGCCAATCGATTGAGCTGGAGCAGCGCCTCCCGCTGCCGACGCAGGCGGAGCTCGGCCGGGCTGGCGGGCCGGTCCTGGGAGAGATCCACCCCCGCCCGTTGGGCCAGCTCCTCCAGAGCTCCCCGGAAGTCGGTGTGCTGGATCAGCTCGACGAAGTGGAAGATGTCGCCCCCCTGGTGGCAGCCGTGGCAGTTCCACAGCTGTTTCTCGGGACTGACGTAGAAGGAAGCGGTGTGCTCGCTGTGGAAAGGGCAGAGCCCCTTCCATTCGCGCCCGGCTCGGCTGAGCCGGATGTGGCCGCCGATCACCTCCACGATGTCGAGCCGGGACTTGATCTCCTCGGTCGCTCGCTCGCTGCTCACTTGGTTCGAGCTGTTCCTTCGACTTCGTCCCCAGCTCCGCCGAGCCCGGGCTGACCACCGACCGTTGGTTGGGGGGAGCCCTGCGAGATGGGGTCCCAACCGTCCGGGCCGTAGCCCACTCTCCGAGGCCGCGGTGGAGCCGGGGCGGAACTGTGAGTCAGCTCCCGGCTGCGCTCGGCCACGTTCAGAACCCTACCAGTCGGAAAGCCCCCTGCTGACCGCCGATCCCGCAGCTGCCCCGCTGCCCGCAGGCCCGGTCGGGTTCGAGAGCGTACCGGAGCTTCGCCCATCGGCGGCTGGGCTCGACTCGCCCAAGCGGGGGCGAATTAGCGCCGAAAGAGGCCCCGGCTCTTGGGAGGGGCTTCCGGGCCCTGCTCACGGAGCCGGTTCCTGAGCGCCATCACCTCCTGCTCCCGCTCGGCCAGCTGGGCCGCCGTGGACTTCCGAGTGTTCTCCAGCTCCTGGCGCAGGTCGCGCACCTGGCGCAGGCGCCGCTCCAGCTCCGCTTCGAAACGGAGCCGTTGCTCGGCTTGGATGCGCTGCTCCAGGGCCCGCTCCCAGCGCTCGAATAGACCCGCGACCAGTTCTCGGGCATCGATCGAATTGATCGCCAACGCGCTCTCGGGCCCCTGGGCCGCGGCCAGCGCCGAGGGCCGGGGGACGTCGACGAAGTCGGGACCACCCAGCCCCTGGCTGGGAAAGGGCGCTTCCAGATCGATCGCGCTGCTTCCCACGCCGATGTCGGCGCCATCGTCATCGCTCCCGAACGGGGCCGCCTCCTCGTCCTCATCGGCCGAAAGAGCGGCCGGGGAGAAGGGTCCCGAGGCCGCCGGCAGGGGAGGGGCGGCAAACTCCGCGGCAGGCTCCTCGAGGGGGAAGTAGGCATCGGTGCCCGCCGGGTTGAACGGCGAGAGTTCGCCGGTCCGGTCGCCCCCGAGCGATGGCTGGAGCGGTTCGTCCTCCCAGGTCCCGGGATCGGGTCGCCAGACCGGCTCGGTCCCCGCCCCGAGTTCGGCTGCCGGTACGTCTTCCTCCGTCTCCGCCTCCCAGGGAATGGCGGGCGGGGCGGCGGCCGGGGCTGGCGCTTCGGCCTCGGCGGCAGCCCAGACGTCGGTCGGGTACTGACTCTCGCGCACGCTCCAGCTGGCCGGGCCGGAGTCAGCCTCGGGAACCGCCTCATTCTCGCTCGGCTCGAAGCCTTCGGGGGTGGGGAAGGGAGTCGGAGCGCCGCCCGGTCCGGGCACGCCGATTTCGGCGGCACTGATGCGCATCTCCAGCTTGCCGCCGATCTCGACCCAGTGCACCGGGATGTCGCCGGACTCGATCCGACGTTGGATCATCTCCAGGGGCAGCGCCATCCGGGCCGCCACCTCGTCGACGGTCAAATAGTCATCAGGCATCTGAGTTCTCTCCCGTGGTGCGATGTAGCGTGCCCGGGCGAGGTGAATTCCCGAGTCCGTCAGCCCCCGGAACTCGGGGAACTGTGGTTTTGGTCACCTCACCCAGGGCTCTTTGCCAGAACAGGGGCGATGCCGAGGCGAGTCCGAAAAGGGCACTGAGCAAGACCACCGCGTCCACGCTGTCTCGCCCTTGTTTGGTCCAGTAATCGTCCTCCAGCCGGAGCCAGAGGGCAAACTCATCGTAGGTGAGCGCGACCCCCGCGCCATACACCGGCGCCAGCCGCCGGCGCCAGCGCGTGTCCGTCTGGAGGAGCGCTCCGTAGCCGCACCCAGTCAGGGCCAGGATCCCCCAGACCATATGGTGAATGTGGAGCGGCTTGCCGTTCCCCTTACCCCGTCCGAGCACGATGTTGCCCAGCGGTAGCCAGTCGTTACGGATCCCGTGGGTGATCAAGCGCACGGTCGAGAAGGTCGCCACAAAGGCGGTCAGCACCCGCATGTTGATGTCCTCGTCGGGACGCTCCGCCGCTGTCTCCCGGTACCGCCGCACGATCCTCTGGGGCAGGGTCCATAGGGCGTGCCGAGTCCGGTCCGGGAGCGCCACTGAATCACTCACCGGGGCATCGTACCGGTGTTTGGGCCGCAATGGCTCCAATAATCGGCCCCCGACCACCCGCCAAAGGAGCACCCGTTCGCCTGCGGCCGGTGGCTCCGCCGGACCCATCGGGCCGTAGATCGCGGCCCACCGCCGCCGCGCCCCGGCCCCGGTGGTCACCTCCTGGCGGATCCGGAGGAGCGCCCTGTCCCCGGGCGCGCGGGAGCTGCGCCGAGCCGCCCGCGCGCGCCTCCAGCAGTATCGCGAGTTGGCGGCGCTGTCCGCGGGCGCCGCCGGGGGCGCCCGCGGACAGCTACCGATCCCACCAATTGACTGATTTTTGACGTCTAGACGCGGGTCGTTGATTCCCCGTTGACGGGTCCCCGGCTAGCCTCGAGAGGTGCTCGACTTCCTGCTCGTGGTACTGGTCGTGGGCACCTTCGCGGTGCTGTACCTGTTCATCCTGGCGATGGAAAAGATCTGATGTCCGTCGCGGATGTGCTCCTGCTCATTCTCTCGACCGCCGCCTTCATTTACCTGGTCATCGCCCTCATCCGCCCGGAGCGCTTCTGAGTGGGGTTCGGGTTGACTCTGGGGGTGCTGCTGCTGGTCCTGGCGGCCGTCTGGCGTCTGCTCGGCTCCTACATGGCGGCGGTCTACACCGGAGAGGCCCGGTGGCTGAGCTGGTTGGAGGGGCCCATCTACCGCCTGCTCGGCACCGACCCCGCGGCCGAGCAGACCTGGAAACGGTACGCGGCAGCCACGGTGGTGTTCTCGGCGGCCGGCGTTCTCTTGCTTTATGGGCTGCAACGGCTCCAGGGGGTGCTGCCGCTTAACCCGCAGCACCTGGCCGGAGTCGCTCCCCTGCTGGCCTTGAACACCGCCGTCTCATTCGTGACCAACACCAACTGGCAAAACTACCTGGGCGAGTCGACCATGTCGTTTCTCACCCAGATGGCTGGGCTGGCCGTGCAGCAGTTCATAAGTGCCGCGGTGGGGATTCAGATCGCGATTGTCCTGGTGCGCGGGTTCGTGCGTCGTGAGTCGCCGACGATCGGGAACTTCTGGGTCGACCTGGTCCGGGGCGTGCTCTACCTCCTGCTTCCGATCAGCCTGCTGGCCACGGTTGTGTTTGTCGCCCAGGGAGCGGTGCAAACGCTGGGCGGTCCGGCCCACATCCACGACGCCCTGAACGGCGTATACCAGACCATCGCGGTCGGTCCGGTGGCATCGATGGCGGTCATCAAGCAGCTGGGCACCAACGGGGGCGGCTTCTTCAATGCCAACAGCGCCTACCCCTTCGAGAACCCCACGGCGCTGATCGGCCTGCTCGAAATCGTCCTTCTGCTGGCGATCCCCGTGTCGCTCACCTACACCTTCGGGAAGCTGGTCGGCAGCCTGCGTCAGGGCATCGCCCTGCTGGCCACCATGGTTCTCCTCTTCGGGGCGATCCTGGGCGTCAGCCTGCTCGCCGAGACGGGAACCAACCCCGCGCTGAGCGCGGCCGGGCTCTCCCAGCAGCAGCAGGCGGGAGGGAACATCCAGGGCAAGGAGACCCGCTTCGGTCCCGCCCTGACCGACCTCTTCAACATCGCCTCCACCGAAACCTCGACCGGCTCGGTGGCCGGATCCAACGACTCCTTCACCGCCATCGGGGGAGCCGGACTACTGGCCGGGATGATGTTGGGCGAGGTCTCCCCGGGCGGGGTCGGTAGTGGCCTCTACACCCTCCTGTTGTTTGCCATCGTGGCCGTCTTCATCGGGGGTCTGATGGTCGGCCGGACCCCGGAATACCTAGGCAAGAAGATCCAGGCGCGGGAGGTGAAGCTGGCCTCGATCGGAGTGCTGATGATGCCGGTCACCGTGCTCGCGCTGGCCGCTCTGGCGGTGGCCGTGCCCGCCGGTCTGAGCTCGGTCCTCAACCACGGTCCCCATGGCTTCTCAGAGATTCTCTACGCCTTCACGTCTCAGGCGAACAACAACGGCTCGGCGTTCGCCGGCCTGAATGGGAACACGCCCTTCTACAATCTGACCGGGGCTCTGGCGATGCTGCTCGGCCGCTTCGGGATCATCATTCCGGTGGTGGCGCTCGCCGGCTCGCTAGCGGCCAAGGGAAAGGTCCCCGACACCCTGGGCACGATGCGCTCCGACTCCCCGATCTTCGTCGGTCTCTTGCTCGGCACGGTGGTGCTGGTCGGGGGGTTGACCTTCCTGCCGGCGATCTCCTTGGGGCCGATCGCCGAGGCGCTGGTTCACCACGGCGTGTTGTTCTCATGAGCGCTACCGGGGCGGCGCTGCCGGCCGACGGGAGTGGCGCACTCCCTCTCCCGTTGGGCGCCGGGGAACCACCAGGAGAGGCTCCCGGTGGTCGCGGCCGGCGCCAGCTCCCCTGGATGACCCGCCAGATTCTGACGCGCTCGATCCTGGACTCGTTCCGCAAACTCGATCCCCGCGCCCAGGTCAAGAACCCGGTCATGTTCGTGGTCCTGCTGGGGACGGCGGTCACCCTGGTGGCCTCCCTCTTCCGCCCTTCGGTCTTCGACTGGGCGGTGACCGTGACCCTCTTCATCACCGTCCTGTTCGCCAACTTCGCCGAAGCGACCGCCGAGGGCAGGGGACGGGCGCAGTCGGACAGCCTGCGGCGGATGCGTGCCGACACCATGGCCCGCCGGCTGCTCCCCGACGGCACCGAGGAGCGGGTGCTGGCGGCGACCCTGGTCAAGGGGGACCGGGTGGTCTGTACGGCCAACGACGTGGTCCCCTCGGACGGCGAGGTGGTCGAGGGGGTCGCCTCGATCGACGAGTCGGCCATCACCGGCGAGTCCGCGCCGGTGATCAGGGAGAGCGGGGGTGATCGCTCCGCGGTGACCGGCGGCACCAAGGTGCTCTCGGACCGGATCGTGGTTCGGATCACCGCCGAGCCGGGGCACACCTTCCTCGACCGGATGATCCACCTGGTCGAGGGAGCGGATCGCCAGAAGACCCCCAACGAGCTGGCCCTGACCATCCTGCTCGCTGCTCTGACCCTGATCTTCATCCCCGTCTGCGTGGCCCTCGCCCCCTTCGCCGGGTACGCCCATGGTCAGGTCTCGGTGGTGATTCTGATCGCCCTCCTGGTGTGTCTCATCCCGACCACCATCGGTGCCTTGCTCTCGGCGATCGGGATCGCCGGGATGGACCGCCTGGTCCAGCGCAACGTCCTGGCCATGAGCGGGCGCGCGGTGGAGGCCGCCGGTGATGTGAGCACCCTTCTGCTCGACAAGACCGGCACCATCACCCTGGGCAACCGCATGGCCGAGACCTTCGTCGCCATCGGCGGGATCTCCGAGCGCGATCTGGCCGATGCGGCCCAGCTGGCCTCCCTGGCCGACGACACCCCCGAGGGGAGGTCGATCGTGGTGCTGGCCAAGGAGCGCTTCGGGATCCGGGGCCGCGAGCTGAGCGGGGCCCACCAGATCGTCCCCTTCAGCGCGTTGACCCGGATGTCGGGCCTGGACCTCGACGGCCGCCGGATCCGCAAGGGCGCCGGCGAGGCGGTGCGCAGCTGGGTCAGCGACCAGGGAGGTACGGTGCCCGACGAGCTGGCCCCCATCCTGGCCCGGCTCTCCCGCGCCGGGTCGACCCCGCTGGTGGTCGCCGAGGGCTCCCGGGTCCTGGGCGTGGTCGAACTCCGAGACGTCGTCAAGTCGGGAATCCGGGTTCGCTTCGACGAGCTCCGCCGGATGGGGATCCGCACCGTCATGGTCACCGGTGACAACCCGCTCACCGCCGCCACCATCGCCGCCGAGGCGGGAGTCGACGACTTTCTCGCCGAGGCCACTCCCGAGGCCAAGATGGCGCTCATCCGGCGGGAGCAGGAGGGGGGCCGCCTGGTCGCCATGGCCGGTGACGGCACCAACGACGCCCCCGCCCTGGCCCAGGCCGACGTCGGGGTCGCCATGAACACCGGGACGATGGCCGCCAAGGAGGCGGGCAACATGGTCGACCTCGACTCCAACCCGACCAAGCTGATCGAGGTGGTGGCCATCGGCAAGCAGCTGCTGATCACCAGGGGAGCGCTGACGACCTTCTCGATCGCCAACGACGTGGCCAAGTACTTCGCCATCATCCCGGCACTCTTCGTGACCACCTACCCGCAGTTGAAGGCGCTCAACATCCTGCAGCTGCACAGCCCCCACACGGCCGTCCTGTCGGCGGTGATCTTCAACGCCCTGGTCATCGTGGCCCTCATCCCCTTGGCGCTGAGGGGGGTTCGCTATCGGCCCTCGTCCGCGTCGGCCCTGCTCCGGCGCAACCTGCTGATCTACGGGCTGGGCGGGCTGGTCGCCCCCTTCTTCTTCATCAAGCTGATCGACCTGGCCCTGACCACGCTGCGGATCTCCTGATGCTGCTCCACCTGCGCCGCTCCGTGATCGCCCTCGCAGTGTTGACTTTGATCTGCGGCATCCTCTACCCGCTCGGGGAGACCGGACTCGCCCAGCTCCTGTTTCCAGCCCAGGCCAACGGGTCGCTGACCGCCAACGGATCGACCCTGATCGGTCAGCCCTGGAAGGGAGCCGGGTGGTTCCACGGTCGGCCCGACCCCTACAACCCGATGGCCACCGGTCCCACCAACCTTGGTCCCACCTCCAGGGAGCTGGCCGCGGCGGTTCGGGCCGCAGTTCGGGCCGAGACCTCCCTCGGGGTCAGGAACCCTCCCGCCGACCTGGTCACCACCTCGGGGAGTGGCGTCGATCCGGACATCTCCCCGGCGGCGGCTCTGGCCCAGGTGGCGGCCGTGGCGGGCGCCCGGGGACTGTCTTCGCAGGCGGTCCGGCAGCTGGTGCTGCGCCAGGTCACCGGGCCCGAGCTGGGGTTCCTGGGTGAGCCCACCGTCAACGTACTCCTACTCAATCAGGCTCTGGCAAGCCTGGCCGCCCGGGACTCCAGGCCGGGTTGACCGCGTCGGCTCAACTCAGGGGGGGCGGAGCTCGTAACCGACGCCGGGGTGGGTAACCAGCAGCTGCCCCGGGTTGAGTCCCAGCTTGCGGCGGAGCCGATTCGCGTAAACCCGGAGGTAGTGGGAGTCGGCGCCATACCGCCCCCCCCAGACCTCGGCCAGGAGCAGCTCCCAGGTGACCACCCGCCCCGCATTGCGGGCCAGGTACGCCAGCATCGCGTACTCGGTTGAGGTGAGTTCGACCCGCTCGCCCGCCATCGCCGCGGTGTGGGCCGCCAGGTCCATCACTAGTGGGCCGACCTGGAGCTCGGGACCGCTCCCTTGCTCGGGTCGGTGGCGCAGCGCGACTCGGATCCGGGCCTCCAGCTCAGCCATCCCGAAGGGCTTGGTGACGAAGTCGTCGGCCCCGGCGTCGAGGGCGGCCACCTTGCGGTCCTCCTCGCCGTGCGCGGAGAGGACCAGAACGGGAACCTCGGTCCACTGGCGGAGCTGACGGCAGACCTCGATCCCATCCATGTCCGGGAGGCGCAGGTCGAGCACCACCACCTCGGGGCGGTGCCGTACGGCCGCGTCCAGCCCCTCGGCCCCGGTGCGGGCGGTATGGACCTGGTATCCGCGAGCGCGGAGCCCGATCCCCAGGGCGCGGAGGATGGCCGGCTCGTCGTCGATCAGGAGCAGGCTGGCCATTCTCGTCGACTATGCCGCCGGCAGCAGGATGTCCAGGAGCAGGCCCCCGGCGGAGCCGGCTCGGGCACTGATCCGGCCCCCATTGGCCTCGATGAAGGCCTTGCAGATGACCAAACCCACTCCGGTCGCCGAACCGGCTGGCCCGGGTCCGTCCGGGGCCGGGCTGAAGAGGGTCGCCAGTCGCTCGGGGCTGAGTCCCGGTCCCCGGTCTTCCACCTCCAGTTCGACCCAGGTGTCCTGGCGCCGGGCGCGGACCGCGACGGGGGCCTTCTCGGGGGTGTGCAGGTTGGCGTTCTCGAGCAGGTTGACCAGCACCCGGACCACCAAAGTCCGGTCCACCATGACCCTCAGCGAGGCGGCCACGTCGACCCCGACCGGGCGAGACCCGAGGAGACCTCCGAGCGCCTCGACGGCCTCTTCGACCAGGTCGATCAGCGCCGCCGGCGCGGTCAGCAGGCGGCGCATCCCAGCCTCGATGCGGTACATGTCGAGCAGGTTGGTGACCAATCGGCTCAGCCGATCGGTCTCGCCCTCGGCGGTTGTCAGGAGGTCCTGCCGATCGCTGGTGGAGAGCGGGACCGAGTCGTCGCCGAGGTCGGAGAGGGAGGCCTTGATCGAGGCCAGGGGAGTGCGCAGGTCGTGAGCCACCGAGGCCAGCAGGGCGCGTCGCCAGCCGTCGACCTCGCTCAAAACCCGGCCCTGCAGGAGCTGCTCCCGCAGCTGGGCGCGCTCGACCGCCAGGGCGGCCTGATTGGCGTAGGCGGTGAGCAGTTGCTGGTCGGTGGCGGAGAGCGCCGGGCCATCGAGCAGGAGCACCCCGATCCCCCGCTCCGCGGTCGCCAGGGGCATGGTTCGCAGACCCTCCAGCCCCGCCTGGGCGAGCGCCGTTGACGACCTGCCGGCGAGGGTTCCACCCCGAATCGCCTCCTCGGGGAGAGCGGGGCCTGACTGGGCCGCGATCACCAACTGATCGAGTACCGGGAGCAGCAGGGCGACCGAGCTCAGTCGGAACTCGTGCTGGACGGTGCGGACCACGGTCTGGAGCAGCTCCTCCGGTGGTCTGTCGCCGATCAGCAGTTCGGTGACCTCGAGCAGGTGCCGGGCGCCGTCCTCGCGGCGGCGGGCCTGAACCCGGGCCCGCTGCAGGTCGATCACCACCCGGGCCACGATCACCATGACCACCAGGTAGACGGCGAGGGTTATCCAGTCACGGTAGCTGGAGACGACCAGGGTGCCGTAGGGCCGGATGAAGAAGTAGTCGTAGCTCAGGAACCCGGCCCCGATCGCGGCCAACCCGGCCTGCCAGCCCCCAATCGCCACCCCGACCACGACCGGGATGATCAGCACCAGCCCGCTGGTCGCGTAGCCCAGTTGAGCCCGAGCGGGGAGCATCAGGCCGACCAGCACCACGGTCACAGCCAGGGCCGCGGCCAACCCTCGGGCCAGCCGGCGGTTGGGCCCGGTCATGCCGTCAGTTGGCGTCGGCTGCGGCCGGGCCGGGGTGCTTGCCGAGGGCCCGGGTGAGCGAGATCACGTGGACGTCGAGTCCCGCCGCGCCCGCCTCCCGGATCAGGTCGCGGAGTCCACCGCCCCGGCCCGGCCGCCACTTTCGGCCCGGGTCGGAGCCCACCATGAGCTGGGTGATGTTGTGAGCTCGGGCGAAACTGACCAGGGTGGTGGCCACATCGTCGCCGTGCAGCACCGACCACTTGCCGCCCAGGGATGCGGTGAGCTGCTCCAGCTCCGCGATCGGCCCCAGTTCGGCGGTGGTCCGGGCCTCGCCGGCGACGACGTGGACCACATGCAGGTCGCCCTTGGTGCGGGCGGTGATCCGGGCCGCCCGGCGCAGCAGGTGATCGGTGCCCGGAGCGGCGCTGGCGCCGACCAGAAAGTGTTCCCCCGTCTCAACCGGGCTTCCCGGCGATGCCTCGAGTTCCCGGAGCAGGACCTCCTCCGTCTCATCGGCGACGAAGCGGAGCGCCAGCTCGCGGAGGATGGTCAGGTTGCGGGTGGTGAAGAAGTGGGTCAGCGCCGCGGGCACCTTTTCCGGCGGGTAGACGTTGCCGTGGACCATCCTCCTTCGCAGTTGCTCCGGGGATGAATCGACCAGCTCGGTCTGCTCGGCGCGACGGACGACCCAGTCGGGGACCCGTTCGCGGATGGGGCTGCCGGTCATGCTCTCGACGCTCTCGGCGAGACTCTCCAGATGCTGGATGTTGACCGTGCTGATCACGTTGATGCCGTTGTCGAGCAGTTCCAGGACGTCTTCCCAGCGCTTGGCGTGGCGGCCGCTGCCAGGAACGTTGGTGTGAGCCAGCTCGTCCACCAGCGCCAGCTGGGGCTGCCGCGCCAGGATGGCGTCGAGGTCCATCTCCTCGAACTCTGCACCGCGGTACTCCACCCGCTTCCGGGGGACCACCTCCAGGTCACGGAGGTACTCGGCGGTGTGGGTCCGACCGTGGGTCTCGACGAAACCCACCACCACATCCCGGCCCCGTTGCCGCCGGCGCCACCCCTCGTCCAGCATCGAGCAGGTCTTGCCCACCCCGGCCGCCGCTCCCAGATAGATGCGAAACCGTCCCGGGGGCGCCACCAGGTTCTCGCCGCCACCTCCCCCGTCCTCGTCCCGAGCCCGGGACTCCTCAGTGGGCACGAACACAGATTAGGTCCTGAGGCCAGGGGGCCAGCCCAGTCGTTCAGCCCTCCTCAGCTCTTACAGTGCGTCGGTGCGCATCCGGGAGGCCGAGACCTTGGCCACCTCCGCCTCGGCCACCTCGGGGGGTGGCGGGACCGCGGGCGGGAAGGGAGGGATTCGAACCCTCGGACGAGGTTAACCCCCGTCACCCGCTTAGCAGGCGGGCGCTTTCGACCACTCAGCCACCTCCCCTTTGAGGTCAGCGGTCGAGTATAGGCGTCGCAATTGGGCCTGCCCCCAGGCCGAGCTCCGCGGCGATCGGGGAAAGCCCGGCTTGGATCAGCTCGATCAGCTCCTCGAGCTCGACGCCCAGCTCCTGGCGGCCGAGCTCGATGTCCTCGCGCAGGACACTCCGCGCGAAGGCCTTGTCCTTGAGCTTCTTGCGCACCGAGGAGCTCTTCACGGCGTCCACCTGGCGGCCCGGTTGGACCATCGCCACGGCGATCACGAAACCGGTCAGCTCATCGAGGGCGAACAGCCAGCGAGCCATCTCGGTGTCCCGCGCCACCCCGCTGAAGGTGGCGTGCCCCTGGATGGCCAGAACCACCGACGCGGGGTACCCCAGCGACTCCAGTACGGGGCGGCCCCAGAAGGGGTGCTCGCCGGGATGGGCCTCATAGTCGAAGTCGTGCAGCAGCCCGGTGATCGCGTAGAGCTCCTCGTCGCCGCCGACCCGCCGGGCGGCCTGGCGCATCACCGCCTCGAGCGCCAGCCCGTGCCGGCGCAGGCTCTCGGTCTTTGTGTTCTGATAGAGGAGGTCGAGGGCCTCAGCGCGAGTTGGCATCGCGGCCATGGTCCCATCCCCCGGCGCCGGGCACAAGCCGGGCGCCGGCTGGTACGGTCCCGGGCGTCACCGTGAGCAGCCTGCCGTCTCCCGACCGGGATCGCCTCTGGGGCCAACTGATGGAGCTGGCGGAAATTCGGGAGCCCGACCAGCCGGGCTTCACCAGACGCCTCTTCTCGGATGCCTACCGGACCTCTCGCGCCCGGGTGGCGGAGTGGATGGCCGGCGCCGGCCTGGCGGTGAGCACCGACTCCGTCGGCAATCTGTTCGGCCAGCTGACCGGTGCCGAGCCTGGGCTCGCTCCGATCGTGGTCGGCTCCCACACCGACACGGTCGCCGGTGGGGGTCGCTTCGACGGCACGGTCGGGGTCCTGGGCGCGATCGAGTTGGCCCGGCTGATCAGGGAGGCTGGACTGGAGCTGAGACACCCACTTCGGGTGGCCGATTTCCTCGGCGAGGAGCCGAATCGGTTCGGGCTGAGCTGCCTCGGCAGTCGGGCGGTCGCGGGGCAGCTCAGCCCCGGCCATCTCGATCTCAAGGATGGTCGCGGGCAGACGCTCGGGGCCGCTCTAGGAGCGGCCGGAACTCACCCCGAGGAGCTCGCGCAAGCCCTTTGGGGTGAGGGCTCGATCCACTGTTATCTGGAGCTTCACATTGAGCAGGGGAGGAGCCTGGAACGCTCGCTGGCCCGGCTCGGGGTGGTGACCGTGATCGCCGGGATCAGCCGTGCCGTGATCCGCGTCAGCGGCCGCCAGGACCATGCCGGCACCACCACGATGGCCGATCGCCGCGATGCTCTGGCGGCGGCTGCCGAGACCGTGCTTCTGGTCGAGCGGCTGGCCCAGGGGGATGGGTCGGACGAGTCGGGAGTGGGGACGGTGGGGAGGTTGGAGGTTAGCCCCGGCGCCACCAACGTGGTCCCCGGGGGAGCCACCCTTTGGGCCGAGTTCCGCAGTTCCTCGCCTGGCTGGCTTGACCGCCGCCAACCCGCCCTGGAGGCGGGACTGGCCGAGCTGGAGGCGCGCCGTGGGGTGGAGCTGTCGTCTGAGTGGGTCTCGGCCGAGCCTCCGACCCTGTGCGCCGCCTCGATCCGAGACGCGATTGGAGAGGCGATCACGCAGTTGGGCGAGCCAGCACTGGAAATCATCTCGGGGGCCAGCCATGACGCCGTCCACCTGGCTCACCTGGGACCGATGGGGATGATCTTCATCCCCTCCCGGGAGGGGCGCAGTCACTGTCCGGAGGAGTGGACCGATCCCGACCAGGTCGCAACCGGGGTGGCGGCTCTGCTAGCGACCGTGCTCCGGCTCGACGGCCAGGAAAGGCTCTGAGGCGCTCGCTCGCTGCCGACCCGCCTGGAACAGGAGGTGGCTGCCATCGTCAAGCATCCAGCGAAGTGCCTCGGGAGTGGCTGCCCCGGCCATGGCGAAACTGGCGGTGAGGCGTTCGGCGCTCGCCTGAGCCTCGCTCCAGCCCAACCTTCGGAGGGTGGCCTCCTGGGCGAACTCGGTTCCCGGGACCCGGAAGCGCACCCAGGGATCCTCCCTCCAGCGCTCAGCCTTTCTCGTGTAGCTGGGAGTGAGCAGGAAGATGAAACCGGGGGGCATCACCGCGAACCACATCCGCACCGTGCCCCGGCTGGCGCGGTCCCGGGAGCTGACCAGGAGCTCATCTTGGCCGGCCAACCGGTCCAGGAACTCCTGGGGGAGCGGCTCGAGGTCTGGTGCCGCGCCTGCCTCAGCAGGCACGGCAGGCGAAGACCTCACACTCGTAGGGCAGGGCTATCGTCTGACCGGCACCCGTCCGATACTCCTCGGCCAGGCTCAGCAATTGACCCTGGAGGCGCGCCTGCACCTCCGCCCCCGCCGCGGCGACGTAGCTGAGAGAGAGGATCCGGTCGACCAACTGATCGGGGGTTGCTGCCTGCTGGTGAGCGAAGGCGCGCGATTCCAGCGGTAGGAAGAGGCCGCTCTGGCCCAGCTCGCGCCGCCACTCGCCGCTGGAGTGGTCGGGCGCACCCCGCCGCAGCGGAGCGGTGAGCTCGGCGACCTCCCGCCACAGTTGCGACCTGGCGTCGCGGCGGTTCCAGACCAGTCCCAGGCGGCCTCCCGGGCGGAGGATGCGATGGATCTCCCGCAGGGAGGGTTGGTCGGCGAACCAGTGAAACGACTGACCCGCGGTGGCGGCGTCGACCGAACCGGAGGCGAGGGTGGTGGCCGAGGCACTTGCCGCCAGCACCTCGGCTCCGGCCACCGCCCGCGCCAACTCCGCCGCCATCTCGGGCACCGGTTCCAGCGCGATCACCCGGGCGCCGAAGGGGACCAGCTGGCGGGTCAGTTTCCCGGTCCCCGCGCCCAGGTCGACCACCAACCGCCCCGGTCCGAGCCCGAGGCGGGACGCCAACCACCCGACCGCGACCGGAGGATAGTCGGGGCGGCCTCGTTCATAGGCGCCGGCCGCCCGCGCGAAGCCGAGACTGGCCTCCGGGTGGATCGACATCGGATCCGATCGTAGCGCCCCCCACCCCTGGGGTAGGCGGCGCCGCCCGAGCATGCGAGGTGGCCGGCCCGGGTCTGGCCCGCGCCGTCCTGAACGGGAGACCGGTGGAATCGCGCCAAGACAGCATTCTGTCCGCACGGATTCCGCTCGGGACTGCCGTCTCAGCCGCCCTCGCCGCTCCTTACGCCCATCTGGTGGCCGGCGGCGGCGCCGTCGTAGTAGAGGCGAGCCCTGGTTATCTCACCGCCCTCGATCTCATAGACCGCCGCCATCGGGATCGCCACTTCTCGGCCACTCGGCGGCTCGCCCATCAAGGAGCCGATATGACGGCCCCGAAAGACCCACTCGGCCGCAGCCAGGCCGTCACCTGCCACACAGCGCAACTCGCTGGCTTGAGCATCCGCGAAGGCGTCGACGTAGAAGCGGTGCAGCCATGCCTCCACCGCCGTGCGGCCTCGGTACGGCTCGGGCTGAGTCATGTCGTGGAATTCAATCGTCTCCGCCATCCAGTTCCCTTCATGCCCAGCCAGGTAGCCGCTAATCACCTGGTGCGTCTCCTCTAGGGACATCTCGGACACCTCTCTGTTGTCTGGCGAAGCTCGGTCCGACCCAGCCTGGCAGGAAAGCCGGCCCGTCGGAGATCGCCGAGGCCGAGAATGGTAGAGGGAGAGGGGCGGAATCCGGGGTAATGCGGCCCCGTCCGGAAGGATTTACTTGGGGACCAACCCCTCAGCCCCGCAGCTGATCTGGTCAGGACCCGCCTGAGCGGCTCCCCCCTTTCGGACCGTCCGGAGCGGACCGTCCGAGAGGGCGGACCGCCCGCCATCTTGAAGGAGGGTACCTACACCTAGTCGATCAGCCGGTCGTGCCGAGTGGTCGCGGTGGCAGACACTCGGCCACTGGCCCACGCGGCGGATGACGGTACGGTCAGTCAGGGGCTGGAGAGCCTCTTGCTCACATTTTGCTCATGGACTGGCGAGCACTTGACGGCACGGCCCAGCACCAGACGGACCGATGGGGCGCCGATTCGAGTTCAGGAGGCCACCTGGCCGCACCCGATGACACCAGCCGTCACGGACGCGAGCGAACTTGAAAACCGCTGAGGCGGCAACGCTTCGGGGGGTTCGAATCCCTCTCCCGCCGCCATTTTGGGCTTGGCCCCATTAGTGGCCTCCAGGGGGACCAGCCCACAGAGCCGCTCGGCTCGCCGTGCCGGGTTGGCATCAAAATCGGCATCAACCGCCCGGAATCCCGGAGCACTCGCATTGGCCGCTGCACCGAATTCCCATCTTTTTGAACTGAGAGCGTGGCGACCCCGAGCGGATTCGAACCGCCGATCTCCACCTTGACAGGGTGGCGTGTTAGGCCAGCTACACCACGGGGCCCCGGAGCGGTTAGGCGAGCCTGGGCGGATCTGCCCCGCCCTGGGAACGGCCGGCCGATTATACGGCTGGGTCGCCTCTGACCCGCCTCGGGGATCGGCCCAGGGGGCGTGGCGACGCTCGCTAAGATGACCTGGCCCCGGGGACGGGACCGGCGCACTGGAGGGCCGCTCAGTTGAAGATCGCGGTTTTTGTGAAGCAGATCCCCGATCCCTCCGGGATCGGCCGACTCGACCCCGAGAGCCATCGCCTGGTTCGGGATCAGGGCGAGCTGGTACTTGATCCTGGCGACGCCTACGGGGTCGAGGCAGCTCTCCAGCTGGCGGCTCCGGAGGGAGGAGTCGTGGTCGCCATCTCGATGGGGCCTGCCAAGGCCGTCGAGGTCATCCGCAAGGCGATGGCCATGGGCGCCGCCGAGGGGTTGCTGGTGAGCGACGACCGCTTGCGCGGGTCGGACGCCCTGACCACGGCGCAGGTGCTGGCGGCGGCAACCCGCCGAGTTCAGCCCGATCTCCTGGTCGCCTGCACCGAGTCGACCGATGGCTACACCGGGACCGTGCCCGCAGCCGTCGCCGAGCTGCTCGGCTGGCCGTCGCTGACCTTCGCCAATCACCTCGAGGTGGACGGCAGCACAGTCCGGATCCACCGTCAGACTCCCAACGGGCACGACTTGGTGGAGGCCGAGCTGCCTGCTGTCGTCACCGTGACCGGGGGGATCAATGAGCCGCGCTATCCGACCCTGAAAGGGATCGTGGCCTCCCGGAGCCGCCCTCTTGATCAACCGAGCCTGGAGGAGCTCGGCATCGACCCCACGCAGGTCGGCCAGAAGGCGGCGGGCCAACGCGTCGTCACGGTCACCCCGGCCCCCCAACGCAGTGGGGGGGAGCTGATCGAGGACCAGGGTGATGGGGCGCGCCGGATCGCCGACCTGCTGGCCGAACTCAAGGTGATATGACGGTGGCCGCCAAAATTCTGGTCTACGTCGAGCTGGCCGGGAGTGAGCCGGCCCCGGTTTCGCTGGAGGTGCTGACCCGGGCTCGCCAGCTGGGCCAGGTCGAGGCGGTGATCCTTGACCAGGATGCGGCCGGGGCGGCCACGGCGGTCGCCGAGTACGGCGCGGCGACGGTGTACCTGGGCCGGGACCCGGCCTACCGGCAGTTCGTCGCCCAGCCAGCGGCGGCCGCCCTGGCGGCTCTGGTGGAAGCGCAGCATCCTGACCTGATCATTTTCGGGGCGACCTACGACGGTCGCGACATCTGCGCCAGGTTGAGCGCTCGCCTGGGGCTGACCGTGGTCGCCAACGCCGTCAACGTCGAGACCCGGGGATCAGGTTTCGCCGCGGTGAGCTCCATCTTCGGCGCCACCCAGAACGTCACGACCGAGCTGAGCGGGCCAAGCCCGTGTGTCCTGCTGCGGGCCAAGTCGGTGGCTGCGGAGAGCGCCTCGGGCCCGCCGCCCCGCGTGGTGGAGTTGGAGCTTCCCGGGGACGCTCCCCGAGGGGCGCGCCGCCTGGAGTCGGTGGTCGGCGCCTCCGTCGGCCCGTCTTTGGAGGATGCCCGGGTGGTGGTGAGCGGCGGGCGCGGGCTCCAGGACCCCGCCAATTTCGAGCTCCTGGAGCGGCTGGCGGGATTGCTTCAGGGGGCGGTCGGCGCCAGTCGGGCCGTGGTGGATGCTGGCTGGGTCCCCTATGCCCGGCAGGTGGGCCAGACCGGAAAGACGGTCAAACCGGACGTCTATCTCGCCTGCGGTATCAGCGGGGCGATGCAGCACACGGTGGGGATGAAGGGGGCGAAGCACATCATTGCCATCAACAAGGACCGGGAGGCGCCCATCTTCAAGCTCTGCGACCTGGGCGTCGTGGGTGACGCCCTCAAGGTTGTCCCGGAACTGATTCAGGAGCTGGAGAGCCGGGGGGTTGCCTGATGAACATCCCCCTCGAGTCCCTGGCCAAAGGCTGAGCCGTTGAGCGCCGCCGGGCTTCTGGCGCTGCGAGCGGCCGATGGGGCAACGGTCACCCTGGAGCGGTTTCCGATCCTGCTCGGCCGGAGCGTCGCGAGCGGGATCATCCCGGATGTGGACGTGAGTCACCTCGACCCCAACGAGGCCGTCGACAATCGCCACGTCGAGCTCACCCGGGTGGCGGCTGGGATCGAGGTTCACGACCTGGGCGGGATCAGCGGAACCTGGGTCGACGGACGCCGCCTGCCCCCCGGGGGCCGGGCCTTGCTCGAGGTCGGCGGCTCGCTCCGAGTTGCCGGGGTGGTGATGAGCCTGATCGACGTTGCCGGCTCCTCGCCGCCGGAGCTCTCCCCGGGCACTTCGAGTTCGGCCGGCAGCTGGCTGGAGAGCGGACCCGTCGAAGGAATCCCACCCCCGCCTTCGGCGGGAGCCTCGATCCTCGACGAGGAGCCCCAGCGCGCCGACCAGGCGCCTGCGGGGCTGGACCTGAGCGGAGCTCCGGTTGTCGTCCGCGCCGCGCTGGCGCGGGGAGCGACGGTGGTCCGGGTCCGACCGGGATCGCCGCTCGAATCCCTGCAGGGCCAACGCTGGTCCGAGATCGGCAAGCCGCTCGCTCCGGGGGCGGTCGCCGAGGTGGTGGCCGCGGCCCGACGGGCCCTGGAGCTTCCCGACGACCTGCTCAGCGGGCAGGGCCACGTCGGTGATGTCGTGATCGAGTTCCTTATGCCTCCGCTGGTCGACCGCGCCTACCTGGCCGTCGAGGTGGCGCGGCGGGATTCCGCCGCCCTTGACCGGGCCGAGTTGGCCGGGGCCAGGAGAGCCGTTCTGGAAGGGGGCGCCCTTCTCGTGGTCGGGTCCTGGCCGGAGCCGGCTCTGGCCGCCCTGGCCGAGCACTTTGAGCAGGCCTTCGCCAGCTCCCGGGTGCTCAGTTTCGGCGCTTCCCCGTGGTGGGTGCCGGCGGGCTGGCCCACCCTTGACCCGACCCACCCGGGCGCGGTCCAGGAGGCGCTGCGCTGCGGCGAGCTCTTCATCGACCAGCCGCCTGACCCCATCCTGGAGGAGGTGGTCCGCGCCCTTCCCCGGCCGGGAGGCGGCACGGTGGTGGCCCTGCGTCACCGCTCCTTGGCGGGGGGGCTCGAGCAGCTGGCTCGCCAGATCGAACCGGGTCAGCCCACCACCACCACCAGCTGGCAGCGCGAGGAGGTGGCCCGCCGGTTCCCGCTGGCGCTCGGCTGGCAGGGCGGTGGCTGGGAGTTCTCCTCGGTGGAACTGGACGCCAGAGCCGGCTGGCTGCTCACGCCGCTCCCGAGTCGGCCCCGCTGACCTCGCCAGTGGCCCAGGGACTACCCTCGCCAACCTCGGGCCCCTCGGTCACGGCCTACCTCGCCATGGCTCTGCTGGTGACGCTGGTGCTGGCGCTCGTGCTGATGACCGTCAACCACGGGCTGCTCGGCCACGTGGGTGCGGTCCGGCTGGCGTTGGGGCTGCGCCGAGGCTGAATCGGGGACCGCCATGCGGTCACAATGGCGCCATGCCGGTGCTGCTGCTGAACGCCTCGCTGCAACCGCTGAACGTCATCAGTCGGCGCCGCTTGGTGGTGCTCTTGACCAAGGAGCGGATCGCCTTTTTGGACGATGCCGTCCAGGACCTGGTGGTGCGGGAGCTGGCCCAGCGCCGCTTCAGCGACGGGGTGATCGTGGTCCGGCTGCTGCGCAACATCGTGGTGCCCCGACGAATGCTCCGTCCCAACCGTCGCAATCTGCTTCTCCGCGACGAGCATTGTTGCCAGTACTGCGGTGTCCATGCGGCTCCCCCGGAGCTAACCATCGACCATGTCATCCCGGTCTCGCGGGGGGGCAGGTCGAGCAGTTGGGAGAACCAGGTGGTGGCCTGCAAGCGTTGTAATGGGCGCAAGGCCAACCATCTGCCCGCCGAGGTCCATCTGCGCCTGCGCCGACCCCCCCGCCCGGTGGTCCAGGAGTATGCCCACCTGCTCTTCCTGCGCTACCCCGAGGTGCGCCGTGCCTATGAGGAGCTGCTCCGCTCGGCGCTTCCCCAAAGCGGCCTCGCCAGCGCGGCGGCACCGGGGCGGAGCGCCCTGACTGCGCTCCCGGGCTTCGGGGGAACCACGCGGCTAGGCGAGGCGGGAATCGGTCAGTCCAGCTCCTGGGGCAGGTGAACTGGCGGTTCCTTGAGGTAGCGGGCCGTCGCCACCTGAGATTCCCCGACCCGCTCGACCAGCTCGGAGGCGATCGCCATCGAGCGGTGCCGTCCGCCGGTGCAGCCAACCGCGATCCGGAGCACTGAGCGGCGCTGGGCCTGGTAGAGGGGCACCAAGCGCAGGAGCATGGGCAGGAATTGCCCGATTAACTCCTCCGCGCCGGGCTGGGCCATCACATAGTTGCGCACGAGTGGATCCGTGCCCGGCCGCTCCCGCATCTCCTCGATCCAGTAGGGGCTGTCGAGAAAGCGCGTGTCGATGACCCAGTCAGCCTCGTGAGGCACGCCGTCCCGAAAGGCGAAGGTGAAGCAGTCGACGCGCAGCAGATCGCGGTCGCGCCAGTCGTCGAGGAGCTGGCGAAGGTAGCCGACCGTGGAGTGGTCCAGGCCCAGGAGATGGCGGTGGGGGCGGCGGGTCGGGGGCACGAATCCCGCGCCTTCCGGCGAGCCTGCCTCGACCAGCCAGTACCGCGTCCCCGCTCGGTCGAGGGCCCCACTCCAATCCTGGCCGAGCCTCTCGGTCACAACCAGGGCCAGGTCAGGGTGGCGCTCCAGCTGGGCTCGCACCGCGGCGTCCGGATCCCCAGCCAGTTCAGCCGGCCGGGGGACCGAGTAACCGACCCCGATCGCGAGGGCTTCGAGCGCCTCTCGGAACCGTTCCTCGCTGAGAATCACCACCAACGACATGGGGCTGCTGCTCCAAATGTCCCCGGCCAGCCAGGGTGTTTGACGGCACCGGACGACCGCTCGGGGACCGGAGGCCCGGCAGGCGCGACCGTCATCTTCGCATGGCGTCGGGTTGGGGCAGGGGCGGGAGGCGGGTGGGTGGGGACCGCCCCGGCGTGACGCTGCTGGCCGGCCTTGGGCCTGCTAACCTGCGCCCCTGACCTGCGACGGCGACCCCGATCGGCTCGCCTACCTTCCCAGCACCGGAGCACGAATGGATATTCCCACCGGGCAGGCCCGGGCCGAGCGGCTGCTTCGAGAACTGGCGCGTCTCCACGACGTGCTGCATGTCCTCTTCCGCCCCCGTCCGACGGGTATGGAGAACGAGCCCGGGTCGGCGCTCGAGGTTCTCTCCAGCCGCCAGGGCCTCGCCCTCTACCTGATCCAATCCCGGCAGCTGAGCATGACCGAACTGGCGACCCAACTCCGCCTCTCCCCAGCAGCCGCCACGCCGGTAGCCGACCGCCTGGTCGAGCTGGGCATGGCCCGCAGGGTGAGAGACGCCGCCGACCGCCGGCTGGTCTACCTGGCGACCACCAAGCGAGGAACTGAGCTCATCAGGGACGGCAACGTCTGGGAGAAGTCCGGCCTCACGGTTCTGGCCGCAGTCTTGGAGAACGAAGTACCCGGCCTTGAGGAGCAGTGCGCCGAGGGGCTGGTCAGGATGGTAGAGGCGGCCGTCGACGGGCTGGCCGAAGCCAGCAGGTCCGGGGGCGCGCCCCCGGGTCAACCGAGCGGGCTGCGTGACGGCTCTGCCTAGGACCCGTGGGCCGCGTGGGGGAGTCCGGGCTGGGTGGGTGGGGCCGCTGGCCGGTCCTCGGACTCAGGCGTAGCTCAGGGCGGTGGGGTCACTAGCCCGACAGTTGGAAAACAGGTCCGGTACCGCGCTCCGTCCCTGATTAGCCGCCGGGATCCGCCCCCCGTCCACTGCGCGCCAATATAGGTGTCGGGGAGCGGGAAACGCCGCGGGCCGCCTCGTTTCGGTGGGCGAGGAAACTGGCTTGGTAGGGCGGCGGTTCGCGCGCGAAATCAACTACGGGCACTGCACCCTGCACATCGTCGAGCCGGTCGAATGCGGTCGCGATCTCCGCATAGCCGGTCGGGTTGATCGCTAACCGATCCTATTCGCGGGCGCGGGCGACTGCCTGCTGAGACTAGGCACCCCAGATGGGGTCGTCGGTAAGGATGTCGAGCAGGACGAATCTGTTGGCGGCGGCTGCCACCCAGAAGGCCACAGTGCCCAGGCTGGCCTTCAGTCGCGCCAGGACTGCCTCCCGATCCGATCCCCCAGTCCAGCAGACGCGTTTGGCAACAAGACGTCCTCGGCGCCGAGCGAATAGTTGGCTGAGGCGGCACGCCCACCCGGGGCCCGCAGGTCCCGCCACTGGCTAATTTACGACCATCCCTGTGGGGCGGCTCTTGCGGGACCGCTCAACACCCGACGCGACCGCGGAGACGGCCGCCATGGCGCGCACTTCGATCGGTTGACGGCTGACTCGGCACCGCCGCGGCGTCGAGACTCCGCTGTGACCTCGGGGGACCTGCAGTGAGGCCCGTGCACGGATTGTTGATGCTTACCTCTCTCATGGGAACTGGTCCGGGAGGTTGGACAGGACGGTCCCGCTCCGGGCAGCGACCGTCGGGCTGAGTCAGTGGGCAATGAGGCGGAGTGCGACTTCGGGAAGCTCACCGAAACGGGCACGCTCGTCGGTGGTGAGCACTACCCGCTCAGCGGCGCGAGCGGTGGCGGCGATGATGAGGTCGTGAACGCCTCGCGAAACGCCAGTACGCTGAACGTGGGCCAGCAAGGCGGCATGATGTTCCGCGGGGGCGCGTTCGTAGATATGGACCGGGACCACCGCGAGCACTTCGTCGAGGAAGGCGCGTTGAGCGGCGGCGCGGCCGCGATTGGCATCCCGAAGCGTGCCGGCTAGATATTCAGCTACGGCGATCGCGGGCAAGGGCGACATCTTCAGTGTCGGCCAGGCCCGATACGTCCACCTGCCCACGGACTCCGGCGATCAGCACAAAGGTGTCGAGGATCAGCCGCGCCAAGCGTCCATGTCCAGGTCGGCCGACACCGCCTCATCGGCAGCGGCGATGTTCGCCGCGAACGCGTCATCAAGGGCGGGGTTGTCCTCCCAGCGGCGGAACACCTCTCGCCGGGCGGCCCCGTTGCTGGGTGGCGCGGGTGCGATCAGAGCCACCCGGTGACCAGAACGGGTAACCACGGTGGTCTCGCCATGCTCGGCAGAGTCCGGCACCGCGGAGAAGTTGCGGGCGGCCTCTGACGCGGACAACTCTCGCATCAATTCAGATTGCCTGATTCAGAACGTCAGCGCAACTGTCGTTCATGGCGATCACTTTGCCGGCAGGTTGACCTGGGCGGAGGCTCCGAGAGTCTGCAGGGCGGGGTCATCATTGAGTCGACACCGCTGCGCGCGGCGCCAGAAACCTCGGTTATGACCCCGTCGCGGACGTTGAGAGCATCGTCGCCGAGCCGGTGGGGCCTGGTGGCGACCGAGGCCGATAGCCCCAGCTGCCAAGCGAGGACGGAGAGAGGCACGCCGGCGAGCAGGTCGCGGGTGCCCCGACCATAGCTGGCGGAGCCGGTCGTCGCTTGTCGTGGCGGCCCGCTGTCCCCCGGCGATGCAGACCCAAAGCATCGGTTCGAGCTGGCTGAGCCGGGCGCGCTATCTCGGGGAGGATACCCGTCTGGGCGGAAAAGCGAGTTCCCGGTGCAGGGGCCAGACCTAGGCGCCGCCGACCGGCTAGCACTTCGAATTCCCCTTTGGGGGGCCTATCCCCCCACTCACTACCCGCACCCTCTTTCCGGGGGGCCAGGATGCGTTCCGGCAAATCTCTCCGGCTCTCTGCGAATTCATACGTGGTCGGCCCGCTGGGACTCGAACCCAGGACCTGGGCTTTATAAGAACCCCGCTCTAACCGGCTGAGCTACGGGCCGCCTCGCCAAGGATAGGCAGCCGGTCACCGCTCGGGGATTTGGGGAAGATCACTAGGAGTCCGGCGACGGGGTGGCGACGCAACGCCCGGCCGGGGCAGCCGCCTAGCTGACGAGCACCAGGTTTACCTGGCGATCGGGGACCACGAAGACCCGCTTCACGGTCCTCCCCTCGAGCCACTTCGAGATCCGGGGCAGCTGGAGCGCCTCCCGCTCCAGGGTCGCGGCGTCAGTTCCGGCGGCTACCAGGAGCTGATCGCGCTTCTTGCCGTTTATGCAGACGACCACGACCACCTGCTCGTCCACGATCAGCCTGGGGTCGGCCTGGGGCCAGGGCTGCTGGTGTACCGAGTACTCCTTGCCGAGCCGCTCCCAGATCTCCTCGGCCAGGTGGGGGCAGTAGGGAGCCAGCAAGAGCGCCAGCGATTCCATGGCCACGGCAGGGATCGCGCCCTCGTGTTCGCGGAGGCGCTTGACGAAGGTCATCATGGCCGCGATAGCGGTGTTGTACTTGCGCTCCGGGGTGTCCAGGGTCACCTGGTGGATGCAGCGATGGCGTGCTCGGGCCAGCCCGGCCGGCTCAGGCACGCCGTCGCCAGGGCCCTCGATCCGGTCGAGTAGGCGCAGGAGCTGAGTCAGAAAGCGGAAGGGACCATTGATTCCCGTGTCGACGAAGTTCAGGCTCTCGTGGTAAGGGCCCAGGTAGAGCAGGTAGAGGCGGAAGGCGTCGGCCCCGAAACGGGCGATGTACTCATCGGGAACCACCACGTTGCCGCGGGATTTCGACATCTTGGCTCCGCCCTTGACGATCGTCCCGTGGGCTCGGAACTGCCGAAACGGCTCGGCGAAGTCGAGGTGTCCCAGCTGGTGCAGTGCCATGGTGACAAAGCGCGAATACAGCAGGTGCAGCACGGCGTGCTCGTTGCCACCGTCGTAGTAAGTCACCGGCAGCCATTTGCGGGTCAGCTGGGGGTCGAAGGCGACGTCGTCGTGGCCCACCGAGGGGTAGCGCAGGTAGTACCACGAGCTGTCCAGAAAGGTGTCCGAGACGTCGGTCTCGCGCTGGGCTGGTCCCCCGCACTGGGGGCAGGTGGTGTTGAGGAAATTGGGATCGCGGGCTAAGGGCGACTGGCCGGTGCCGAGGGGCCGAAAGTCCTCGATGTAGGGGAGCCGGACCGGGAGCTCGGACTCGGGCACCGGCACCACCCCGCAGGCGGGGCAGTGGATGGCCGGAATCGGGGGCCCCCAGTAGCGCTGCCGGGAGATCCCCCAATCGCGCAGCTTGTATGTCACGTGGGGCTGGCCGAGGCCGGCCTCGACCAGGGCGGCGGTGACCAACTCCCGGGCCGGGTCGGGTGCTTTGAGGCCGTCGAAGTGGCCGCTGTTTACCAGGACCCCCGAACCCCCGTGGGCCAGGTTGGCCTCCCCGCCCGAGACGACCTCGACCACAGGCAGGCCATGGGCGTCGGCGAAGGCGTGGTCGCGCTGGTCGTGGGCCGGCACGGCCATGATGGCCCCCGTCCCGTAGCCGGAGAGCACGTACTCGGCGGTGAGGAGCGGGATTCGGGCGCCGGTGAGGGGGTTGAGCGCGTCCCGGCCAAGCGCCACCCCTCGGGTCGAGTTCTCGTCGTCGCGCTGTCCGGAGATCCGCCGCCGGGCCGCCTCGGCGGCGAAGGCGGCCACCTCCGCCCGCGCCTCTGGAGCTGCAAGCTCGAGGGTCCGCGGGTGGTCGGGGGCGAGCACCATGAAGGTGGCGCCGAAGATGGTGTCCGGCCTGGTCGAGAAGACCCGGAGGGGGTCCTCGCCCTCGATCGGGAAGTCGATCAGAGCGCCCTGGCTGCGGCCGATCCAGTGTCGCTGGAGCAGCTTGGTGCTCTCCGACCAGTTGAGCTCGTCGAGACCGGCCAGGAGCCGGTCGGTGAAGGCGGTGATGCGCAGGAACCACTGCTCCAGCTCGCGCTCGGTGACCACCGCCCCGCAGCGTTCGCAGGTGCCGTCGGCGAGCACCTGCTCGTCGGCGAGCACGGTCAGATCGGTCGGACACCATTTGACGTTGCGGCGTGCCCGGTAGGCGAAGCCGCCCTTCCAGAGGGTGAGAAACAGCCACTGGGTCCAGCGGTAGTAGGCGGGATCGGTGGTGTCAACCGTCCGGCTCCAGTCGAACTGAGCCCCGAGCCGCTTCAACTGCCCGCGAAAGCGGACCACGTTGTCGGCGATCAGTTGGGTGGGGTGACGGCCAACTTTGAGCGCGTAGTTCTCGCTGTGGATGCCGAAGGCGTCGAACCCGATCGGTTCGAAGACATCGAAACCCTGCATCCGCTCGAAGCGCCCGTGCGCGTCGGCCCCGGAGAAGGCGAACATGTTTCCCACGTGCAGGCCCTCCGCCGACGGGTAGGGAAACATCATCAGGTTGTAATAGGGTCGCGAGACCCGATCCAGGGGGAGCTGGTAGAGACCGGAGTCCTGCCACCGGGCCTGCCACTTGCTCTCGATGGCGCCGTGATCGTAACTGGAAGTCATCGGTGGCAGTTGATGATACCGACGACTCTCAGGCAGATTGCGGCGGTCGCCTATACTCCGGCCGGGTTTGGCGTCGCCCAGCCCACGCCGGGGGGAGCGGGCCGGATGGCGAGGAGGAGCGATGGCGGAAACTCGGCTCACGGGAGGCAAGGCGGCGGCTCGGAAAGCCCCCCGCCTGCGCGCCGGTCGGCGCCTGCAGCAGCGTCACAACCTGGTCGGGTTTCACGGCCACGGCCTGCTGGCGCTGATTTTCCTCGCCATCGTCTCGCTCTCGGTGCTCGGCGTCGGGCTCGTCGTCGCCTCCCTGACCATCTTCTCCGTAGGAGCGCCCAGCAAGGGCCACACCCTGGTCGCCATCTCCCCCGGTGGCTCGCCCTCGGCGACCGACGCGCTGGTCGGCCGGCCCATTGACGGCACCATCGTCGGGATCTCGGTGGGGGCCAACCTGATCGCCATCCAGCCCGCCGGGGGGCAGCCGGTGCAGGCCGCCGTGACCGCCAAGTCAACCTTGACCAGAGGCGGGACCGCCGCCACCCTCACCGACCTGATCCCCGGCGATGCGGTGGTGGTCACCTTCAGCCAGGGGCCGGGCAGAACCCTGGTGGTGGCGACCCTGCAGGACATCGAGACCGTCCCCACCAACACCCCCAGCGGCTCACTCACCCCGCTTCCCGACGTCACCCCGACCCCGACCGCGACCCCGGAGCCTAGTCCGAGCTCGACACCCCCGCCCGGCCCCCCGGGTCCACCGGGGCCTCCGGCGCCGCCCGGGTAGTGAACCTAGCCCTGGTCCCCGGGCAGTCTCGACGCTAACGCCCCGGGCTCTTCGGCGAGCTCGATCCCCCGCCTGGCCAGGACCGCCAGAGGGGCCAGCTGGGCGACCCGGGCCACTCCCTCCAGGCTGAGCCCGCTCCCGGCCAGCACCTGCTGGGCGCGCTCCGGAGTGAGCAGGCTCTCGGGGCGGTGGGCGTCCGAGTCCAGTACCAAGCTGGCCCCGACCTCGAGGGCGACCCTGGCGACATGGCCGTTGGTGAGGCCGTGCAGCCCGGCGGCGCTGATCTCGAGGTGGATCCCGCGCGCCTGGGCCTGCTCCGCCGCCTGGGGCGTTATCAGGCCGGGATGGCCCAGGATGTCGACGTCGGAGCAGGAGGTTGCGGCCAGGTTGAGCCCGGGTTGGGGGAAGTCACCCAGGGTCTCGCCGTGAACAACCACCAGCAGCGCCCCCAACGAGCGCGCCTTGGCGGCGACCCGGGCCACCCGCTCCGGGGCCACCCGGGTGACCTCGACGGCGGGGATGGCGCTCAGGCCCAGCTCGTCAGCCACCCGCCGGCACGCGGCCACGATCTCGGGGACTCGACCGCCGACCGTGCCCTCGTCGACGTGGTCGCTGCAGACGTACGCCGCGTAGCCGTTCTTCTGGCAGCGCCGGGCCATCTCCAGGGCATCCGCATGGCCGTCTGAGATGGTGGTGTGGGTGTGGAAATCGAAGACCGGCACCGCGCCAGCTTAGGGCAAGCTGCTCGGACTCCAGCTCGCCGCCACCGCCCGCTCAGGCCGGGGGAGATGGGGCGGGGGCGGCCGCCAGCCGGAGCAGGACGCCGTCGCGAAGTCCACGCTCGGTGACCGTCAGCTCGGCGGCCCGGTAGCGCTCCAGAAGTCCCCTCAGGATCAGCACCCCCCCCGCCATCAACCGGGCCCGGGCCGGACTTAGCCCGGTGTGGGTCGCCACCTCGGAGCTCGGATGGGTGGCTGCCAGCCGGACCGCTCGCTCGATGTTGTCCCGGCTCAGAGTGAGCCAGGGCGGGCGCTTGCCCTCTTCTCGAAGCCCGTTCTTGGAGTCGGGGAGGGCGCGCCAGAGCCCGAGCAGGACGGGCAGGTTGGAGGCGGTTCCTCCGGTCGCGATCACCATCCCCCGCCGGGCGGCCTCGGGGGCGGCCTCGAGCACCATCGAGATCCGCATCTCGGCGTCGACCCGCTGGCGGGGAGTCGGTGGGTCGGCGGCCCGGGTGGCGGTCAGGATCCGGTCGGAGCCGAGCTTCAGGCTGGTCCCGTTGGCTGGGCGGCTGCCCAGCCCGTGGACCACCTCGGTGCTGCCCCCACCGACGTCGACCACGGTTGCCGGATTGCCCCGAGGGACCCAGAAGGAGGTCGCCCCCAGGTAGCTCAGCCGGGCCTCCATCTCGCCGGCCAGGATCCGAAGCTGCTGGCCGGTGCCGGCCCGGATCAGGTCGGCCAGGACGGACCCGTCCCGGGCGTTGCGGAGCGCCTCGGTGCCGACCAACCCGATCCGCTGGGCGCCATCCTGGTGGGCCTGACCAATCAGCTGGGTGACCACGGCGACGGTGCGCTCGAGCAACTCGGCGCCGAGCTCTCCCTTGGCCTCGACCGCTCGCCCCAGACCCAGCATGTGGACCGCATGGCGGCGCTGGCCGGTTCCCTGGGGGGAGACAGTGGCGACCAGCAGGTGGACCGTGTTGGAGCCGACGTCGATCGCAGCCAGACGGCGGATCAGGGCTCCTCGTCCTCGTCCTCAGTCGGTTCCAGGCGCACCAGCACGTTGCCAGCGCCGTCAAGGCGCACGTCGAAGTGCTTCACGAAGATGGCATCGGAGATGGGGGAGATTCCCGTCCGGACGTCGTAGGTCTCCCCGTCGAGAGGACAGGTGACCACGTGCCCGCGGAGCTCGCCCTCGCCGATCGATCCTCCGCTGGCGCAGCTGTTCTCGAGCGCGTGGAAGACTCCGTCGACGTGGAAGATGGCCACCTCAACGCCGTCGGCATCGACCACCCGACCGGTTCCCGGGGGGACGTCGACCGCCGCACAGACCGGGGCAAAGCCAGCCACCGCGGCGATTATGCCGAATGGGGCAGTCGGCGCAGCCCCGGGGGTGGCGTTTCGCCTTCCCTTTCAGCTGGCGCCAGGGCGCCGCTGATCTCCGCCGCCACTGCTGGGTCCAGCTCGCGGCTCAGCGCCCGCTCGAGGACGGCGCGGGTCTCAGGACCCCCCACCCGGCCGAGTGCCCAGGCGCTCGCGCCCCGCACGACTGGAGAGGGATCGGCCTCAACTGCCTGGGCGAGGGCGGCGGCCCCGGCGGCTTCCCCTGAGTTCCCCAGTGCGATCGCCGCGTTACGAGCCAGCCGTTCGCGCCCGCTCCGCCTCAGCGTGCTGGCCCGGAAGCGCTCCTGGAACTCCGGCTCGGAGAGCGCCAGGAGCTCGACCAGATCGGGGTAGGGGACGGGACCTTTGCGGCTCGAGGCGGGACCCTCGGGAACAGGCGCCGGGCTGAGTCGGGCGTTGATCGGGCAAGCCTCCTGACAGAGGTCACAGCCAAAGACCCACTCCCCCATGAGCGGCCGGAGCTCGAGCGGGATGGGACCCTCGTGCTCGATGGTCAGGTAGCTGATGCATCGGGGCGCGTCGATCACTCCGGGGGCGATCAGAGCACCGGTGGGGCAGCTTGGCAGGCAGGCCCGACAGCTGCCGCAGTTGCGTTTCGAGCGCGGATCCGGCGCCAGCTCCAGGCTCAGCACCAGCGCCGCCAGGAGCACGTAGGATCCGCCCTGCTCCGCGATCAGCTGCGTGTGCTTGCCGCAGAAGCCGAGACCGGCACGCTCGGCGATGGCCCGATCCAGGGCGCGGCCATGATCCAGGAACCGGTGCCAGCGCAGGCCGGGATCGCGGGCCTGCAGCCGCCGACGCAGCCGGTCCAGGGCTCGGTCCAGGCTGCGGTGATAGTCCTCGCCCAGAGCGTAGGCCGCGATCCGGCCTCGCTGGCGCCCGCTGGGAGCCGGTCGGGGAGGCGGACCGAGGGGCTGGGCCGCGGGCCGGTAGGGAAAGCTGAGCGCTACCAGGCTCCGCCCCCAGGGGAACCGGCTGGAGAGGTCCTCGGCCTGGTCGATCCGCTCCTTCGTGTACCAGGGCATGCCCCCGAGCCTGCCCTCGGCGAGGGCAGTCCGGGCCCTGCCGGCCGCCTCGCTGAATGGCGCCAGGTCGGTCACCCCGATGCCGGCGAACCCCTCGCGGCGGGCCTCCAGCTCGAGGAGCACCCGCCAGCTCGGGGCGGATTGGCCCGGGACCCGGGGCAGCGGTAGAGCGGTCACGCTGACATTGTCCGGCTCCTCTTTGCCATGATTCCTTGGTGACCGATTCCGAATTGACGGCGCGGGTGCGGGGGGTGATCGCCTCGGGCCCGGCCAGCGACAGCCTGCTGGTCACGCAACCAAGACCGGGTGAGGTGGTCGTGCAGGCCCACCCAAGTTCCAACTTCGTGGTGGTGCTCACCCCGGAGCTGCTCCGGGTCCTTGAGACCGCGCTGCGGGCGTGGATTCCAGATCTGCGAGAGGTGCGCTTCGACCCCCACCACTGATCCGTCTCGGGGCCGAGCGGGGAGGAGGTGGGCCGCCGGGAGCCGCCCGGGCATTCAGGAGGGTAGAAGATTGCGAGTCAAAGCGAGTGACGCTGACCCAACGGCGGTCCAGGCCGATGTCCTGCTGGTGCCCTACTTTCAGGAGGGAGGACTGGATCCTCTGGCAGCGGCTGCGGACGCCGCCCTGGACGGGCTGATCGGCCGGATGCGGGCAGATCACGAAGTGACCGGGGCCTTCGCCAAGAGCGCTGTCGTGGCCAGCGCCGGAAGGCTCGGCGCCGCCCGGGTGGTGGTCCTCGGCCTGGGCCGCCCCCGGGGACTGGACGGATACCGGTTACGTAACGCCCTCCAGTTCGCGGTCCGCGACACTCGGCGCTTCTCCGCCCGGCTGGCGGTCGTGGTCGATCGGGCGCTGGTGGCGGCCCTCGAGGCCAGCGATCCAGTGCAGGGCGAACTGGCGGCCGTCGCCAGGGCGGTGGCCGAGGGGGTGGCGCTAGGCAACTATCACCTGGCGGCACTTCGAACCGGAGAGGACGCGGGCGCGGTCGAGGAGCTGACCGTGATCGGTCTGGGCACGGGGTCCGAGGTCGCCGAGGCGCTCGCCGAGGGGGCGATGATGGCCGCCGCCACCAATCGGACCAGGGAGCTGCAGTGGAGTCCGGCCAACCGGCTGACGCCAGCTCAGCTGGCCCAGGAGGCCGAGCGAGTGGCCGCCGATCATCGGCTCGAGCTGGAGATTCTGGAGCGTCCCGAGATGGAGCGGCTGGGCATGGGCGCGCTGCTGGCCGTGGCCCGAGGCTCACACGAGCCGCCCCGGCTGGTCTCTCTCCGCTACCGCCCCAAAGCCGGCTCCAAGTCGGGCCAGGTACTGGCCCTGGTGGGCAAGGGGATCACATTCGACACCGGCGGAATCTCGCTCAAGTCCAATCCCGGCATGTCTGACATGAAGGCCGACATGAGTGGCGCCGCCGCGGTGATCGAGACCATGGCCCTGATCGCGCAGATGGGAGCCCCGATCGAGGTGATCGCGGTGGCCGCCCTCACCGAGAACATGCCCGGCGGAGGGGCGATCAAGCCTGGCGACGTGGTCAGCGCCATGAATGGCAAGACCATCGAGATCAACAACACCGACGCCGAGGGTCGGCTGGTACTAGCCGACGGGCTCGGCTTCGCCGCGGCCCGGGGCGCCACTCACCTGGTCGACGTCGCCACTCTGACCGGGGGTGTGGTCGTAGCTCTGGGTCAGTCGATAACCGCCGCCATGGGGACCAGTCCCGAGCTGATCAGCCAGCTCCGTCGGGCCGGCGCCCTGGCCGGAGAACGGATCTGGGAGCTGCCCCTCTATCCCGAGTACGAGGTGGCGTTGATCAGCGACATCGCCGACATGCAGAACACCTCGGGGACGTCGGGGGCGAGCTCGATCAACGGCGGTGTCTTTCTGCGTGAGTTCGCCGGGGAGCTGCCCTGGGTCCACCTCGACATCGCCGGGTCCGCCTACCACACCGAGTCGCTCTGGAAGCCTGTCGTGCCCTGGGGCCCCTCCGGGGTAATGACCCGGACCCTGGCCCACCTCCCGTTCCAGATGGTGTAGCGGTCCTGACAGGCTCTCGGGGCGGTCCGCCGCCGAGCCCCGGTCAGTCCTGGTCGGGGCCCTCCGCCAGCTCGAAGCGATTGCTTGCTGGGGCTTCCGAGACGCTCACCCGGCCCTCCCCCGCGAGCTTGAGCAGGTGGGCGAGTACCGTGCCCGCGGCCATCTCCAGCACCGCCTCCGGGTATCCGACATAGAGTCGGGAGACGATCTCCGCCGGGCTCGCAGGACCCTCGCCCAGTTGGTTGAGAATCTGGGACTCTCGCTCCAGGCGGTGGCCGATCAGCTCGCGAATCGCCTCCTCCGCCGGCTCGATCGGCTCGCCGTGGCCGGGGTAGAGTCGCCGGGGATGGAGCCGGAGCACCCGCTCGAGGGACTCCAGGTAGAGGCGCATGTCCCCATCGGGAGGGAGCACCAGGCTGGTCGTTCCCTGGAGTACATGGTCGCCGGTGAAGAGGACCCGGCTCGATTCGTCGAAGAAGCAGAGATGGTCCGAGGCGTGCCCGGGGGTGTGCACTGCCAGCAGCGCCCGGTCCCCGACCAGGAGCCGATCCCCGTCGTGAAGCGGCAGAGTGCCGGGTTCGAGCGCGCGGCGAAAATCGACCGCCAACGGCGCTCCGGCCAGCTCACAGAAGCGCGCGGCGCCCTCCACGTGGTCGGAGTGGTGGTGGGTGCATGCCACCACCGCCACCCGACCCCGGCGGCTGGCCACGGCCAGGACCCGGGCCAGATGCTGCTCGTCGGCAGGCCCAGGGTCGATCACCAGAGTCTCGCCGCTACCGAGAATCCAGGTGTTGGTGCCGGGCCCGGTGAGCGGTCCTGGGTTGGGGGCCAAGACCCGCTCCACCGTCGGTTCTGAGGTCACAGTCCGGCTCCCCCCGCCGGTCCCACCACGTCCTCCGGTTTGAGTCCGGGGTAGTTGGAAGCGGTGATCTCCTCGAGTCGTGGCTGTACCCGGACGACCTCGGCCCTGCGCGCGCTTTGGAGGACGGTCTCGACGTCGGATTCGCCCGCCACCAGCTCGAGCACGGCCCGGGTGGGGGGCAGGATCCGCGCCTGGCCGCGGTGCGCCTCTGCCAGAGCGGACTTGGGAAGCACCCAGCGCAGCGACGCGACCTCGGCGCCGTCGGCTCGAGCGGGTTCCTGACCCAAGGGCAGGGCGGCCAGGAAGAATCGCGTGTCGAAGATGCGGGGGAGACCCTCCGGGGTCACCCAGTGGGCGCAGTAGACCAGATCCTCCCACCCCGGCCGCAGCCCGGCCGCCCGCAAGGCGGGTTGGAACGCGGCGGACTCGCCCGCCTGCAGTCTGGCCCGAAGCGGAGCCAGCCGCAGCACCAGCTCGGGGTCACAGGGCATTCCGGCTGGGTCGCGGGCCAGCAGGATCCCGCACTCCTCGAAGGTCTCCCGCACCGCGGCGACCAGAAACTGGCGCTCGACCCCCGACCCCGTCCGGGGTCCGGCGCCAAGGTCGCCCCAGCCCGAGTCGAGGTCGGCGGGATCGACCGAACCTCCCGGGAAGACCTCGGCCAAGGGAGCAAAGGAACTGGCCGCTGGACGCTTGACCAGGAGCACCCGCAGGGAGCTGTCTGCGGGCGGCGGGCCCGGCCGCTCGCGGAGCAAGGCGACGGTTGCGGCATCGCGCCGGATCGACTGGGACAGTTCAGCCTCCCGCCCCGGCCGGAGCCTTGTCGGGTGGCTCAGGAGGCGGCTTCTCCACGCTCGGAGAAGCTCAGGATCTGCCGAGGATGGATGAGGGCGAAGGAGCGCTGGATGGTGACCCGCTCATGGGTAAGCGCTGGTAGCCACACTGCGTTGAGATTGCGGACCGGGAGGAAGTCATCGACGCTGCGCTCGAGGGTCTCGCGCAGGCTGAACCGTGGCTCTAGGAAGACCTCGCAGACCAAGGAGAAGGTGTCGATGGTGAGGGCCACCTGGCGGGCCACCTTGGTCTCCAGGAGCGCCCGCCGCCCCCCCTGGTCGGCGGCCGAATCTCCGATCGGCACCACCATGAGGAGAGATCGCTTGGCAACCATGGCCGCGTCCTCGACGGTGCTGATCACGGGGTAGGTGCTGGCCAGCGGCTCCAGGGTGAGGTGCTGGATCTCGAGGAACTCGGTCATCCGATTGACGACGTCAGTGAGCCGCAGCGGCGGGACCACCTCGATGTCCCCGCTGAGCTTCAAGAAAGAACTGAACAGCTCAACCCTTTCCCAGTTCTCCACGAGGCGGCAGTATACGAGAGTGCCGCGCATCTCAGAGTCGCTCTCATCGAAGTGACCCAGAACCTCGACCAGGGGCGGCTGGAGCAGGGTCTGGCCGCCACTCGATTTCCCTACCAGCTGCGCTTTTATGCCCAGGTGGGAAGCACCCAGGACCTGGTCGCGACCGCGGCTGCGGCGGGCGCCGCCGAGGGGCTGGTCGTCCTCGCCGACGAGCAGTTGGCGGGTAGGGGACGGGAGGGTCGGAGCTGGACCGCGCCGGCGGGAAGCTCGCTCATGTTCTCGGTGCTCTTTCGCCCGGAGTCGAGCCCCCCCCGAGCTGCCACTCTGAGTCTCGTCGCCGGGCTCGCGCTGGTCGAGGGGCTGGCCCTGGCGGGGGGCCCCCCAGCCCGGCTCAAGTGGCCCAATGACTGCCTCTGCGGGGAGCGAAAGCTCGCCGGTGTGTTGCTCGAGGCGCGACCCGCCGGCGGCCGCCTGGCGCTGGTCCTGGGTGTCGGCTGCAACGTGGAGTGGGCGGGCCGGGAGCTGCCCCCGGACCTCCGTGAGTCGGCCACTGCCTGCGATGCCGAGGGCTTCCCGGTGGATCGCACGGCGCTGGCCGAGTCCGTCCTGACTCGCCTCGCGGCGCGGTACCAGGAGTGGGTCGGAGGTGGGTTCGCCGGACTCCGCCGGGCCTGGCTGGGGCACGCCGCCTGGCTGGGGGAGGAGGTCGTTGCCGCCCACTCCTCGGGAACGGTCCGAGGCACCGTGCTGGGAATCTCCGATGAGGGTGAGCTGCTCCTCCAGACGCCCCGGGGACCGGTGACGATCGCCGCCGGAGAGACCCAGCGGGTGGCCGGTCCCCAGCTCCGCCGGGCGGGCTCGCCGAGGTCCGAATTGAAGTAAGCGGAACCTCGCGCGACTCGGAGTTGCCCCCGATTTTGAAGGCTCTCCTGGGGTTCACCCGTTCAGGTTCGCCGGTCTTCAGAAGGGGGAGAGCGCCACCCGTTGTCCGTCAGCAAGGAATCGCACCCTGGGGCAGTCGTTCCGTCAGGAAGGAATGACACCGTAGCAGCAGAAGGCGGGATAGGGGGTTCGGGGGGAAGGGGTGGAGAAGTTGGTGAAGTGGGGACATCGGTCTCGGAC
>DATLRH010000013.1:0-35661 GCA_035534755.1 Candidatus Dormiibacterota bacterium
ACTCCTCGGCCAGCTCGTACCGCTCCCGGATTCGCATGGGCTCGGCCCCCTCACCTCCAACCTCCGGCGAGCCGCCCTCGGTGCGATTCTTTGCTGAGGGAGCGATCGCCCCACGGTGTGATTTTGGATGAGGGAATACGCCACCTTGACGCATCTGGAGGTGCCATCTAGGATTGAGTTGCCCCCTCCTACTCCTGCTCGGGGTGGGACCTTCTCGGAACGCGCGGATTCAAGGGACAGCACTTGCCCACCATCTCTGAAACCTCCCACGAGATCTCCAAACTGTATGAGTCCGACCACATCGAGCGCCGAGAGCGCAACGCCCGCCGAAACCGTATCCTCTTCATCGACCGGCTCCTCAACGAGTTGGAACAGCTCAACATCGCGGAGGAGGTGGTGGTCCCCGTGGCGCTCCGGAACCAGTGCCGCCGGCTGCTGGCCAAGGAGGGACATCCCCTCGGTCGGCGGCGTTCCGAGGAGGTCGTCATCGCGGAGTGGATGGATGCCCTCTACGATGTCCAGGACGGGCTCATGTTCACGATCGGCGACGAGGACGAGTAGGCTAGATAGCTAACTGAGCGGCCGTCCCCGTGGCGCTGCCGGTAAGTCGAGCGCCGGCCCCCATAGCTCAGCGGATAGAGCGCCGGCCTCCGGAGCCGGGTGCGCAGGTTCGAGTCCTGCTGGGGGTACCAGGGCGCCGGCGCAGGCATCACAGCAGGCGGCCAAATGAGCTCCGCTTCGCCTCCTTTCGTGGTCGTTTGGCCGGGCCACCTTCCCCCGGACTGCGAGCCGCGCTCGGGTCCGGCGGCGCGGCTGCTGAGCCTCTTCCCCGATCGGACCACGAGACCCTGTGTGCCCGGGGCGACGGCGTTCGGGCGCCGAGCGTGCGGTGGCGAACCCAGTGGTCTCGACCGGTGCATGCCGGCAGCCTCGATCAGTGACCGTCAGCTTCCCGCTCGGACCCACGAGGTCGGCCGAGCGGGGCTGGTACTTCGCGGGATTGCGATGGCCGGCTTCGTGGCCACCTTCGGGTTGGCGTCCGCACCTATCCGGCAGTTCGGGATGAGCGGACGGCCGACCACGGCGACGGTCGGCATGATCGGTTTTACTCGGTGGTTATTGCGGTTCTCGGCATGCGCCGGGCGCCCGATGTGCAGCGCCACGTAGCTCATGCGCCGACAAATCGCGAGACCCGAGGAGTCCGACTGGTAGGGAAGAGTGCACCTTGGGGCGGCTCACGGCAACCGCTGGTCGGCTACCGTGGCGCCGCGATCAGTTCGTGCAGTTGCCGGAGCTGCCGACTACCTCTGTCGGGACAGGCTGGCCGGGGCGGACCTTCCGGATCGTACTTCCACCCCCTTCGCACCGGGGTTGGTTTCAAATAAGACTGGCGACCACTGACCACAGGCGGTCTGCCAAGAACCCCAGCCTACCGGTCGAACCGCAACGCCCCTTCTACGCCGCGAACGATCTCAGCGGGCTGTGCCTCGACCATCCACCGTCTATCTGGACGGCCAACACCTCAGGGTTGGCGACAAGCAGGGGAAGTTGAGAGATTGAACTCCCCGAGCCCCGGTACGGTAAGGCTCGCGGATCTCACGCCAGGCGCTTGGCAGGTGTCGGCGGGCAGCCGCAGCCTGTCGCAGTTTAGGCCCGGCTGAAGCACGTCCTGGCCGGAGAGTTCAGCCTTATACCGTGAGTTCCAGCTGCCCCTGAAAACGTGCCCATTCGTGTCGTACGCGGGAAACTCGTCCCGCGTACTGGGGAACCTGCCAGGAAGCGGCGAACGGACCCCCAGGGTGCGAGGCCAGATTACAGGCCGCTCGGGAATATGATCGACTCGGGGGACACCCGCGGTGTGCCCACGTCGAGCTGGATCTGAATGTGATTGCCCAAGGGGATCTGGCGGAGGTTCCCCAGGTACACCTTGCCGTTGAAGAAGGCGGTCACTTTCCCTTTGGCAGGACCGACCTGATCCCGGCTGAGCGGCTGGCCCCAGATGTCGAAAAAGTCGCCCAGTGTGTAAGTCCTCTGCACCGGCGACTCGATGTGAATGATCCCATCGGCAACATGCGTGTGCAGCCAGTAGAAGCATCGCCCGCCGGTAACGAAGACACCCTGGGGCGTGCTCTGACCCTTCCGCGGCGCAGTGATGCCAATCCCGTAGGGGATCTGGCGCGCGTGCCCTTTAACGAAAATTGTCAGGTGGGTGTGCACATGAAAAACCGTCTGCTGAGTCGTATTGCACTGGATCCCGTCGACGGTCTGGCCCTTGGCGGCACTGGTAATTCCCGCGAGAGCTGGGGCGGCCGGAATCGGAACCGCCTCCGGTCCGAGCGGACCTGGAGAGCCAGGGGAGACCAGGTGGCCGAGGGTCTTGAGGGAGGCCAACTGGGAGCTGGGCACGGTAACGGTCGGTGGGGACGGAAGCCAGAGCACAAGTCCGAGCGCCACAAGCACGACCGCGGCTCCGAGCACCCACCAGGTGCGGGGGTTGGGTGGCCAGATTCCTCCGGCCGTCGACCTGGTCCCCCTGCCACGCTTCGGTGCTTGGCGTTGGACGCGAGCCCTCCGACCGCTGGTCACTGCTCGCCAGTGCCTCTCATGTAATGCATGTCACGGAGTTGCAGGGTTGCACCGACTAGATCCACTTCGAAACCCGGCCGACGGACAGGCCCGCCGCGAGCGGCCGCGAGTTCGAACCGACTTTGGGGACACTCGGCTACGGTATCAGGTCGCCGCTGGTCCATCCCGGTGCCGACTAAGCTGAACGGTGCACGGGATGTGTAGACAGTTGGGGCTCATCGTGGGCGCATCTTTCTAGCACCATCGACCACCTCGGCGGGGGGACACGTCGCCGGACGCCCAGCGTTGCTTCCCCGTCCCTGCGCAACCGTGGCGTCGCTTTTTTCGGATGGTGCTCGCGCAGGCCAGTTGGCTAGCCTCAGCGGGTGGCCGTCCAGACGTGCCCGGGAGTTGGCCTGAGGAGGATGCGCAGATGACCCGGCGTGGGTGGGTGCTCTTCGGGGCGATGTGCCTGATCTGGGGTGTGCCCTACCTGCTCATCAAGGTGGCCGTCCGCCACATCGCTCCCGCCGACCTGGTGTTCGCGCGCACTGGGATCGGGACGGTGCTGCTCTTGCCGATCGCCGTGGTTCGGGGCCAGATCCGGCCCCTCCTGCCCCGCTGGCGGCCGCTCCTGATCTACTCACTGGTGGAGATTGCAGTCGCCTGGTTTCTACTCTCGGAAGCCGAAACCAAGATCTCCAGCTCGCTTTCGGGGCTGCTGGTGACGGCGGTGCCACTGGTCGGGGTGGTTCTGCTCCGGCTGACTGGGTCCAAGGATCGACTCTCCGGCTCCCGCCTGCTCGGGCTTTTCGTCGGGGTGGTCGGGGTGGCCGTGGTGGTGGGGCTCGATCTAGGGCGGGTCACCGCGGTCTCCATGTTGGAGATGGGCATCGTGGTCTGCTGCTACGCGATCGGACCCCAGATCCTCGCTCGGCGCCTGGCCGATCTGCCTAGCCTGGGCGTGGTCAGCGCCTCCCTGGCCATCTGCGCCGTGCTCTACGCACCCGCCGCGGTTCTGCAGAGGCCGGCCCACCCACCGTCCCTCTCGGTGCTGGCCGCCGTGATCGCCCTGGGGGTGGTCTGCACCGCGCTCGCCTTCCTGATCTTCTTCGCCCTCGTCGCCGAGGTGGGTCCGGTCCGGGCAACGGTGATCACCTACGTCAACCCGGCGGTGGCGGTCGGCTTGGGGGTCGCCTTCCTCCACGAGCCGTTCACGCTCGGGATCGGGTTGGGCTTTGCCCTGGTGCTGGTCGGTTCTATCCTGGCCACGCGATCCAGCGGCCAGGGTCAGCGAGCGCCCTAGTCGCCTTCCGGGCGCTGCACCGCTGCCGAGCAAGCCCGGCAGTGACCGATCAGGTCGAGGCGGTGGCTCTCCAGACCGAATCCGGCGGCGGACGCCATCTCCTTGGCGGCTTTTCCGAGGTCGACCTCGAGCTCGGGAGGCGCGTTGACGTCGACGACCGAGCCGCAAGTGACGCAGACCAAATGGTGGTGGTGGCGGGTGAGCTCCTCGCTGAGCTCGTAGCGGGCGAACTCGCCGCTGAGCTGAACCCGCCGCACCACCTCCGCCTGCTCCAGGACCGCCAGGTTGCGGTAAGCGGTGCTGGCGGGGAGGTCAGGGCGGGCCGCGACGATCTCGGCCACCGTCAGCGGGCGCCCGGCGTTGAGCAATGCCAGCACCAGTAGACGGCGGCCCCCGGTGTACCGCTGCCGGATGGCGGCCACCCGCTGCCCGACACCCCGGTGCAGCTCCGCCTCCGCTCGGGACGGATCTCCCGGGGTCTCCGCGGGGGGCCCGGGGTGCGGCCGGGTGAGCGGGCTCAAGGCGCGCCCTCGGTGGTGGGCGGGTTGGAGCGCACGACTCGAGGCGCCCACCGCACCACCAGATAGGTTGCGAAGGCCAGGGTGGTGATGAAGACGCTGACCGGGATCGGGACGTAGAAGGCGATCGCCAGCCCGACCACAGTGCAGGCCAAGGCGGTTACCACCGAAACGAGCATAGCCGTGGCCGGTCGGCTGGTGAGCCGGTCGGCGATCGCCGCCGGGGTGACCAGCAGGGAGAATATGAGCAGCACCCCGACCACCTGGACGGCGACCGCCACCGCCAGCGCCAGCGTCGCCATGAACCCGATCGCGAGCAGCCGGGTAGGGACGCCGCGCGCCTCGGCGACCTCCTCGTCCACCGACGAGAAGAGCAGCGGGCGATACATCGCCGCAAGCAGCAGCAGGGTCACGGCGCCGATCACCGCGGTGAGCGCGACATCCCCGGTGCTAATCCCCAGCACCTCGCCGAAGAGGATCGAGTACGCCTCGGTGGCATAGCCAGAGTAAAGCGAGATGAAGAGCACTCCCAGGCCTAGCATGAAGGCGAGCACGATCCCGATCACCGTGTCCCGCTCCCGGATCCGCTGGCCCAGGGCTCCCATCACCCCGGCGCCGCCCAGGCAGAACACCAGTAGCCCCCAGACCGGGGAGATCGAGATCACCGCCGCCCCGGCAGCTCCGGCGAACCCGACGTGGGAGAGGGCGTGGGCGGCGAAGGCGGTGCGTCGCAGGATGACGAAGTAGCCGACCACGCCGGCGACGATCGAGACCATGGCGCCCGCTTCGAAGGCGTTGCGCATGAACTCGAAGGAGAGCATCTGGCCGATGTCGGAGACCAGGTTCCAGCTGAAGGCCCCGGCTCCCGCCTGCGCCACGAGCAGGTGCGCTCCCAGGGAGGCGCTCATGGTCTCAACCCCATCCTGGAGGCGCCGGCTCGGGGGTCGGACCGGGGTGGGGGTGGGCCAGCTCCTCCTCGATCCCGACCACGAAGCGACGTCCCCGGCTGTCCACCAGGACCTCGACCGGAGCCCCGTACAGCCGCGAGAGCACCTCGGGGGTGATGATCTCGTCCGGCTTCCCGATCGCCACCCCGCCGCCGGCCACATAGCAGACCCGGTCGATGGCGCCCCGGAGGGGGTTGAGATCGTGGGCCACGATGACGACAGCCAGGTTGCGGGAGCGGGCCAGCTGCCCGATCAGGTCGGCCATCGCCGCCTGATTCCGAACGTCGAGATTGGCCAGCGGCTCGTCGAGCAGCAGGAGGGAGGGATCGCCCACCAGCGCCTGGGCCAGGAGCAGCCGCTGCCGCTCGCCTCCGGAGATCTGCCCCAGCTTCCGTCGGGCATAGGCGCTGGCCCCGACCGATTCGATGGTCGCTGCGACCGCCGCGTCTTGGGCGTGGGCGCTGCGGAAGGGAATTCGGAACCCCCAGCGGTGGCCGTCGACGCCCAGCTGGACCAGGTCCAGGCCCCGCAGGGCGATCTCGGGGTCCAGGACCCGCGCCTGGGGCACATACCCGATCGCCGGGTTACCCCGACGAGGGGCCGAGCCCAGCACCTCGAGAGTTCCCCGACGGGGCGCAAGCAAGCCGATCAGAAGCTTGAGGAGGGTCGACTTGCCGGCCCCGTTGGGACCAAGCACGGCCACGAACTCACCGGCCTGGATCTCGAAGTTGGCCCCGCTCCAGACCGCCCGATCCTGGTACCCGGCGGCCAGATCTCGAGCCCGCACGACCGGCGCGCCCGGGTTCGCTACTGCCGCGGGTCGGGGTGTGTTGGCCCGGCCTGCCATCAGCCGCGCCCCCTCTTGGCCAGGGCCGTGGTGAGCGAGCTGAGCTGGCTGTCCATCCACTGCTCAAAGGTCGCTCGGGGCGGTTCGATTGTCTCCGTCACGGCCACCACGGGGATTCCCTCGGCCAGGGCTCGCTGCCGGATCCCGGTGGTCAACGGGGTGATCGTCTGGCGGTTGTAGACCAGGGCCCGGAAGCTCCGCTGGGAGAGCTGCTGTTCGAAGGCCGCCACCGCCGAGGCTGGCGGGTCGATTCCCTCGGAGACCGCCTTCATGAAGGCGAGCGGGGTGGTCAGGTGGAGGTGGAGGTAGCTGGCCAAGTACGAGAAGATGCTCTCCGTCGCCGCCACCTTGGCCCCCGAGAAGTGCCGGCGCAGGTAGGCCAGGTGGGCGCGGTAGGGGCTCAGAGCAGCCTCCACGGCGGCGTGCCTTGCCTCGAAATAGGCGCCTCCCTGGGGCTCCAGAGCGCGGTAGTCCTGGGTGATCCGGTCGATCACCTGGAAGACATCGCTGGGGTCGTACCAGAAGTGGGGGTTATCGCCCTCTCGGCGATGGAGCAGGCTGGCCACGTTGAGCACCCGGCGCCCGGGCGCGGACTGGGCGGAGAGCAGCCGGTTGGCCCACTGGTCGTACCCGGCGCCGTTGATGACCACATAGCGGGCCTGGGCGAAGGCCCTCGCGTCGGCCGAGTTGCTCTCGTACTCGTGGGGATCGGCGTTGGGATCGGTCACGATGCTGGTGACTTGGACCAGCCGGCCACCCAGTTGGCTGGCCAGGCTGCCCCAGAAGTTCTCCCCGGCGACCACCTTGAGCACCGTGGTCTTGGCGCTGACCGGACTCAACCAAGAACCCCAGGCCAGCGACGAGAGGGCGCCTAGGACGAGCAGCAGGAGTCCCAGGCGACGGCTCCGCCAGCTCCCGGTGCCGACCCGTGGTGAACCGGCTCTCACGGGCTGAGTATAGAATGAGAATGGGAACCAAATCAAGTACACCTTCTGGCGGGAGCGCCCCGAACTGCTGCCCGCGCGCTCAGAAGGTTCCCGCGACCGCCTCGCGCCATTCCCGAGGGATGCTCTCCAGGTAGGTGGGCAGGTCGGCTTGGCTGAGCCCGGCCGCCGAGAGCGACCTGGGTAGACCGAGCTCAGCGATCAGCTGGGCGCAGGCGGGGGCGACCAGTTCGGGGCCGTGGACGTCGAACGCCGGGGCCAGCGGGGCGACCCGATCGGGGTCGGCCCGGGCGGTCGCCGCGATCACCGCCGGGAGGAGCACGCAGGAGGTGATTCCGTGGGGGATCCCGAACGGCGCGCCCAGCAGTTTGCCGAGCGTGTGGCTGGGACCCATCGGCACCGAGGCCAGCCCCAGCGCCGCCCACCATGCGCCCAGCTGGGCCTGCTGGCGGGCGGCCAGGTCCTGACCATCCGCCTGGCAGCGGGGCAGGGACGAGCGCAGCCGGCGGATCGCCTCCAGGGCGAGCCGGTTGCTGAGCGGGTCCTGGACCTCGGAGCAGACGGTCTCGACGGCGTGATCCAAGGCCCTGATTCCACTGCCCAGCCAGAGCTGTCCAGGCGTGTGCCGGGTCGCCTCGGGGTCGAGGATCACCACCTGGGGAGCCGCCTGGCGATCGACTGAGGCCTGCTTCTGGCGCCCCGGGCCGCGGGTGATCCCGGCGCTCGCGGTGAACTCCGCTCCCGAGAGTGTGGTGGGGATGGCCAGGTGCATCGCCGCCCCGGGGCCTAGGTCATGGATGGCGCCCTTGCAGCCGTCGATCACGCTGCCCCCACCCAGGCTCACCACCGCGTCGGCGCTAACCTCCCGGAGCAGATCGGCGAGCTCGGCGACGGCTTGCTCCGGGGTGTGCTGAGCGAGCCCGCTGAAGCTCTGCTGGAATCTAGACCCCAGCAAGTGCTCCAAAGCTGTGGGCAGGGACGTCTCTCGAGTCAGGGTGGCCGAGCTGACCAGCACCACCCGGCTGGCCCCCAGTCGCTCGATCTCGTCGAGAAGCAGCCGACAGGCCCCAGTCCCGGCGAGGACCCGAACCACCGGCGAGCTGACGTGGGTGAAGACCACCGGCCGACTACTCCCCGAGGATCTGGCGCAGCACCATCTGGAGCACTCCCCCATGGCGGAGCTGCTCCACCTCGTTCTGACTGTCCACCCTGGCGACCACCGAAACCTGCCGGGTCCGCCCCAGCCGATCGGTAACCGCCAACTGGAGCTGCGCCCTTGGCTTCAGAGCCTCGTCTAGGGCCTCGAGCGAGTAGGACTCGGTACCGTCCAGCCCGAGTGTCTCGGCCGTTTCGCCGCTCTGGAACTGGATCGGGAGCACGCCCATGCCGACCAGGTTGCTGCGATGAATCCGCTCGAAGCTCTCGGCCAGCACCACCCGGACCCCGAGCAGGGCGGTCCCCTTGGCCGCCCAGTCGCGCGAGCTGCCCGATCCGTACTCCTTGCCCCCGATCACGATCAGGGGCACTCCCTCATCCCGGTACTTGACCGACGCGTCGTAGATAGTGCTTGGCTCGCCATCGGGCTGGTGGGTCGTGTACCAGCCCTCGCGACCTTCGGCCAGCCGATTGCGTAGCCGACTGTTGCCGAAGGTGCCCCGGATCATCACCTCGTGGTTGCCCCGGCGCGACCCGTAGCTGTTGAACTCCCTGGGCCCGACGTCCAGCGACTGCAGGTACTCGCCGGCCGGGCTGGTGGGGGCGATCGCGCCCGCCGGGGAGATGTGGTCGGTGGTGACCGAGTCGCCCAGCAGGGCGAGCGCCCGGGCCGCCACCACGTCCGGGACCGGCTTCGGCCGCGGCGACATTCCCAGGAAGAGGGGCATCTCGCGGATGTAGGTGGACGCCTGGTCCCACTGATAGCTGGGCCCGGTCGGGGAGTCCATCTCAGCCCAGTGCTCATCCCCACCGAAGATGCGCTGGTACTCGCGGGTGAAGAATTCCGGCTTGACCGCCGAGGCGATCACCTCGTCCACCTCAGCGGCGCTCGGCCAGAGCTCGCTCAGGTAGACGGGCTGGCCGGCGCTGTCGATGCCCAGGGGCTCCTTGGTCAGGTCCCGGCGGACCGTTCCCGCCAGGGCGAAGGCGACCACCATGGGCGGGGAGGCCAGGTAGGCGGCCCGGACCTGGGGATGGATCCGACCCTCGAAGTTGCGGTTTCCGCTCAGCACCGCGGCCACGGTTAGGTTCTGTTCCTCGACCTCCCGGGCGACCTGGTCCGGCAGCGGCCCACTGTTGCCGATACAGGTGGTGCAGCCGTAGCCCACCACGTCGAATCCGATCTCCTCCAGGGCGGGTAGCAGGGCCGACTGGCGCAGGTAGTCGGTGACCACTCGGGACCCGGGCGCCATGCTGGTCTTGACGAAGTCGGGGGGGCGGATGCCCCGCGCCACGGCCCGCTTGGCGAGCAGGCCGGCGGCCACCATGACGCTGGGATTTGAGGTGTTGGTGCAGCTGGTGATGGCCGCGATGACGACCGACCCGTCCTCGAGGCGGGGCCGCTCGGGAGCCGAGGCGGCGAGCTGGGAGGGTGGGAAATTGCTGGTGAAGCTCTCCCCGATCTCGGCCAGCGGGACCCGGTCCTGGGGGCGGCGGGGCCCGGCCACGCTGGGCTCGATCGTGTCCAGGTCGAGTTCCAGCAGCTCCGAGAAGGTGGGGATGGGCGAGTCGGTGGTCCGGAAGAGACCCTGCTCTTTGGTGTAGCGGTCGACCAGGTCGATCAGCTCCCGAGGCCGCCCGGTCGTCGCCAGGTAGTCGAGCACGGTCTGGTCGACCGGGAAGAGCGAGGCGGTCGCCCCGTACTCGGGGGCCATGTTGCTGATGGTCGCCCGATCCGCCAGCGAGAGCCCGTCGAGCCCGGCTCCGCAGAACTCGACGAACTTACCAACCACGCCCCGGCCGCGGAGCCACTGGGTGACCCTCAACACCAAGTCGGTGGCGGTTACGCCCGGCTGGAGCCGGCCAGTGAAGCGCACCCCGACCACCTGGGGCGGGGTGAGCAGGAGCGGCTGCCCGAGCATGGCCGCCTCGGCCTCGATTCCGCCCACACCCCAGCCCAGGATTCCCAGAGCGTTGATCATGGTGGTGTGGGAGTCGGTGCCCACCAGGGTGTCTGGGAGCGCCAGCGGGTGGCCGTCCTGCTCCCGCAGCTGGACCACCCGGCCCAGGTACTCGAGGTTCACCTGGTGACAGATTCCCATCCCCGGGGGGACGACCCGGAATCCCCGGAACGCCTGTTGGGCCCAGCGCAAGAGGCTGTAGCGCTCGTAGTTGCGCTGGTACTCCCGCTCCAGATTGGTGCCATAGGCGGCCTCGCTGCCGTAGGCGTCGACCTGCACGGAATGGTCGATCACCAGATCGGCGCCGACCAGGGGGTCGATCCGGGCCGGGTCGCCCCCGGCTCGGGCCACCGCCGACCGCATCGACGCCAGATCCACCACCGCTGGGACCCCGGTGAAATCCTGGAGCAGGACTCGAGAGGGGAAGTAGGGCAGCTCCCGCTCCCGGTCAGCCTCGGCGACCTGACCTTGCCAGTTGGCCAGAAAGAGCGCGTCCTCAACTCTGGCGTGATGGCTCCCAGCTTCCCGAAGCAGCATCTCCAGCCAGACCTTGACCGTGCTCGGGAGCCGATCGGGATCGGCCAGCCCCAGTTCACGGAGCCGAGGCAGGCTGAAGTAGTGGGGTCCTCCTCGACCCAGCTCCGCCCGGACTCCCAAGGGGTCCTGGGACGTGGTTTGGACCATGGTTCCTCCAGCGCCCGGGTTGCCGAAGCCGACGCTCCCATCTTAGTTCGCACCCAGCCCAGGTCCCGAGCTGCGCCAGTTTGACAGTGAGATCGGCCCCCGGCCATACTCGGGGCGCCTTTTGGCGCGGGACTCAAGCCCCGGTGGAGACGGGGCTAAGGCGAGGGGAGTAGCGGAGGACCGGTTGAAGATCAGAGGCGCCCACCTGCCCCGCAGACTGCTCATCGCCAGTTCCCTGGCGGGCCTTGGGGCCGCCCTGCTGACCACCGCGCCGGTGCTGGCCGCCAACACCAACTTCCTCAATCCGGGCGGTCCCCCGGCGCGCACCATCGACATGCTCTTCTACGTGTTTCTCTTCTTCTCGATCGTGGTTCTGCTGGGGGTTGGGGGCGCCATCCTCTTCGCCTGTTTCCGGTTCCGGCGCCGTTCCGACGACGAGATGCCTCGCCAGGTCTACGGCAACCACCGCCTAGAGCGGGCCTGGATCCTCGGGCCTTCAGTCCTGCTCCTGGGGCTGTTCATCCTCAATGTGGTTAACGTCGGCTACCTGCGCAACGGCCCCAGCCCGGCCACCCCCGCCGGCCGCGACCCGATCGCCATTCACGTCACCGGGCAGCAGTTCTACTGGTCCTTCAAGTACTCCAACGGCAAGAGTTCGAGCCGGACCATGGAGATTCCGGTGGCGACTCCCATCGAGCTCACCACCAGCTCAGTGGACGTCATCCACGGCTTCTGGGTACCGGCCCTGGGGGCCAAGATCGACGCTCTGCCGGGGATCACCAACCATGCCTTCATCGAGGCCAGCCGGACCGGCACCTTCGCCGGGCAGTGCTACGAGTTCTGCGGGGTCGGCCACGACCAGATGCTGATCACCGTCAAGGTGGTTTCGATGGCTCAGTACCAGCGCTACCTGAAGAGCCTCGCCTGAGACCGTGAGCAGTTACCGATGAGTGCCGTGGACCTCCCCCTGAGCCGGCCCCGGTCCCGAACCTACGGCAGGGTCTGGGAATGGGTGACCACAACCGACCACAAGCGGATCGCCCTCCTCTATTTCTTCACCACCTTCATCTTTTTCCTGATCGGCGGCCTGATGGCGCTTCTGATCCGGACCCAGCTGGCCCAGCCCAACAACACCCTGCTCACTGCCTCCCAGTACGACCAGCTCTTCACGATGCACGGGACCACGATGATCTTTCTCTTCGTGATCCCGGTCTGGAGCGCCTTCGGCAACTACATGGTGCCGCTCATGATCGGGGCCAAGGACATGGCCTTTCCGCGCATCAACGCCTTCGCCTTCTGGCTGGTCCCGCTGGGGGGGATGGTGATGTACAGCGGGTTCTTCTTCGGCGGCAGCGCCGCCGCCGGCTGGACCGGCTACGTACCCCTGACCGAGAAGCTGTACTCCCCCCAGGTGGGCCAGGACCTCTGGATCCTGGGGCTGCACATCCTGGGCATCTCTTCAGTCATGGGGGCGGTCAACTTCCTGGTCACCATCCACCGGATGCGGGCGCCCGGCATGACCTGGTTCCGGATCCCCCTCTTCGTCTGGTCGATGGAGGTCACCTCGGCCTTGGTGCTGCTGGCCTCGCCGTTCCTGGCCGCCGCCCTGGCGATGGTCCTGCTTGACCGTCAGCTGGGCACCAACTTCTTCGATCCCACTGGAGGCGGCAATGTCGTCCTCTACCAACTGATCTTCTGGTTCTATTCGCACCCGGCCGTATACATCATGGTGCTCCCCGGTTTTGGGGTGATCTCAGAAATCCTCCCCGTGTTCACGCGCAAACCGATCTTCGGCTATCGCGCCATGGCCATCTCCATGGCCGCCATCGGGGTACTCGGTTTCATGGTCTTCGCGCACCACATGTTCACGGTTGGACTGCCGCTGCCGGTGCAGATATTTTTCATGGCCAGCACCATGGTCATCGCCGTTCCGACCGGGGTCAAGATCTTTAACTGGCTGGCCACTTTGTGGGGGGGCTCGATTCGCTTCACCACGGCGATGCTCTTCGCGATCGGCTTCCTGCTCATGTTCCTGATTGGGGGCCTGGACGGAGTTTTCCTGGCCTCGCTGGGGATCGACTACGAGCTCAACGGCACCTACTGGGTGGTCTCCCACATTCACTACGTGTTGGTCGGAGGGTCGCTCTTTGCCGTCTTTGCCGGGCTCTACTACTGGTGGCCGAAATTGTTCGGTCGCTTCCTCAGCGAGCGCTTGGGCAAGTGGAACTTCTGGCTTCTGATCATCGGGTTCAACCTGACATTCATGCCCATGCACATCCTCGGAGTGCTCGGCATGCCTCGCCGGATCGCCACCTACGGACCGGGTCGCGGCTGGGGCGCGCTCAACCTCACCTCGACGATCGGGTCGTTCATCATCGGACTCGCGGTGCTTGTCTTCCTATACAACGTGGTGCTCACTCTGCACGGTCCCAAGACCGCGCCCAACGACCCCTGGGAGGGCAACTCCTTGGAGTGGTACACGACCTCTCCGCCGCCGCCCCATAACTTCGACGACGTCCCCCTGATCACCAGCGACCGTCCGGTCCGGGACCTGCGCTTGGCCGGGCGCGGCGCTCCGGCGACCAGCCCGGGACTGCCGTGAGCGCCGACCAGCGGAGCCTGCGCCTCCCGCCCTCGCCAGCGCTGCTGCCGGGGCTGGCCCTGCTGACCGGGGTGCTCACCTATTTCCTGGTGATTCTGGGCAGCACGGTGCGGGTCACCGAGTCGGGAATGGGCTGCCCGGGCTGGCCCCTCTGCTACGGCCAGCTGGGGCCGATCGACCACTTCCATACCATCCTCGAGCAGTCGCACCGGTACCTGGTCTCACTGGTCACGGTGCTGGTGATCCTGACCGCCCTAGCCGCCTGGCGCTACGCCCGCCAGACGCCGTCGGTGCTGATCCCGGCCGCCGTGGCGCTGGTGATCATCGTGATCCAGATCATTCTGGGTGGGGTCACCGTGATCACCCACAACGCCCCCTTCACGGTGGCGCTCCACCTGCTCACCGCGATGATCCTGCTGGGGGTCGTCTGGGTCACGGTGGTCGGCACCCTGGTCGCCCGCAGAGCGGCCTCCGGTCGGCGGTTGACTCGGCGGGGGTACTGGGCCGCCGGGGCGACCTTCCTAGTGATGATCTCGGGCTCCCTGGTGGTCGATGGGGGAGCGACTTACGCCTGTCCCTCCTGGCCGGGATGCCGTGCCCTGCCCGGGGAGCCCCAGCAGTTGCTGCTGATCCAGGACATCCACCGCTTGATCGTGCTGGTGGCGAGCGTACTGATCGCCCTCTTCGTTATGCACGCGGCCCGGCACTGGCGGGGCGTGCGGGGCGCCCGCGCGGTTGCCGACCTGCTCGCCATCCTCCTGTTGGCTCAAATCGCCGCGGGCGGACTGGTCGCGACCCTGCATGCGCCTGACGCGCTGCAGGACCTCCACCTGGCGCTGGGGTCGGCCACCTGGGCAACTGCGGTCATCCTGGCCGCCATCGGCTGGCTGGCTGCGGCCGATGCCGGTTCGGCCCCCGCCAGCCAAGCCGCAGACCGTGGTTTACTCGAGCGGAACAGTTCGGGGCGGCCACTGGCCCAGCCCGGTACCGGGGAGAGTTGATGCACCGCAAGGAGGCCCGCGCCAACGTTCGCCTGGGGCTGCTCCTGACCATCATCGCGGTGCTGATGCTGAGCCTCGCCTTCATCTGGGCGACGATCTACCTGGGGGCCTCGCATGTCAAATGAGGCGCCCTCCCAAGAGACTCCGGAGAGCCCCTCGGCAGAGGAGTCTCACACCCTTCCGGGGCCCAGCTTCTGGCCCTTCCTGCTCGCCCTCGGAATTGCCACCTCCCTGATCGGGGTGATCACCAAGGTCGAGGTGGTCGCGATCGGGCTGATCCTCACCCTGGTCTCTTTGGGAGGTTGGATCCGCGAGGCGAGGCACGAGTACCGCTCGCTCCCCTAGGGCGGGACCGGACGCAAGCCCCCTCCGGGAGCTCTGATCGCGCTCGCCGCAGGTGCGCTCGTGGCGTCGGCCGCCCGGCCCGGGGGGGTCGGCCTGGGGATCGTGATCCTGGCGGTGGGAGTGCTGATGGGCGCCGGAGCCGCCCTCAGCCTGCGGGGAATCTGGGGCCGCGCCCGGCCGGTGCCGGCGCTGCCCCGCCAGGGCCCCATCGACGAGGAGCCCCGGCCCCTGCGCTCGCCCTTGGTGGGCGAGCTCTCGGGGCGCTTCCGGCTGCTGGTGAGCTTCGACTTCGGCTGCCTGGCGATCGTCTCCCTGGTGCTGATATTCGCCGGCCTGGCGGTGATATTTCGGTCTCTCTAGCGAGCGCTCGATGCTGGCGAAAACCGGCGTCGGAAACCCCGAATCTCCCCACTCGCGGGCGACCTCGATTCGGCCGCTACCATGGTTCCCGTTGAAGCTGGCCACCCTGGTCCAACGCCGTTTCGAGGTGCTCTTGGGCGCCTGCTTTCTGGGGCTGGCCGTGGTCGGGTTGGTCTGGTGCCTGATGCTCCTGCTGAAAGCGATCAATCCGGTCGCCTTCCACTTCAACCTGCTGATGGACATCCTGCCCTGGTTCACCCCGGTTGCGATCTTGCTCGCTCTCTTCGGCCCGCTCTATTGGAAGGTGGCAGGGCTCCTGGCGGGACCGGATGGGGGATTGCAGCGGCTGGCCGAGTCCCGCTATCAGCTGGTGGTGGGGGCGTTCTTCTATCTGCTCGTCTACACCCTGGCGATCTGGCTTGGGATGAACCTGCTGCGGGTCTGGGATGTCTATGACTTTCACTTCAATCCCCTGGTGGACTGGCTGCCGGCCATCGTGCCTCCCTGGCTTGGCTGGGCGCTGGGAGCGCCCCTGGCCTGGCGGACTTTGGTGGCGCTCGACTCCCGCTCGGCGGCCCACCGCTGGCGAGGACCCGACCGTTCCAACGTTGCCGTGCTGGCAATTTTCGCGGCCGCCCTGCTCACCGGCGGGGGCCTTCTCCTCAATCAGGGGGTCTACGCGGTCTCCCAGCAGCAGTCGCTGGCCGTGGCCCAGAACCTGATCGCCTTCGGGGCGGTGGTTCTGGCCGGTGGCGGGCTGGCCACCGCCGGCCTGCTCGCCTACCTTTGGCGGGGCTGGCATCCCGGCGAGGAGCTGCCCCGCCGCAGCAACGCGCTGGACCGCTTTCGAGCGGCCCGGGGCAGGATGCTGGCCCACGGCTTCGTTTTGACCAGCCTGGGATTCGGACTGACCGCATTGCTGATGGCGGCCTTCCAGGCGATGGACCCGCACGACTTCCACTTCTACCTGGCTCTCGACATGTGGAGCGTCGGGGTGCCTCTCTTCCTGGGCTGGTTCCTGCTCGCGACCGCCTCCCGGGCCATCCCGGCCCGCCTGGCTCGCCGGGATGCCTCCCACTTCGCCGAGGGCGCCGGAACCGCCCCCGGACCCACTGGTCCAGTTCCGGACTCGGGCAGCTGGGGCTACTCGGAGAGGGGGCTGCGGCGGTCGCGCACCCAGACCTGATCCGCTTCCGAGGCCGGTGACCGACCGCTCCGCAGGGGATCGGTTCCATCTGCCCGAGGGGATCGACCTGGGCGCGTCTTTGGCCCGCTTCAGGCGCCATGGCGACGACCTGATGGATCGTTGGGACGGACGCCGCTTCCGGCGCCCGTATCGGATTCGAGGAGAGGTCGGGGCCGTCTGGCTGCGGCGAGATGGCGCCGGCGACCGAAGCCTGGCGGTCGAGGCGGCGGGTAGGTCCACCCCGGTTCTCCCCGAACGACTTCGAGCCATGTTCGTCGACCAGAAACAGGCCCTGCTCGAGCTGGGTCGCCGCGACCCGGTGATCGCGGAGCTGCACCGGCTATACCCGGGCGTCGTGCCGGTCCTCGCGCTCGACCCGCTGGGGGCGCTCCTGGCCATGGTCACCGCCCAGCAGGTGAACCTGCAGTTCGCCCTGAGCGTGCGACGGGCGATCCTGGAACGGCTCGGCCTCCGAGTCACGCTCGGCGACGACTTCGTCCTCGCCCCCGATCCCGAGCAGATGGCGGCTGCCCCGGCCGAGGTCTGGAGCTCGCTGCGCCTGACCAGGTCCAAGGGGCGCTGCTTGAGCGCCCTGGGTGCGGCCGTCGTCAGCGGTCGCCTCTCGTTCGAGGTTCTGGAGTCGGCTCCCGACGGAGAGGTGCGCGGGCGACTGACCGAGCTCCCCGGCATCGGTCCCTGGACGGCCGACCAGTACCTGGCTCGGGTGCTCGGGCGACCGGTTGTGGTAGCGGGCGACCTCGGGGTGCGCAAGGCGGTCCAGCTCGCCTACCGGCTCGCGGCGGCTCCCGGCGCCGCGGAGGTCCTCGAGCTGACTCAGGCCTATGGCCCCGCCGCCTTCACCGCCCAGCAGTTGCTGCTCTATCACCTGAGCCAGCAGCCGCGGCGCGCGGTCCGCCCTCATCCATCTCCCGGGCTCGGGACGGGTGGGCGGGGAGCCGGCGGTTCGCTATCCGGCTGAGGGAAAGGCCTCGAGGCGGGCCAGAACCAAGGGATCGACGGCATCCCGGGAGCTGACGCGCTCCTCCAGGTTCTCCTCCGAAACCCAGGCCAGAAAGGCGGTCCAGAGCTCCTCGGAGCCGGCCTCGGGGGCGATCCGACCGGCCCGCACCAGCGCCGTACGCATCCGGTCGAGCACGCTGGCGTCGACCGTCAGCAGACTCTCCGGGGAGGCCTTCTCGAAGTAGAGTCGCCACAGACCAAGGAGCCGCAGCAACTCGGGAATGGGGCGGGGGTCGTCCTCCACGCGCAGGTCGACCAGACGGTCGTCGAAGCCGCCGTAGCCAGCGTGACGCCGAACCACCAGGAGTGCCGCGGACTGCCGCCCCCGGCGGTCGCCGCCCTCTCGGTCGCCTGCCGCCAGCGCCGCCATCAGACGGTCGGCCAGCTCGCCCGTAGAACCTTCGAAGGTGGTCAGCAGCGAGTCGACGACCTCAGGCCCGGTCAGAATGTTGCCCTGGCAGGCGCAGCCCTTGCCGGTCCTGCCCCCGGCCCACTCGTAGCACTGGGATCCGGTGTAGGTGGCGGCACCGCCGTGGCGGTCGACGACCCCCAGCTGGCGGTGCTCGCGTCCCTCGTCGTCCCCGGTCAGGATCTCGACCACTTCGCTGGCCGGGCGGCCCGCCTCGAGAAGGTCGAGGCCCAGCTGCTTGTAGCCGGTGTTGGCCATTGCCTGGGTCGCGAGTGCACCCACCTCGGACCGGGCGGCGGGAACGGCGCTGCCGACGGCCAGGAACTTGGAGGCGACGGCCACCCCCCAGTCCACCCCGTCGCTGGCGACAATCGAGAAGGTCGCAATTCGCGGGTATCGTGGCGGGCCGAGGGTCACGGCTGGCAGGATAACTGGTTGAGATGGCAGCCAACGCGCCGACCTCCGACCCGTCTCCTGGGGCGTCTCCCCGGCTGGAGCTGTTCGAGCACATCCCCGAGCGGGCGCTGGTTATCGTGGCTCACCCCGACGACTGCGACTTCCTGGCCGCCTCGGTGCTCTCCGCCTGGGTTCGTCAGGGCTGCCAGGGGGCGATCTGCCTGGTTACTGACGGTGACGCCGGCAGCGACGACCCCAGCATCCCGGCCGGGGAGTTGAGCCGAATCCGGCTCCAGGAGCAAGGACGGGCAGCGGCTCACCTGGGCGTCGACCAGGTGCGGTGCCTGGGCTATCCCGATGGCATCCTGCAGAACACGCTGGCGGTGCGCCGGGACCTGGTCCAGCTGATCCGGGAGATTCGCCCTGAGGCCGTGATCACCATGGACCCCAGCAATCGCTTCTTCGGACGTGGCTACCTAAACCATCCTGATCACCGCGCCGCCGGGGAGGCTGCTCTGGACGCGGTCTTCCCCAGCGCCCGCGACTCCCGGGCCTTCCCCGAGCTGCTCCGTGATCAGGGGTTGCAGCCCCACAAAGTGCGCTTCGTCTTCCTGGGGGCCTCGGCAGACCCGGACATCGCGGTCCCCCTCGATCCGATCGATCTGGAGAACAAGATGGCCGCGCTGGGCGAGCATCGAAGTCAGTTCGACGCCGGCGAGATGCGGGAGGGAATGGAGCGGGGAGCTCGTGAGACGGGCCGCCAGAGCGGGGTTGAGCTGGCCGAGAGCTACCGCTTCTTCGACCTGGTGCCCAACCCTTCACAGCGGTCCTATCGCCGGGAGATCGAGCAAGAGGCGGCCATTCGCCAGGCTGAGATCCTGCCCGCGACGCCCGAGCCGGCAACCGACTGGGGCTGACCGGAACGGCTCAGCTGGCCGGTTTGGACCGCCTTGGGGCAGCTGATTTGGGGCGGTCCTTGGACCCTGAGGATCGCCGCTTGGCCGGCCCCTGGTGGTCAGCCTCATGGTCCGGTCGAGCGGTTGCCCGAGCCACCTCGGCGCTGAGCTCGCAGAGCAGAGTGGCGGAGCGGTTGACCACCACGACGGTCAGCTCGGCCGCTCCCCCCACCGGACCTTCGCGGCGGGCCTGCTGCCTCAACCAGGAGCCGACCGCTGACACCGCGACTGGCCAGGCGGAGCCAGCGACCCGGAACGGGACGCCTCCCCCCCGGCGCTGCTGGCGTCCCTTCACCGCCACCTGTTGCCGGCTCCAGCTCCTACCGATCGGCGGCGCTGGAGCAGGGTGATCACCGCCAGCCCGACCACCAGCACCGCGGCGACCAGGCCCGCCACCAACCGGTAGCCAAACCCGCCCGCCACGATCGCACCCGCGACCGCCAGCGCCACCAGCGGGGCACTCAGGCGGACCCCCACCCGCTGCAGGCGTGCCCACCAGCTCGTCCGGGCGCGGATCCTGCGGGTCTCGGTGGGCAGCCGTTCCTCGCCGAGCGCGTTCCACCATGGCGGTGGGACGGGTGCCCCCGAATCGGGCGACTGCTGATCAGGCCGTCGAAGTGGGTCTGAGCCGTGCGGCATTCTCGAGACCTGGTGACCGAAAGTGGGCGCCGAGAGGGCGACCGTGATCGGCCTAGGATAGCATTCGGTGGCTCCAGCTTCGGCGGCAAATCGTGGCTCCCCAGCCGCCCTCCTCCCGTACGACCTGGGGCAGGCGCTCTCCCGACTCCACGCTCAGATCTCCAGTTGCCGTCGCTGCGTCGAGGCGGGCCAGCTCGACCGGGCCTTCCCGATCCTCCCGGCCCCCGTCGGCGCCGCCATCGTTCTGGTCGGGCAGGCTCCCGGCCGGGTTGAGGAGGTGGCCGGTCGTCCCTTCAGCGGCCGCGCCGGAAGGCTCCTCTTCCGCTGGCTGGCCACAGCTGGGCTGGGCGACGAGGAGTCCGCCCGGCGCACCATCTACCTGACCTCGATCACCAAGTGCTTTCCGGGGGCGGCTCCCTCCGGATCCGGGGATCGCCGGCCCAGCTCCCTCGAGGTCCGTCTCTGTCGGGACCACCTGGATCTCCAGCTCGGCCTGGTTCGACCGTGGCTGGTCCTCACCGTTGGCCAGATGGCCCTGGAGCGTTTTCTGGGACCGCTGCCGATGCACCTGGCGGTGGGCCAGGTGTTCGGCAGCGACGGGACCCGGTGCGATCCCGGCACGGCCCGGGCGGCCGGGCTGCGCCCGCTGCTGCTCCCCCTGCCCCACCCCTCCGGCGCCAGTCGCTGGCTCAATGCGCCGGACCATCGAGCCCTGCTCGAGCGGGCGCTCGGGGCGCTTCGCGAGCTCTGTCGCGCAGGCTCTGATTCCTGAGTTCGGCGGTCGCCCGGAGGATATACTCGGGCCTAGATCTTGGGTGGGACTGACGACTTGGACGAAGCCGGCGCTCCGAGCGCGCCCGCGGCCGGGAGCGAGTCAGCCCCGGGGCTGGGTCCGGTGACCCCCGGCGGCGAGGTGTCGACTGAGGCCCCGGCTGTAGCCGAGCGTTCGGCCGACGACATCCTGGAGCTGATCTTCACCCCGACCCCTCGGGCGAGCCCGGCCGAGCAGGCCGAGCGGACCCTGCGCCGGCCCAAAGCGCTGGTCTACGTGGCGATGAGCAATCGCACCTTCTTCTGGCGCCAGCAGCTGACCAAGTTCGTGCTCGACGAGGGTCGGGTTCCGATCACCCCGTTCATGATGTTCGACTACTACCTGCTCCACACCGTGCCCAAGGAGCTGGTCCGGGAGGCGATGAACAACCTGATCGCCCGCTGCGAGGAGATGTGGGTGTTCGGATCCCTGTCGCTGGGGCTGAAGGTCCAGGTTGGGATCGCCAAGCGCATGCGCAAGCCGGTCCGCTACTTCGACATCAGCGACCTGCCCTACCGGGTGGTCGGAGTGCCCGAGTCGATCGTGCCCGACGAGCGCTGAGCCCGCTTCGCGGGTTGCTTTAGACCCGACGCACTAGGTCGCGCTCCAGGCTCACCCGGGCTCCGGCCACCGCCGTCTGAAGGGGCCAGCCGGCCAGACCCTGCTCCAGCTGGCGGGCCAGCGCGTAGCAGGACTTGGTCGCCCGGAGAGCGTCGCCGGGGTCGACCCCGGGGGGCGGCTGAAGCTCGGTCAGGGGCACCCCCCTAGCCCAGTTGTAGACGTACTCAACATGGTCGGTTGAGGGGCTCCGGCTCTCCGAGAGCCCCCACTCCGCCTCGGTCTCGGCCAGCTCGCGCTGGGCCTGGCGGAGCCGGCGGGCAACCCGCTCCAGCCGCCCCGTGGGCAGCTTGCGCCGGGGCGCGGGACGGTCGGGATTGCGGTCCTCGGCCGCCAGCATCACCAGCGTGGCCGCGATCTCCTCGGGAGCCATCTGGTCCAGCCAGCCTTCGGCCACGGTCTGCGACACCAGCAGGGTGTTCTCGCCGTAGACGGCACCCGCCAGCAGCCCCAGCCGGGTCGGCCGGTCCTGGAGCAGGTAGCCGAGCTGAGTCAGCACCGCCCGATAGGCGCGCAGCTGGGTGCGGTACTCGTGTTCCCGCGCCGAGGCGGCGGCCTCGGCCCCTTCCAGCTCCGACTGGATCTCCAGGGTCTCGCGGCGGCAGGCCTGATGGTCGGAGAGGATCGGACAGTTGCGGCAGGGAGAGGCGGCCAGCCGGGCCTCCTCCTGCCGGATCACCCGGCGGAATTTCTCCAACCTCCCGGCCGGGTCCTGGGTGCCCTCGCCGAACCGACCCCGGCGGCGATCCCGGAAGTGCTGCCGTCGCAGCTGGCGCGATCCCTCGCGGGCCTCGTCCAAGGCGCGCCGGGCCCCCAGGAATTGGCTCAGGGTGCGCTCGGTGCAGGCCACCCGGGGGTGTCGGAAGCGCCGCCGCCGGAGGTCCTCCAGGCGCGCCTCGAGATTGGGCCGGCGCTCGCGCAGATTGTCCAGGGCCCGGATCCGCTGGTACTGCCCGAAGGACTGCTCGAGCAGTCCCTCGGCCTCTTCGGGGGAGTGCCGGCGGAGCAGGTTGAGGGTCATGTTGTAGGTCGGGGCGAACTTCGACTCGACCGCCATGTCGTTGCCGAGCAGGGTCTCGCAGATCACCCCCAGGTCGACCTCGGGGTCGCGCAGGATCACCCCGTGGCCGATCGAGTCGATCCCGCGCCGGCCGGCCCGGCCCAGGAGCTGGGCCAGCTGGCCGCTGCGGAGAGCAGAGAACCCCTGGCCGTCGAACTTGGTGAAGGTGGATATCACGCAGGCGCGGGCGGGCATGTTGAGCCCGAGGGCCAGGGTCTCGGTGGCGAAGACCACCTTCAGCAGGCCCCGCTGGAAGAGAGCCTCGATGGTCTCCTTGACGTAGGGCAGGAGACCGGCATGGTGCATGGCGATGCCGCGCCGAAGGAGGTCCATCGAGAGTGAGCGCACGTAGAGCTCGGTCTCCTCTGGGTCAGCGACCTGGGCCAGGCGCTCGGCCAGCACCTCGTCGATCTCGAACTTCTGCTGCAGCGAGGTGAAGTCGACCCGATGGGTGCTGCAGCGGGCGATCGCCTCTCGGCAGCCCCGCCTCGAGAAGATGAAGTAGATCGCCGGCAGCATGTCCTGCTCGGCCAGCTGGTCGAGGATGCGGAGCATGTCGTTCTCCGAGGCCCAGGCCAGCCGGCCCCCGCCCATGCGCCGATCCCCGCTGCGGTCCTGCTGGGCCCGCTCCAGGGTGGTCCGGTCGAGCCGGCCCTCTTGGTCCAGCAGGGGCAGGAGGCGGTTGCGCATCCCGAGCCAGGTGCGCAGCTCGACCGGGCGCTGCTGGCGGACTACCACCGCCATCTGGCCCCGGCGCTCGGACATCCAGGCGGCCACCTCGTCGACGTTGGTGATGGTCGCTGAGAGCCCGATGAACTTGATGTGCTGGGGAGCCTGGACGATGACCTCCTCCCAGACCGTGCCTCGGGGGTACTCGTCGATGTAGTGGATCTCGTCGAGGATCACCCAGCCGACCCTTTCCAGGGAGGCCGGGTCGTCATAGACCAGGTTGCGCAGGATCTCGGTGGTCATCACCACCACCTTGGCGAAGGGCCGGATCGAGGTCTCTCCGGTGACCAGCCCCACGTTGGCCTCCCCGTAGCGCTGGCAGAGGTCACCGAACTTCTGGTTGGAGAGCGCCTTGAGCGGGGAGGTGTAGAGCACCCGCTCCCCCACACCCCGGGCGTCGCTCTGCAGGCAGCTCCAGATCGCCCACTCCGCGACCACCGTCTTGCCGCTGGAGGTCGGCGCGCTGACCAGCACCCCCTGGTGCTGCTCGAGGGTCGCGATCGCCTCCAGCTGAAAGGGGTCCATCGAGAACGGCAGGGTGCGCTGGAAGGACTCCAGCCCGGGGGCTGCCGGTGGTCTCAAGCGAGCGGCGGTTCGGGGGCCGCGATCGCGCTCGGTTCTCTGGGGCGGTGGGTGCGACGCCAGGCGAAGATCAGTAGCGGCGCTCCCAGAACCAAAACCCCGATCGAGGTGAGCTGGGTCTGCTTGAGGCCGAAAGCGATGATGGGGACGTTGACCGGGTTGCGCAGGAAGAAGATCCCAAACTGGGTGATCGGGTAGATGATCAGGTAGACGATACCGATCACCCCGTCGGCGACCCCGCGGTGGCGCAGCCAGAGCAAGAGGACCAGCGCCAGGAGGATCACCACTGCCTCATAGGCTGCGGCCGGCTGGTAGCCGACCCCGAGCCGGGGCGCGAAGCTGTTCGGGTTGGTGTAGGCGGTGGCCCAGGGCAGGTTGGACGGGTAGCCGAGGATGTCGCCATTGATGATGTTGCCGATTCGTCCGATCGGCTGCCCGACGCAGGCGAAGAGGACGGCTGCGTCGAGGAGCACCCAGAAGTTCACCTTCTCCCGCCAGGCCATGAAGAGCAGGGTGGCGCTGCCCAGGAAGATGGCCCCGAAGAAGGCCATCCCGCCCTGCCAGACGGCGAAGGTCTCCAGGGGATGGGTGAAGTAGTAGGCCGCGCCTGATTGCAGGTCGTAGAAGAGCCGGCCCCCGATCAGGGCCAGGATGACGGTCCAGAAGGCGATCAGCCCCGACTTGCCCCGGGGGATGCCGTGCCGCTCCGCGTAGGGGAGGGCGACCTGGAGGCCCACCAGGATCGCCACCGCGTAGCCCACCCCGTACCAGTGGACCGAGAGCGGCCCCAGGTGAAAGACCGGGTCGATGCCGATCTTGATCACGCCGACGATGGGGATCACGCCTGGATCAGCTCGATGTCCTGGCGGGTCAGCAGCGCCTCCCCGCGGCCGCCGTCCTCAGCCACCCAGTTGGCCACCTTGTTGAGCATCTCGTCGGCATGGCGGCGGTCGTTGCTGACGCAGGCGACCCCGATCACCGCCAGCTGCCAGGAGTCCAGGCTCTCCACCTCCGCGACCGCCACGTTGAAGGTCCGCCGGACCCGCTGGGTCAGCGAGCTGATCACCTGGCGCTTGGACTTGAGCGATTGACTCTGGGGCAGGTGCAGGGTCAGCACAAGGCTGCCAATTACCATCGGCTAAGTCTAGTTGTGACCCGGGGCCGGCCCGCCTCGACCGGCGGCCGGTGGCGGGTGCCGCTCAAAGGCTGAGCAGGGTCACCGCCACCATCGCGACCACCAGTCCGACCACCTGGAGCCGGGTCCAGCGCTCGTCCAAGAGGAGCCTGGCCAGGAGCACGGTGACGACTGGGTAGAGGGAGGCGGTGACCGCCACCACCGCCAGCTCGCCCTTGCCAGTGGCGCTCAGAAAGAGGATGTTGCCGACCCCTCCCAGGAGGCCGGTCGCGGCCGCCAGGGGGCCCACCCGGCGCCATCTGATCGCGACTCCGCGACCGCGCCAGGCCGCCGCCGCGATCAGGACCAGGGCCACCAGTTGGCCCGAGACCAGTGGCCAGGTGCCCGACCGGGTCCCGGCTCGGTCCAAGCCGATGAAGAGCACCGCGAAGCAGACCCCGGCGATGATCGCCTCGGGCACGCCGCTTTTCCGGCTGAAGGTGCCCTGCGACTGCCCCGAGACCAGGGCCACCGCGGGCAAAGCGATGACCATCCCCAAGAGGGCGATCAGCCCCGGGCGGTTGCCAAAGGCAAAGCCGGCCAGGGCCGGGAGCAGCGCGGTCAGGACCCCGGCCACCGGAGCCACCACGCTCATCCGGCCGACCGCCAGGCCCCGGTAGAGGGCGAGGATCCCCAGCCCGCCGCCCACCCCGCTCATCGCTCCCCAGGCCAGGCTGGCCCCGGTCGGGCCCGTCCAGGGAATCAGCCAGAGCCCGACCAGGGCCGAGGCGAGGCCGAACGGCTCGGCCAGCAAGGCCACCGAGGAGACGGCTCCGCGCCTGCCCGCGACTCCGGCCAGGAAGTCCGAGGCGCCGTACCCGAGGGCGGCCCCCAGGCTGAGCAGAATGCCCAAGCTCAGCTACCCGCCGGCTCGGTTCGTGCTGGCAGGTGTCCGGCGGGCCCGCCCAGGGCGGCTAGCCGACCTGGCGCAGCATCTCGACGGCAACGTTCTCGCGGCGCTCCTGGCCCACCGTGGTGGTCGCCCCGTGGCCTGGGTAGATGACCGTGTTCTCGGGCAGGCTGAGCAGGCGGGAGAGCACGCTCACCAGCTGCTTGGAGAGGTCGACGTCGGGGAGGTCGGTCCTCCCGATGTTTCCCTGAAGCAGGGTGTCGCCTGTGAAGAGATGGTTGCCCACCTTGAAGCAGAGCGATCCCGGGCTGTGCCCGGGGGTGGTGATGACCTCCAGCTCGAAGTCCCCGAAGGGTAGCCGGTCGCCGTCATTGAGGTAGTGGTCGGCGGAGCGCAGGTAGGCCTTGGCGTCAAGCAGGCTGAGGGCCGTCTCACCGCCAACCGCGGCCTTGACCTCCTCTTTGGCGGTGGCGTGGTTGCGGTGGCCGTGGCTGCAGCAGATGTGCCGGACAGTCAGTCCTTGGCACTGCTGGATGATCTTGGCCGGCTCGGCGCCGGGGTCGATCACGACCGCCTCCTGGCTGCGGGCGCAGGCGATCACGTAGCAGTTCGCATCGGCGGTGCCAGTGACCCGGACCCTCGCGATCTGGAGTCGGGGCCGGGGAGCCTCCGATTTCAGCCGCGTGCCTCGCGCTGGTCGGCGATCTTCTTCCGGAGCGCTTCCAGCTGCTCGAACTCGTCCATCCCCGGCTTGGGCAGCCGCTGATAGGAATGGGGGAACTTGGCGTGCTGGAGGGCATCCAGGAGGAGCTCCACCTCATCGTCGCTGAGCCGGTAAAGGTGCCCCTGGGCGCCCGGGACGGCGGGAATTTCGGAGACCAGGGCCGGGCCCCTACCGTCATCCAGGCGGTCGTCCAAAAGCGGCGCGATCGCGGAGCGGGCCCGGCGCGGCGGCGGCTCTTCGTCCTCCCCGGGGCGGGGCGGGGCGGGGACCTTGGTGGGCTGGAAGAGCTGGGCCGAGCCGCTCAGGCTGGCCCGCTTGAAGGCCACCTCAGCTGGCCTCGCGGGTCAGCACCGCCTCGGCCAGCTGGCGGTAGGCCGCGGCGCCGTCGGATTCGCTGGCGTACTGGAGGATCGACTGGCCTACCAGCGGGCACTCGGCGAAGCGGATGCTGTCCGCCACCTGGAAGGGATAGACAAGCTCGCCGAAGTGCGACTGCACGTCGTTGAGCACCTCGTTGGCGTGCACCGTCCGGCCCTTGTGAATCGTGGGCAGGATCCCGTGTATGCGCAACCGGGGGTTGAGCTTGACCCGGACCCGCTCGATGGTTCGCTGCAGTTGCTCCATGCCCTTCATCCCGAAGTACTCGCACTGGAGGGGGATGACCACGTCGGTCGCGGCCACCAGGGCGTTGATGCAAAGGAGGCCCAGTGAGGGCGGGCAGTCGATGATCACGTAGTCGTAATCGGCGAGGATGGGAGTGAGCTTCTCGAGCAGCACCGACTCCCGGCCGATCTCGGTGACCAGCTGCAATTCGGCCCCGGCCAGCTCCACGTTGGAGGGCAGGAAGTCGACCCCAACCCCGGGCGAGTGCAGGCGCACGTCGGCGGCAGCGACCTGGTGCTCGCAGAGCATGTCGTACACGGTCAGCCGGAGTTCGTCGGGAAGGGACACTCCCATGTTGACGGTCAGATGTCCCTGGGGATCGAGATCGACCGCCAGCACGCGCACCCCCCGCTCGGCGAGCGCACTGGCCAGGTTGACGGCGGTGGTCGTCTTGCCCACCCCGCCCTTCTGGTTGGCGACGGCCAGGATCTGGACTCCGGGCGGCTTGTGGTTGTTAGAGGGCATTGGACGAAGAGACCTCGGCTGGACAGCAGACCATCTGAGCGGCCGGCATTGGAGCAGCCTCCCGGTATCATATGGCGGCTCGCGGCGGCTCAGGGGGAGTTCGGGCCCAGGCGCCCCGGCCGGTCGGCCCAGGCGGCTCCCAGACCGGCCCGGCAACTGCTCCCCCGGCCCCCTCCGACTCCGCTTCGGCCAGCTTTGATCAGGAGAACGGAACCCTTGGCTGATGTCGGCGAACTCCCCAAGTCCAAGCTCCAGGCCGCCGAGGACGCGGTCAGGCTGGCCCTGGCCAGCCGCTGGCAGGAGGCGCTCGCGGTCAACGACGACCTGGTCGAGCGCTTTGGTCCCGACGAAGACACCTGCAACCGCCGGGGCAAAGCCCTCCTGGAGCTGGGCCGGTTGGCCGAGGCGGAGGCCGCCTACACGGCGACCCTCGACGCCAACCCCGGTAATCAGATCGCGCGCAGGCAGCTGGCCAAGCTGGCCGAGCGGCGCTCGGCCAAGGGCGAGGTCGCGCCGGTCTCAGCCTCCGTCGACGTGGCGGTGTTCACCGACGAGCCCGGCAAGACCGCCATCACCAAGCTCATCCTGGCCCAGGGCGTCGACCCGGGAGCGGTCGCTCCCGGAGACCCGATCAAGGTCGAGGTGGAAGCGGAGCAGGTGGCGGTCCGAACTCTCCGGGGGATTGACCTGGGCGGGGTCGAGCCCCGGCTATCCCAGCGGATCCTCAAGCTCAGCCGGAGCGGCAACCGCTACGCCGGCGCCGTCACCCGCGTGGACGCCACCGGGGTCCAGGTGATCCTCCGCGAGGTCTACCAGGCTCCCGAGCTCGCCGGCACCAACTCCTTCCCGGTCCGCAAGGTGCGGGAAATCAACTACCGCCCCTACGCCAAGGAACCGGTGATCCCCCGTGAGGAGGAGCCACCGTCGGTCAGCGACGAGGAGGACGATCCCCTGACGCCGGTCGCGGAGTCCACCCCCGACGAGCTGGAGGAGCCGTTCGAGGAGTTTGACGAGGTCGTCGAGGAGGCTGAGCCCGACGACGTCGACGAGGACGTCCGACCCGAGGACGAGTACTGAGGCTCCCGACCCCGCCGCCCGGCCCGGCCACCCGTCTTAGCTGAGACGAGACTCCGTCGGCGGCCAGAGGAGGGGACGCTCGAAGACCGACCGGAGCACCACTGAGGAGCGGCTGGTGAGCCCTGGGTGGTGCTCTCGGAGCCGGGTAAGCAGCGCTCCCAGCTCGGCCGGCGAGGGGACTCGCACCTTGGCCAGGTAGCAGTCGTCCCCGGCAACCTCATGCAGCTCTAGGACGGCCGGCTCCCGGGCCAGGTCAGCTTCCAAGAGCGACCGTTCCTGGGCGCCTCCGTGGGTGCGCAGGGAGATCAGGGCCGCGGTGTCGCCCGCCACCTGCTCCGGGGCGACCCGGGCCGAGTAACCGAGAATCGCCCCGGCCGCCTCCAGCTTGTGAACCCGCTCGTGCACAGCTGGCGCGGATAGCCCTACTTGCTCCCCAAGCGAGGCCCAGGTACTCCGGGCGTCCCGGACCAGGGCCCCCAGGAGAGCGCGATCAATATCGTCCATCAAGGGCTACTTTACCTTCGGATCGATGGCTAGGGTCGTATGATTGTATCGATTCATTAGGCGAAGGGCAGTTTCTAGCAGATGACCGTTGGCAGTGCACGGGCCCGGCTGCCGGGCAGCCCCAAACTCCTCTCCTGGGGCGCCCTGGTGGCGGTCTACCTGCTCTGGGGCTCCACATACACCGGGATCCAGGTCGCGGTCCGGTACATTCCGCCCCTGCTCATGTCGGGCACCCGCTACCTCCTGGCCGGGGTGCTGCTGTATCTGGTGGCAGGCCGAGAGGGCAGCTGGCGGCGCCGGCCTTTCCGCTGGAGTAGACCGAGCCGCCCCGAGGCGGTGAGCGCCGCCGTGGTGGGGCTCTTTCTCCTCCTCGGCGGCAACGGGCTGCTCTCGCTGGGAGAGGTGCGGGTGCGCTCCGGCCTGGCCGCCTTGATGATTGCGACCGTCCCACTTTGGATGGCCCTCCTGGGCCTCTCGCTGCGGGGCTCGCGGCGCCCGGGTGCCCTGGGCTGGGTCGGGGTGCTGCTGGGCCTGGGCGGGGTCGCGGTCCTGGTCGATCCGAGCTCGGGAGGGCATCTCAGCCTGCTGGCGGCGGTGGGACTGCTGGGCGCGGCCATCTTCTGGAGCATCGGGTCGCTCTACTCCCAGCGGGCGCCCCTCGCCCGCAACGTGTTGCTGGTTTCGGCGGTGGAGATGCTGGCCGGGGGGCTGGGACTGATAGTGGTCGGGCTGCTCACCGGGGAGGCATCTCAGGTCCGCTGGGCCCACCTAGGACCCCCCGCCCTGATCGCCTTCGCCTGGTTGGTGACCGGAGGTTCGATCGCGGGATTCACCTGTTACACCTACGCGCTCAAGGTGCTGCCCACCACGACGGTAGCCACCTACGCCTATGTCAACCCGGTCGTGGCGCTGGCCCTGGGCTGGTTCATCCTCGGCCAGGGGCTGACCGCCGCCGTCGGGCTGGCGGCCGTCCTGATCACCCTGGGGGTGGTCCTGATGGTGAGCGGCCCGGCGTTGGCCAAAAGACGGGCTCGAGAGCGCCTGGCCCACGCTCCCCCCAGCTCTGGGGCCAGCTGATCAAATCGAGCCTTCGGCCTGATCGATCCAGCTGAGGATTCCCTCGGCCCGGGCCTCCTCGGCGACTGAGCGGGCTTCGTCGAGCCGCCGCCTGGCCTCGTCCCGGCGCCCTGCCGGGGCGGCACACTCTGCCAGGGCCAGTAGGGCGGCAGCCACTCCCGGCGTCCAGTCCAGCTGGCGGCACAATTCAAGGGACTCTTCGAGCCTGGTTCGCGCCGACTCCATGCGTCCCGCGGCCAGGTCGCTGAACGCGAGGTGGCGGACCACCTCGGAGAGGGTGCGCAGGTCGCCGACCCGGCGGGCTAGCTGATGCGCTTGCTGCAGCGACGCGGCCGCCACCCGGTTGTCGTTCTGCACAACCTGATGGAAGGTTCCAATCCAGAAGAGTGCCTCGCCTTCGCCGCGGGCGTCGCCGAGGCGGCGATAGAGCCCGGGGCGGCCTCCAATTCCTCGAGTTCGCCCCGGTCCACCGCGCCCTGCCGGATGAAGCGGGCGTGAAGCAGACGGCCCCGGGCCCGGGCGAGGTCGGCCTCGATCTGGTCCAGCTCACGCTCGCCGGTTGCGAGCGCGTCGGGGTCGGCGTCGTAGACGGCACTCTGGAAGCGATTCCAGGCGCGGGCCACCCAATCCGGGTCACTCAACTCGAGGTTACCCTATGCCCGTCGCCCGGCCGCTGCCCCGGTCGCGCAGTGGCGAAGCGAGTGGGGGCGACGGCCTTGTGGGAGGCAAGGCGGACGGTTTTGGGCGGTGCTCAAAAGAGCACGGTCCGCATGGTGCCGATGCGCTTGAACCCGGTCCGTTCGTAGACCCGGATGGCGGTGTCATTGAAGTCGTTGACGAAGAGGGTCACCCACTCGGTGTCCGCCAGCAACTGGTGGCAGAGGGTGGCCATGGCCCTGGTGGCGCGCCCCTGGCGGCGCAGGGTTGGGTCGGTCCAGACCCCCTGCAGCTGGACCGCCTCCGGAGTCACCGAGGAGCACTCCGCCTTGAACGCCACCCGGTCTCCCTCCATCCACACGTAGAGCCGTCCCCGGCGGACCAGGGCCAGGACGCGCTCGCGGTAGCCTGAGGGGTCGACGGCGAGGGGGTCGAATCCGACCTCCTCCAGGTGCATGGCGGCTCCGGCGCGCACCAGCTGCTCCAGCTCCTCGGTGCGGGCCCGGCGCAGCGGGGGCGGGTCGCTGAACTCGGGCACCACCGACCCGCGGTCGAGGGCGTAGTGGGGCTGCCCGGCGCGCAGGGTGCGGACCGGCGGCAGCCGGGATCCGAGCAGCTCCTGGAGCCGGGCCACCTGATCCTGGGGCCCCACCATGAGTTGAATCCAGGGCAGGTGGGGCCGGAGCGCCCTCGCAAGGGCCTCCAGATCGCGTGAGTCGGGCGCCCAGGGCACCACCAGCGGGCCGTGCATCACCACCCCCCGAATACGGCGGCCGGTGGGATGCTCGACGCCCAGCAGCGAGCCCTGGCGGAGAGCCCCTTGACGGATCTCACTGCGCAGGAAGACGGTGTCCAGCGGGTGCTCCTCCAGGCAGGCTTCCACCAAGGAGGAGTCGGTCGCCCACAGTTGGCGAGTCCGGGGCTGGCGGTTGAGGGCCCGCCGAAGCATGGCGGAATTATCGCCGGTCGGCAGTGGCTCCCGGATCGATCTCCGATCGCTTCTGGAGCCGGACCGCCACCACCAGCATCCAGAGCAGCTCGAGTGCCAGGAACGCCCGCTCGTAGAGCCCGTCCAGGGAATCGGGACGGAAGTGGGTGTGGCCGAGCAGCGCCAGGGCGACCGCGGCGGCCACCGAGACCACGAGGAGCCAGGGAAAGAGGGGCCGTAGCCCAGCGAAGTTGCGGATCCCGAACGAGAGCACGATGGTGCCGAGTCCGACGCAGAGGAAGGTGATCAGGGCGAGCGCCAGATGGACCTGGCCCGCCGCCGTGACGGGATACCCGGGGGGATCGTCGGGGAAGAAGGCGAGGAGTCCCGAACCGACCCCCCAGGCACTCAGCAACGCAACTCCCACCCGGAGCCGCGAGGACCCGACCGCGATCCGCAGCAGTGCCCCGGCGAGAGCCAAGGAGAGAGCCCCGCGGAGCAGGAAGTTCAAGTCCATCAGCCACGAATAGGAACCCACTCCGTAGTCGCTCTCAGCCCGATGGAGGAGGCTCAGGTCGGGCCGCAGCAGGGCCAGCAAGACGTCGATGAGCAGGTAGCCCACCACCCCCGCGGCGGTGAACCGGGCCAGTCGCGAGGTGGCCAGCCTGGGGGTGAGTTTCGCGGTGTCCGTGCTCACGGACCCTCCCGGTATCCGCGCTCCCGGCGGACCTGATAAGGTGGCCCTAGTCTGACCGTCCTCAATGGTGACTGTCAACAATTATGACGACACCACAATCCACCGTACCTGAAGCGGATGAGTGAGCCTCAAGACCCGGTCTCGGCGGCGACCGGGTCGCACCTGGTGGCGCTGCTCGCGCGTGGCGTCGGGACCTATCGGAGGGCGGTCCGGGGGCGGCTCGAGCGCTCGGGATTCGACGACGTTCCCCGCTCGGGCAGCTGGCTGCTCACCTCTCTAAGCGAGGCCCCAGCTACGGTGGGTGAGCTGGCCTCCCGCCTCGGGACCACCAAGCAGGGCCTGAGCCGGCTGAGCGACGCCCTGGTGGAGCGAGGCTACCTGCGCCGCGCTTCCGACCCGGGCGACCACCGCCTGGTCCGCCTCTCGCTGACGCCGCGGGGACGGGCGGCGGCCCGATCCATCGTGGCCGCCGTGGCCGAGGTGGATGAGGCCGTCGAGGAGCGCGCCGGGCCGGGGGGTCGGGCCCGCGCCGAACTGGCGCTGGCGGCAGCTTTCGGCCCCCGAGACGAGCTCCGCCCGAGGGCTACTCCGCGGGCGCCGGCGGCTCCGGCAGCAAGCCGGCGGCGTATCGGAAGTCGGCGAAATACGCGTGGGCGACCCGATCGATCAGTTCCCGACTGAGTTCGGCTGGCTTATCCAGATAGCGCGCCGTGCTCACGATCTGACTCACCAGGTCGCGCGGCTGGCAGCCCCGGAGCGGGCGGCCGGCCGGCGCGTAATGGGTGGCCAGCAGGTAGTCCACCGCCTGATCGTCGTAGGTGACGCCGCCGTCGCGGCAGACCTGGCGAAAGATGGCCCGGAAATCGTCGGGGCTGGGATCGCCGACCAGCGCCTTGTAGCGAACTCGACGCAGGAAGGCCTCGTCGACCAGCTCGGAAGGATCGAGGTTGGTCGAGAGCAGCAGGATGGTGGCGTAGGGGACGCTGACCGTGGTCCCGGCCCGGGCGATGTTGAGGTGGTCGACCCCGGTCTCGAGGGGCACGATCAGCCGGTTCAGGATCTCGCGCGGAGAGATCACCTGGCGGCCGAAGTCGTCGACATGGAAGATGCCCCCGTTGGCCTTCACCTGGAGCGGCGCTTCGTAGAATCCGAGCACCCGGTCGAACGCCGGTTCCAGCTGTTGTGCCCGCAACTCCCCCCCGGTGCGAACCACGGGTCGATAGACCAGGGTCCAGCGCCGGTCGTGTGCGATCGGGGGCCCCTCTACCAGGCGGTGGTGGATGGGGTCGAAGATCCGGACCACCTCCCCGTGAACATAGAGCGCGTGGGGGATGAAGATGGGATTCCCCAGCACCGCGGCGCAGGCATCGGCGATCGAGCTCTTGCCGTTGCCCGGAGGTCCGAACAGGAAGAGCGCCTGGCGGGCGGTCAGCGCCGAGCCGACCACGTCGACGACCGACCGGGGGATCACTAGGTCCCCGAGGGCATGTCGCATCGACCTCGCGCTGATCTCGCCGGTATCGGTGGCCAGGCTGCGGGCGCTCGCCAGGTAGTCGCTGATCGGGACCGGGGCTGGGCCGGCGTACTGACTCAGCTGGAGGGTTTCGCGAGCCCGCTCCCGACCGGAGGCGGTGAGCACGTACTCCAGCCCCTCGGCGAAGTCCTCATGGGCCTTGGTGGCGGTGCGCGCCCCGGTGGTTCCGCAGAACCCCTCCTTGGTGATGAAGGCGACCGCCTCGCTGGTCACCGGCCAGGGCAGGCAGGCCAGCGCGCCCAGATCGCGGCCCAGGACGTTGCCGTTGAAATACAGAATTCTGAGGATCAGGTCGCAGATGAAGGCGAAGGGCAGTCCCAGGTCCGCGAGTGAGGAGGGCGGTGGGGGGCAGAAGGCGGGTCCGGGAGGATCGCCGCTCGGACCCGACCCGCGACTGGGAGCAGGCCCCGAGCGGGGCGGGGGTGGAGCTGGGGCGGGTCGCCGGACTGGGTGGGTGGTCATGACTGTCTGCTCGCGCAATCTATCGGCTGGTGACCTCCGGCGGCTAGGCGAGATCGTGGTGGGCACGGGATCTCTGCCCGCAAGGGCACTCCCGGAGGGCGCCAGCCCATCCCGGCCTGGGCTCGATCCGCCCTCCCGAGCGCTGCAGGCTGGTCAAGAGAGGACCTGGGCCAACCTGAGCTTTCTGCAGAGGGGCACCCTGGGCGCACGTCGGCGGGACTGTACGGTGACCGGTCCCGACCGGCCGGCAGGGCCGGGGATTTGCCCGGGTAGCGCATAAATATGGGATCGATATACATAGCTCACCAGCGGCGAAGGTATAATCGGTGTCGCTTCGGCTTTATAAGCGTCGCTATGCCCTGGGGGAGCGCCTCCGTTTGAGGATTCCGTCCGAAAAGTTCCGGCAGGTCGTCTTCCTCGTCGACCACGGGGTCCCGGCGGCCACGGGGTTCTTTGTGGGAGTCCCCGTGGGCGAGATCATCGTCCCCTACGTGGTCACCGCCCGGCATTGCGTGGAGGGAGTGGCGGGGCGCGAGTTCCACATCCGCGTCAACGTTCAAGATCGATACGACGACATTCCCACATCCCCTGACGACTGGTTTAAGCACGATGCGGCGGATGTGGCGGTCATACCGTGGGCCGGGGGACCGTCGCCCCACTACGACCTTCAAGCGGAAGTACCGTTGAACTTCATATCCGCCGACTACGACTTCCCTCTAAGTTCGGTGACCACTGGGCCACAGCCTCTAGGGTGGCAAGTGCTGCTGACGGCCGGCGAGGTCGTCGCGGGCAAGATCCAACCCCAATCCAACATCAAGGTCGAAGTTGGCCACGAAGTGTGTTTTGTTGGTCTGCTGTACGAACAACCAGGCACACGCAGGAACTTGCCGATCGCCCGCTTCGGCCATGTGGCCAGGATGCCGGAGGAGCCGATCGCAATGAAGCAGCCAGACGGCACTCGGGTGCCGATGACTGCCTTCCTCGTCGAGTGCGACTCCTGGGGAGGTAACAGTGGCTCGCCCTGCTACTGGCTGCACCCGATGGTTGAGATGGCCGAAACATCAGATCCGCGCCCAGACCATGCTGGAGAAGTGCTGCAGATGCCGCATGAGCGGCCGCTCATGGTCCTACTTGGCCTTGTCTCAAGCCACCTTGACATGGAGCGCGAGGCGCTGACGGAGGGCGATGTCTTGGGGAAGGTCCGTATG
>DATLRH010000014.1:0-231252 GCA_035534755.1 Candidatus Dormiibacterota bacterium
TAGATCTCCCACCGGGTTAACCGGGTAAGACCCCAGGTAGACCACCTGGTTGATAGGCCGCGGGTGTAAGAGCAGCAATGCTTTCAGCTGAGCGGTACTAATCGGTCGAGGGCTTGACCACTCTCTACCACACTGTTCAGGGGTGCGCCATCGGGGCAGACCCCCGGCAGGCGGCTCTCATACCACGCTCTGGGCAATCCGACCCCCGACGACGGGTTCTGGCGAAGAACCCCCGGCGGCGGTACGCTTTGTCTACTAGAGATCCGGTGACGATAGCGACGGGGAAACACCTGTTCCCATTCCGAACACAGAAGTTAAGCCCGCCTGCGCCGATGGTACTGCCCTGGAGACGGGGTGGGAGAGTAGGTCATCGCCGGGTCTCTTTTTTTAACCGCCCGGGGCCCCGTAGCCGTCGGACTTAGGGACGCGCCAGCGAGTCGCCCGGGTCATCGGCGCCATCGGGTGGAAAGATCCGCCAGAGGTAATAGCCGGCTACCCCGACCATCAGGGTGTTGTCGAACCCGAACATCAAGAGGCCGCCCAGATGCTGGTCGGTGACGGCCGAGAGGCCGAGGAGTGCGGTTCGCGAAAGGTAGGCGGTGTAGATCGCGGTAGGGAGTAGGGCGAGGCTGAGCCCGACCACCACCGATGGAAGAGCGCCACAGGTCAGGTAGGCCACCTCGCCGAGCGGGCTCAGGTTCCAGCGCTCCCCTTCCCGATGGATGACGACGGCCCACCAGAAGATCAGTCCGACGGCGAGGAAACTGAGGTGCTGGAGCAAGTACCAAAGGGGATGATCGAGCGAATAGTCGAGTAGCGACGGTAGGTGCCAGAGGATGAGGATGGCGAGGTAGGCGGTGGCGGCGAGGACGGGTTGGACCAGCATCCTGAGCCCAGGGGCGGCCCGGCTGCGCAAGAGCCAGTCCACCGTGGGCTCGGGCAGGCCGCGAATCAGGAGCGGCGGAGCGACCATGGCCAGGAGAAGGTGCTGGGCCATGTGGACGCTGAACAGGTAGCGCTGGCCGGCCACGTCCAGCGCCGACTCCAAGGAGACAAAGACGATCAGCATCCCGGCACCCCAGGCGAGCGCCCGCCAGTCGGGCCGCGCGCCGGGAAAACGGAGGTAGCTGAGGAGCCCAAGGCCGCACGCCGCCCAGACCGCTGGATTGAACTCCCAGACCCCGGCCCAGTGGAGTATCGCGCTCACCGGGGAGCGGGTCGAGAAGGGGAGACGCATGACGACATCCGGGCCAGCCTCCCGCTCACCATCTCAGGCGAGCTGCCAAGCGCGGGCCGCTCAGAGCCGGCAGTCCGGAAGCGACGTGCGTCGGCACCAGCCCGTGACCGGTGATCGGGAGCTGGTTCGGTTGCCCCCAGCCGCTGGTCGGACCGGCCGGGTCAGGGGGCACCGGGACCCAGGCCGATCGGGGCACCGACCAGTTCCTGGTGGGCGACGGCGGCCAGCGCCGCGCGCCGGGGAAGTGCCGCCATCGACGCGCGCAGCTGGCCGCAGGCGGCGGTCGCGCGCTCTCCCCTTGAGAAGCGAACGCTGGCCCGGGGCCCGACCCGATCGGCAAATGTCCGGCACACCCGCAGGGGCGGCGCAACCAGGTCGCTGTTGGGGATCGAATTCATGGGGATGAGGTTGACGTGCGCGTGGATGCCGGCAGCTAGCTGACGGAGAGCGATGGCGTCCTCGGGGCGGTCGTTGACATTGGCGATGAGGACGTATTCCAAGCTCACCCGGCGCCCTGTCTTGGCGCTGAACCGCAAGGCGGCAGCCTTGAGCTCCCGCAGCGGGTAGCGGCGGTTGAGCGGCACCAACCGGTCGCGGAGGGGGTCATTGGCGGCGTGCAGCGAGACGGCCAGCCGGACCGGAAGGTTCTCCGCGGCGAGCCGGTCGATCTCCGGTACCAAGCCGCTGGTGGAGACCACGACCCGGCGGGGCGAGAGCCCCCAATCGCGCAGGAGCCGGACCGCGGACACCACCGGCTCGTAGTTGTGAAGCGGTTCCCCCATGCCCATGAAGACCACGTTGGTTGGCAGTCCCTGGCCAGCAGTGGCCCAGATCTGGGCCGCCGCCCGGACCTGATCCACGATCTCGCTGGCGCGGAGGTTGCGGCGCAGGCCCAGCTGCCCGGTCGCGCAGAACAGGCAGCCGATCGCGCAACCGACCTGGGAGCTGACACAGACGGTGTTGCGCGGCCGCCCCTGGGCTCCTCCGGGGTGGCGGATCATCACCGCCTCCAGCTCCTCGCCGTCGTGGCCCCGGAGGAGGAGCTTGATCGTCAGCCCGCGGTCGGCTGAGGTCTGGGCCACCACCTCCAGGCTCTGGTAGCAGAGCTCGGCTTCGAGCTGCTGTCGAAGGTCGCTGGGAAGGCTGACCATGCCCGAGAACCCGGGCGCCCCGCCTGCCCAGGCATGCTCCCGGATCTGGGTCGCCCGATACGCCGGCTGCTCCATTCCGGCGACCAGCTGCTGGAGCTCGCTGAGGCTCAGGCCGCCGAGCTCGCGGTGGGGAGCGTTCATCCGCCTCGGATCAAGCCCATGAACTCGCCCCTGGTCCGAGGGTCGCTCCGGAAGATCCCGGTCATCGAGCTGGTGACGGTGCGATTGCCCGGCTTCTCCACCCCGCGCATCATCGTGCAGAGGTGGTCGGCCTCGAGGACCACCGCGACACCCCGCGGCTCGAGGTGGCGCTGCAGGGTCTGGGCGATCTCGGTTGTCATCCGCTCCTGGACCTGGAGCCGCCGCGCGAAGGCGTCCACCAGCCGGGGGATCTTGCTGAGGCCGATGATCCGACCGCTGGGCAGGTAGCCGACGTGGGCCACCCCGAAGAAGGGCAGCAGGTGGTGCTCGCAGAGGCTGTAGAAGGTGATGTCCCGCACCAGGACGAGCTCGTCGTAGGCCTCCTCGAAAACCGCCTGGCCGAGAACCTGATCCAGGTCGACCCGGTATCCGGCGGTCAGGAAGTCGATCGTCTCCGCCACCCGGCGAGGTGTCGCGCGGAGCCCAGATCGGGTCGGATCCTCGCCAACCAGAGCGAGGATCCGAGCCACCAGCTCAGAGCTAGCGGCGCCCAACTCGGACGGGGCGGATGGCCCCGACCGGCTTCCGGGCTCCCTGCGATCCGAGGCGGGCGAGGTACTCACGACGCGGCGATTGTCTCAGCAACCCTCCGAAGCGGTTATTTCCCCTCGGCCGGCTCCTCCCCGAGGCGGCGCCAGAGGGTCCGGGCTGACTGGGCGCCCGCCTGGAGGCAGGCGGCAACCCCGACGCCGCCGAAGGCGGCTCCGGTGAGCTCGACCCGAACTGGGAGCGACGCGCCTACCCGGGCGACCCGGTCGCGCCAGCGGAGGTGACCGGCCCGGTACTGAGGCAGGGACCCGTGCCAGCGCTCGACGCGGGCCTCGGCCGGGAGCTCGGTCAGGCGCAGAATCGCGCGCAGTTCGCGATGCACCGTGGTCACCAGGGTGGTGTCGTCCAGGGCCAGCACCCACTCGTCGCCGAAGCTCCCCGCCGAGGCCCGCAGAATGGTCAGTCCGGACTGGCGCAGGTGGGGCCACTTGCGGTCCAAGTAGGTGCACGCTGTGACCGTGCGCCGAGGTCGACGACGGACCAGGAACCCGCTGCCAAGCAGCGGTTGGGACAGGGCGCGGTCCGGGTAGGCGAGAGTGATGGTTGCCACCGACGCGTACTCCAGCTCGCGCAGCAGGGCGGCCATCTCGCCGCTCACCGAACTGAGGAGGGTGGCCGCCGCCGGCGCCGGCAGGGCCACGACCAAGCCGTCGAACTCGCTCGCCGGTGCGCCCTGCGCCTGAAGCCGGATTCGCTCCCCCGGGAGCGTCTCCAGAGCGGTGACCGCCTGGCCCAAGCGGAGCGAGCCCGGGGGGAGCGCGCTGGTCAAACCGCCAACCAGCTGCTCCAGGCCCCGGGTGAAGCCGATGAACGGGGTTCCCCGGCCTCCGGACACCCTTGCCGGGGCAGCCTGGCGGAGCCCCCGCAACAGGCTCCCGCCGGCCTGGGTCGCCGCCACCAACTGAGGCGCCACCGCTCCGCTGCTGAGGTGGCCGGCCGGTCCCGCGTAGACACCCCCCAGAAGCGGACCGACCAGCCGGGTGAACACTGAATTGCCGACTCGCCCACCTAAGAAGGTGCCCAGAGGGCCATCGGGATCAGGCTCACCACGCCGCAGCCACGGTTCCAGCGAGGCGCGCGTCACTCCGGCCAGGCCCACGGCGCGGAGCACGTCGAGGCGCCAGGGATGGAGCGGAACGCCCAGCACCGTGTCGCGGGGAATCGCTACCAGCCGGCGCCCATCCCAGATTGATGCGCTGGTGGTCGCGGGCTGGACCATGCTCGTAGTCAGCCCCAGCTCGGCGACCAGCGCCTGGACTTGGGGGTCCCGGCCCAGCACGCTCTCAGCACCCAGGTCGACCCGGGCTCCGGCGAAATCGACCGTGAGCAGCTTGCCGCCGGGCCGGGAGCTGGCGTCGAAGACGGTCAGCGCGAGCGGGACCGAGCCCGAGGCGGCGAGCCGCCCCAGCTCGGCCGCCGCCGCCAATCCGGAGACGCCGGCTCCGATCACGGCCAGGCGGCGCGGAGTCGCGGTCAAGGGGTGGACGTGATCTGGGCCTGGGCCAGGTCGGCGAGGATGTTCACGAAGTCGGGATCGGCGTTGGGCATCGGAGTTCGGGCGATTCGCACCCCGAGTCGGACGGCCTCCGCCTGGGCCTCCACATCGAGGTCGTAGAGGATCTCCAGATGGTCGGCGGTGAACCCGCAGGCGCAGACCAGGAACTCCTGGGTTCCCTGGGCGGCCGCCTCGCGCACTACGTCGAGCAGCTCCGGGCCGAGCCAGGGCTCGCCGGTACGGGCTACGCTCTGCCAAGCGGTGGTCCAGTTGGTCAGGCGAGCCTGAGCGGCGGTCGCCGCCGCCGTCTCGCCGAGCTGGCCCGGGTAGGGGTCACCCAGTTCGCCGAGGCGGGCGGGGAGGCTGTGGGCGGTGAATACAACCAGGGGTGGCGCGGCCTGATTCGACCCGAACTTCGCGAGCTGGGCGCGGACCCGGTCCCCGAGCCAGCCCACGTAGCCTGGGTCCAGATGCCAGTCGGTGACGAATCCCAGCTCAAGCCGGCTCGGTGACGAGGCCGCGGCAACCTCCACCCGGCGCAGATACTCGCCGACGCTCATCTGGGAGTAATGGGGCGCCAGGACCAGGCCGACCGCCTGGGTGACGCCCCATTCAACCAGCCGGTCGACCGCGTCCTCGAGGAAGGGCGCCGAGTGCTTCATGCCGACCACCACTCTCCAGCTGGGGCCGTCACGGTGCCGGAGCTCTTGCTCCAGGGCCAGGGCCTGGCTTCTGGTTATCTCCTGGAGCGGTGAGCTGCCCCCGATCGCGTCGTAGCGGCGCTCCAGCTCTTGGAGAGCCGAAGCGCTCGGGGGCCGCCCTCCCCGCATGTGGGTGTAGTAGGGGAGGATCTCAGCCCGAGAGCGGGGGCTCCCGTAGGCCATGAGCAGGACTGCCTTGCTGCCCGGCTCGGATCCGAGGGCCTCGGCGGGATCGAGCGGGGAGGTTTCGGTGGAGGTCAAGTTGAATTCCCTTCCCGGCGGTGCGAGATCGATTTGTCCGATCCTGAGCACCCACTCTAGCGGCCCAGAGGCGGACCAGCTCGTTGCTACAGTAGGCCCGCTGTGGGGACCACTCCCAAGATCGTTGGCGCGCCGCCACCTACTTCGCGGACCCCTCTTCCCGGCGCTCCCGGGGCGGAGCTCCTGGAGGGGGCCAGCACCATCCTGGGGCTGTCCCAGCCGGAGATAGTCGGTGAGCTCCGGAAGTGGCCCACAGGGCTCGTCCTCGAGCTCTTCTCAGCCATGGCGCGGCTCCGGGCGTTCGACGAGCGCGCAGTCATCCTCCAGCGCCAGGGTCGCATCGGCACCTACCCGACCTTCTACGGAGAGGAGGCGGTTCAGGCGGCCAGCGTCGGGGCCGTCAGCGACCAGGACTGGCTCTTCCCCACCTACCGCCAGACGGCGGTGGTGACCCTTCGGGGGTGTCCCCCCGAGGTGCCGCTGCTGATGTGGCGGGGTCACCCCCGGGGATGGCACGACGTGATGCGGTACCGAGTGGCTCCCATCTGCGTGCCGGTGGCGACCAATCTGCCTCACGCCGTGGGAGCGGCCTGGGGCGCCAAGCTGCGCCACCTCGATCTGCTTGCGCTCGCCTACGGGGGGGACGGGGCGACCTCGACGGGCGACTTTCACGAGGCCTGCAACCTGGCCGCGGTGGTCGGTGCCCCGGTGATCTTCCTGATCACCAACAATCAGTGGGCGATCAGCACCCCGGTCAGCCGGCAGACCAAGGTTGAGCGAGTGGCCGAGAAGGCCGCCGCCTACGGCATGCCCGGGATCCGGGTCGACGCCTTCGATGTCTTCGCCTGTTACCGGGCGGTCCAGGAGGCAGCCACCCGGGCTCGGCGCGGGGAGGGCCCGACTCTGATCGAGGCGATCGGCTACCGGCTCGGCCCCCATGGCACCGCCGACGACCCGTCCCTCTACCGGGACCTGGAGGCGGACGGGCTCTGGGCGCCGATGGAGCCGATCCGGCGGACCCAGCTGGCCATCGTGGCCGCCGGACTGGCCGATGAGGCGGAGCTGGAGCGGATCCGCCAGAGCGCCTCGGCGGCGCTCAAGGATATTGGCGACCTGGTCGAGGCGGAGCCCCCGGTTTCCATCGAAGAGATCGCGACGACGGTTCATCGCGAGACCCCCTGGGAGCTGGCCGGGGCCGGTCTGCGCGAGCCCTCCTGGACGACCTCCGGCGGAGACCTGGATTGAGGCCGGAGCTGGAGCTCAACATGGTCGAGGCCATCAACCGGGGCTTGGGCCAGCTGCTCGACGAGGATCCCGCTAGCGTGCTGTTGGGGGAAGACATCGGAGCCAACGGCGGGGTCTTCCGCGCCACCGCTGGTCTCCAGGAGCGGTTCGGCCGGGAGCGCGTGATCGACACTCCGCTCTGCGAGGCGGGGTTCGTAGGGGCGGCGATCGGGATGTGCCTGGTTGGCCTCCACCCGGTGGTGGAGATACAGTTCGACGCTTTCGTCTATCCCGCGTTCGAACAGCTGATCTCGCAGGCGGCCCGGTTCCGGTGGCGGACCAGGGGCGAGTACGGACTGCCCCTGGTGGTCCGTATCCCCTACGGGGGGGGAACCCGGGCGCCCGAGCTGCATTCGGATTCCCCGGAGACCCTCTTCAGTCACATGCCGGGGCTGCGGGTGGTGATTCCTTCGGACTCCGTCTCCGCCGGTGAGCTGCTCCTGGCGGCGTCGCGCTGCGGCGATCCGGTGATATTCCTCGAGCCCAAGCGGATGTACCGCCGGGGTCGCCAGGGGGTGCCGCCCACCTTTGCCACCGCGGACCTCGGTCGGGCGGCGGTGCTGCGACCGGGCGACGATCTTACTTTGGTCGCCTACGGGGCCATGATCGAGGTCGCCCAGGGTGCCGCGGAGAGGCTGGCCCAGGAGGGGGTGTCGACCAGGGTGCTCGACCTTCGGTGCATCTACCCGCTCGACCGCGAAAGTCTGCTGGCGGCCGCCCGGGAGACCGGACGGGTGCTAGTGGTCCACGAGGCGCCCCGGCACTGCGGGCTGGGGGCGGAGGTCGCGGCTCTGCTTCAGGAGGAGGTCGCCGACGCTCTCCTGGCGCCCACACTGCGGGTCACCGGCATGGACATGCCCTTTCCGCTTTCCCAGAACGAGGAGGACGCGCTCCCGTCGGTGGAAAGGGTGCTCGCGGCGGCCCACACCATGCTCGAGTACTGACCGAAATGGCAGAGTTCAGGCTTCCCGACCTGGGCGAGGGGGTGACCGAAGGCGAGCTGGTGGAGTGGCGCGTCCATCAGGGTGAGACGGTAGAGCGGGACCAGATTCTAGGGGTGATCGGGACTGACAAGGCGACGGTCGAGATCCCCTCGCCGTTCGCCGGCGTTGTCGAGGCAGTACTGGTCGCGGAGGGTGCCCGGATCCGGGTCGGAGATGCGCTCCTCCGGGTTGGCGACCCAGCGGGACCAGCCGCGCCGCGGACCCTTCCTGAACCGGCTCGGGGCATCCCTCGACCGGCGCCTCGGCCGGCCGCGAAGCCAACCGGCGCCGGCCGGGTGCCGGCGCTGCCTTCGGTGCGGCGGGCGGCCCGGGAGCGGGGAGTCCAACTCGACTCGGTGGTCGGATCTGGGGCCGGGGGGCGGGTTCGGTTGCCGGACCTGATGGGACCGGGAAGGCGGGTGCCCCTGAGGGGGCCGGCCCGGGCGATGGCGGAGCGGGTGGCGACCGGCCACCAGCACGTGCCCCAGGTCACGGTGGTGCTGGAGGCGGACATGTCGGCTTTGGAGGCGCGCGTGGCGGCGGGAGCGGCCCTGTCTACCTTGCCAGCACCCTCCCTGTTGGGGCTGATCTGCTTCGCCACCCTGGCTGAGCTAGCCGGAGCGCCAATCTTCAATGCCAGCCTGGACGAAGAGAGGCTGGAGCTCGTCTACCACGATCACGTTCAGCTCGGGATCGCCATCCAGACTGAGGGCGGACTCCGGGTGGCCACGATTCGCGACGCCGACCTCCTCTCCCCGGGTGACTTCCAGCAGGAGCTGGAGCGGGTGGTCGCTGGAGGTCGGGCTGGGACGCTCACCGCGGCGGAGCTGAGTGGGTCCACCTTCACGATCTCGAGCGGGGGCAAACAGGGTGGGCTGCTGGCGACGCCGCTCGTGAACTGGCCCAATTTGGCCATCCTCGGGGTTCACGCAATTCAGGACCGGGCCGTGGTCAGAGACGGCCAGCTGGCGGTGGGACGCCGGGCCAACCTATCTCTCTCGTTCGACCACCGGGTGATCGATGGCATGACCGCGTCTCGGCTGCTCTATCAGCTGGAGTCCCGGCTTGCCAACTGGACTGAGGAGTGAGGATCACCGGATCGGGAGCGGGCGGGGGATGGTGCCGAGACCGGGAGTTGAACCCGGACGAGCTTGCGCTCACTGCCCCCTCAAAGCAGCGTGTCTACCATTTCACCACCTCGGCACGCCCCTCTGATCTTACCCGGATGGGCCCACCCCTTCCCGGCTGGGGGCTCCGCTGATCGGCTCCGACGCTCCCTCGACCGCAATCGATTCCGCCCGCGGATTCCTGCGGCTCCCGGAGGCTCCTCTAGATGGGGAGGAGTCGCGGTGACCGCCCCGTCCCCGCTGGTCCGTCTGCGTCAACTCTGTCTGGCATTCCCGGAAGTCGTGGAAGACCCGTACGGGGTCGGCAACCCCTCGTTCAAGATCGCCGGCAAGATCTTCGTCATGCATGTCGTCGACCAACACGGTGACGGCCGAACCGGATTTTGGTGCAAGGCGCGAGAGAGTGCCCAATTGGCCCTCACCTCGAGCGACCCCGAACGGTACTTCATTCCCCCTTACGTGGGGCGCTACGGCTGGGTCGGGGTGCGTCTGGACCGCAAGGTGGATTGGACCGAGGCCCAGGGTCTGATCCTGGACAGCTACCTTCTGATCGCGCCGAGGCGGCTGACCAGAACGCTCTGAAGCTGTGCTAGGCTGAACTCGTCTTCGGGGCAGGGTGAGAATCCCGACCGGCGGTAACAGCCCGCGAGCGCGACGAGGTAATCCCTCCGAGCGCAGGACTCGGTGGAATCCCGGGGCCGACAGTCAGAGGCGCGAACCGAGCGTTCGCCCTCGAGTCTGGATGGGAGAAGACGGGTCCGGACGCCCATTTGCCCGGTCCCTACTCCCTGCCTCGCAGCAGGGAGTACATGTGAGCGAAGGACCCGCCGGCCCGACCCGGGGAAGCGCTGATCCGATGGTGCGCGCCCTGGAGTTGGCTCGGGGCGGGCTGGGTCGGACCTCGCCCAATCCGATGGTGGGCGCGGTGCTCACCCGTGACGGAATGGTCGTGGGCGAGGGCTTCCACCAACGGGCCGGCGCGGCCCACGCCGAGGTGGTGGCGCTCGAGCAAGCGGGCGATGCTGCCCGAGGCGCCATCCTGTGGGTGACGCTGGAGCCCTGCTGCCACCAGGGCAGGACCGGTCCCTGCACCGAGCGGCTCCTGGCAGCCGGGGTCACGGAGGTGCACGTCGCAACCCTGGACCCCAATCCCCTGGTTCACGGCCAGGGGCTGGCCCGGCTGCGCGGGGCGGGGGTCTCCGTCTCGCTGGGAGAGCATGCCGAAGAGGCCCAACTGCTGATTCGCGACTTCACGATCTGGGTCAGCACGGGCCGACCCGCGGTGACCCTGAAATTCGCCATGAGCCTGGACGGCAAGGTGGCCACAGCTGGGGGCGACTCGCAGTGGATCACCTCGGCACCGGCCCGGGCTCGAGCCCACCGGCTCCGGGCCGAGCACGACGCGGTCATGGTCGGCTCCGGGACGGTGCTCGCCGACGACCCCCGGCTGACGGCGCGCCAGGTCCCGGCCGGGTCCCGGCAGCCGCTCCGGGTGATCGTCGATAGCCGCCTGCGGACGCCGCCGACTTCCCGGCTCCTGGCCACCGCCGGAGGCCCCGTGCTGATCGCGACCGTGACCGAGGCGGAGCCGGCCCGGGCCAAGGCTCTGGAAGAGGCCGGAGCCGAGGTCGTCACCTTTGCCGCGGTCGCGGGTCGGGTGCCACTTCCGGCGCTGCTGCAGCGGCTGGGTGACCGCCAGATCACCAGCCTGCTCGTCGAGGGCGGTCCCACCCTCCTGGGCTCGCTCTGGTCGGAGCGATTGGGGGACCGGGTCGCCGCCTTCGTCGCGCCCCTGCTGGTGGGTGGCGCCGGAGCGCCGAGCCCGTTCGGCGGGCTCGGCGCTGTGTCCCTGGAGCACGGCTGGCGCGCCGTCGGGCTGCAAGCGGAGCCGGTCGGATCCGATCTCCTGCTGACCGCGGAGGTGTAGCTCGTGTTCTCAGGAATAGTCTCGGCGGTGGGGCGGGTGGAAGCCCTCCCCAGCGGGGCGGCCGGGGAGTTGCTGATCGCACCTCCTCCCAATTGGGGCCAGTTCGAGATCGGGGACAGCGTGGCGGTAAACGGCTGCTGCCTGACGGTGGTGCGCCGGGAGCAGCAGCGCTTGGCTGTGGAGGTGATGCCCGAGACCCTGCGGCGCACCAACCTGGGCCAGCTGCTGATCGGGGGGCCGGTCAACCTGGAGTCGGCGCTCTCCCTGGGAGCTCCCGTCGGTGGGCACCTGATGAGTGGACATGTCGACGCCACCGGGGTGGTGGCCCAGGTGGACCGGGAGGGGAACGCCCGCTGGGTCAGGCTCCACGTCCCCGCTCAGGTCGGCCGCTACTGCGTGGCGCAGGGGTCGATCGGCATTGACGGCTGCTCCCTGACCCTGGTCTCTGTTCAAGACGCCCCCCAGGGAGGCGCCGAGGTCTCGATTTCACTGATCCCCCACACCGTGGCCACCACCGTTGCCGGCAACTACCGGCCGGGCTCGGTCGTCAACCTCGAGGTCGACTCGGTTGCTCGTCTGATCGAGCGGCTGCTGGCGCCCCACCTGGGTCCCGGCCCGGGCCTACTCGTCCAGAGTGGCGGCCCGGCCCTGGAGGGCGGCTGAGGTGGAGTTCGCTCGGCTCGAGCTGGCCCTGGAGGCGTTCCGCCGGGGTGAATTCGTGATCGTGGTCGACGATGAGGACCGCGAGAATGAGGGAGACCTCTGCCTGGCCGCCGAGGCGGCCACTCCCGAGAAAGTCAACTTCATGATGACCGAGGCGCGGGGATTGATCTGCGTCGCCATGGAGCCCGCGCGCCTCGATCAGCTCGAGCTGCCCCCGATGATGGAGAACAACACCTCGCGCTACCGAACCGCCTTCGCGGTCTCGGTGGATGCCGCCGGCGAGCGGGTGACTACCGGGATCAGCGCCCAGGATCGGGCGGTCACCATCCGTTCCCTGGCCGACCCCGAGTTCCAGGTGGGCGACTTCGCCCGCCCGGGCCATGTCTTCCCGCTCCGGGCCAGGCCGGGTGGGGTGCTTGAGCGTGCCGGCCACACCGAGGCGGTCACCGACCTCTGCCGGCTGACCGGGCTCACCCCGGCCGGGGTTGTCTGCGAGATCGCGAACCAGGATGGAACGATGGCCCGGCGCCCGGAATTGGAACAGTTCGGGGCGCGCCATCAGATTCCGATCATTAGCATCGACGGGCTGATCGCCTACCGCCGCCAGCGCGAGAAGCTGGTCGAACGGGGCGCCGAGACGGTGATCCCGACCGCGGCGGGTAGTTGGCGGACGATCGGCTACCGCGACCGGATCACCGGTTCTGTCCACCTGGCGATGGTCTTCGGCGACCCGGCCCCGGAGCGTCCGGTGCTGGTTCGGGTCCACAGCGAGTGCCTCACCGGCGACGTATTCGGGTCCCAGCGCTGCGACTGCCAGGCCCAGCTGCACCAGGCGCTCCGGCAGATCACCAACGCTGGAGAGGGGGTGGTCGTCTACCTGCGCCAGGAAGGGCGCGGAATCGGACTCATGGACAAGCTGCGGGCCTATTCGCTCCAGGACCAGGGCCGGGACACGGTCGAGGCCAACCTGGAGCTGGGCTACCCGGCTGACGGGCGCGACTACCAGATCGGGAGCCAGATCCTGTCCGACCTCGGGCTGCGCCGTCTCCGGGTGATGAGCAACAACCCGCGCAAGTACTACGGGCTCCAGGGGCACGGGCTGGAAATGGTCGAGCGAGTTCCGATCGAGGTTGCCGCCAACCCCCACAACCAGCGCTACCTGAGCACCAAGCGCGACAAGCTGGGTCATCTCCTGGAGCAGGTCGATGAGTCCCGGGAGGGGGTCCTGTGAGAGTGCTCGAGGGGAGCCTGGCGGGCGCCGGGCTGCGGGTGAGCCTGGTGGCTTCCCGGTTCAACGAGACGGTCGTGGGGCAGTTGGTCGAGGGAGCCCATCGGGCGCTTCGCCAGCACGGGGTGGGCGCCGCGGAGATCGAGCTGGTCTGGGTCCCGGGTTGCCTGGAGATTCCGGTGGCGGCCGCCGAGCTGATCGAACGGGGCGGGCTGGACGCGCTGGTTGCGCTGGGCGCGGTGATCCGGGGCGAGACACCCCATTTCGATTACGTCGCCGCGGCGGTGAGCTCGGGAATCGCCGACCTCGCCCGGCAGACCCGGGTTCCGATCGGGTTCGGAGTGCTGACCGTGAACTCGGTGCTCCAGGCCCAGGAGCGCGCCGGGGGCAAGCTCGGCAACAAGGGCTACGAGGCCGCCCAGACCGCCCTGGAGATGGTCTCGGTGCTGGGTCAGCTGCGCCAACAAGGGACCGGGCTGGGGCCGGGCTAGCCCGGGGGCGGGGCGGGAGTCCTCAGGCGGACTTGGTCGAGGTGCGCAGGCAGCGGGTGCAGATCCGCATCCGCTGGGGCAGCCCGCCACCCCGGGGGGTGATCCGGGCGCTCACCAGGTTGGGCATGAAGCGCCGCCGCGTGTGTACCTTGGAGTGGCTCACATTGTTGCCCGCCACCGGTCCTTTGCCGCAGATCTCGCACCGCTTCGCCATGACGACCTCGAAGAAAGCTGAGCTTGAGGGTCCCTCCGCGGGGACCGAACCCCGAGTATGATTCCGGCCGCAGTTTACCAGCCGCGCCGCGGCATGCCAGCCGGCGCTCCGGATGGCGGGACCGAGCGCCCTTAGGGGAAGGCCACCGTGCCAAGCAACCGGCCGCTCTTGCAGACCCACGCCCTGGGCACCGTGGAGGTGTCGCCCCGGGTGGTGGCCATGCTGACCGCCAAGGCGGCCGGCGACTGCTACGGGATCGTGGGCATGTCGGCCCGCGGGTTACGGGATGGACTGGCTGAGCTGCTCAACCGGAACAGCGCCGAGCGGGGAATCGAGCTGCGGGTCCTCGAGGACGGGCTCGGGATCGACCTCTATGTGATCGTCGACCATGGGGTCCGGATTCTGGAGGTGGCCCACAACCTGATGAGCGCGGTGGCTTACAGCCTGGAGCACCATCTGGGCCTCAAGGTGCTCGAGGTCAACGTCAACGTGCAGGGGGTGCGGCCTCCCGAGGAGCAGGATGGCCGCAGCTGAGTCCGCCGTCCCTGAGGTGCCGGATACAGTCACCGGGGGGGTGCTGCGGCAGGGCCTCGACCGGGCGCTTTGGCGACTCTCCGAGCAGAAGGCCCACATCAACCAGCTCAACGTCTTCCCGGTACCCGACGGGGACACCGGGACCAACCTGCACCTGACCCTCGAGTCGGCCTGCCAGGAGGTCGACCAACTGCCCGAGGAGGCGTCCGTGGCGGCGGTCAGCAAGGCCGCCGCGCACGGCTCGCTGATGGGCGCCCGGGGCAACTCCGGGGTGATCCTCTCGCAGGTGCTGCGAGGCTGGTCCGCCCGTCTCCAGGATCACGAGTTCCTGGACCGAGTGGGGCTCTGCGATGCGCTCGCGGAGGGATCGCGGGTGGCCTACCTGGCGGTGAAGCGGCCGGTTGAGGGGACGATCCTGTCGGTGGCGCGGGACGCTGCCCGGGCGGCCCAGAAGTCACTCGACCGGGGCCAGGACCTGGTCCAGGTGGCCGAGGCGGCGGTGGCGGAGGCGTGGGCCGCGGTGGAGCGCAGCCGGGACCAGATGGAAGTCCTGCGCCAGGCGGGGGTCGTCGACGCCGGGGGTTTCGGGCTGGCGGTGATCCTGACCGCAGTGCTGGAGCGGCTGAGCGGGGCGAGCCTGGCCCAGCCCGCCCTCGAGGTGGGTCGTGTCCGGATGCCCCGGCCCACCCTGGTGCCGTCCGTCGGGGCCGGGGCGGCGGCGGCGCCGACCGGAGGCTTCGGCTACTGCACGGAGTTCGCCCTGATCGGCGCGGAGCTGGAGGTGGACGAGATTCGCTCCCGCCTGGGCGAGGACCGGGAGGACGACTCGGCGCTGGTCGTCGGCGAGCCCGGCCTGCTGCACGTCCATCTCCACACTCGGGAGCCCTGGGAGCTGCTCACCAAGGCGGCCCAGCTGGGCACGATCGAGCGCCTCAAGATCGAGGATATGACCGCCCAGCACCAGACCGCGCGGCGGCTTGCCGAGGCACCCGAGCGGGATCCGGCCACCCTCCCTCTGGGGGTGGTGGCGGTCGCGCAGGGGAAGGGCTTTCGGGAGCTTCTGCTGGGGCTGGGCGCGCGTGTGGTGGTGGAGGGAGGGCAGAGTCAAAACCCTTCCACCGAGCAGATCCTGGCCGGAATCGAGCAGGTGGGAGCAGAGGACGTGCTGATCTTGCCCAACAACGGCAACCTGGTGCTGGGGGCGGAGCAGGCGGCCGGGCTCTCGGCTCGGGAGGCCCAGGTGGTGCCGTCTCGGAACCTGCCGCAGGGCATAGCCGCCCTGCTGGCGTTCGATCCGGAGTCCCCCTTGGAGGTGAACCGCCTCCGGATGGAGCGGGCGATCGCGGGAGTGCACGCCATCGAGGTCACCACCGCGGTCCGCGACAGCCAGCTGGGCGGACGCCTGGTCGAAGTCGGCGCGGTGATCGGTCTTCTTGACGGCGAGTTGGTCAGTTCCGGCGATCGGGTCGACCGGGTCGTGGTCGAGGCTCTGGCGGCCCTGCCCCGGGACTCGGTGGAGGTGGTCACTCTGTACCGGGGGGAGGCGGTCGAGCCCCAGGCCAGCGAGCAGTTGGAGGAGGCCATCCGAACCCGCTTCCCCGGGCTCGAGGTGGAGCGCCACGACGGGGGCCAGTCCCTCTACCAGTTCATCATCTCCGCCGAATGACGGGAGCCTCCGGTGACCGTCCGGATCGTCACTGACAGCACCTGCGACCTGCCCGAGCTCCGGCGTCAGACCGCCGGGGTCGTCACCGTACCCCTGCGGCTCCAGTTCGGGGACCGCGAGTTCCGCGACCGCGTCGACCTCGACGACCGCCAATTCCTGGACCGGCTGAGCATCTCCCGGCAGCCGCCCAAGACCTCGCAGCCTCCGCCGGGAGAGTTCGAGGAGGTCTACCGCGGCCTGCTCGAGGATCCTCGCGACGAGGTGATCTCGATCCACATCGCGGCCGCCCTCAGCGGCACGGTCGGGTCGGCGACGGTGGCCGCAGCCGCGGTCGACCCGGCGCGGATCCACGTCGTCGACAGCCGCTCGGTCAGCCTGGGCACCGGATTCCAGGTGCTGGCCGCGGTGGAGCTGGCCGGCCAGGGCGAGTCCACCACCTCGATTCTTGCGCAGCTGGCCACCATGTCCGGTCGCACCGGGATCATCTGCCTGCTCGACACCCTGCGCTACCTCCAGCTGGGGGGCCGGATCGGGAAGGTGCAGGCGATGGTGGGGGGCGTTTTGTCGATCAAGCCACTGATCAGCCTGGGCGAGGATGGTGCCGTGGTCCCGGTGGGCCGGGTCCGCAGCCGGTCGGCCGGGATCCGCCGGCTCAGCGAACTGCTGGTGGAGCACCGTCCCCTGGCCCGCTGCGGCGTGCTCTACGTCGGTGACCAAGGGGATGCCGAGCGCCTGCTCGCAGACGCCCGGGGGACATTCCCCGGGATGGACATCCTGATCCAGCACGCCAGCCCCGTGATCAGCAGCCACTGCGGTCCGGGTACCCTCGCCTACTGCTTCCTTGAGTCCCGGAAGTAGCGGCCCTCCCGCCGCCCAGAGGCGGGCGGGGAGGGGGGCCGTCCCGACCCAGGCGGTCACCTTGGAAACCCCGCTCGCCCTACTGCCCAGGATCTCGCCCGCGCGGCTGGAAGGGCTCCGCCGGCTCGGCTGCCGCACGGTCCGCGATCTGCTCTGGTACCTGCCGCGCCGCCACGACGACCAACGCGAAAGGCTGACCCTGGCCCAGCTCAGGGTGGGCCAGGCGGCCACCGTCGAGGTGGAGGTAGTCGCGGTGCGGGCGCGTCGGGCCCGGTACCGGAAGCTAGACCTGGTCGAGGCCGAGGTGAGCGACGGTTCGGACCAGTTGGAAGTGGTCTGGTTCAACCAGCCCCACCTCCGCCACCTGCTCCACCCGGGGGACCGGGTGACCCTGCACGGCAAGGCGATCCGGGGACGCCGAGGCGGGTTGCAGCTGCGCAATCCCGACGTCGAGCGCGAGCGCAAGCTGGTCACCCAGTCCAGCGTGGGAGTGCTGGTGCCCACCTACCCGGAGACCTATGGGATCACCTCGCGCTGGCTGCGGGCCCAGGTGGCCCAACTGCTGCCCCTGGCTGCCGGAATCGAGGACCCGCTGCCGGCCGCGATATTGGCCCAGGAAAAGCTGATCCCACTTCGGGTCGCCCTTCGCGACGTTCACTTCCCGGCCGATCAGCGCGCCCTTGACCGGGCCCAGGAGCGATTCGGGTTCGACGAGCTCTTCTATCCCCAGCTGGCGGCGCTCTTGGCCCGCCGCCAGCGGCTGCGACGCTCCGGAGTGCGGAGCCCCTACAGCTACGGCATCGCTCGGGAGTTCGTCGCCAGCTTGCCCTTCAAGTTGACCGACGACCAGCGGCGGGCGGCCCACGAGATCCTCACCGACATGGACCGACCTTCTCCGATGAACCGGCTGCTCCAGGGGGATGTCGGCTCGGGCAAGACCGTGGTGGCGGCGATGGCGGCCCGGCTGGCGATCGCCGCGCGCCACCAGGTGGTGCTCATGGCCCCCACCGAGATCCTCGCCCGGCAGCATTTTTTGACCCTTCGTGACCTTCTCTCCAAGTTCGAAATCTGGCCCCGCCTCCTGGTCGGGAGCACTCCCGCCGCCCAGCGTCGGGAGATCCTGGGAGGGCTGGGGACGGGTGCCGACCAGCTGGTGGTGGGAACCCATGCCCTGATCGAGGACGACGTCGGGTTTCCCGATCTCGGGCTGTGCATCGTGGACGAGCAGCATCGCTTCGGGGTGGCCCAGCGGCTGCAGCTCCTGGAGAAGGCCAGGGTCAACCCCGATTTCCTCTCCATGACGGCCACCCCGATCCCCCGGTCGCTGGCCCGGACCCTCTATGGAGACCTCGACGTAAGCCAGATCCGGCATCTGCCGCCCGACCGGATTCCGATCGAAACCCGGGTCGTCGAGCCCGCCCAGCGGGAAGCCGCCTACGCCTTCATCCGCACCCAGGTCGAAGGCGGGCGCCAGGCTTTCATCATCTGCCCACTGGTCGAGGACTCGCCGCTGCGTCAGTCCCGCTCCGCCACCACCGAGTTCGAACGGCTGCAGACCGACGTCCTTCCCGACCTGCGGCTGATCCTGCTCCACGGCAAGATGCCCGCCAGGGAGAAGGCCCGCCGGATGGAGGCCTTCGGAAAGGGCGAGTTCGACGTCCTGGTGGCCACCAGCATCATCGAGGTCGGGGTCGATGTCCCCAACGCCACCGTGATCGGGATCGAGGACGCCGACCGTTTCGGGCTGGCCCAGCTGCACCAGTTCCGGGGCCGGGTGGGACGTGGTCCCTTTCCCTCCTACTGCCTGCTCTTCGCCGAGAGCGAGGAGCAGGGCCCGCGGAGCCGGTTGCAGGCGTTGGCCGAACATGCGGACGGTTTCGAGCTGGCTGAGATCGACCTCAAGCAGAGGGGGGCGGGAGAACCCTACGGCCTGCGCCAGCACGGACTTCCCGAGATGAGGGTCGGCGACCTCCTCGACGAGGGGCTCCGGCGTCGCGCCCGCTCGGCGGCGGAGGCACTCCTCGACCGTGATCCCGAGCTGCGCGATCCGGTCCTGCGCCGCCAGATGCGTCACTACCAGGTGGTGTTCGAGTTCGACTGAGCTACCGGCGCCTATCATGCGGCCACCGCCGGCCGCGGTTCCTGGGCAGGGGCGTTCCGCTCGACCGGGAGAAGTGGCCGGGATCGTCCCCGGACGACACTTGCCTGCCATCCTTGGCAGGTGCCGCCGCCGCCCCGCCCCCGGAGATCCTCAAGGCCGCCGCGATCCCCCGGCGCCCGGCTCACCGGGGGGGAGGCGGCCGGACGCCGCCTCCAGACCGAGGCCGGATCCGACCTGCGGGCGACGACCGGTGTGGCCCGGGCGGCCTGCTTCAACATCCTGGGCGAGCTGGTGCAGGAGGCCCGAGTGGTCGACCTCTTCGCCGGGGCGGGCAGCTTGGGCCTGGAGGCGCTCTCCAGGGGCGCCCCGTGGGCGACCTTCGTCGAGGTCAGCCGGCACCGCGCCAAGCTGATCGAGGCCAACCTGGAGACACTCGGTTGGGCGGCCCGGGCCGAGGTCGTGGTCGGGGACGCCATCGCCTGGCTCAATCGGCGATCCCCCCAGCTGGCGGGCAGCCGGCTGATCCTGCTCGACCCTCCCTATCGGGAAGGGGGCCCCCAGCTCTGCCTGAAAGCGCTGCAGCTCCTGGGCGAGGTGGTGGCAGCGGGGGACTGGGATCCCCTGGTGGTGGCCGAGCACCATCGCGACTTATCGGTACCGCCGGTCGTCGGAGCGTTAAATTGCGTGCGTACCGCGCGGTACGGCACCACAGTCCTCTCGTTCTTCCGGAGGCCCCCATGACCACCGCGGTGTATCCCGGCAGCTTCGACCCGATCCACAGTGGTCATCTCGACGTGATCGGCAGGGCCGGCGAGATCTTCGACCGGGTCGTGGTCGGCGTCCTCGACAACGAGCAGAAGAGCTACCTCTTCTCGGTCGAGGAGCGGGCCGAGCTGGTCCGCGAGAGCTTGCCCCCGGGGTCGCCGGTAGAGGTCAGGCACTTCTCCGGCCTGGCGGTCACCTTCGCCGCCAGCGAGGGCGCGAGCGTGATCGTGCGCGGGCTGCGGGCGGTCTCCGACCTGGACAGCGAGTTCCAAATGGCACTCATGAACCGGCGGCTGCAGCCCAAGGTGCACACCGTTTTTTTGACCACCGGCTTCTCCAATGTCTACCTGAGCTCGTCTCTGCTCAAGGATGTCTGCGCCCATGGGGGTAGCATCGAGGGGTTGGTTTCGCCGGCGGTCGAGCGAGCGCTGCAGCAGCGGCTGGCGGCCACCGGGTCGGCCCCCGTCCGGGCCGGGTAGAGGAGAGAGCATGGCCGACGATCCAGACGAACTGGACCAGGACCGCGAGGGGGTTTCGATCTTCGACGTCCTCGACCGCTTGGAGGCCCTGGTCAACCAGAGCCGCCGGCTGCCGCTGACCTCGAGCATCGTGGTCGGCGAGGAGGAGATCCTGGAGGCTCTCGACCAGATCCGGGTGTCGCTGCCAGACGAGATCCGGGAGGCGCGGATGGTGCTCGAGACCAGGGATGCTCGGCTGCGGGAGGCAGCCGAGCAGGCCGATCAGACGATCATGGCCGCCCAGGAGCGAGCCGACCGCCTCACCGACGACCACGAGCTCACCCGCCGGGCCACGGCCGAGGCCGACCGGCTCGTGACCGAGGCCCGCGACCGCAGTCGCAAGATGCGCCGGGAGACGGAGGACTACATCCGCGACCGGATGGAGGAACTGGAGACCGAGCTCGCCTCGGCTCTGGCCCAGGTGCGGCGGGGGCTGGAAACGCTGGTGCCCGGGCAGGAGGGGGACGAGAAGCCCAAGGCTCGGGGGCGGCGGCGCTGAGCGAATTCGGGTCGCCTGCTAGACTCCCACCTCGTCATGGCTCTACCCAAAGAACGAATCCCCAAGGCCCGCCGCGACCGCCGTCGCTCCCACCTGGCTCTGCACGGACCGGTGCTTTCGCCATGCCCCCGCTGCCGGCAGCCGCGCCGCCCCCACACGGTCTGCCCCAACTGCGGTCAGTACAAAGGGCGCGAGGTCATCGCGACTGAGTAGGAGCCGCCTTGGGGGGGGCGACTCCCCGAACTGGCTTCCGGTGACCGGCACCGGGAGCGCGCTGCTCTTCCCGGGCCAGGGAGCCCAAGCCGCCGGAATGGGCTTGGAGTTGGTCGCCGCCGGGCATCAGCCCCACCTCCTCCGGCTGGCGGCCGAGCAAGGCGTCCCGCTGGAGCAGCTGCTGGTCACCGCGACCACTGAGCAGCTGCGGCCCACCGAGGTGGCCCAGCCCGCCCTCTTCTACACCGGAGTCGCCCTCTCCCAGCTCCTGCTCGAGGGAGGGCTCGTGCCGGTCGCCGCGGCCGGGCACAGCCTGGGCGAGTACTGCGCGGTGGTCGCGGCCGGCTCCATGAGCGCTGAGGACGGCATGACCCTGGTACTGGAACGGGGTCGGTTGATGGCGGCCGCCCCCCCGGGCACGATGGCCGCCGTCCTCGGGCTCGAGCGCGAGCGGCTGGAGTCGCTCTGCCGGGAAGCGGCTGAGCCGGACGGATGCTGCGTCGTCGCCAACGACAACGCCCCGGGCCAGCTCGTAGTCTCGGGCAGCCTGGAGGCGATCGAGCGGCTGGCGGGGCTGGCTAGGACGGCGGGAGCCCGCCGAGTGGTGCCGCTCCCCGTGGGGGGCGCCTTCCACTCTCCGCTGATGGCCGAATCCGCCGCCGCATTCCGGGTCCTGCTGGACCGGGTGGCGATCGCGAACCCCCGCTTCGGGGTTGCCGCCGGAGTCTCGGGGACCATCTCCCACACCGCAGCTGAAGTCCGCCGCGGCCTCGAGGATCAGCTGGCAGGGTCGGTGCGCTGGGCCGATTCGGTTCAGTCCCTGGCCCGAGCCGGAGCCGCCACCTTCCTGGAGTGCGGCCCCGGGTCGACCTTGGCCGGACTGGTCCGCCGGATCCTCCCCGGGGCGGAGACCATCTCGGTGGACTCGCCCCAGGGTGCCACCCGAGCCCTCTCCGCGCTGGCGCCACCTGACGACCGCCCCCTTGGGGGCGAACAGAGGTAGGAGGTTCGGCCCCGGCTTACAATGGCCCCCAGCTTGCCCCGGCAGATGTACCCCTCAGCGGCCCAGCCGCCCTTCTCGGCAGTCGGGCTGTGAAGTCATTCGTCCGGCGCCTGTCCGGCTCCCGGCCGGAGCCGGACCCGGCGGAGCCGCTTGCCGGCCCGACCTCGGGCGAGCCCGGAAGCGGTGCAGGCGCCGCAAGCTTTACCGTATTGCCCGGCGAACGCCTCAGTGGCACCGGCGCCGGCGGGGCGGAGACACCGGATCCAGGGCGGCTGGAACGACCCGGGATCGAGAGCCCGACGGACTCGGTCGAAGGGGCGGGGGGCCCGCTTCCAGAACATCAGGAAGAGCAGACGACCACAGGTCGTTCAACTAGGGGAAGAGATGGCAGACACGAGCTGGGATGGGTTCAAGGCGATAGTGGTGGAACAGCTGGGCGTCGAGACGGACCAGGTCAAGCCGGAAGCCAACTTCGTGGAGGATCTGAACGCCGACTCGCTGGATCTGGTGGAGCTGATCATGGCCTTCGAGGAGGCCTACGGGATGGAGATCCCGGACGAGGACGCGGAGAAGATCCAGACAGTGGGTCAGGCCTGGGATTACATCAAGGATCACCTGGACCTGACCAGCTAGCCGCGGGCGAGCCCGCCCGACCAGCGGCTCGGCGGCGGCGAGCCCAGCTGAGCGCCGCCGAGCAGGCGGACCAGGAGCGCGAGGCTGATCTCCGGCTTGACGAGCTGGAGGCACGGCTGGAGATCCGGTTCAAGCGCCGGGAGTGGTTGCTGGAGGCGATGACCCACACCTCCTGGATCAACGAACGGGGGGACGAGGGGCGCGATAACGAGCGGCTCGAGTATCTCGGCGATGCGGTCCTGGAATTGGTGGCCGCCGAGTACCTCTTCAATCGGTTTCCCTCCTACGACGAGGGGCAGCTGACCCAGATGCGCTCCTCTTTGGTCAGCACCGTGGCCCTGGCTGGTATCGGCGAGCAGCTCCGGCTCGGCGAGGCGCTTCGGCTGGGTCGGGGGGCCACCAAGTCGGGAGCACGCCGGCTCACCTCGCTGCACGCCAACGCCTTCGAGGCGATCATCGGCGCCACCTTCTTGGACCAGGGCTATCGCAAGGCCGGCAAGATCTTCCTCTCCCGGATCGGCGACCTCAGCTCCTGGACTGACCCCAACTTCAAGGGACGGCTCCAAGCGCTGGCCCAGGAGCGCTACGGCATGCCGCCCCTCTACCGGACCATCCCGGAGGGGAACGCCCGCCCCCGGCAGTACCTATCCCAGGTCTCGGTCGAGGGCGGGCCGGTTCTGGGGGAGGGTCGGGGGGGGACCAAACAGGCAGCCGAGCAGGGGGCCGCCCGAGCCGCCATCGACCACATGGTTGCGCCCGCCTCCCGGAAGCGGCGTCGTGGCGGGCGGACCGGGGTGGGCGCCGCGGACACGCCCTCACCGCGGCCGATGGGGGAGGCTAATCGAGAGCCGGAGCCAAACCCGACCCCGGTTCTGGAAGCGATCCCCCCGAGCGTCGCGGAGGTGGCGGACCCGCCGGCGCCTCCCGCCCGCAAGCGTCGCCGGCGCTCGAGGGGTACGGGTGGCGGCGCGGCCCCGGCCGCCGCCGGAGAGGCCCCGTCCGCCGCCGGCGAGGCGACGCCGCTTCCCCCAGCTGCACTCGCCACCGTCCCAGAGGCGGTTCCGGCGGGCTCCGATCCCCCGGCTCCCAAGCGTCGCCGGCGCCGTTCCCGGGGAGGTGGGAGCGCCTCAGCCGACCCCTCTCGTGGGGGGGCGACGACCTCGGCTGCGCCGGCAGCCCCGGAGGAGGTGCCCACCGCCGGCCCGCAACCCGCGCCCGCCCGGCGGCGGCGCCGCCGGCCTCGCGGAGGGGCCTCTCCGTCCCCGGTTCCGGAGGCGGTGTCCCAGCCCGACCCTTCGGAGCCAGTTGCTGATGAGCGCCCACTCCCCTCGACGGCGGACGAGGGGGGTTCGGACGGCGCGCCCCGCCGGCGCAGCCATCGGGGTCGCCGGGGCGGCCGGGGACGGTCAGGGAGACCGGCGACCCCAGTTCCATGAGGGTCAGCCGCCTGCACCTGCAGGGCTTCAAGAGCTTCTCCGGCCGGGCCGAGCTGGAGTTGGGGCCGGGGATCACCGCCATCGTGGGCCCGAACGGGAGCGGCAAGTCCAACCTGGTCGACGCGATCCGACTGGTGCTGGGGGAGACCAGCGCCCGCGAGCTGCGCGGCCAGCGCTTGGACCAGGTGATCTTCGCGGGCGGGGCCAATCGAGCCCCGGTGGGGATGGCCGAGGTCAGCTTGGTCTTCGACAACGAGGATGGCCGGTTGCCCGTCGAGGACGTCGAGGTGGCCATCACGAGGCGCGTCTTCCGGGACGGCACCAGCGAGTTCCGCCGCAATGGGCAGAGGGTCCGCCTGCGCGACCTGGGTCGCCTCCTGGACGCAACCGGGCTGGCTCAGGCGGGCTATTCGGTGATCGCCCAGAACGACATCGAGTCGATCATCCGGGCCACCCCGGCCCAGCGCCGCCATCTGATCGAGGAGGCGGCCGGGGTCCGAGGAGCCCAGGCCCTGATCGAGGACTCCGGCCAGCGCCTGGCCTCGCTCAACGACTGGCTCGAGGGCTCGATGGGTCGGCTCGCCGAGCTCCTGCCGCGGATCGACGAGCTCCGGCAGGAGGCCGACGCGGCCCTGGAGGCCGGCCGGGTCCGGTCCCGCCTCCAGGCGCTGCGGGGAAGCCTCGAGAAGGCGGCCTGGCTGGCCGCGCTGGCCGAGCTGCGCCAGCGGGAGCGCCAGCTGCAGCAGGGGGACCGTCGTCTGGAGCAGCTGCGCCAGGGGGCCCGCGAGTTCGAGTCGACCTACCGGCTTGAGCGCGAGCGGCTGCAGGCGATCGAGGCTGGCCGACTCGAGTCGGAGCGCCAGGCGGGGGCGCTTGCGCTCGGCTTGCAGCAAGCCGATGCCCAGGTCGAGCGCTGGCAGGAGCGCGCCGTCCAGGCGGCCGAGTCCCGGGCCGCGGCGGCCCTCCAGCTGGCCGAGGCCGAGGACGACCTCAGTCAGCTGGAGAGCGGCTCCGACCCCGACCATCCGGGCGATGCCGACACCCTAGAGAAGGGACGAGCGGCTATAGCGGCGATCGAGCTCGAGCTCGGCCGACTCGCCCAGGAGCGCACGGAGCGCCGGGCCGAGCTGGCCGCGGCTCAGCTCCGCGACCAGGAGCTGGAACGCCGGGTGACCCAGTCGCGGCGGAGCCGCGCCGAGCTCGAGGCGCGGCTGGCCGGGGCCGAGGCTTGGACCAGCCAGGCCCTCGATGCCAAGACCGCGGCCCAGGCGAGCGGTTCGCGGTCAAAGGAGGCCCACCAGGCCGCGTCCGCGGCGGCCGGCGCCCAGCGCCTGGCGGCGAACCGGGAGCTGGCCGCCGTCGAGCGGGCGGAGAAGGCGGAGCTCGCCCGGCAGCAGCTGGTGCAGCGGGCCGAGGAGGCGCTCTCGCGGGTGACGGTGACCCTGCGCGAGGCCGAGGCCCGCCTGGGGGCCCTGGTGGCGGCCCTGGAGACCGGGACGCAGGCGGCTCCGATCGCCGCCGCGGCCAGGCGGAGCGGGACGCACATCCACCGGCTGGCGGAGGGGGTCCAGGCCGGGCAGGCTGCCGACGCCGCGGCGGTCGAGGCCGGGCTGGGCATTTTCCTCAAGGCCCTGGTGGGGGAGGAGGGAGCCGCCCGCCGAGCCCTGGAGCTGGCCGGGGACGTCGCTGAGGTGGTCTGTTGGCCCGTCTCAGAAGAGCCGGTCGTGGCCAACCCGCCTCAGGGCTGCCGTCCTCTGGCCACCGCCCTGGTAGGCGAGCCCGGCGCCCTCCGGGTGGCGGCCCGCATCTCCCGACTGGTCTGCCTCGCCGAGGACCGTCCGGCGGCCGTCCGTTGGCTGGCCCGACTTCCCGACGGGAGAGCGGTTCTTCCCGACGGCACCGTGCTGGGAACCGGGTTGGAGATCACTCCCTCTCGAGCCCACGGAGATTTGCGCCTGGTCGAGCAGACCCGGCAGGCCGAGCGCACGGTGGCACGCCAGCGGGCCGAGCTGGGCCGGGCCGCGGAGGCTCTCGAGAGAGCCCGCCAGGCCCACCAGGAGCTGCGCGAACAGGTCGACCGGGCCCGCCGCGAGGCGAGCGCGGCCCAGTCACTGGCGGCCGCCCACGAGGCCGAGGCAACTCGCCTGGGGGCCGAGTCGGACCGCTCCCAGCGGGCGCTGGCCGGGCTCGAGCGCGAGCTCCTAGTCCGGGAGGCGCAGAGCCGGCGAGACCGCGAGGCGTTGGCCGAGCTCGAAGTTGGATTGGGCGCCGAGCAAGCGTCCCTGGCGGCTGCGGCGGCCCGGGTGGAGGAGTGTCGCGGCGCGGTCGCTGCCGTCGGGGAACTGGTACTGGAGTCCAGCCGGAGGTTGGAGGAGGCCCGCCTGACGACCGCCTCCAGGGAGGCCGAGCTGCGCAGCTGGAGCCGTCGCGAGGAGGAGCTGGGTCGGAGGCGGGGGCAGCTTCGAATCCGTGCCGAGAGCGCCGCGGAGCGGATCGGCAAGGCCGAGCGCATGGCTCTGGAGTCGCTGCAGCAGTTGGAGTTGGCCCGCCAGCAGGCGGGCGCCTCCCGGGCCAGCTTCGAGCGCTCCCGAGCCCAGCGCGAGGAGGCCTCCGCCGGCGCTGCGGACCCGCTCCGGGAGCTCGGCGAGCTGGAGCGCAAGCGAGCTGAGCGTGAAGCCGCGGTGCGCCAGGCGGAGCTCCAGGCGGAGTCGTGGCGGCGGGAGGTGGCCGCTCAGGCTCAGCAGGTGGAGCGGCTCGGAGCTCAGGTGGGCCCGGGCGAGCCCGCCCCGGCGAGCGAGGGGGAGGGCGCCGCGGGCCGGGAGGATCCCACCAAGGCCGCCGCGGAGATCGTTCGCAACGAGCGCCGCCTCGGTGCCCTGGGCCCGATCAACGAACTGGCGCCCCGGCAGCTGGCTGAACTGCTGGCGAGGACCGAGGGCTTGCGCGCGGCCCACGATGACTGCCTCAGTGCTCGAGCCGAGCTGGGCGAGGTCCTGGCCCAGCTTCAGGCGGTCACCGGGGCCCGCTTCCAGGCGACTCTGGCGGAAGTGACCCGCGAGTTCGAATCTGTCTGGGTGGAGCTCTTCGGCGGCGGCAAGGCCACGCTCTCCGCGGCCCCGGGTCAGGACGGGGCGCCGGGCGGAGTCGAGATGCAGGTCCAACCCCAGGGCAAGCGGGTGCTCTCGATGCCGCTGCTCTCGGGCGGGGAGCGCGCCTTGACCGCCCTGGCCCTGGTTCTGGCTCTGCAGAAGGTCTCGCCCAGCCCCTTCTACGTCTTTGACGAGGTCGATGCCGCTCTGGATGAGGCCAACATCACGCACTTCGCCGACCTACTCCAGAAACGGGCGGAGAGCAGCCAGTTCCTGGTCGTGACCCATAGCCTCACGACCATGTCGCGGGCCTCGGTGCTATATGGGGTGACCCAGGACGGTGCCGGTTCCAGTCGCATACTCTCGGTCAGGCTTACCTCCGATGGCCAGGCGGTCGAGACCCCTGACCACGCCCAGCTGGCGGGAGCCGCCTCCCTTGGCTGAGGTCAAGGCGCCGCGCCGAGGCAGGTGGTGGCGGAGGATCCCCGGGCGCCTGGACAAGGTTGGCAGCGGCCTCGGCCAGCAATTTCGAGCTCGGGTCAGCCTCCGGCGCGGCTCCGGCGACGAGCTCTTCGAGGAGATCTTCGAGCTGCTGCTGGCCAGCGACTGCGGCGTGCGGGTGGCGGACGAACTGGTCGGGACCCTACGGGAGCGGGCGAGCCGCCAGAAGCTCCGCGAGACGGTGCCTTTGCTGAGCGCCCTGCGGGAGGAGATGGCGTCCCGGCTCTCCGGATTCGATCGGGAGCTCTCCCTGGCCGGGGAGCCCGCGGTCTGGCTGGTGGCGGGGGTGAACGGGGCCGGCAAGACGACCACCGTGGCCAAGCTCGCGACCAGACTCCGAGGCCAGGGGGTCACGCCCTTGATCGCGGCCGGCGACACCTTCCGGGCCGCCGCCATCGAGCAGCTGCGGACGCTGGCCGCCCGGTCCGGGACCGAGGTCGTGGCCCATCAGCTCGGTTCCGATCCCGGGGCGGTCGTCTACGACGCCATCGCGGCCGCCCAGGCGCGAGGCCGGGAGGTGGTGCTGGTCGACACCGCGGGGCGGCTCCACACCAAGCACAACCTGATGCAGGAGCTGGGCAAGATCCGCCGCGTGATCGAGGGCCAGGCGACCGGGCAGCCGGCGGAAACGCTGCTGGTTCTCGACGCCTACGTGGGGGCCAATGCCCTGGCCCAGGCGCGGGCCTTCTCGGAGGCGGTGGGGGCGACCGGCCTGGTGCTGACCAAGCTCGACGGCAGCGGTCGGGGCGGATACCTCTTCCAGGTCGAGGCCGAGCTCGGGGTGCCGGTCAAGCTGATCGGGGTCGGAGAGGGCCTGGGGGATCTCGCCGACTTCGACCCGGGCGCCTTCCTGGACGCGCTGCTGGGGGTGGAGACGGAGTCGGAACCGGGCGCCCAGGACTGACCGGAGCCGGCGGCCCCGGGGGTGGCTATCTCCAGCTCGCCGCTCTGGGTGAGGGTTCCGTCCCACGAGTTCCGGCCCCAACGCTGCCTCCGGAAGGGTGTAGGGTGTCAAGGCTTTGGCCTTTACACCTAACGCTCTCGACCGGCTCGCCCGGGTCCGCCTCCTCGACGTCTACCGCGAGGTGCTCACCGCGCGCCAGAGGGAGGCGCTCCGGCTCCACTTGGAGGAGGACTGGTCACTGAGTGAGCTGGCGCTGGCCCTGGGCACCTCGCGGGCGGCGGCCCACGACCTGGTCCGCCGGGGATTGGACCGGATGCGATCCCTGGAGGAGCAGGTGGGGGCATGCCGGCGCCTGGAGGCCGCCGACTTCGAGCTGGCTCGGCTCCGGGGGCGGGTCGAGCGGCTGGAGCGCCTCTTGGCGGCGGGCCGACCAGAGGAGGTGTCCGCCTGATGTTCGACACCTTGACCGACAGGCTCGGGATCGCCTTCAAGCGCTTCACCGACAAGGGGCGACTCACCCCCGAGGATGTCGACGCCGGCCTCCGTGAGGTGCGCCTGGCGCTCCTCGAGGCGGACGTGAACTACAAGGTGGCGCGCGATTTCATCGACCGAATCCGGGAGCGGGCCCTGGGCAGCGATGTCCTGGGCAGCCTGACCCCCGGGCAGCAGGTGATCAAGGTTGTCCACGAGGAGCTGGTGGGACTGCTCGGGGGCGAGGACGCCAAGATCACCTACCATCCCGAACCCCCGACCACGGTGATGCTGATGGGCTTGCAGGGGTCGGGAAAGACCACCAGCGCCGTCAAGCTGGCCCGTCTGGTCGCCCAGGAAGGCCACCGACCGATCCTGGTCGCGGCAGACCTGCAGCGGGCCGCCGCGGTCGAGCAACTTCGGATTCTGGCGAGCGAGCAGAAGGTGGATGTCCTCGAGTGCGCCCTGGACCAGGGCCTGGCCCGGGGCGTGCGCCAGGCCGTCGCTGAGGCCCGGCGGCGCGGCGCCGACGTGGTCATCGTCGACACCGCCGGCCGGATTCAGCTGGACCAGGCCCTGATGGAGGAGCTCCAAGCGGTCACCAAGGCCACTCGAATCCACCATCGCCTCCTGGTGGTGGACGCCATGACCGGTCAGGAGGCGGTCAAGGTCGCCCAGGCCTTCCAAGCCGCTGTCGGGGTGGATGGGGTGGTGCTGACCAAGCTGGACGGGGACGCTCGGGGCGGAGCGGCGCTTTCGATGCGAGCGGCTATCGGGATCCAGGTGTGGTACTGCGGGGTGGGGGAGCGGGCCCGCGATCTGGAACCGTTTCACCCGGAGCGGATGGCCCGGCGAATCCTGGGCATGGGTGACGTGCTCACCCTGGTCGAGCGGGCCAGCCAGGAGATCAGCGCCGCCGACGCCAAGCAGGTCGAGGAGCGCATCCGTGCGGGCCGGATCACTCTCGACGACTTCGTGACCCAGATGCGCCAGCTGCGCCGGCTGGGTCCGCTCGAATCGATCATCGGGATGATGCCCGGGGGACGGGAGTTGATGCGCCAGGGGGGCGCCATCCCCGACGAGACCCAGCTGGGACGGATCGAGGCCATCGTGCTCTCGATGACGGCCCAGGAGCGGCGGCGGCCCGCCCTCATCGACGCCTCCCGGCGCCGCCGGATCGCGGCTGGCAGTGGGACCTCGGCGGTGGAGGTGTCCCGCCTGATCAAGGGCTTCGAGCGGATGCAGGAGATGATGCGCGGGCTCTCCGGCGGAGGTGGGCGACGGCGGCTGGCCGCAGAGCTTTGGAAAGGCGGTGCGGGAGCCCTGCAGGGACCGGGGGAGCCCGGATGACGGCTCACAATTCGAGTCAGGAAAGAGGAGATTGCAATTGGCAGTGAAGATCCGGCTTAAGCGCATGGGCGCCAAGAAGCGGCCCTTCTACCGGGTGGTGGTGGCGGACGCGCGCTCACCCCGGGATGGCCGCTTCATCGAGTCCATCGGGTACTACGATCCGCTCAAGGATCCCAAGGTCTTTCACGTGGACGACGAGCGGATCCGGCACTGGATGGCGACCGGAGCCCGGCCCTCGGAGGCGGTCCGGGAGCTGCTCGAGCGCCAGGGATCGCTGCCCGCGACCGCGCATCCCGTGCGCACCAAGACAGGCCCCAAGCGGGCTCCCAAGCCGGGCCAAAGCCCGGCGGCGGCGCCAGTGCCAGCCCCAGCGGCGCCGCCGGCGTCGGCCGAAGCCGTCCCGGAGGCGGACGCGGCGGGCGAGACTGCTGCTGCGGCCGAATCAGCTGCTGAGGCCGAACCAGCCGCCGAGACCGAAGCCCCCGCCGAAGGCCCGGAGCCGTCCGAAGCTGCTGATCAAAGCACGGACGACGAGGCCGTAGAGGCGGCGGATGAAGGGCCTTCCGATGGCGATGGATGAAGTCGTGCCCGATTACGCCGAGCTGGTGGGATTCATGGTCCGCGAGATGGTGGGCCAGCCCCAGTCGGTTGCGGTCGAGGAGGAGCGGGACGGGCATCGGGTGACGGTCCGGATCAGAACCGCGCCGGAGGACCTGGGCAAACTAATCGGGCGGGGGGGGCGACACATTGAGGCGATCCGGATGGTGGTCCGGGCCGCCTCGCTGCGCCCCCGCGATCGGGTCTATCTCGAGGTGCGCGATTGAGCGAGCCGCCGGAGTGGATTCGGGTCGCCCGGGTGCTGGGTCCGCACGGGCTATCCGGGGAGCTGACCGTCGAGCTCCTGGGCGGGGAGCCAGGCCGGCTTCGCTCGGGGATGGAGCTGCGGGGTCCCAGGGGCGCCCTGCGCCTTGAATCGGTGCGCGGCAGGGGTGCGCACCTGATCTGCCGCTTTGCCGGCGTAACCGATCGGAGTGGCGCAGCTGATCTGAGCGGGGGTTACCTGGAGCTGGAGGCATCCCAGCTCCGGCCCCTGCCCGCGGGGGAGTTCTTCCACTTCCAGCTGGTGGGTCTGGAGGTGGAGGACCCAGGTGGTCGGAGCCGCGGTGAGCTGGTCGACGTGGAGGCGTACCCCGCCCACGACGTCTATGTGGTGCGCAGTGGGGGGGCCGAGCTCAGGGTGCCCGCGGTCCGGGCGGCGGTCCTAGGAATCGATCTGGCGAGGGGCCGGATCACAGTCGCCGAGCCCTACCTGGAGGCGGGGACCGATGCGATTTGACGTGATCACCCTCTTTCCGGCCGTCTTCCCGGGGCCGCTTGGGGCCGGGGTGGTCGGCCGGGCCCTTGAGCAGGGGCTTATCGAGATCGTGCCCCACGACCTGCGGCAGTGGGGTCTCGGGGTTCACCGGCAGGTGGACGACATCCCTTACGGGGGCGGTCCGGGAATGGTCCTCCGGCCCGAGCCGCTCTTCGCCGCTGTCCGCTCCGTGAACGAGGCTGGGGCGACTCCCCCTGCCCGGGGGATCCTGCTCTCGGCGCACGGGCGTCGGCTCAATGGGGCGCTGGTCGAGGAGCTCGCCGGGGAATCTCGACTGCTGCTCGTCTGTGGCCGCTACGAAGGCGTGGACGAGCGGGTCCGGGCCGGTCTTCTCCTGGACGAGATCTCGGTGGGGGAGTTCGTCGTGAGCGGAGGCGAGCTGCCGGCCATGATGCTCATCGAGGCCGTCGCCCGCCGCCTGCCCGGAACCCTGGGGGATCCCGAGTCTCTGGTCGACGAGAGTTTCAGTGGCGGGTTGCCCGAGTACCCCCACTACACTCGGCCGGCGGTGTTTGAAGGAATGGCGGTCCCGGAAGTGCTCCGGGGTGGGGATCACGCCAAGATCGCCGGCTGGCGCGCCGAGGCCGCCAGGGAGCGGGCGCGGAGGTTGCGGCCCGACTTGCTGTCGAGGGAGTCGGAGACGGGGGGGCGCGGGGGGTCCGGAGGAGTTGAAAAGCGGGGATCGGGCGCGGCGGTAGCCGGCCTCCCCCTGGGAGGTGCGCAGTGAACATCATCGATCTGCTCGAGGAGGAGCAGCTTCGCGACGATATCCCGGAGCTGAGCCCGGGCGACACCGTGCGGGTCCACGTCAAGGTGGTGGAGGGGACGAGGGAGCGGATCCAGGTCTTTGAGGGGCTGGTTATCGCCCTTCAGAAAGGGGGTTCCCAGCGCTCGATTACAGTCCGGCGCACCGCCCATGGGGTGGGGGTCGAGCGGACCTTCCCAGTCCACTCGCCGCGCCTGGCCCAGATCGAGGTGATCCGGCACGGCAGGGTCCGCCGGGCCAAGCTCTACTACCTACGCGACAAGGTGGGCAAGCGGGCCAAGATCCGCGAGCGGCGCGAGCCGGTCGCCAAGGGCCAGTCCCCCGGCGCTGAGGCGGCCGAGGTCGGCCTCGAGGCGGAGCCGGCGGTGGTCGCCGAACCGGCTCCCAAGCGCCGACTGGCGCGAGTCCGGCCCAGGTCGGATTGAGTTAGCCGAGTTGTCACCGACTCGCAGCGCCTAAACTGGAGATCGTGCCCGATCAACCCAACCGCGTGCTGGTGGTCTCGCGCCAGGCGTCGCGCTCGGAGACGATCAGCAAGGCGCTCGACAAGCGCAACCTGGCGATGCTGGCATTTGAGAGCGCCGGGGCCGCCGCCGCGGCACTCGCCGCCACACCCGCCGAGGCGGCCCTGATCGAGGTCACGGGGAACGACCCGGAGTTGGTCCCTCTGATACAGAAGATCCGCTCGTCCAAGTCCCACGCCTCCATACCGGTGGTCCTGGTGGTCGCCGACCCGAACTCGCCCCTGGTGGCCGCGGCCACTGCCGCCGGGGCCACCGAGGTCCTTCCCCGCAGCAGTTCAACCCAGACCGTAGCCGAGACCCTGCGCGGTCTGCTGGCGGCGCCCGCCCCACCTCCGGTCGCAGCGCACACGGATCGCAAGGGCCAAGGCGAGCTCTGGGTCGTCTGCGGCCCGCGGGGCGGGGTCGGGCGCACCGGGCTGGCCACCAATCTGGCCGTGATCGCGGCGGAGTCGCTACGGGTGGCGCTGGTCGACAACGTGCCTCGTTTCGGCAGCGCCCTGATGGCGTTCAACCTGCCCCCCCAGACCCCGACCTGGGTTGAGCTAGCCGACCTGCCTTCAGAGGATGACATCCTCGACCGGCTAACCAGGCACCCGAGCGGGGTCTCGGTGCTTCCTGCGCCGGGGCGACCCGAGCTCTCCGACTCGGTTTCGCCGGCCGCGGTCGGAGCGCTGATCTTCCGGCTCACCCGGCTGGCCGACCTGGTGGTGGTGGATCAGGGCGGCAGGCTCGACAACGGAGGCATCGACCTCCTCGAGTCGGCCGACCACATGATCCTGGTGGGGACCCCGGACAACCCGGGGGTGGTTGGTCTCCGGGGCTGGCTGCGCATCTGCGATCAGTTGCAGATTCCCCGGACCAGGATCTCGGTCGTACTCAACTGCGTACTTCCCTACCACCAGGTCGACTCCGAGCGCGCCCGACGGGTACTGGAGCAGCCGGTGTTGACCCTGCCCCACGCCGGCATCGACGGAGTGCGTTCCTTGAGCGGGGGCGAGCCGCTGGCCTGGAAGCACCCCTCCAATCGCTGGGTCAAGTCAATCCGGAACCTGCTGACTCAGATTTCGCCGGAGATCGGGGCCAAGCTGAAGCGCTGACCCTGCGCCGGCCGGGGGTAGTTGACCGCCCCCCAGGCCCCCTTCAGGCCGAGTCGGGCCGGCTGGTGACCGCCTTGTAGGCGGCGCAGTTGGAGAAGGTGGTCGGCGTGCCCGGAGCCCGGCGCTGGCGCCCCCGGTTCGTCGGCTCGCCCTCTTCCCGCCCGTACCGTTGCCAGACCGACTGCCGTGACATTCCGAGCCGGTCGGCGATCTCGGCCCAGCTGTATCCCTCGGCGCGGGCCGCCAGGACGGTCGCCGCCCGCCGGGTGCCGAGCAGAACCGCCAAGGAACGCAGGGCGAGGAGGCGGTCCGGGGTGGGCAGTCGCTCCAGGGTCGTCAGCACCAGCTCGGCCGCGGCCGCGGCGGAAGCGCTGGCCGGTTGGTAGCTCATCCGTCAAGGATACCTGACAAAAGCGCTATGATGAGAGGAGTCGGCCGGGCGGGCCGAGAGCGAGCAGGACCAGGAGGATTCTCATGGATGCGCCAGTCGCGGTCACCGACGCCAGCTTTCGGGACGAAGTGCTGGAGGCAGAGACTCCGGTCCTAGTCGACTTCTGGGCTGAGTGGTGCCCACCCTGCCGGATGCTCGCCCCTATCGTCGAGTCCTTCGCGTCCGAGTACGCCGGTCGGCTCAAGGTCGCTAAGGTCGACACCGACGCCTGCCCGATCGTGTCGGGCGAGTACCGGGTGATGAGCATCCCCACTCTGATGGTTTTCCGGGCCGGCCAGCCGGTCGCCACCATGGTCGGCTTCCAGCCCAAGGCGGCCCTGCGGGCCAAGCTGGACGCGGTCCTGCTCCAGCCCGCCGGCTGAAGCTACTCGGAGGCTGACGCCGGGGCCTTGCCCTCGGGCCAGTACTGCTCCTCCAGGATGTCTTGGTCGGGCAGCCCGGCCCTGAGCATGACCGCCCGTCCACTGGAGATCATGCCGGGGTGGCCGCAGAGATAGACCCGGCCCCGACCGGGCCTGATCCCGGTGCGGTCGGCGTGCTTGCGCAGGATGTCCTCGGCCCGGCCGACCTCACCCTCCCAGCCGGACTCCCCCCAGGGACGGCTCACCGTGGGCACGTATTCGAAGTCGGGAAACTCGAGGGCGATCTGATCCATCTCCTCCCCATACCCGAACTCGTGGGAGAAACTGGCCCCCTGGACCAGGACGATCTTGGGGGGCACGATCTCGCCCTGGCGCAGCTGGCCTTGGAGCTGGCGCAGGATGCTGGCGAAGGGGGCGATCCCGGTGACCGTGGCCAGGAAGAGGTGGGCCAGGTCCGGATCCAGTCCACTCTTGAGGAAGACCCCCTTGGGGCGCTTGCGCATCAACAGCGAGGCACCCACCTGGAGGGGATGCAGGTGGGGAGTGAGCGCGCCGTCCGGGATCAGCTCGATGAAGAACTCCAGCTCTCCTTCCTCGGGGGCGGAGACAATCGAGTAGGGGCGCTCGAGTGGCTTCCCGTCCACCTCGACGCCCAGGGTGGCGTACTGGCCGGCCCGGAATTCGAAGGGGAGCTCGTGGCTAACCCGGATCGACCAGAGGTCGGGGCTGTAGTCGCGGCGCTCGACGATCTCGACCTGGGCGTACTTGTCGGAGATCGCGATGGCCACGATTGGCGGCACTCCCGTTCTGGTGGCCTGCTGCGGCCAGTTTACCCAGCCCCCAAGCCGAGTCCCAGGTGTGGAAGTGGGGTCGGACGGGGAGGCTGTTGTTAGAATGCCGGCTCGCCCCACCCGCCCATCGGAGATCTGCCTCAGCTGATGCCCGCCTCGAACCTGATCATCGTCGAGTCTCCCAGCAAGGCCCGGACTCTCAGCAAGTTCCTCGGCAGCGACTACGACGTCCGGGCATCGATGGGCCATGTGGTCGACCTGCCCCGCTCCAAGTTGGGGATCGACATCGAGCACGACTTCGAGCCCGACTACACCGTGATCAAGGGCAAGGAGGGCCAGCTCCGGGAGCTGAAGTCCGCCGCCCGCAATTCCAAGCGGGTGCTGCTGGCGGCCGACCCAGATCGCGAGGGGGAGGCCATCGCCTGGCACATCGCCCACCAGCTGGGCTTGGTCGATCCGGAGCGGATCGTCTTCCATGAGATCACCAAGCAGGCGGTCGAGGCAGCTCTGGAGCAGCCGCAGCCGATCAACCAAAAACTGGTAGACGCCCAGCAGGCGCGGCGGGTGATCGACCGGCTCTTGGGCTACAAGCTGAGCCCTCTGCTCTGGCGAAAGATCCGCAAGGGGCTCTCCGCGGGGCGAGTCCAATCAGTGGCGCTCCGACTGGTCTGTGATCGGGAGCAGGAGATAGAGGCCTTCAAGTCGGTCGAGAGCTGGAGCCTGGAGGCGCTCCTGCTCACTGACGACAAAGAGCCGTTCAAGGCGCGCTACCAGGGGGTGGGACTGGAGCCCAAGGTCAAGCGGGTCAAGTCCAAAGAAGATGACGGCGAACCTTCGGGGCTCGCCAACGAGGCCAGCGCCCGTCGGGTCATGGCCGAGGTCGAGCACTCGGAGTTCCGGGTGGCGGCGGTGGAGCGCCGCCGGCAGCGGCGCAATCCGCCCCAGCCCTACATCACCAGCACCCTCCAGCAGGATGCCTCGTCGCAGCTCCACTTCAGTCCCTCCAAGACGATGCGGATCGCCCAGCAGCTCTACGAGGGGGTCGAGCTGGGGAGTTCGGGTCCGGCTGGTCTGATCACCTACATGCGCACCGACTCGGTCCGCCTGAGCGACACTGCCCGAGCCGGGGCTAGGACCTACCTGGAGCAGTCCTTCGGGAGCAGATACTTGGGCCAGGCCGGGGCGCAGAGGCGGAGCCCGAAGGCGGCGGTCGCCAGCCAGGATGCCCATGAAGCGGTGCGGCCGACCGCGGTGGAGCGCGATCCGGAGCAGGTTCAGCAGTACCTCAGCTCGGACCAGGCCAAGCTCTACCGACTCATCTGGCGACGGTTTCTGGCCAGCCAGATGAGCCCTGCCGAATTCGACGCGACCCGCGCCGAGGTGATGGCCGGGGAGCACCGCTTCCGGGCCACTGGGAGCCGGCTGGTCTTCGACGGCTACCTCCGAGTAGTCGGCTCTGAGAAGAGGGAGGACGAGGTGCTGCCTGAGCTCAACGAGGGCCAGCTGGTCAAGCTCGATGCCCTCAACCCCGAACAGCACTTCAGCCAACCGCCGCCCCGGTACAGCGAGGCAACCCTGGTCAAGGAATTGGAGGAGCGCGGGATCGGGCGACCCAGCACCTACGCCACCATGACGGAGCTGATCCAGACCCGGCGATACGTGGTCCAGCAGGAGCGCCGACTCCATCCCACCCCCTTGGGGTCGGCGGTTAACGAGGCCCTGACGACCCAGTTCCCCTCGGTGGTTGACCTGGGGTTCACGGCGGCCCTGGAGCTACAGCTGGACTCCATCGAGTCGGGCCAGAGTACCTGGGTCCCGGTGGTGAGCTCCTGGTACGAGCCCTTCGCCAAAGTGCTGGACGCGGCCCAGGAGAGCATGCCCCGGGTCAAGATCAAAGCCGAGCCCACCGGCACCCCCTGCCCCAAGTGCGGGGCGGACCTGGTGCAGCGCAGCGGGCGCTTCGGGGACTTCGTCGGCTGCAGCCGCTATCCCGAGTGCGACTTCATCGAGGGCAAGCAGGAAAGAACCCCGGCCGAAGAGATCGGAGAAGCCTGCCCGCTCTGTGGCAAGTCGCTGGTCAAGCGGACCGGACGCCGGGGGCCGTTCGTCGGCTGCTCCGGGTATCCGAGCTGCCGCTTCATTCGCACTGAGGTGGGCGCCGACGGGGCCCTGAAAGCGGCGCCGGTCGCGGAGCCGACCGGGGAGAGTTGCCCCGACTGCGGCAAACCGTTGGTGCAGCGGAAGGGACGCTTCGGTCCCTTCGTCTCCTGCTCCGGGTATCCGGGGTGCAAGTACCGTCCAGCCAAGGAGGCGGGGGCGCCCGCCGGGGCCAAAACGGGGCCAGTTGGACGGCGACCGAGCGCCTCCAAGAGGCGGGTCAAGGAGCCGGTCGGCAGATAGCTCAGCGGAGGCTGCGCCGGGGTCCGTCGGCAGAGAGGATTGTCGTGGCCGCCCTCTCCTCGGGCTGCCTCCCGGGATCAACGGGTACTGGAGGGGGTGTGAGTACCGACCAGGCAGGGCCGCCCGGCTAGCCCTGCCCCGGTGGGGGGAGGCGCTCCTCCGGCGGCGGGAAATCTCCGGTCTTGCCGTCGATCCGCTCCCGGATCAGGTCGGCGTGACCGTTGTGGCGGGAGTACTCCTCGATCATGTGGTTGACCATGCAGCGTGCGGAGAGGACGTCACCCGCGGAAGTGACCAGGGTGACCTCCAGCGAGGGCAACTCGCGCAGGATCTGCCGTGACCTCCGGCACTCCTCCTCCCAGGCCGCGAAGGACGCGGCCACGTCGGCGTCGGCGACCTCGTCGAAGTCGGCATCGGGCTGCTCGTCGGAGCACCAGATCGGCCCCAGCCCCTCTTTCGCCAGGCGTCGGCGGAACCACCCGCGCTCCACCTCCGCCATGTGGCGAACCAACCCCAGCAAGGTGAGCTTGGAAGGAGGTACCGAGGGCTCTTTGAGCTGGGCTTCGGTCAGATCCTTGCACTTCCAGGCAAGCGTCGAGCGCTGGTCTTCCAGATAGCCGGTCAGAGTGGTGCGCTCATCCCCGGTCCAGGCCGGGTCGGGAGACTCCTGAGCCATCCTCCAATCATAGGTGCGGTGGCCCGAAGAGAGCATCGGCCAGGGGGTCCAACTGGGGATCCCGGGTAGAATCGAACTCAAGTGGCCCTTCACGACGGTACCGGTCCGCGCGCGACGACGATCCTTGCCGTGCGCCGCGGCACCGAGATCGCGGTAGCCGGGGACGGCCAGGTTACCGTCGGTGACGTGGTCATGAAGCACCGCGCCATGAAGGTGCGCCGGCTTTATCACGATCAGGTCGTGGTCGGGTTCGCCGGCTCGGTGGCAGATGCCTTCACCCTCTTCGACAAGTTCGAGCGGCACCTGGACCAGCACCAGGGCAACCTCCTCCGGGCGGCGGTGGCTTTGGGCAAGGAATGGCGGACCGACCGGTACCTCCGCCACCTGGACGCCATGCTGGTGGTTGCTGGCAACAACCAGATGCTGCTCCTGAGTGGAGACGGCGACGTGATCGAGCCCGACGATGGGATCGGAGCTATCGGCAGCGGCGGGCCCTATGCTCACGCTGCGGCCAAGGCCCTGGTCGAGCACACTGAACTGTCGGCTGCCGAGGTGGCCCGCAAGGCATTGGAGATCGCCGCCTCGATCTGCATCTACACCAACAGCGAGATCTCTGTCGAGACCATCTCGGACACGCCAGAAGGGGACCCAGTTGGACCCGGAGCTTAGACCGGCCGAGATCGTCTCCGCCTTGGACCGTTATATCGTCGGCCAGGGGGATGCCAAGAGGGCGATGGCGATCGCCCTGCGCAACCGACACCGGCGGATGCAGGTGCCCCCCGAGCGCCGCCAGGACATTGTGCCCAGCAACATCCTCCTGATCGGCCCGACCGGGGTGGGCAAGACCGAGATCGCCCGCCGGCTTGCCCAGCTGACCCACTCGCCGTTCATAAAGGTCGAGGCCACCAAGTTCACCGAGGTCGGCTACGTCGGCCGCGACGTGGAGTCGATCATCCGGGACCTGCTTGAGCAGACCATCACCCAGGTCCAGAGCCAGCGGGTAGCCGAAGTCGAGGGAGAAGCCAAGCAGCGGGCGGAGGCCCGGATCGTCGAGCGTCTGATCGAGGCGGATCATCAGCCCTCCCCGGCCGCGGCCGAGCTCGAGGCGGCTTCCGAGACCCCAGTCCCGGCCCCCCGGGAGAACCCTCCCCGCGCCGCCCAGCTGGCGGCCGCCCGGAGAGAGCGGACCCGGCGCCGGCAGCTGCTCCGCAAGCTGGCGGCCCGAAAGCTTGACGATCGCCAGATCGACATCGAGGTGGAGGAGTCGTACTCGCCGCCAGTCGAGGTCTTCTCCGGCAGCGGCTACGAGGAGATCGGATGGTCGCTTTCGGACTTCTTCAGCCAGCTGGCACCGCCCCGCAAACGCAGCAAGCGGATGAGCGTCGCCGACGCCCGCCACGTTCTGACCCAGGAGGAAACCGAGCGGCTGGTTGACGTCGATCGGGTCTACGACGACTCCATCCACCTGGTCGAGGAGAACGGCATCGTCTTCATCGATGAGGTGGACAAGATCGCCGGCCCCTACGTCGAGGCTCACGGCCCAGATGTCAGCGGGGCCGGGGTCCAGCGCGACCTGCTGCCCATCATCGAGGGTTCGACGGTGAGCACCAGGTACGGCCAGGTGCGCACCGACCACGTCCTCTTCGTCGCCGCCGGGGCCTTCACCTCGGCTCGGCCCTCGGATCTGATCCCGGAATTCCAGGGGCGCTTCCCGATCCGGGTCGAACTGCAGCCACTGGTGGAGGCGGACCTCTGCCAGATCCTGGTCGAGCCCAAGAACGCACTCACCCACCAGTACGCCGCTCTCCTGGCCACCGAGGAGGTCGAGGTCGAGTTCACTAAGGCCGGGGTCGAGGAGCTCGCCCACCACGCCTTCCTCGTCAACGAGCGGGATGAGAACATCGGCGCCCGCCGCCTCTTCACCGTGATGGAGCGGGTGCTCCAGGATGTTTCCTTCGCCGCCGAGCAGTACCAGGGCCAGAAGGTCGTCATTGACCGCGAGTTCGTCCGGGCCAAGCTCGGGGACCTGGTCCGTGATGAGGACCTGCGCCGCTACGTGCTCTGAGGGTCCCCGAGCACCCGAGCGCGTCCCAAGGCGACTGGGTCCAGGTCCCCACGGCGTTGGTCTGCTCCGGAAGCGAGGCGGCTGCGCCGGAACCGCCGCTTCTGGAAGCTCAATCGAATCGCCAGGATAGGATGACCGCCGGGGGGTTCTCAGCTACCGCACCCGTGCTCTCGTAGGTGGCTTGCGCGGGCCGGTTGGGAAGGTCGGTCGCGACCCACATTCCGATGCAGTTTCGAGCCCGGGCGAGTTCGCCCAGGCGGCGGACCAGCGCCGATCCGATCCCCTGCCGACGGTGAGTTTCGGCCACCGCCAACTCGTAGAGGAACATCTCGGTGCCCTTGTCGGGATGGGTCATCTCCACCCCGGTCACGAATCCAACCGGCCTCTCGCCCTCATAGGCGAGCAGCAGGTGGTGCCCGGGCTGGGCCAGGAAGCTCGCGGTCGGCTCTGGTTGGGGCGGGCCGTCGAGGAGAAAGCCGGCGGCGAGCACCTGATCAACGTCGCCGGCCGCCCGAATCGTTATCTCAATCTCCGGCACGTTCACTTCCTCGGCGCGAGACGGGATCCGACCAGGCGTTCGCAATTTGCGGGCCCGGGCCAGGCGACCAGACGAAGGGGGTGGTGCTGCTCACGCTGAGGAATCCCAGCCGTTCCAGGATCGGGCGGCTGTTCTCCGAGGCGTCCACCTGGAGGTACTTGAAGCCGCGGGCGGCGGCGACCCGGGCGCGGTAGGCGACGGTGGCCCGGTAGAGTCCCTGACGCCGCCATTGCGGGTGCGTCGAGCCCGACCACAGGGTGGCGAACTCCGTCCCTGGCACCAGATTGAGGCGCGCCGTCGAGACCACCTGGCCCTCGGCCTCGGCGACCAGCAGGACCACCCCGTGGGGGTCGGCTGCCCGTTCTCGGGCAAACATGGGGCCGAGATAGCTCACGTCGTCGCCTTCGACCCGGGTCAGCAGCTCCGCCATCCGGTCGGCGTCGGTCAGGGAGGTCACCTCCCGCAGGGTGACGCCGCTCGGAAGCGTGGGGGCCCGGCTCAGGTCCCGGGCCCTGCCGATGACCACGGTCTCGCGCGCTTCGGGAACGAACCCGGCCCGGAGCAGGCGCTGGATGATGCCGGCGGTTCGATCGTGGGCGTAGGTCTTCCACTCAAACGCCAGCGAGTGGGCGGCGAAGAATGCAATCTGTCGCTCGATCAGCTGGTCGAGCTGGGAGCCGTCCAGCTGGCTCAGGTCGCCTGGGGTGACAAGACCTCGGGGAGACCAGCCCCAGGCTCGATGGACCGGCCCGTCTGCCTCCTCGTGGGCGCCGACCGGAGGCCGGATGGAGACCGGCCCGCGCAGCTGGGCGTCGAAGGCCGCCAGGAACTCAGCCCGGTCGCTCCTGACCCGTGCGGCGTCGACCCGAGCCACTTCCACGAGTAGGAAGTCTAAGTAGGTTGGAACTCGAACGCGGCCCGGACGGAGCGGTCGGTACGCTACCGGTTCGGCCCCATCCGGGGCAGGGGGTGGTCTCGACTTGGGCTAACATGACCGAGGCGATCAAATTCACATGCCCGGCGGACGCCTCCCGGAGTCCCCTCGAGGGGCCGGCAGGCGGGTGAGGCCAGGCAGAGGCGGCAACTAAATAGGAGGCCGAGCATGCCTGTAGCCACGCTCACCGAGCTGCTCCAGAACGGGGTCCACTTCGGACACCAGACCAGCCGGTGGAACCCCAAGATGCGGCACTACATCTTCGCCAGCAAGGGCGGCATCCACATCATCGACGTGTCGCAGACCGTCGACCTGCTCGACAGTGCCTGCCAGTTCGCCCACGACACCGTGGCTCAGGGCGGGCAGATCCTCTTCGTCGGCACCAAAAAGCAAGCTCAGGACACAATCCAAGAACAGTGCGCCCGGAGCACTCAGCCCTTCGTGGTCAACCGCTGGATGGGGGGGTTGCTGACCAACTTCGAGGTTGTCAAGCGCCAGTTGAAGCGGATGGCCGAGCTGGTTGAGATGCGCGAGCGGGGAGTGTTGGCCACCCTGAGCAAGAAGGAGCAGCGTCGCCGCGAGGACGAGCTCGACCGGCTGGAGCGCAACTTCGGGGGCATTACCAACATGAAGCGGCTGCCAGCGGCGGTGTTCGTGGTCGACCCACACAAAGAGCGGCTGGCGGTGACCGAGGCCCGCAAGCTGGAGATCCCGATCATCGCGATCACCGACACCAACTGTGATCCGGAGGAGATCAGCCAGATCATCCCGGGCAACGACGACGCCATCCGCAGCGTGCGGCTGATCGTCACCAGGCTGGTCGACGCGGTGATGACCGGACTCGACGAGCATCGCCAGATCGAGTTGGCTCAGGCGCAGAAGGCCGAGGCGGACCGCCAAGTGCAGGCCGAGGAGGCCAGGATCGCCCAGCTCAAGGCCGACGCCGAGGCAGAGGCCGAGGCTGCCCGCCAGGCGGAGGTGGCCGCCCAGGCGGCCGAGTCCGAGGGGACGGAATCCCCTCCCGCGGAAGAGGCGGTGGCCGCCCCTGAGGGGGCCTCAGCGTGAGCCAGCCGGTCTCTGCGGAACTGGTGCGCCAGCTGCGGGAGCAGACCGGCGCCGGGATCATGGCCTGCAAGGCGGCCCTGAACGAGGCAGATGGCGAGATGGAGCGAGCCCGGGATATTCTCCGGGCGAAGGGCCTGGCTTCGGCACAGAAGCGCTCCGGGCGCCAGACCAAGGAGGGCCTGGTCGACGCCTACATTCACACCGGAGGCGGGATGGGTGTGCTGCTGGAGGTGAACTGCGAGACCGACTTTGTGGCTCGGACCGATCAGTTCAAGTCGTTGGTGCACGATCTGGCGATCCAGGTCGCCGGAGGGGCACCTCGCTGGGTGAGTCGCGAGGAGATCCCGGCCAGCGAGCTGGCGCGGGAAAAGGCAGTGTTCCGGGAGCAGGCGGAGCGGGAGGGCAAGTCGGCGGAGCGGCTCGACCAGATCGTCGAGGGCCGGTTGCGCAAGTTCTACGAACAGTCCTGTCTCTACGACCAGGCCTGGCTGCGGGACGAGGGATCCAAGGGACGCTCGGTCAGCCAGGTGATCCAGGAGGTGATCGCCGCCACCGGGGAGAACATCGCCGTCTCCCGGTTCGTCCGCTTTGAGCTGGGCAAGGGGATGACCGACGAGGGTCAGCGGGATGACGCTTGAGCCGCTGGAGCTGACCGGAACCGCCGTGAGTTCCCAAGCCGCCCCGAAGCCGCACTACCGGCGGGTGGTGATCAAGATCAGCGGCGAAGCGCTGGTCGGGGACGGCCAGTTCGGGATCGACCCCGACGTCCTGGACATCGTCGCGCGCGAGCTCCAGGGGGCTCATGCGCTGGGCACCGAGATCGCGGTGATGGTCGGCGGCGGCAACATCTTCCGCGGACTCGCCGGGGCCCAGCGGGGGATGAACCGGGTCACGGCCGACCTGATGGGAATGTTGGGGACGGTGATCAACGCCCTCGCCCTCCGCGACGCGCTCGAGGCTCATGGCATGGCTACCCGGGTGCTGACCGCGATCGAGATGCATCAGGTGGCGGAGCCCTACATCCGGGGACGGGCGATTCGGCACTTGGAGAAGGGGCGGGTGGTGGTCTTCTGTGCCGGCTCGGGCAACCCCTTCTTCACCACCGACACCCCGGCGGCGCTGCGGGCAGCCGAGATTGGCGCCGACCTGTTGATCAAGGCGACCCGCGTGGATGGGATCTACAGCGCCGACCCCGAGGTCGACCCGAGCGCGACCCGACTGCCCGCCCTGACCTATATGGACGTGCTCAACCTGCGCCTGCAGGTGATGGACAACACCGCGATCACTCTCTGCATGGACAACCGCCTACCCCTGCTGGTGCTTGACCTCTTCACCCCCGGCAACCTCTCCCGCGCGGTCCGGGGCGAGGAGGTGGGGTCGCTGGTCAGCGACGGGGTTCCGGCGCCGTGAGCGATGACCTCCTGCGGGAGACCCAGCAGCGGATGGCCAAGAGTGTGGACGCCCTGCACCGAGAGCTGGGTTCGATCCGCACCGGTCGGGCCAGCCCGGCTCTGATCGAACACCTTCAGGTGGAGGTCTACGACAGTCACATGCCCCTCAATCAGGTGGCCAGCATCTCGGCCCCGGAGGCCCACCTGCTCTTGGTCCAGCCCTGGGACCGCAACAACCTGGCGGCGATCGAGAAGGTGCTCCGCCGAAGCGAGCTGGGGCTCAACCCTGGCAACGACGGCCAGGTGATCCGGCTGCCGGTCCCTCCCCTCAACGAAGAGCGACGCCGGGAGTTCGTGCAGATGGTCAAGCATCGTGCCGAGGAGGCCCGGGTGGCGGTCCGCAACATCCGCCGGGACGACCTCGAGCAGCTGCGCCGGCTGGAGCACGACAAGGAGATCTCGATCGACCAGTCCCAAAGGGCGCAAGTCCAGCTCCAGAAGGTCACCGATGGGTTCATCGAGGAGATCGAGGAGGTGGCGCGGCGAAAGGAAGCCGAGTTGCTCGAGGTGTGAGCCTAGGCCGACACTTCGCGGATGGCTGAACCGAGCCCCGCTCTGCCTCGGCACATCGGGATCATCATGGACGGCAACGGGCGCTGGGCCAAGCAGCGGGGACTCCGCCGCGGCGCCGGCCATCGGGCGGGGATCCAGGCGATCCGCCGGGTCATGGGCGCGGCCGACGAGGCGGGAGTGCACTGTCTGACGCTGTACGCCTTCTCCACCGAGAACTGGTCGCGGCCCCGCCAGGAGGTGGCCACCCTGATGCGGCTTTTCGAGCAGACCCTGCAGGCCGAGGTCGACGAATTGCACCGCAACGGAGTCCGGATCCGAGTCATCGGCCGTCGCGAGCAGCTCTCCACCCGGCTTCAGAAGCTGGTCGAGGAGGCGGAGCGGCGGACCGCCCAGAACCAGACCGGGATGCTCAACGTGGCGATCAACTACGGCGGCCGGGCCGAGATCGTGGACGGGGTTCGCCAGCTGGCCCTGTCGGGCGCCGACCTGAGCCAGCTCGAAGAGGCGGAGCTGGCCGGCGCTCTGTACACCGCCGGGCTACCCGACCCCGACCTGATCATCCGCACCGCCGGGGAGATGCGGACCAGCAATTTCCTGATCTGGCAGGCGGCCTACGCCGAGCTCCACGTGACCCAGACCCTTTGGCCCGACTTCGGCGCCGCCGACCTTCAGGCGGCGCTTATCGACTATGCGGCACGCGTCCGCCGCTTCGGTGGGGTGCTGGACCAGCGGTGAAACTCGCGGTTCGGACCGCCAGCGGGGTAGCCCTGCTGGCTCTCTTGCTCGCCGCCCTCTGGCTGGGGGGTCCGTTCGTGGACGGGTTCGTCGCCCTGCTGGTTGGCCTGGGACTCTGGGAATACCGGCAGCTCTGGCGGGGGGCCGGGCTGAGTCCGGACCCGATCGTGCTCGCGGGCTTGGCCGCCGTCTGGCTCTTTCGATACGCCTATCCCGACCGACCCGAGGTCGGGATGGTGGTGTTGATCGCCGTGCTGGGTGGGCTCGCCCTCTCACTCCGGTTCGCTCCGTCGACCCGTCCCTTTCAGCGCTGGGCGGTGGCGGTGGCCGGAGCCGCCTGGCTCGGGTTCTGCCCGGGGTACCTGCTGCTGCTGTACCACGGGATCGCAAACCGGCCCCGGGCGGTCGAGGTGGTCCTGCTGACCGTGGGCGTGTCGGTGATCGGGGACACCCTGGCGTACCTGGTCGGCTCCCGCTTCGGCCGCCACCCCTTCTTCGCCCGGGTGAGTCCCCACAAGACCTGGGAGGGGGCGATCGCCGCCCTGGTCGCTCCCACGGTGGCGGTCGGACTGCTGCTGCCCCTGGCGCTGCCCAAAGTTGGTCATCCGCTCGCCTTCGGGATTGGGGCCCTGGCCGCCCTGGCGGCCGTGGTCGGTGACCTGGTCGAGTCCCAGCTCAAGCGGGAGGTGGGAGTGAAGGACTCCGGGAAACTGCTTCCCGGGCACGGTGGGGTGCTGGACCGGGTGGACAGCCTGATCTTCGTGGGAGCGGTCGTATACTCGCTGCTGGGGGTGGCGCACGCGTTCTGAACCACTCCCGGCCGGTCGCTCCTGACGAGCTGGATGCACCGGACTCACACATCGGAGGCTCCATCAATGCCAGCGCGGGTAGCCTTGATCGGGGCCACCGGGTCGATCGGGATCCAGGCCTTGGAGGTGATCGGCCGGTTCCCGGATCAGTTCGAGCTGGCGGGGGCGGTCGCGGGGCGGCGGGTGGGCGCGCTCCAGGAGGCGCTTCAACCCTTTCCCGAGGCGAGGAGGGTTCTGATCGCGCCGGAAGGGCCACTTCCCCCGGGCTTCGAAGTGGGAATCGAGGCTGCCTGTCAGCTGGCCTCCGACCCCTCGGTCGACGTCGTCTTGGTGGGAGGAGGCGGCGCGGGCGCGTTGCTGCCCACCTTGGCCGCCTGCCGGGCTGGCCGGCTGGTGGCCCTGGCGACCAAGGAGGTGCTGGTGATGGCCGGCGAGCTGGTCACCGAGACCGCCCGCCAGAACGGCGCCCGGATCGTCCCGGTCGACAGCGAACACAGCGCGATCTGGCAGTGCCTGCGGGGGGAGAGGCGGGAGAGCGTCCGGCGCCTGATCCTCACCGCCAGCGGCGGAGCCCTCCGCTCGTTGCCCCTGGCCGAGCTGGCCCGGGTCACTCCGGAGCAGGCGCTCGATCACCCCAACTGGCGAATGGGACCCAAGGTGACGATCGACACCGCCACCATGATCAACAAGGGACTGGAGGTCATCGAGGCCCATTTCCTCTTTCAGATCCCCTACCCGCAGATCGAGGTGGTCATCCACCCCCAGAGCGCGATCCACTCGGCGGTGGAGTTCTGCGACGGCACCATGATCGCTCAGCTGGGCATCGCCGACATGCGAGCCCCGATCGCGCTCGCCCTCAGTGACGGGGTGCGGCTCCCCGGGGTCGTGCCCCCGCTCCAGCTCACCGAGATCGGGCGGCTCGAGTTCGAGACGGTCGAGGCCGCCCGTTATCCGGGCCTCGGGGTGGTGCGCGAGGCAGGGTTGCGGGGAGCCGCGGTGCCCGCAGTTATGAACGCCGCCAACGAGGTGGCGGTGGCCGCCTTCCTCCGAGGCCACCTCCCCTTCATGGAGATCGCCGCGGTGGTGGCGCGGGTGACCGGCAGCTTCGAGTCCGCCCCCGCGCCTGACCTGGAGGGACTACTGGCCGCCGACGGCTGGGCCCGGGTTGAAGCTGAGAGGCTGGTCGGCGAGCTCGCCTCCGCACTTCCCGGCGGGGTGCCGGTCTAGATGGGGTTCGCCTTCACCTGGCAGAGCGTGGGGGGGATCATCCTCATGCTCCTGGTGGTGGTGGCCGTCCACGAGCTGGGCCACTTCCTGGTCGCTAAGCGGGCCGGGATCATGGTCCAGGAATTCTCAATCGGCTTCGGCCCCCGGCTGCTCAGCCGGATGAGGGGAGAGACCCGCTACTCGCTCCGCCTCCTGCCGCTCGGTGGCTACGTCCGCATGGCGGGGATGACCGGGATGGAGGGTCCCGAGAACGACGGTGGCTCCCGTGGCTTCATCCTGGCCAGCAACCCTCGCAAGGCGGCCACCCTGGCCGCCGGCGGGCTCATGAACATGCTCCTGGCAGGGGCTCTCTTCACCGGGGTGGCGGTGGTTGGGGGGCCCTCCCCCCAGGTCCAGCCGGGAGGTGCCTTGGCCGCTTCCGGGATCAAGGGCGACTGGCAGGTGGTGGCCGTGGCGGGGCACCCCACCACCGGCCTGCTGGGAATCCGCTCCCGGATCCAGGCGGACCGAGGTCTCCCGCTCCGGATCGGACTGCGGCCCTGGGCTGGCGGGCCCACGCGCCAGGTGACGGTCCAGCCCCAGCTGCACTGGGTGGGCACCGCGGCGACCCCGAGGATTCCCTTTGAAGCCGCCGTAACCTCGATCGACAGGGCCCCGGTTCCCCACGCGACCCCGGCGGCCATGGCGGGGGCGATCCCGGGTTCTGGCCCGATCTCCGTCTCCTACCGGACCGCCGCCGGCCGGACGGGGACGGTGTCGGTCCCCAGGAGCCAGTTCCAGGTGGAGTGGCTGGTGGGGTACATCGCCTCCGAGGGCAACCTGCTGGTGCCCGCTTTGGGCGGCCCCCCGATGGTCATCACCTCGGCCCTGGCGACCGGCTTCTACGTCGTGCCCACCCAGATCGGCGCCACCTTCGCCAACCTCTGGCTGCTGGTCAGCCCCCACCATCCCGCCAACCTCCGCCTCTCGGGTCCGGTGGGGATCGCCCAGGAGACCTCGGTGGCGACCCAGATCGGGCCCACCACCTACCTCACCCTGATGGGGCTCATCTCGGTCAACCTGGGCCTCTTCAACCTTCTGCCCATCCCCTTCCTTGATGGGGGGCGACTCTTCTTCGTGCTCCTCGAAATGGGCCGGCGGCGGCGGATCAACCCGCGGGTGGAATCCATGGTTCACGCGGTTGGGTTAGCCTTGATTGGCATGCTCTTCATCTATGTCACCTACGGCGACATTTCCCACTTGGTCCGATGACGGGACGCCGCAAGACCCGCCCCATCAAGGTCGGCTCGGTGGTCATCGGCGGGGCCGCCCCGATCAGCGTCCAGACCATGACCAAGACTCCCACCGAGGACGTCAAGGGGACCCTGGAACAGATCGCCCGAGCGGCTGACGCCGGGGCCGACATCATCCGGGTGACCTGCGACACGAAAGAGGCCGGCGAGTCCCTCCGCGAGATCGTCAAGGGCAGCGCGCTCCCGATCGTCGCCGACATCCACTACGACGCCCCGCTGGCGTTGATGGCGCTGGAGGCGGGGATCCAGTGCCTGCGGCTGAACCCGGGCAACATCCGCCAGCCGGAGAAGATCTCCGAGATCGCGCGCCGCTGCCAGGCGCTGGGGGTGCCCATCCGAGTGGGGGTCAACGCCGGCAGCCTGCCCGACCGCAAGAAGCTCGCCGGCGGGCGCGGGGAGGGGGGGATTCCCGACGTGGCTCAGCGGATGGTCGACGCCGCCCTGGGCCACATTCGGCTCCTGGAGGAGGTCGGGTTCCAGGACATCAAGGTTAGCCTCAAGGCCAGCGACGTGCTGACTAACCTGGCCGCCAACCGCCTCTTCGCCGGCCTCGACAATCGCTACCCCCTCCATCTCGGCCTCACCGAGTCGGGGCCAACCAAGACCGGCTCGATCAAGAGCGCGATGGGAATCGGGATTCTCTTGGAGGAGGGGATCGGAGACACCATCCGGGTCTCCCTGGTGGACGAGCCCGAGGAGGAGGTCCGGGTGGCTCGGCAGATTCTCGCCAACCTGCAAGAGAAGCCGACCGGACCCAATCTCATCGCCTGCCCGACCTGCGGCCGCCTCGAGATCAACATGGTGCCCATGGTGGCGTCCGTGGAGGAGGCGCTCAAACGGGTGAAGCGCCCTATCAATGTGTCGGTGATGGGCTGCGTCGTGAACGGGCCGGGCGAAGGGATGCACGCTGACATCGGCATCGCCGGAGGCCAGCAGAAGGGGATTCTCTACCGCAAGGGCAAGGTGGTCGCGACCATGCCCGAGACCGAGCTGGTCGCCGCCTTGGTCGCCGAGCTGGACAAGATCGCGCTCGAGGACGCCCGCCTGATCGCCGCCGGAGAGCCTCTCCCGGAGGGGATTCCCGAGCTCGAGGCGGAGCCGGTTCCGGCCCGGTGAGCTCGGCCGCCTAGAGCGCTTCGGCGAGCTCGGGAGCCGACCGGTCCCGCCGGTTGGAGGATCCCTGGTAGCAGGCGTTGGCGAAGGCCTGAAAGAGCGCCGCCGCGTGGCCATCCTGGGGGGCCAGCTCCTCGGGGTGGTACTGCACCCCCAGCACAAAGCGGTCCCCGGCGATCTCGACCGCCTCGACCAGTCCGTCCGGGGACCAGCCGACCGGGGTGAGCTCCGACGCCAGCTGGTCGACTCCCTGGTGGTGCAGGCTGTTGACCGCCAGCTGGTCGGCCTGGACGATCTGGCTCAGCCTTGACCCGGGCGCCACCCGGAGGGCGTGGACGGTTTCGTCGCGGCGGGGGTGCTCGGCGGAGCTGGAGCGGGGGAGGTGCTCAGGGAGGTCCTGAATTAGGGTGCCACCCAGAGCCACGTTGAGCACCTGCATTCCCCGGCAGATGGCCAGGATCGGGAGCCCCGTGCTCAGGGCCCACTCCAGGAGGGCGAACTCCAACTCATCGCTCTCCGGGTCGGGCTCGGTGGCAGGGTTGAGGTCCTGACGGTACCGGAGAGGGTCGACGTCGGGGCCGCCCGGCAGGAGCAGGCCACAGACCCAGGAGAGGTCCTCCGGGACCTGGTCGCCGGTGGGGAGCAGGATCGGGATCAGGTGCACTGCCTGGAGCGCCGCCACGTAGGCTCGATTGAGCGCCTGCACCGCCACCGAAGTGCCCCCCGATCCGGGCTTGGAGGCCGCCTGGCTAGGGACCAGCACCAATGGGTGTTGGCTTCTGGCGGTGGTTGACATCAGGGCTAGCGAGACCCGACCGGAGCTGGCGCCGCCGACCTGATGAAGGTGGAGATCCGCTCCAAAGCCTGGGCGATCTGTTCCTCGGCGACTGTATAGGCGAAGCGCAGGTGCCCTTTGCCGTTCTCGCCGAAGGCCTCGCCGGCGAGCGCCGCCACGCCCGCCTCCTCGAGCAGCCGCCGGGCCAGGTCCCGGCTTGTGAAGCCCGTCTCGCTCACGTTGGGAAACGCATAGAAGGAGGCCGCCGGCAGGTGGCACCGGAACCCGGGTATCGAGTTCAACCCGGCCACCAGGGTGTCGCGCCGGCTCTGGAAGGCAGCCACCATGCGGGCCACCGCCGCCCGCGACTCGGGCGCTTCCAGGGCCTCGACCGCGGCCAGCTGGGTGAACGCCGCCGCGCAGGCACTGGTGTTGATCAGCAGGGTCTCCATGCGCCCGGCAAGCTCCTCGGGCATCACCCCGTATCCAAGCCGCCAACCACACATCGCGAAGGTCTTGGAGAGACCGTCCATGACGATCGTCCGCTCCGCCAATCCCGGTCGCGCCCAGATCGGCCGGGGGAGCTCCTGAAAGCAGATCTCGGAGTAGATCTCGTCGCTGACCACCCAGAGGTCATGGGCCAGGGCCAGCTCCGCCAGCCGATCCAGGTCGCCCTCGGTGAGGACCCCGCCGGTGGGGTTCTGGGGCGAGTTGATGATGATCATCCGGGTCTTGGCGGTGATCGTCCCCTCGACCTGTTCCAGGTCCATTCGGAAGTCCCGATCCTCCCGAATCGCGACCGGCCGAGCCACGGCGCCGACGAAGTCGGTCAGCGAGCGGTAGACCGGGTATCCGGGGTCGGGAAGGATCACCTCGTCGCCGGGCTCGATCAGGGCCAAGAGCGCGAAGTGAAGGACGTTCTTGGAGCCGGGAACCACCACCACCTGGGCCGGGCTGACCTCGACCCCGTTGCGCCGGGTCATCTCGGCGGCAATGGCGGCCCGGACCTGGGGCAGCCCCGCCGCTGGTGTGTAGTGGGTGGCGCCCCCCTGCATGGCCCGGTACGCTGCCGCCACGATGTTGGGTGGGGTCGGGAAATCGGGCTCGCCAATCTCGAGGTGGATCATGGGGTGGCCCTCTGCCTCCAGCCGCCTGGCGTAGGCGAGGACCTCGAAGGCGCTCTCGGTTCCCAGCCGACTCATCCGATCGGCAAAGCGCACTTTCATGTCCTGGTGGAAGGCCGCACTTCCGCGGGCGGCGGTCTCAACTTACGACCGTGATCGAGGCCACCATACCCAGGGTCTCGTGCGGCTTGCAGAAGTACCGGTAGGTACCCGGCACCGTCAGCTTGAGGGAGAAGCTTCCCCCGGCGGGAAGCTGGTGGTCCCAGGGAGTCGCTCCCTTGGGGAGAACCGAGTCCGCCGCCGATGCCGCCAGCGAAGGCGTGTCGGTGGTGGTGTGGAGGATGTTGCCGGTGTTCTTCCAGGTGACCGTGCCACCTGTCTTGAGGCAGGCGGTCGCGGGGCTGAATTTGAGGTTGTTGCCCGCGTCGATGGTGACCGACGTCTGAGCGTTGGCGGCGGTGCAGCCGCCGCCGCTGCTGGTGGCGGCCGGCTGCGGTCCGGCCTGGCCGGGGATCGGCCCGGTCCCGCAGGCGGACAGCAGCAGTGCGATCCCGCCGACAGCTATTCCCGTGAGGGTGGAGCGCCGTTGGTAGTGGGACCGTAGCGGGATCATCGAGTCCTCCTGATGCGGATGTCTCTCAGATGCTAACGCGGTGGTTCCCCCGCCCGGGGGGGTCCTCTGCGGGCAGCACCCGGGCAGCTCCGACCGAACTGGCGAGCCAGCGCAGCCGGGCGAAGAAGCCGGCCGTATGTGGTGAGCGGCCCAGTCGCAGGGAGCAGAAGTCGAAGTGGTGGGTCCACTCGTGGAGCAGGGTGTTCACGAAAGCGCCGGGGGCAAGCACCTGCTGGCGGATCGCGGTTCGGTGGTAGATCCGGATCGCGCATCGCTCCGGGGCGGCGCCGGGCCGGGGGATCCGGCAGCGGTAGTAGCCGTACGTCTTCTGGGCCAGCCGACCGCGCTGGTCGGTGGCATGGGTCTGGGCGCGGTCGGCGAGCACCAACCGAATCTCCGGCAGGCCGAAGCTGTCGTTGAGCACCTCGAGCAGGGCTACCGCCAGTTGCTCGCGCTCACCGAGCTGCCTACTGCTCAGGAGCGAGCACACCAGGGCCCGGGCCGCCGGTGGCGGCGGATGGGGAAACTCGAGCACGGACTGGCTGGTCTGGTAATCGGCCGAGCTGGTGACGAATCGGGGCATCTCGCCCGAGTCTATGGAGGGCACTCGCCCGGTCGTTGCAGCCGGCCGCCGAAATAACGTGCGGCTGGCCGCGCGGCGCACCCGCCCTACCCCTCGAAGAGGGCGCGCTCCAAAGCAGCCAGGGCGACCGGGAAGACGGGCTCACTGGGGGTGGCGAACCCGATCACGATCCCCTCCATATGATCACCCGCTTCGTGCCAGTGCTCTCCCAACCAGCCGACCATCAAACCCTGCCTGGAGATTCGGTCCCGCACCGCTGGACCTTCCCCTAACCCGGCGGGGAAGGTCAGCAGCGCATGCAGTCCAGCGGCGCTGTCGACCAGGCGAAATCCAGCCGAAGCGGCCGCGGCGGTTCCAGCCAGGCGCGTCTGAAGGAGGTTGAAACGACGTCGGTACCGTAGCCGAGAGGCCCTGACGTGGCGATCGTAGGCGTAGGTCGTGAGCAGGTCGGCGAGTACCAGCTGCCCAATCGCTTCGCCCTGGTAGTCGGCGTGGAGTTTGGCGTCGACAACCGCGCCGATCAGGTTCGGGGGTAGGACCATCCACCCCAGGCGGAGGGCCGGGCCTAGCGTCTTCGAGGCGGTCCCCAGGTAGGCCACGCAGTCGGGCGCCATTCCCTGGATCGCCCCCACCGGCTGGCGATCGTAGCGGAACTCCCCGTCGTAGTCGTCCTCGATGATCAGCCCCCCGCTCCGCCGGGCCCAGCCGATCAGCTCGTGGCGACGACCAGGCGACAGCGTAGGACCGAGGGGATACTGGTGGGCGGGCGTCACCACCACCGCGACGACCTCAGGTGGGCCCAGCCGGCCCAACCGGTCGGTACGGATACCCTGATCGTCGATCGGTACCCCAACCACGTTACCCCCCGCTCGGCGCACCACCTCGCGGTGAAATGGGAGGTTGGGGTCCTCCATTGCAATCGCCGCCGGCAGGGACCGGGTGAGCACCCCGGAGAGGAGCGCGAGGCCCTGGACGTAGCCGGAGGTGAGCACGATCTGGTCAGGGTTCGCCTGGACTCCCCGGGTGCGTCCGAGGTAGTCGGCCAGTGCCCCCCGCAACTCTGGTCGTCCCTGAGGCTCGCCGTAGTTGAAGACCGAGGTCGAGACCCCAGTCAGTGCCCTCCGGGTCGCCCTGATCCAGGAGGAGGTGGGAAAGGTGCTGACATCCGGACGTCCGGGGCGCAGGTCATAGGGCGCTCGCGGCGCGGGGACTGGGGGCGGTCCGGTTGACCTCGAGAGCAGGGCAAGGTCGGCGACCTCGGTCCCGGCGCCTCGCCGGGCCACCAGGTAGCCCTCCGAGACGAGCTGGTCATAGGCGGCGCTGACCGTGCCTCGCGACAGGCCGAGTTGAGCCGCCAGAGCCCGGGTCGACGGGAGCCGAGCCCGCTGGGCGAGTCGGCCATTGCTAACCGCACTTCGGATCGCCTTCTCCAGCCCGATCCGGCGACCCCCGCTCCGATCGAGCTCCAGGCTGAGATCGACACCCGAAGTGGACCACGTTTCACGCACCAAAGTGGATCTTACTAATATGCCACCCTTCAGCTACCGTCACGGTAGTGAGCGCCAAGAACCGGTCGCAGACCGATGCCCAACCCGTGTCAGGTCCATCCGTGCGGCTGGCCGTGGACGAGCTGGCACCCGAAGTCGCCAGTGCCATGGCTGCCCTTGACGCGGCCAGCCGGCGATCGACGCTCGACAGGGGGTTGCTGGAGCTGGTTCGGGTCCGCTCCTCGCAGCTAAATGGTTGCGCCTACTGCGTCGACCTGCACAGCCGCGACGCTCGCCAGCAGGGAGAGTCGGAGCGGCGTCTATTCGCCCTCCCGGTGTGGCGCGAGACCCCGCTGTTCACCTCCCGAGAGAGGGTGGCGCTGGCGCTGGCCGAGGCGGGTGCTCGGCTCAGCGAGGGGCCGGTTCCCGAGCCGGTTTATCAGCAGGCAGCCTCGGAGTTCTCGGCGAAGGAACTGGCCGACCTCATATGGGTCATCGCCGTCATCAATGCCTGGAATCGACTGGGAGCGATCGCCCGGCCGTGGCCGCTCAGCTGAGCTGGGCGCGGAGCCCATCGCTGCGGTCGGCGGACCAACTGATTCGGGAAGCGAGGTGGACATGAACCGGACGCGTGAACCAGCATCGCAGCCAGAGGACTTGGCACGGCTCTTTGTGGAGCGGGCCAATTCCGGGGACGCGGAGGGGCTGGCGGAGCTCTACGAACCCGACGCGGTCATCGGCTATCCGCCCGGCGAGGTGACCGCGGGACGGGCGGCGATCACTGCCGTGTTCGCGACGATGGTCGCGACGGGGATGACCTTCCGACTCGAGGAAGCGCTGCCGACCCTGCGGCTCCACGACCTTGCCCTGACTGGCACCCGATCGGCAGATGGCTCCGGCGGCCGATCTCAGGTCGCCCGCCGCCAGCCGGATGGAGCCTGGTTGCGGATCCTGGACCGACCCGAGGCGCCACCCCGAGAGGTCTGAGTTGGGGGCGCTGGTCGCGGCGAGCTGGGCGCCCACCGAGACGCACGAGGAGGGATCGGCAGGCCGCCACGGTTCCGATCGAATGTCAATCTCAGGCTGAGTGATGGACGAAGGCAAAGAGCTCACCACCGCACCGCCGTCGCCGTGGTGAGACGCCGGAGGTGAAGGTGGCGCCGCAGTTCCCGGGAGATCAGCGACTCGACGAGCTGGCCCGGCGGCTACGGAGTCTCCATGTCCCGGGAGACCCCTTGGTGTTGCCAAACGTGTGGGATGTTGCCTCCGCCCAGCTAGTCGAGGCGGCTGGCTTCCCCGTGGTTGCCACTTCGTCCTCGGCGATTGCCGCCACGATCGGTGCTCGCGACGCAGATTCGATGGGGTCGGTCGTCGCTCTCGGAGTTGTCCGCCGGATCGCCGCCGCGGTGACCACGCCCGTGAGCGCCGACCTGGAATCCGGCTACCAGCTCGCTCCCAGCGAGTTGATCCGGGGATTGCTTGAGGCGGGGGCGGTGGGACTCAACCTCGAGGACTCCGATCACCATGGCCACTCCGAGCGGGTCGCGGTCGGAGTCCAGGCCGCTTATGTCGCCGGACTGCGCTCGGCGGCGACCAAAGCTGGGGTACCGGTGTTGATCAACGCCCGGTTGGATGTCTGGCTCCAGGGAGATGCTGACCCCGCGCTGCGTCTCGTCGAAGGAGTCAGCCGGGCACGAGCCTATCTGGAAGCCGGGGCTGACTGCGTTTTCCCAATCGGCTTGCGTGACCGCGACCTGATCCGAGCCTTCGTGGATCAGGTGGCCGGTCCGGTCAATCTGCTGTTGGAGGATGGCGGCCCCACCCTCAGCGAGATGCGGGCGCTTGGAGTCGCCCGGGCGAGCCTGGGATCCGGACTCCATCGTGCGGCCATGCGGGAGGCAACTTCGTACCTTCAACGATTGCGCTGGCCGGCACCGGGGACAGGCGGCGCCTGAGCGCCGAACGGGGACCGCGACCCCAGCCCAGCGCTTCTACATCCCCGTCGCCGGGCAGCCGTGGCAGACCGGTGCGCGGTCCCTCGGCGACGATCCGGGGCGCCTTCGGCGAGCGAACTAGGGCCGCCGACGGACTGGGTGGGTCCGCCTAGCGAGCGGAGGTCGTTGGGTATCCAGCGCGAGTGGCTGCCGAGCTGTTGGCGAGGACACCGACCTAGGGCCGGCCGAGCAGCCACTCATGGACGTCGGGGATCCTTTCGGCCAACAGAGAGAGGTGGCCCTCCTCTTCGCTCAGCTCGGCGGCCGCGCCGGGGACGTTCTCGGCCAGCCACTGTCCGTGCTGGAAGGGAACGAACTGGTCGTGGCGGCCGTGCCACACCTTGACCGGTATTTTGATCGAGTCCAGTTCGAATCCCCAGGGAGAGAGGTGGGCGACCCCGTCATCCCACCAGCCTTGATCCCCCGGTGCCAGGCCGTCGGCGGAGCTTGTGGAGAGAAACCGCCCCAGTTCGCCGCTGACCACGGCGGCGTCGACCGGGGAAAGCAGCGTCTTGAGAATCTCGGCAACCTCCTCAGGAGTGGCTCTGATCATCTCCTCCCGATCTTGCTTGCCCTTCTGGCGGGCCGCCTCCGGATCGGAGAGGTAGAGCTGGATGTCCTTGACGTTGTCCTCTCCCATGCCGGTGAAGTAGTCGAGCCCGGGAGCTCGATAGGGCGCGATCGAGCCCACCGTGGCGACCGCGGCGACGAGGTTCGGGAGCAGGGCAGCGCAGGCGAGGGCATAGGGGCCGCCGCCCGAATAGCCCCATACCCGCAGCCGGTCGATGTCGAGGGCGGCGGCGATCGCCGCGACGTCTTCTGCCCCCGCCGCCACCGGACGGCCCGGGGCCGGGGTCGAGCGGCCGTAGCCGGGCCGGTCGTAGCTGATCAGCCGGATTCCCCGTCGTTCCGCGTCGGCCAGCCAGGGGCCGAAGAGGTGGCGGGAGTTGGGGGTCCCGCCGCTGACCAGGACCGGCGCCCCCACGGCATCGCCGCCCAGCTCGACACAGAGTTCTCGTCCGTCCGCGACCGGAACGGATATGGTCTCGACCGCGATCGCCATCTTCAATCCTCCGGAGACGTTCCCTCACCCTTCCGAGTGGTCCGTTGGCCCCGGTGGAAGGCCGGAACTTCCGGTGGCGGCCGCTCGAAAGTGTAGCCCGACCGCGGCCGGGAGCGAACCCCTGCCCCCGCCCGCCGCCGATAAAGGGAGAGTACGGAGCGGGAATCGGCGGACGCCAGGTCGGGGCCATCTCCCGGCCGCGAATGAAAATCCCCGGGAGCCATGACGGAGCTCTCCATCCCAATGCGTCCCGGGCCGGACTGATCCAGGCTGACGCCGACCAGGTGATAGGTAACTGTGACCCGACCGCAGAGGCCACCGTCCCTGCCCTTCGGTCCAAGGGAGTGGCGCCCCACCGCTGAGTTGCGAGAGGTTCGCTACTCGGGTGCCAAACTGAGCTGCCGTGAGGCGCCGTAGCGGTCGCTGAGCCATGCAAACCTCCGGGCGCAGGGGTACCGATCCGGTGGCATGAAGACGTTCCCCCGATCGCAGGGCCGAGCGAACAGGGTGTTCAAGGTCTCCTCGTCCTGGCAGTCGAAGAAAAATGACACTGCGGGGGTGAACCCGAAGGAACTGACATCAGGACTGTCGATGCAGCTGAGCGTCAGGTCGGCGATCCGAAAGGTGGCGCCCTTGACCGTGCCTTCTCTACTCGGATCGTCTGGTCCGTAGAGGTCGAGTTCAAGGACCTCGGCATCGGGAAAGGTCGAGACGTAGAAGTGCATCGCCACCTCGGCCTGCCCGGTAAACCTCAAGAATGGCCTCACTGCCATAAGCCAATCTCACCTGGCAGAGGCGCTCACCGCTCTGGAGTCGCGGGCCTCCACCGGTGTAGACCGCCTGCCTGCTCGATGGGTTAGCGGGGTGAGCGGGCCGCAGTTATCCCCAGGGCTCGAGGCGGTAGTCCGCGAAGTACGACAGTCGGCGGCAACCCTTCATGTCGCTGCCGCCATAGGCTCGCGGCCCGCCAATACCACCCGGTCGATCGTCCGCAAGTTGGTCCGGGAGCGTACTCCCCTTCCAGGATGCCGGACATCGCTGGCTGCCGGATCGTTGTCCAGCTCCCGTCCGACCAAGATGCGCTGGTGGCAGCACTGGCCGCCCGCCACCAAGCGTGGCGAGTCTACGATCTACGGAAGGAGTCTCGCTTTGGGTACCGAGCGGTTCACCTAGTCACCCAGCCGCCCCGACCTGTCGAGCTTCAGGTCCGGACGTTCGTCCAGCAGATTTGGGCAGACACCAGCGAGCGTCTAGATAGGCTCCACGAAGGTATCAAGTACGGCACGGGGCCTGCCGCCTTACTCAAACAGCTTCAGAGATGGAGCGACCGGTTGGCCGAATTCGAGAGGAGCGGGGACCTCACCCCTTCCTTGATACTCAACCGAGACGCCGTAGTTCCGATTGTCGTGGTTATGCTGCAAGAGCGATGAGCATTTTCCTTTATTGCGTTCGATCGGCATGAGCAGAGGCGCGTGGTTATCAAGGAATTCCGAGAACGCCACCGAGCCCAGGCTGAGGAAGAGCGTTTCCGCGCCGAGCGAGGGGCCCTGGAGTCCGGACGGGACCTGGAGATCGTGACTCTGGAGGCTGATTCCATTGAACAGCTGGGGGAGACTCATGGCTCCTACTTCCCCGAGAAGTCCCGCGCCCTGGCCGTCTGAAAGGTCGCCCGCAGGCTGCCACGGTAGGTCAACGCCACGCGGACCACGGATTGTGTGGGTCAGCTTGAGGGTCAGATGGCCGCTGTGCCTTGTGTGCCAGGTTGGCGCATTTCCGTTTTGAGATCAATTCCGCCGTGCCGGGGGTGGGAGTCGAACCCACACGTCCGTTAGGACTGCGGTTTTTAAGACCGCTGCGGCTACCATTACGCCACCCCGGCCGAGAGTGCGCCGCCATTACCGTGGACCGCAGGTTAGCGCACCCGGTCGGCGGGCTAGAGGAATCGATCGCCCGCGATTCCCTTGGCCGGGCGACCGGGAAGGTGACTACCAACACTCCCCGCTTCGGTCCCGTGGAATAGGCTCAGAGTGACCTCGGCAGCCCAATCGGCGGAAACCACGGCTTTGAACTTTCTCTTCCTGCTCACCGCCGGACCTCGGACGGAGGCGGTCCTCACCGTGGCGGCCCTGGCAGCTGCCGCCGGCCAGTCCGGGCACCGGGCCGAGATCTTCCTGGCCGGCGATGGTGTCGTCCACGCGGCGAGCCTGGCGGGAAAGGCGGCGGTCACGCTCTGTGACGCCGATCTGCGCTGGCGCCAGACCCGGCCCGAGGAGATCCCCGGTGTCACCCGGGGGAGCCTGCGCGACCTGGCCCGCCAATGCCGCGAGGCAGACCGGGTCCTGGTGTTCCGGTGAGTCCAGGAAGGTCAGACGAGCTGGTCGTACTGGGCCGGGGCGAGCTCGACCGCGAGGATTCCGGACTGGCCGTGCGGGTCGCGCTGGCCCTGCCCCTGGCTGGTCTCGGGGCCCGCCTGGTGCTGCTCGACGCGTTCAGCACCCTTGGGCTGGCCGACCCGCCCGCCCTGGGCCGCTGGAGCGCTGGAGTGGTGCGCGAGCTGGAGTCGGTGCTGGCGGACCATGACACCCCGGTCCTGGTCGAGCTGGAGTCGCTGGCGTCGTTGGGGCTCGCCGACCGACCCCTACGAGACGGGGTTGAACTGATCGCTCGCAGCGAGGTGGCCGCGATCTGCGGCTCCGCGCGTGCCTGCTTGGTCCTCTGAGTCAGCTGTGGAACTGCATCTGATCAGCCGGCTGCACGAGCAGCGAGCCTGGGAGGTCTGTCGGGCTCGAGCGGAGTCAGGCATTCCGATCGAGCTGGTCCTGCTCCACGACGCAGTTCTGGAGACGGAGGCTAAGGCAGCGGCGATCCTGGGCGAGCGGGCCTCGGCTAACGTAGTCGTCATGGCCTGTGCCGAGGACGCGCTGGCCCGCAGGGTGGGCGAGCGCTGGGCGGTGATCGACTACCGGGGCATCATCGGCCGCTGTGTCCTGGCCGAGAGGGTCACCAGCTGGTGAGCCAAAGATGAGCAGCTCGCCGGTCCGGGCCCTGGACGCCACCGGAGTCGAGCGCTACAGTCGCCAGTTGCTGATCCGGGAGATTGGTGAGGCAGGGCAGCTTAGGCTCGCCGAGGCGAACGTGGTCGTGGTCGGCTGCGGCGGCCTGGGCGTCCCGGCGGCGCTCTATCTAGGGGCCGCCGGAGTGGGCCGGCTGCTATTGATCGACCCCGACCGGCTGGCTCTCGACAACCTCAATCGGCAGGTGGCTTACCGAACCGGCGAGATCGGGCGCCCCAAGGCCGAGCTCCTGGCGACACAGCTGCGCGATCTCAATCCGTCGATTGAGGTCAGGTCTAAGGAGGAGCTGGTCACTGCCCCCGGGATCGCACGACTGTTCCGCGACGCTGACCTAGTTCTGGAGTGTTCCGACGACCCGCTCACCAAGTTCCTCATCAACGACTACTGCGTCGGAGCCGGTATCGAACTGGTGATCGGCGGGGCGGTCGGCCTGACGGGGCAGGTGGTCGCTGTGCCGGTCGGCGGGGCCTGTTACCGCTGCCTCTTCGTGGCTCCTCCGTCCGATCCCGGAACCACTTGCCGCGAGGCGGGAGTTCTTGGTCCGCTGGTCGGGATGATCGGAGCGCTCCAGGCGCTGGAGGCGATCCGGATGATTTGCCGGGTGGGCAATGACTCCGGGGGTCGGCTGCTCGACTTCGATGCCGCCACGGTCCGCTGGCGGGAGGTTCGCTTTCCGCTCGACCCCGCCTGCACTGCGCACGGGGGGAGGCCGCTGGGCAACGGCCATAATTGAGCTATGGCAGTTGCACTTGAGGCCGGCCTCGCCGAGGAGATCCGCCAGCTCCGTCGAGAGCGCCGCGCTCTGATCCTGGCCCACAACTATCAACGCGACGAGGTCCAGGACATCGCTGACTTCGTCGGCGACTCCTTGGGGCTCTCCCGGAGAGCGGCCGAGACCGATGCCGAGGTGATTGTCTTCTGCGGGGTCCACTTCATGGCCGAGACGGCGGCGATCCTGGCGGAGGGCAGGCGAGTTCTGCTGCCGGATCTGGAGGCGGGCTGCTCGCTCGCGGCCAGCATTACCGCCGAAGACCTGCGCGCCTGGAAGGCGGAGCACCCAGGGGCGGTGGTGGTCAGCTACGTCAACACCAGCGCGGCCGTAAAGGCGGAGTCCGATTACTGCTGCACCTCGAGCAACGCGGTCGAGATCGTCCGGCAGATTCCCGAGGATCGCGAGATCCTCTTCTGCCCGGACCTCTTCCTGGGCTCCCACGTGGAGCGGGTGACCGGCCGCAAGATGCACGTCTGGATGGGCGAATGCCACGTCCACGCCGGGATTCAGGGCGCCCAGCTGGCGGCGCAGCGAGCCGCTCACCCCGACGCCGAGGTGCTGGTCCACCCCGAGTGCGGCTGTACCACGGCGGCGCTGTATCAGGCGGATAGCGAGGAGCTGCGGGGGGCCACCTTTGTGACCAGCACAGAGGGCATGGTCCGCCACGCTCAGAGCTCGCTGGCGGAAACCTTCATCGTGGCGACCGAGATCGGGGTCATGCATCGGATGCGTCAGATGGCGCCCCAAAAGACCTTCCTGGCTGCCAATCCCGACGCCGTCTGCCCCTACATGAAGACGATCACCCTGGAGAAGGTGCGCGACTCGCTGCGCGACCTGAAGCACGGGATCACCGTGCCTGCGGAGATCGCCGCCCGGGCCCGGCGCGCGATCGATCGGATGATCGAGGTGTCCGGCTGATGGCCCATGCGGGGGTGATCGGGATCTTCGGGGGATCGGGACTTTACCAGCTGCTCGAGGGAGCTCGCGAGGTCAGGGTCGAGACTCCCTTCGGGCCGGCCAGCGACAGTCTCTGGTTGGGAGAGATCGGCGGTCGTCAGGTGGCGTTCATGCCTCGGCACGGTCGCGAGCACACCATCCCACCCCATCGGATCAACTTCCGAGCCAATCTGTTTGCCATGCACCAGGCTGGAGTGACCCGGATCCTAGCCCCCTGCGCGGTCGGATCTTTGCGCCGGGAGCTCGCGCCCGGCGAGGTGGTCATCCCCGACCAGTTCGTCGACCGCACCTGGGGGCGCGCCGACACCTTCTGGGAAGGCCCCAGCGTGCAGCACGTCAGCTCGGCCGACCCCTACTGCCCAGACCTGGGGGCTCAGGCAGCGGCAGCCGCCACCCGGCGGGGGGCGAAGGTACACGAGGGGGAGACGCTGGTGGTCATCCAGGGACCCCGGTTCAGCAGCCGGGCCGAGTCACGCTGGTTCTCCGGCCAGGGCTGGGGCGTGATCGGCATGACCGGCTACCCGGAGGCGATCCTGGCCCGAGAGCTGGGCATCTGTTATGCGGCGATCGCCCTGGTCACCGACTACGACGCTGGGCTAGAGGGCGAGGACGACATCGCGCCGGTGACCCACGAACAGGTGCTGCGGGTCTTCGCCGCGAATATCAGCCGGGTCCGCGAGATCCTCTTCGATTTGGTGGAGCGGCTGCCCCCCGGGACCACCTGCAGCTGCGCCGCCACCCAACCGCTGCCCCAGCTGGCCTCCACTTGAGCGAGGGTTCCGCCCTCGCCAACTCCGACCCGCCCCACCAACTGCTCACCTTCCGGGCCCTCTGGCGGCGCACCCAGACCATGTTCTTCTACGGCGCCGCGGTGATGCTGATCGGGGTGGTGGTCACCCTGTTCGGCAACCACAAGGTCGATTTCGAGTTTCTCACCCTGGGGGTGGTCCTGCTCGTGCTGGCCCTGGGCTTCCACTTCGGATCCCGCCGGCACTACGTCCAGGCGACGGCGGAGGGCCTCCTCATCCACGGCTTGGTCAGTCACCAGCTGATCGCATTCGATGATATTCGCCAGGTCCGCACCCAGCAGCTTCAGGTCATCTTCTCCGCCCCCAGCCGCAAGGGGTTTCTGGTCCGCTCCCTACGCCAGTTCGAAGGCACCCCGGCCTGCCTGGTCCGGCTCAGGCTGGCGCCGGAGCAGGTCGCCGGAATGAGGAAGGTGGTGGGCCGGGGCTGCGTGATCGACCAGGACCTGATCCTGCTGGTCGCCGAGGCCCCGAGCCTGGAGCGAGCGCTGGAGGCGCGGCTTCCCCGGCGCCGGCCGGCCCCGGCCGCGCGCCGGCGGTGAATCTCGCCGGCGCGCCCGCCTGGCAGCGCGAGGGAGTCTGGGCGGCGGTCGCGGCGGCTCTATTCGCAGCGCTTTGCGTCCTGCTCCACTGGCCGGTCCATCCTCTGGTCGCGGCGATCATGGTGGCTGGGGTATGGGGATTCTCGCTGCTGCTGCGCCGGCACCGGGGACTGACCGGGATCGACGGCCTCGACTGCGTGCTGGTGGGGATTCTGGTCGCGGCGGCTTTGGCGGTGCGGCTGGCCAGCCCGATCTATCTCGACTTTTTTCAGGGCAACCTGACCGTGGCCGGGACCGTGCCGGCCCCGGCCGGGGTCCACCGCCCACCCACCCACGAGCTGGCCGGGATCGGGGCCTGGGGGCTGGGCTACCCCTTCAATTCGGCCGGCTGCACACCAGTGCCCAACGGCCCGGGCAACTCGGAGGTCAAGCGCTGCGGCTTCGTGTTCGACGAGGTCTACTTCCCGGTCGACGCCCTCAAGGACCTCAAAGGGATCGACTACTTTGACCCCGAGCCGCCGCTCTCCAAACTGATCATCGCGGGCGGGATCAGCTGGCTGGGTTTCAATCCCTGGGGTTGGCGAATCATGTCGGCCATCTTCGGCAGCCTGGTCATCGGGCTGCTCTACTTCCTCGCCCGCAGGCTCTGGAACCGGCACCGAGTCTTCCCGGTTCTGGCGGCCCTCTTCTTCAGTCTGGACGGACTCGAACTGGTGGAGTCCCGAACCGGTGTGATCGACATCTTCGCGGTCTTCTTCGTGGTCCTGGGCTTTTGGCTGTTCACCTTGCACTGGCACGCCCGCACCCGACCCCAGTGGCTCTGGACCCTCTACCTGACCGGCGCCGCGGCCGGCTTGGGAGTTGCGGTCAAGGCCGACATGGTCCCGGCCATGATGCTGATGGGGCTACTGCTGGTGGCCCGCTGGGCGCGACCCCACCTCCGTCTGCGGGGCCTGAGCCGGGGCGGCTCGCGCTGGCTCTTGCCGCCGGTGCCGGACGACCCCGGTGAGGCCGGTCGGCGGACGATGGTGGCCTCGCTGAGGTGGGGCCGGCACTATCTGGGGGCGGCGCTGCTGGTGGTGCTGATCTTCTACCTCTCGTTCTTCCGCTACTGGAGCATTCCCCACAGCATCTACGTAAACTTCGCCGACCCGAGCGGTCCCACCGCCACCTGCACTGGGTTCACGACTTCGGCCTCGGTCTGCCACCTCCCGGCCGCGATGCCGCTTCAAAGGGACCAGGTGGGACCGATCACGCTCTGGCTGCCGACCTCCTTCAACCTGAGCCAGTCCCTGGTCGACGTCGAGATGAACAGCCTGGCCGGACTCAGCTACCAGGCCACTCTCAAGGCGACCCATCCCTTTGCCTCGCCCTACTACACCTGGCCCCTGGACGGGCATCCGGTGCTTTTCTACGCGGTCTACACGGGCAACGGGGTGAGCACCCTGGCGGGCCAGACCGTCTCCAACTACGCCTGGATCTCCGACATGGGCAGCCCGGCCATCTTCTGGATGGGGCTGCTGGCGCTGGCGCTCTGCCTCTACTGGACGATCCGGCGCCGCGACCGGGTCGCCCTCTTCATCCTCTTGGGATTCCTCTTCGACTGGCTGGTGCTCTGGTCCTGGCCCTCCCGGATTCTCTTCTTCTACGAGATCCTGGAGGCGCTGCCCTTCACCTGTCTGGCACTCGCATACTGCTGCACCCGGTTGGCCCATACCCGCAGCGCCATCCAGCTCGGCCCGGTCCGGCTCGGTCCCTATAGCCTGCGGCCGCTGGCGGGGGCGGTGGTGCTGGCGGTGGTGCTCAGCTTTGCCTACTTCTACCCGCTCTGGACCGGGCAACCGATCCCCTCGACCGACTTCTTCCAGCACATCTGGATTCCCGGCTGGTACTGAGGCAGGACACAGCCGACCGTGCCTGGGGAACTCGCGCTTTACTGGCTGCTGACGGTGGCGGCGGGAATGGCCCTGATCGACCTGGTTGCCCTCGATTGGCGGCTCCTTGAGCGGCTCGCTGGGGCTTTGCTGGTCGGGCTGGTCGCCTCCAGCTTGCTCGCCCTGGCGCTCTCCCTCTGGTGGGGTGTCGGCCCGGCGTCAGCCCTGGCGGCGCCGGCGCTAATCCTGGTCGGCGCGGGCGCCACCCGGGCCAGAAGCTGGTCCCGGAGGCTGGCCCAAGGACCCCGGGGCTGGACCGGATGGTTGCGCCGGGAGTGGGGGCGGAGGGAGACCCGATGGGGGCTGGCGGTCGCTCTCCTGGTGGGGGCCGGCCTCTATTTCATCTTCGCCCGGGCGATGACCTCCTCGGGGGGTGCGCTCGCGGCCGGTTACCCAACCGTCTGGTCCGATTGGTCGGTCCACGCCAGCTACGCGCAGAGCTTTCTGCTCGGCCACAACCTGCCTCCCCAGGACACCCTGGAGGCGGCCACCGGTCTCCGCTACCCGTTCCTGCCCGACTTTCAATCGGCGCTGCTGGCCGGGCTCGGGCAGAACATCTGGGGAGCCTTGGACGTTCCTTCCTGGCTCGTCTCGTGGTCGGCGTCGGTGCTGCTCTGGCAGCTTGCCCTACGGGTGACCAAGCGTCCCGGGGCAGCCCTGGTCGCACTTCTGCTGGCCCTCCTGGGCGGCGGCCTAGGGTTCGTCGGGCTCTACCCGGACGGATGCCAGCAGTTGGCCCACACTCAGCCCGGCTTCAGCGCCCGCGCCTGCACCAGCCTGGGCGGCGGCACCCCGGCGGCCGCAGCCGCCTTCGTGGCCCACTTGCCTGCCGAATTGACCCACATCCCCCGCTCCTACGACGGCCAGACCACGGCCGCTCAGCCGCTTCCGGATCTCAACTGGTACGAACCGTTGCTCGCCTTCTGGCTGCCCCAGCGTGATTTCGAGTACGGAGTCGGGCTGGTCGCTTTGCTCAGTCTGCTGCTCTGGGAGGCCTATCGCGGCCGGCGACGGGGCCTGCTTTTGGCGGCGGGAGTGGGCGCGGCCGTGCTGCCCTGGTTCAACCCCTTCGGTTACCTGGTCGCTGCCCTGGTGGGAATCTGGTGGCTGGCTCGAGCCGGCCGGTGGCGGGGACTGGCACTCTACCTGGGGCCTTTGCTGCTGCTGGGACTGCCCCGGATGCTCTACGTGGTGGGGGGCCCTCACGGCCAGCTAGCCAATCCGGTGGGCAGCAACCTGTATCCGCAATTGGACGTGGGCTGGCTGGCTCACGCCGCCGTCACCTGCACGGCGGCCCAGTTCAACCATGGCGCCGGCTGCGATGCCCTCTACCTCGCCGGTGGGTCACCCTTGACCGACCTCAGCTACCTGGTCCGGACTGTGGCGCTGCCTTCCCTGTGGGGGGACATCGCCGGCTTCTGGCTGGCCAATACCGGGGTCTTCACCCTGCTGGGGTTGGGGTTGCTGCTGCTGCGCCGCCTGCCTGGGCGGGCCGCCGCGGAGATGCAGCAGCTCGAGCTGATTCGGTTCTGGGCTCCCTTCTGGATTCTGTTCCTGATCGGCAACCTGGTCATCACCCAGCCCTGGAACTGGGACAACACCAAGCTGCTCGAATACTGGTATCTGGGCGCGGCCATCCCCATCGCCTGGTTCCTCTGCGCTGTGGGGAGGGGCGCGTGGGGGCGGATCGCCGCCAGCGTCGCGGTCGCCTCCTTGATCCTGAGCGGGGCCCTGAGCCTGGACATGGCCCTGACCGGTCAGAGCTCGCTGGCTCAGGCGCCGACCCAGGCACCCAGTTTTGCCTTCGCCGGTGCCCAGGAGCAGCTGGTCGCCAGGGCGGTCCGGCGCCAGACCAGCCCGAGCGCGATCTTTCTCACCGAGGGGCAGCCCAACGAGCCGATCTCCATCCTGGCCGGACGCACGGTCGTGCTCGCCTACGACGGCTGGCTCTGGAGCTACGGCCAGCCGCTCCGTCGCCGCCTCCAGGCGGTGCGCCAGATCTACGCCGGCTGCCCCGCCCGGGGCAGCTGTGCGGTGGGACGGCTGCTGCGCGCCTACGATGTGTCGTACATCGAGTTCGAGCCCGGGGACTACAACAACATCACCACCAACCGGAGTTGGTACCAGGCCCAGCACCTGCCCGTCCTGGTGCGCACCCAGAGCTACCTGATCCTCGCCGTCCGCGGCCTGTGGGCGAAGTAGCCAAGGCTCGGGCGGCCGATCTGTATGAGTGAGGCGACGATGCCGCTGCCGACCGACGTTCACTGCCACCTGCTCCCGCCGGAACTCCGGCAGCCTCCCGCGGCCAGCTGGCAGGACACCTGGTTTGCCGCCTGCCACGCCGACGCCGCCAACTTCGCGGCCGGGGCGGATGTGGTCCGGGCTTTGGATCAGGCCGGCCTGGGCCGCGCCGTCGTCTTCGGTTGGCCCTTCGCCGATTCGGGCCTGCTCGCGGAAGAGAACGACTACGTCGCCCAGGAGGCGGCCGCGTCCGGCGGCCGCCTCCTGGGCCTGGCCCTGGTCAACCCGAGCCGCCCCGGCTGGGAGTCGGAGCTGGCCCGCTGCCGGAGCCTGGGCCTGCTCGGGGTCGGTGAGCTGAACGCAGACGCCCAAGGATTCGAGCTCCAATTCCGGGGAGGGCTGCGGGCAGCCCTGGGAACCCTGGCGGAGATGGACTGGCCGGTGATGCTTCACGGCAGCGAGCCGGTCGGACACCAGTACCCTGGCAAGGGCAGCGCCGACCCTCGCCGGCTCTGGGAGCTGCTGGTACCGGCGCTGGCCGAACACCCCGAGCTCCGGGTCTGCCTGGCCCACCTGGGCGGCGGTCTTCCCTTCTACGCTCAGATGCCCGAGGTCCGACGGCTCTGCCAACAGCTCTGGTTCGACACCGCCGCGCTGCCCTTCCTCTACCGGCCCCCGGTGCTGCCCATGCTGGAGCAGCTGCTGGGGGCGGGACGAATCTGCTTCGGGAGTGATTTCCCGCTCCTCCCAGCAGAGCGTTACCAGGAGCACCTGGAGCGGCTTTCGGCAGGGAGTCGGTCCGCCCTCCTGGAGGAGTCGCCCGTGGCCTGGCTGGGCAGGCAGACCCGGGGAGGGGGCTGACCCCCCTGGCAGGCCCCGGGCCGCTCCGGGCCGCCGATACCCGCACAATCTCGGCGATGGACGCGCCCAGCCCGAGAGTCTCCTTCGCACTGATCTCCATGGAGGGGCCGGACCAGTACAGCCAGGCGGGCGGGCTCGGGGTACGAGTGAGCCAGCTCAGCCGGGCGCTGGCCAAGGCCGGCCACCCGACCAGGCTCTACTTCGTGGGCGATCCCGACCTCCCCGCGGCCGAGCTGAGCGAAGGGGTCGAGCTGCGCCGGATCGGCCAGGAGATCGCCCGCCAGTTCCCCGGCGGGGTGTACCAGGGGGAGCGGCTCAAGGTCAGCTATCTGGCCGCCCGCTTCCCCGAGCAGCTGCTCCAAGAGTGGGCACTTCCGCAGCTCAAGGCGGGTCGGATCCCGGTCATGCTCTTCGAGGAGTGGCAGACGGCGAGCTGGGCCTTGCGCAGCTCCGAGCTCCTCCGGGAGCTCAGCTTGGGTGGGGGCTGCCTGTTGCTCTGGAACGCCAACAACCAGTTCGGCTTCGAGAGGATCGACTGGGTCGGATTGGAGCGGGCGGCCGGGATCACCACCATCAGCCGGCACATGCGCCTCCTGGTAGGCGGCTTTGGGGTCGATCCCATCGTCATCCCCAACGGGATTCCCGAGGAGTACCTGCTCCCCGTCAACCCGAACTCGGTCCGGGAGCTGCGCCAGGCGGCCGGGGACCGCCAGGTCCTACTCAAGGTGGGGCGGTTCCATCGCGACAAGCGCTGGGTGCAGGCGGTGCGAGCCCTGGGAGAGCTGCGGGCGGCTCGGGTCCCAGTCCGGATGCTGGCGCGCGGTGGCAACGAGCAGTACCGAGAGGAGGTAATGGGCGCCGCTCAGAAGAGCGGTCTGCGGGTCGCCCAATGGGACAAGGAGGTGACCCAGGTGGCGGACCTGGCCCGCGCCCTGCGCTCGACGCCGGACGTCGACCTCCTGGAGCTGACCCGCTTCCTCCCCGAAGAGCTGCTCCCGGTGCTCTACGCCTCCTCCCTGGCGGTGCTGGCCAACTCCGGTTTTGAGCCCTTCGGACTGGTCGGACTGGAGACCATGGCCGCGGGCGGGGTGGCGGTGGTGGGCGCCACCGGGGAGGACTACGCCCGTCACCTGCACAATAGCTTGGTGATCGAGTCCGACAGCCCCGTCGAACTCGCTCAGGTGATCTCTCGGGTCGTCGCCCAGCCCCTCGTCGGAGAGGAGATCCGCCAGTCGGCCCGAGCCATGGCGGGGACCTACAGCTGGCCTCTGGTGGTGGAAGGCGACCTGCTGCCCCGGCTCCCCCTTCTGGCCCAGCGCCAGGGGATGTCCTGGCCCGGCTCGGGAATCCCGGTCTGACCAAGGTCGGGAGGGTCCTCTTGGTAAACCTCCTTGTTACCCTGCCAGGCAGTCAGTCAGATCAGCAGGTAGAAGGAGTCTCCCGGGTTGTCGGAGGCGACGAGTCCGCTCGCATGGGACCTTGAGGACGGCCTGCGCATTCGGGTGCGCCGGGTGGGACCGATCGACAACGCCGCCTATGTGGTCGCCTGTCCGGAGACCGGGGCGGCGGTCCTGATCGACGCCGCCAACGAGGCCGAGCGGCTGATCGAGGCAGTCGGAGACCTGGAGCTGGTCGCCATCCTGGAGACCCACGGCCATGCTGACCACTGGCAGGCCCTGGCCCAGATCCAGCGACAGTTTCCGATGGCCTGGACGGGGGCCCACCGAGCCGACCTCGAGATGTTCCCGAACCCTCCGCCAGAACGAGCCCTGGCGCACGGGGAGAAGGTCCGCTTCGGTAACCGGGAGCTGGAGGTGTTGGCCACTCCGGGGCACACACCGGGCAGCATCTGCTTCTATCATCCCGGCTACGTCTTCACCGGGGACACGCTCTTTCCGGGCGGCCCCGGGGCGACGATTCCCCCGCTTGGCGACTTCCCGACCATCGTCGAAAGCATCCGGACTTGGCTTCTGCCGCTCCCGGCCGCGACCGTCGTTCTGCCCGGGCACGGGGCGGCCACCTCGATCGGATCCGAGGCCCCGCACTTCCCGGACTGGGCCGCCCGGGGCTGGTGAGCTAGGCCCAGCCTGGTGGGCTCAGCCAGGGGCCCGGATCAATTCTTCGAATAGCCCCCGGGGCTCGGGATGGATGAAGCTGAGGCGGTGATGGGGGCAGACGCCAACCCGAGAGATGGCTCTTAGGTGGTGCTCCGTCCCGTATCCCTTGTTGCGGTCCCAGCCGTAATCGGGGAACTCCGGGTGGAGGTCCCGCATCAGACGGTCCCGGTACACCTTGGCCACGATCGAGGCCGCCGAGATCGCGGGCACCAGGCGGTCGCCCCCGACAATGCTGCGCCAGTGCCGCGCGCTCGCCAGCACCAGGTTGCCATCGACCAGGTACTCCCTCGCCCCAACCATGGCGATGAGCCGCTCAAAGACGACCCGGTTGGCCCAGCTTAGCCCCCGCTGATCGATCAGATCGGCGCCGACGCTGGAAACCCCGAGGGCGACCGCCTCCCGGCGGATCAGCGGCTCGATGCTCTCCCGCTGCGCCTCGGAGAGCAGCTTGCTGTCCCGCAGCAGGGGGTGGCTGAAGCCGTCGGGCAGAACGACCGCGGCGGCCACCAACGGACCCGCCAGGGCACCCCGCCCGACCTCGTCCAGTCCGCAGGACCCGGCCCCGAAGAGCGGTGCCGGGGATGGGGCTTGCTCCTCGGCCACGCCGGCAGTCTACGGCTCGCCGCCGGCGCCGGAGGCTTCGCGACCGGCCGATATACTCGGCCCCTAGATGAGCATGCCCCCCGGTCCCGCCCAGTCCGGGGGAGCATCGGGTCCGGCCCGGAGGGACGAGCTCAAAGAGCGCGACTCAGCCGCCCGGCTGGGCGGCCCGAGCCGGTACCGGGAGCGGCTTCCAGACCAGCGCAAGCTCCCCGTCCGGGAGCGCCTCCGGCTCCTCTTCGACCCGGCGACACCGTTCCTGGAAGACGGGCTGTTGGCCAACACCACTGCCCTCGAGGAGATGGGCGCTGACGGCGTGATCACCGGGATGGGGACGGTCCAGGGCCGGCGGGTCTGCGTCGCCGCCAACGACCCCACCGTCAAGGCCGGGTCGTGGGGACCGCGAACGGTCGAGAAGATCCTCCGGGTCCAGGAGCTGGCCGAGCGGCTTCAGCTGCCCCTCTGTTACCTGGTCGACTCGGCGGGGGCCCGGATCACCGAGCAGCGCCAGATGTTTCCCGGTCGGCGCCACGCCGGGCGAATCTTCCACAACCAGGTCCGTCTCAGCGGACAGGTCCCCCAGCCCTGCCTGCTGTTCGGCCCCAGCGCCGCTGGGGGAGCCTACATCCCCGCCTTCTGCGACGTCACCTTCATGGTCGAAGGCAACGCCTCGATGTACCTGGGGTCGCCCCGGATGGCGGAGGAGGTGGTCGGTGAGCACGTCTCCTTGGAGGAGATGGGGGGCGCTCGGATGCACTGCACGGTGAGCGGCTGCGGGGACCTGCTCTGCCCGGACGAGGCGGTGGCCATCGCGTCGCTGCGCCGCTATCTCGGCTACTTCCCGGCCAACTGGCGGGGGGAGCCGCCGGTCGCGGCGACCCGGCAGCCGGCCAGCCGCAGAGACATCGGCGAGCTGCTCCCGGCCGAATCCACCCGCGGCTATGACATCCACTTGGTGCTCGATTCCCTGCTCGACGGCGGCTCCTTCTTCGAGATCAAGGAGCTCTACGCCAAAGAGCTGGTCTGCGGCCTGGGCCGGCTCGGGGGACGTCCGGTGGGCATCGTCGCCTCCCAGCCGGAGCACCAGGGCGGGGTGCTGTTTGTCGACTCTGCTGACAAGGCGGCCCGTTTCATCAGCCTCTGCGACGCCTTCAACCTGCCCTTGGTGTTCCTGGCCGATGTCCCCGGCTTCATGATCGGTTCCGCAGTGGAGCGGGAGGGCATCATCCGGCACGGAGCCAAGATGATCGCCGCCCTCAGCTCCGCGACGGTGCCCCGTATCTGCGTCGTTCTGCGCAAGGCCTACGGGGCCGGCCTCTATGCCATGAGCGGACCCGCCTTCGAGCCCGAGGCGACCCTGGCCCTGCCCACCGCCGAGATCGCCGTGATGGGCCCGGAGGCGGCCATCAACGCCGTCTATGCGAATCGCATCGCCGCCCTGCCGGAGGGGGAGCGCCTGGCGTTCGTGGCCAAGCTGCGGTCCGACTACGTCGAGGACGTGGACATCTTCCAGCTCGCCTCTGACTTGGTACTGGACGCCGTGATCGACCCCGCCGAGCTGCGCGACCAGCTGATCTGGCGGCTGGCGGCCGCGACCACCAGGACGCGCTCGGTCCCGGAGCGCCATCACGGGGTGTTCCCGGTCTGATGGTTCCCGACGCCCGGGCCGCGGCGGAGTCGCCGCTACTGCTCATCCCTGGTCCGACGCCTGTGCCCCGGCGGGTGTTGGAGGCGCTCGCGCGCCCGACTTTGGCGCACAACAGCCCGGCCAGCGGCTTCCAACTAAAGCGCCTCCAGACGGGGCTGCTGCGCTCCCTGGGATTCAGCGGGGAATCGGAGCCGGAGCTGCCTGCGGTCCTGGTGACGGCTGGCAGCGGGACCTCGGCGATGGAGTCCGCGCTGGTCAACACGGTGGCACCGGGAGAGGCGGTGGTCGTGGTCAGCCACGGGTTCTTCGGTGACCGCTTCGCTGACCTGGCCCGCGGCCACGGAGCCCGGGTTGAGCAGGTCAGCTGCGAGTGGGGGGAGCAGGTGGCCGTCGAGTTGGTGGACCGAGCCCTGACTGAGAGCGGGGCAGCCGTGCTCACGGTGACCCACGTCGACACCGCCAATGGAGTTGTCTCGCCCCTCAGCGCCTACGCTCAGGTGGCGCGCGCCCACGGTGCCCTGCTGGTCCTCGACGCGGTCGCCAGCCAGGGAGGAATGCCCATCGAGATGGCCCAGGAAGGAATCGACGTCGTGGTCGCCGCCTCCCAGAAGGCTCTCGCCATGCCTCCCGGGCTCGCCATCGTGGTGGCCAGCCAGCGCGCCCTGGAGCACCGGCGGCGGCTCAAAGCCCAGGCTGGCTACTTTCTCGACTGGCTCAACTGGTTAGCTCCGATGGCCGATCCCACCCGGGATTACTTCGCCACCCTGCCAACCAACCTGATCGCTGCCGGCGCGGTCGCGATCGAGGTGGCGGAGACCGAGGGGTGGCCGGCCCGGTTCGCGCGCCACCGGCAGATGGCGAGCGCTGCCCGCCGGGGGCTGCGGGCGATGGGGCTGTACACGGTCAGCGGGGACGAGCTCCTGGGCGCGACCGTGTCCGCCCTGGCGGTGCCGCCAGGAATCCCCCCGGCGGCGCTGCAACTGGAGGTGGCCAAGGAGGGCGTGGCGGTGGCCGGAGGGCTCGCTCGCTGGCGTCCGGGGTCGATTCGGATCGGCCACATGGGCGCGACTTCACTGCCTGAGCTGCTCCGCGGCGTAGCCGCCCTGGAGCAGGCGCTGGTGCGGCTGGGGGTCCCCGTCGAGCGCGGAGCCGGAGTGGCGGAGCTGCTGTCGGGATGGGAGGCGGGCGCGGGATAACCGATCCGGCCGGGCAGCAATCCGGTGCCCGGAGCTCCCGAGGACGACTCTCCGGCCATTGGTGGCAGTTCGATTACCGCAGGCGGCGATACGGGTGCCGTATGATTCGGCGGACTTATGATCCGGACACCTAAGCAACCCGGCGAGGGGGCCAGCCCGGCTCGACGGTCGAGCGCGCGCCTGGCCCTGGTCGACCGGCTCTTGGAGCTGCAACCCGAGCTCCGGCGCCGCTTCGCGGCTGGGGTGCCGAGCCACTTCCACGAGCTGCGAGCAAGCCTGCAGGAGATGCTCGCCAACACCACCGTGCGGCAACTGGAAGTGCTCCGGCTGCTGGCAACCCATGGCCGACTCGCCATGCACGAGCTGGCCGAGCTGACCGACATCTCCCGCAGCAGCGCCACCGAGCTGGTCGACCGCCTGGAAACCCACGGCTTGGCTGAGCGTCGCCACGATCCGCAGAACCGGCGCAGCGTCGAGGTCGCCCTGACGGTGCGAGCTCAGGAGTCGCTGGCCCAGTTTCGGGAACTTCAACGAGCGGGCCTAGCGGCCCTGGCCGACGTCTACAGCAACGCCGAGCTGGCGGCTCTGGTCGGGCTTCTGGAAAAGCTGGCGGTCTCGAAGCTCCCTGGCTCGGCGGGATCGGAACCCCAGCCCGAGGCGGCCAGGGCCGAGCTGGGGAGTCGCCGTTGACCGCCTTCTTCATCGGCCTGGGGCGGTTCGCGGTCCGCTTTCGATACCCCGTCGTGGTGGCCTGGATCGTGGTCGCCGTGGTCTGCGTCCATGTGCTGCCTTCACTCGCCTCGGTCAGCAAGGACACCAACTCCGCCTTTCTGCCCGCCAACGCACCCAGTTCCGAGGCAGCCAAGCTGGCGACCCCCTTTCAGAACTCGAACCTGGCTGCGGCGACCCTGGTCGCGACCAGTTCGCAGGGTCCCCTGAGCGCTGCCCAGCAGGCGGCCGTCACCAGCTTCGAGGAGAAGCTTCGGAGCGTGCCCCGGGTGACCTTGGTCCGAGACCTGGGTACCTCTTCCAATGGGGTGGCCCGCCAGGCGCTGATCGAGGCCACGGTGCCAGCCTTTGGCGGCGGCGATGGACCGCAGCTGGTGAAGACCATCCGGGGGGAATTCGGCTCGGCCAGCGTGCCCGGCCTCACCTTCTATCTAACTGGCGACCTGCCCACGATCGTCGACAGCCAGCAGTCCTCCAAACACTCTCAAAACCTGACCCAGCTGTTCTCCCTGGTCTTCATCATCGCGCTCCTGCTGGTCGCGTTTCGGGCGCTCCTGGCGCCCTTGATCACGCTCCTGCCCCCGGCCCTGGTGCTTACCCTGTCCGGCCCGGTCATCGCCGAAAGCACTCACCTCGGGGTGCAGGTTTCGGTGATCACCCAGGTCCTGCTGATCGTACTGGTGCTGGGGGCGGGGACCGACTACGGACTGTTCTTGGTGTTTCGAGTCCGGGAAGAACTGCGCCGCGGGCTCGAGCCCCGGGAGGCGGTGATCAAGGCGGTCAGCACGGTGGGGGAGTCGATCACCTTCTCAGCTTTGACCGTGATCGTGGCCCTGCTCAGCCTGGTGCTGGCTCAGTTTGGGCTCTATCAGAGCCTGGGCCCGGGCCTCGCGATCGGGATCGGACTGATGCTCCTGGCTGGGCTGACCCTGCTCCCGGCCCTGCTCGCGATTTTCGGACGGGCGGCGTTTTGGCCGACCAGGACCAGGATGGAGGACCGCGCCCCATCCGGGATCTACTTCTGGCTGGCCCGGGGGGTGGTGCGACGTCCCCTCTGGATACTGGTCGCCGGGGTGGTCATCTTCGGCGGCATCGCCACCGCCTCCCTGACGAGCACCACGGCCGGCTTTGGGAATACCGCGGCTCCCAGCGGGACGAACTCGGCGGCCGGCGCTGCGGTCCTGGCTCGGGACTTCCCCGCCTCCAACGTGCAGGCGTCGGCGGTCCTGTTTCGGCTTCCCCACTCGGTTTGGGGCGATCCAGCTCTTCTTGCCACCGCCCAGGCCGAGCTGGCCCGCGAGCCCGAGTTCCGGACCGTCGCCGGGGCCCTCGGGACCACCAAACTCACCCCGGCCCAGGTGACTACCCTGCACCGAGAGCTGGGGGCCCCGAGTCTGCTCCCGCCGACTCAGCCTGCGGGGTCACCAGTTCCTCCCACGCTCTACAACTCCTACCGGCAGCTGGGGCAGTTCGTCAGCTCCGATGGCCATACGATCCAGTTCGCCACGCTGCTGCTGCACAACAACGACAACTCGTCGCGCGCGCTGGCGGCGATTCCCGCGGTCAGGGCCGAGGTCAGCCAGGTGGGCCGCCGCATCGGGGCCGAGGCCAGCGGGATCTTCGGCATTCTCCCCTTCGCCTACGACGTCCAGAACCTCTCCAGCACCGACCTGACCCACATCATTCCCTTGGTCACCGTGCTGATCGCGCTGCTCTTGGCGTTGGTGCTGCGCAGCCTGGTCGCTCCCGTGTACTTGGTGGTGAGCGTGGTGCTCTCCTACCTGGCGGCCCTGGGAGTGATCTCGATCGTCTTCGTCCACATCCTGGGCCAGGATGGGGTCAACTTCCTGCTGCCCTTCCTGCTCTTCATATTCCTCATGGCCCTGGGGTCCGACTACAACATCCTGATGATGACCCGGATCCGGGAAGAGGTCCAACTGATGCCCCTGGGCGCAGCGATCCGGCGCGCGGTGGGGATGACCGGGACCACCATCAGCACCGCCGGACTGGTCCTGGGAGGGACTTTCGCAGTGCTCGGCCTAGCCGGCAGCGGGTCGGGAGGGGCTGAGATTCAGCAGATTGGCTTCGGCGTCGCGGCGGGGGTGTTCATGGACACATTCATCATTCGCACCCTCCTGGTCCCCTCGGCGGCGGTGATCCTAGGCCGCTGGAATTGGTGGCCGTCCCGGCTCTCCCGGCCGCCGCGGGCCAAGGGCCCCCAGGCCGCCGCCTAGAGCGCTCGACCCGCTCCGCGGCTATCCCCGCCTTGCCGTCGAGCGGGGATAGCCGGGGAGCGGAGTAGGGTGGTCGCCCGCGCCAATTGCCCCTATGGTCCGGAACGGTGCGGGTGAGGCCGCTTCGCGCGACCGTTACCGAAGCCCTTCGCGATCGTAGCAAGGACTTCGCCTGAAGTCGGCCGGCCCGACCTAGAATCCCCATCCGAGCATGTCCGTTGAGAGCGGGGCGCCTGCGCCGAGCACGACCCCGCGCTGGGCCCCCGACGGTCCCACCGTCTTGCTCCTGGCGGTCGCGATCCTGGGCTTCGCCGCCTTCACCCAGCCACAGTTTGACCCCGACTTCTGGTGGCACCTTCGGGTCGGGCTGGACATCCTCGCCCAGGGCGTCCCCCAGCACAACGCCTACACCTTCACCGCCGCGACCCATCCCTTCATCACCCAGGAGTGGGGCGCCGAGGCGATCTACGCCTTGCTCTACCGGTCGCTGGGGATGACCCCGGTGATCCTGCTCATGGCGCTGGTCACCTGGGTGGGTTTCAGCCTCGGCGTGCTGCGAGCCAATCGGCCCGGTCTCTCGCGCTGGATCCTGGCCCTGGGGGCAGTCCTGGTGATCGTCTCCGGGCTTCAGATCTGGGGCCCCAGCCCGCAGATGTTCACCTTCGGGTTGCTGGGAGTCCTGCTGGTCTGGCTGGACGCCTACCGGAGCCACCCCAGCCGCTGGCGGCTGGCCGGGCTGGTCCCTCTCTTCGTGCTCTGGGGCAACCTCCATGGGGGGTTCCTGATCGGGCTCGGAGTGATCGCCGTATTCCTCGTCGGCGAAGCCGCCAGCTGCTGGCTCGGAGACGCGAACTCACTCTCCCGCCGGCGCCTGGTCGACCTCGGGGTGGCGCTGGTGCTGGCCGCCCTGGCCCCGATGGTCAACCCCAACGGCTGGGGGCTGTACCTGTACCCGATCCACCTCCTGCTCAGCCCGGTCGCTCAGGCGAACCTGAACGAGTGGCAGCCGCCCGATTTCCACGCCCTCGCCTCGGCGCCGGTGCTGGCTCTTCTGCTGAGCACCCTGCTGGTCGCCGGGTGGGCCAGGCACACCCGGCCGGCCGACCTCCTGCTGGCGCTGGCGGGGACCGTGCTGCTCCTCTACGCGGTCCGCGATATCCCCATCTTCGCCATCCTTGTCCTGCCGCTCTTCGCGGATGGATTGCAGGGCCTCGTCGACCACGTCCGGGCCCGGCGGCGGCTGGTCTCCCGGCGCCGGCGGCCTCCGGCGCCGCGCTGGTTCGTGGCCGCGGTGCTCATCCTGGTGGTGGTGGCCAGCGGGGTCCGGATCTCAGCCCAGCTGGCCAGCCCGGACAACCATCTCGAGAGCTCCGCCTACCCGGTTCAGGTGGGTCGGGTGATCTGCGACGGACCCAGCGCGCGGGTGTTCACCCCGTACGGGAGCGCAGGCTGGCTGCTCTACCGCTTGGACCATCGCAACCCCGCCGGGCGGAACTGCCAGCCCGACGAGCTATTCATCTTCGGCGAGGTCAACCTGATGGGTAACCGGGTGCTCTCCGATTACCTCACGGTGGTCTCCGCGGCTCCCGGGACGTTGTCGATCCTCCAGCGTTACCAGGTGAGCCTGGTCTGGCAGGGGACGAAGGACCCGCTCACCCTTCTGCTCGAGAGCCAACCGGGTTGGACCTGCGTGTTCGCGGACCGAGGCAATGTGCTCTTGGCCAGTCCCGGCCACGCCGCCGCCTGGAGCGCTTCCCGGAGCGGCTGTCCGGCTCCGCGCTCCGGCTGAGAGCCCGACCTCCGCCACTAGTCGAGTTCGAGGGAGGCGTAGCGCTGCCGGAGCAGCTTCTTGTCGAACTTGCCGACGCTGGTCTTGGGAACCTCCTCCAGGAAGATGATCTCGTCCGGGAGCCAGAAAGAGGCGACGCGGGGGCGGAGAAAGTCCAGCAACTCGGCCTTGGTGAGCGGCTCCTGGTTCTCGGGGCGGGCGACCACGAAGCCGACCGGCCGCTCTGACCAGCGGGGGTGGGCGAAGCCGACCACGGCCGCCTCTTTGACCTTCGGGTGGGCCATTAGCTCACCCTCCAGGGTCACGGAGGAGATCCACTCTCCCCCCGACTTGACCAGGTCCTTGGTGCGGTCCACGATCTGGACATAGCCCTCGGCGTCGACTGTAGCCACGTCCCCGGTTCGGAACCAACCGTCGCCGGTGAAGCGCTGGTCGTGATCTCCGGGGTCGTGGTAGTAGGCGCGGGCCACCCAGGCGCCCCGCACCTGGATCTCGCCTGGAGTCTGACCGTCGGGCGGGCACTCCAGACCGGAGTCGAGATCGACCACTCGCAGGTCCACCCCCAGGGCGGGCAGCCCCTGCTTGGCGCGGATTGCGAGCAGCTCCGACTCGCTCCCCCCCCGCAGGTGGGGCTTGACCAGGTTGACGGTCCCGACCGGCGAGGTCTCGGTCATCCCCCAGGCATGGACCACGTTCAAGCCATGGCGATCGAACCCTGCGATCAGCGAAGGGGGAGCCGCCGAGCCCCCGCAGATGATCATCCGCAAATGGGGGAGGGGGGTCGGATGCTGGTCGAGGTGGCTCAGCAGAGCACCCCAGATGGTGGGCACCCCGGCCGCCACCGTGACCGACTCCGACTCCAGCTGAGCCAGCAGGCTTACCGGGTCGAGGAACCGTCCGGGAAGCACCAGCTTGGTGCCAAACCCGATCGCCGCGTGGGCCAGCCCCCAGGCGTTGACGTGGAACATGGGCACCACTGGCAGCAGCGAATCGTCGAAGGAGAGGCCGATCCAGCCTGCGGTTGCGGCCGCGACCGAGTGCAGGTAGGAGGAGCGGTGGCTGTAGACGACCCCCTTGGGGCGGTCGGTCGTCCCCGAGGTGTAGCTCATGGCGGCTGCCTGACGCTCGTCGAGCTGGGGCCAGTCGATGCCGGGCTCGGAGGCGGCCAGGAGCTCCTCGTAGTCGATCGTCTCGGGGAGGCCCTGCAGATCTGCCTCGCCATCGCCCATGAGTACCACCAAGCGCACCTGGGGGATGCGGTCGGCCACCTTCCGGAGCAGCGGCAGCACGCTTCGCTCGCAGAAGACAACCTGGTCGGCCGCGTCGTTGATCACAAAGGCGAGGTCGTCCGCGAAGAGCCGGACGTTGAGCGTGTGCAACACCGCCCCCTGGCCGGGGATCGCGAAGTAGCACTCCAGGTGCCGATGGGTGTTGAAGGCGAAGGTCCCCACCCGGTCCCCCTCTTCCACACCGAGGCGGCGCAGCGCTCGGGCCAGCCGCTCGGTGCGCAGGCCGAACTCGGCAAAGCTGTAGCGGTGGCGATCCCCGGATGCTTCCTGAGTGACGATCTCCTGGCCCGGGAAGTAGCGCACCCCGTGCTGAAACAGGTGGGTGAGGGTGAGTGGGTAGTCCATCATCAGGCCGTCCATGACCACCTCGCGCTGTGCTGTCACTGTGCCTAGCCTCCGCTAATTGCGCTGTGGCTCGGGCGCTTCTAGGGGTAGATTCCGCGCACCGAGGTAGCATCCGCGACCCGCTTGACCGCCAGGCAGTAGGCGCCCATGCGCAGGGTGGTCGCGTGCGCCTGGGCCAGCTCATCGACCTGCTGGTAGGCCTGGCGCATGATCCGGGTCAGTCGCTCGTTGATCTCAGACTCCTGCCAGAAGAAAGACTGCAGGTCCTGGACCCACTCGAAGTAGGAGACGGTGACCCCCCCGGCATTGGCGAGGATGTCGGGAACCAGGATCACCCCCCGCTGATGGAAGACGTCGTCGGCCTCCGGGGTGGTCGGGCCATTGGCGGCCTCAACCACCACTCGAGCCCGGACCCGAGCGGCGTTGGCCATGGTCAGTTGGTTCTCCAGGGCGGCTGGGATCAGGATCGTGACCGGGAGTTCCAGGAGAGCGGGATTGCTGATCGGCTCGCGGGCGCCGGGGAAGTCGGTCACCCGGCCGTACTTCCGGACGTGTTCAAGCAGGGCCGGGACGTCCAGCCCGTCCTGGTTGTGGATTCCTCCGAAGACGTCGGAGACGGCGACCACCTTGAAGCCTTGCTGATGGAGCAGGTCGGCGCTGACGCTGCCGACGTTCCCGAAGCCCTGGATCGCCACCGATGACTGGGCGGGGTCGATCCCCAGCCGGTTGCAAGCCTCCATGGTCACCACCATCACTCCCCGGCCGGTGGCCGCCGGCCGGCCCTCTGAACCCCCGATCGAGAGCGGCTTGCCGGTCACCGTCGCGGGCACGGAGTACCCCTTCTCCATCGAGATGGTGTCCATGATCCAGGCCATCGTCTGCTGATTGGTGTTCACGTCCGGGGCCGGGATGTCTGACTCGGGCCCGATCAGAATCGAGATCTCGCTGGCGAAGCGCCGGGTCATGTTCTCCAGTTCATGCAGGCTGAGTTGGGCGGGATCGCAGATGATCCCCCCCTTGGCTCCGCCATAGGGGAGGTTGGTGACTGCGCACTTCCAGCTCATCCACATGGCCAGCGCCTTGACCTCGTCCAGGCTGACCTCAGGGTGGTAGCGAATGCCCCCCTTGGCGGGACCGCGGGTGAGATTGTGCTGCACCCGGTAGCCGGTGAAGATGCGAATGCTGCCGTCGTCCATCCGGACGGGGAAATTGACCGTGAGCTCGCGGCGGACCTCGCGCAGCACCTGGCGCATCCCCTCGTCGAGCCCAAGGATGCTGGCCGCCTGGTCGAACTGGCGCTGGGCGGTGACGTAGGGGTTGGCCGTCGGGGCCGGGGATACCGCCGTGAGGACACCTTCCACCATCGACCGCCTCCTGCTCATTTTTCGATTGTGCTCGCGGCCAGTCTGGACTGGCGGTAGGGTAGACCGCGACCGAGCCGGTCTGTCAAGCGAGGCGGCGGGGCAGCGGGCGGGGATGGGTCAGAGTTCGGGGAAGGCGCCGACCGGCTCGCTCAGATGGCCCCCGCCCCGGAGCGACGCGCTAGCCGCGGCCAGCAGCGCGATCGCGGCCAGGAAGAAGGCGGAGGCCACCATGCCCTTGGCCGCCAAGGCGGGGGAGTGGGCCTGCGCGGTCGATGTGCCCGCGGCCAGGCCGAACACCAGCCCGGTCAAGGCGACCCCGAGGGCGGTGCCCATGCCCCTCGTCATGTTGAGGATGCCGCTCGCCATCCCCGCCTGATCGCGCCGGGCCGCGCCCATGATCGCCGCGTTGTTGGGCGGGGTGAAGGTGCCCAGTCCAACCCCGACCGCCAGCAGCTCGACCACCAGCAGACCGCCGGTGGTGGTGTGCAGGGCCACCCCCAGCAGGCCGGCCGCGCTCAGGAGCATGCCCCCCACCGTCAGCGGTCGGGCTCCCCAGCGATCGGCCACGATGCCGGAGAAGGGGGCGGCAATACCCAGGGCCAGGGGTAGGATCAGCAGGCGAAATCCAGCTGCGGCCGGGTCGAGATGGCCCGCGAAGCGGAGGTAGAAAGGGAAGACGAAGAGGGCGCCGAAGAGGGCCAGATAGGAGAGCAGGCCGCTGGCGATGCCGAAGCTGAAGGCGTGCCGGCGGAAGATCTCCAGATGCATCATCGGCGCCGACGCCCGCAGCTCCCAGGCGACGAAGCCGACCCCGAACGCCACGGCGACGGTCAGCCCGGCCAGCACCAGCGGGGAGGACCAGCCCGCCTGGTCGCCGTCCGAGAGAGCCAGCAGCAGGCTGGTGATGGCGACCACGAAGAGCCCGAGCCCGAGCCAGTCGATGGCCTCCCGCTTGGCCAGGAATCGGCTTCGAGGGAGTAGGAACCAACCGAGCCCAATCCCAATCAAGCCGGCGGGGACGTTTACCAGAAACAGCAGCCGCCACCCGCCCAGCACCAGGAGCAGTCCCCCGACTCCCGGCCCCAGGCTGAGGCCGAGGGCCTGGGCGGCGCCTTGGATGCCGATCCCCCGCCCCAGTTTGTCCCGAGGCATCGCCTGGACGATCAACGCCACGCTGTTGGCCTGGAGCATGGCTGCCCCCAGGCCCTGAAGCACCCGGAAGACATCGAGGCTGATCAGGTTCGGCGCCAGCCCGCAGAGGCCGCTGCCGAGGATGAAGATCCCGAATCCGTAGATGTAGAGCAGCTTGCGGCCGACCATGTCGGCAAAGCGTCCGACCGCGGTTACCAGGGCGATCAGGGTCAACAGGTAGGCCAGCGAGACCCACTCAACCGCTCCCAGGGTGGCGTGGTGAAAGTAGGCCTGCATGGTGGGGAGGGCGATGACCACGATGCTGGAGTCCAGCTGCCCCATGAAAGCGCCAATGCAGACCGTACCTAGCACCAGCCAGTGAGCCTTGGGACTGGCGGCGATTCTGGCGGGTCGCCGGGACTCCACCAAAAGCCGGCGCCATCCGGTGACGGTGCGCTCCGGGGGCAGCCCGTCGTCCGGATCGCGCTCAGTCACCTAGCACCTCTCCTGTTCGGGCCGGGCCGCTCACCCCATCATGGCGCGCCAACCGGCGCGCCCCCGCCGCGTGACAGGGCCCCAAGCGAAGGGCCCATCCGGGAGATCCCGGATGGGCCCTGAGGCTCGAGTACTGTCGGAGTCGGCCATCTAGGCCCGAATCAGTGGCCAAACTCCGAAGCTGGCGCGGGCGGCGCCGGCGCGGGCGGCGGGGCGGGGGGCGCGGTTTCTCCGACCACTCCGCTTCCGGTTGCCACGATGGCCTGGATGTCCTCCGTGTCATAGCCGCTGTGGATGGCCCAGCCGTAGGCGACCAGGCCGACCATGATCACGACCAAGAGGTCGGCCGGGAAGGGTATCCCCGGCACCTTGAGCGGACCGTAGGCGCCGTAATAGGAGAGCCCGAAGACGGCCAAGAGGAAGTAGATCAGCCACCAGCTGCTGCTGACCGCCTGGCGCCCCTCCGCGTTGCTGAGGTAGTAGAGGGCGGCGGTGAAGCCCCCGACCAGCAGGATGGTGGTGAAGTAGAAGACCGGGAAGGCGGGGTGCGGAACTGCGGTGGGGGCGGCCACCAACGCCCATTGGCCCCAGCGCTGGACGATGATCCAGAGAACCAGGAAGACCAGGCCCAGAACGAAACCGGATACGGGGTTGATCCAGCCCTTCCTGGGCGCGTAGAACCAGACGAACACCGGCAGCGCGACGAACACCGCGGCGAACACGATTGCCAGGGTGGGGAAACCTGACCAGTAGACGATCAGGAGCGCCCCGACGAACCCGGCCGGGCCGATCAGCTCGGCGGCGGGGAGTCGGAAGGGCCGGTGCAGGTTGGGCGCGGTGCGGCGGAGTACGTGGACGCCGATCCCGCCCATGATGTAAGTCAGCACGGTCGCTGAGGTGATGATCCCGACCAGTTCGTACCAGCTCGGCAGCGGCAGGAAGAAGAGGCAGCCCACCACGGTCGACGCGATCAGGGCGATCCAGGGGATCCGGAAGGTGGAGAGAATCGACTGGAACGCCTTGGGCAGATAGCCCACCACCGACATCCCATAGAAGGTTCGCGTCGAGGTGCCCAGGTAGACGTACCCGGTGCCGGTCGGCGAGACGAAGGCGTCGATCAGAAGGATAGTGGCGAAGCCACCGAGGAGCGCCGGGCCGGCTGCTTTGAGGGCGACGTAGAAAGGGGCGTCCTTGGCGGCGCTGCCCGCCGCCTTGAGGGCCCCCCAGTCGCCGGCGTGGATGCCGAATGCTCCCCACTTGATTCCGCCAATGAATGCGGCTTGGAGCAGGACGTAGAGGGCAATTCCCGCCAGCACCGAGGCGATGGTGGCGATGGGCACGTCCCGCTGCGGGTTGCGCGCCTCCCCGCCAAAGTCGAGGGCCTGCCGGAAGCCGAGGAACGAGAAGACGATTCCGGTAGTGGCGACCGCGCCCAGCACCGGCGCCCACCCGAACGGCGCGAATCCTCCCGGATAGCCGCCGAAGTTCTTGACGTGCAGGTCGAGAACAAAAAGCAGGATGACGGTCAGCCCGGGGATCACGAATTTCCAGCCGGTGACGAAACTGTTGAACTGGCTGAGGAAGCGGATCCCGACGTAGTTGATGAAGAAGAAGACGATCATCAGGCCGATCCCGAAGAGGATCCCGCCCGGCCAGGTCAGCTCGGAGTTGGCGGGGTTGATGATTCCGTGGATGTAGGTGCTGGCATAGGTGACCACCGCCTCCGCCTCGATCGCCGGCACGCTCACCGCGGAGAGCAGGTAGGTCCAGCCCAGGATGAAGCCCGTGTAGCCCCCGTGAGTGAGGTGGGGGTACCGGACGATGGCCCCGGAGCGGGGCAGCATGCCTGAGATCTCGGCGTAGTTCATGGCGACCAGGAGGACCAGGACGCCGCCGATGATCCAGGAGACGATCGCCGCCGGACCCGCGACCGAGGCGGCGCTCAAGGAGGCAAACAGCCAGCCCGAGCCGATGATCCCGCCCATCGAAAGGAAGAACAGCTGCCAGACGGACATCCGCCGGTCGAGCTGGCGGTCCGCGGCCTCCATATCCTTCATGCCCTGAGCCATCGGTTTCCCTCCCTTCCTCAGCTTTCCAGGCCGGGCGACCCGAGCTGCCCCCGCCGCATCTGGTCGTGACAAGCGCAAAGGATACGGAAGCCGATCCGATTTGGGAAGGGGTGGGGCAGATCACAGGCTGGCCGCGCCTCTGAGGTGGACTCCGCTCCGTCGGGAGGAGGTTCCTGGATCCGCGCTGGACCGGATCGAAGATCGGCTCGAGCACCGATAATCGGGGGATGGTCGCCCCGGTCGCGCTGGAGGTCGAGGTCGAGAGCGCGCGTCGCTTGATCGAGGCGGGCGCTCCCGTCCTGGACGTGCGGGAGGCGGAGGAGCGGGCGCGGAGCCGGATCGCCGGCTCGCTCTGGATCCCCATCGTCGAGCTCGGCGATCGTTGGCGCGAGCTTCCAAAGGAGGGCACCCTGGTGGTGCAGTGCGCCGCCGGCTCGCGGAGCTTTCGGGCCACCAAGTTCCTCCGGGAGAAGGGACTTGTGGCGACCTCGATGATCGGCGGGATCAGCGAATGGGAGTCGCATGGCCTGCCAACTCTTTCCGGGAGCGGCCCCGAGGTCGCGCCTCCCCGGCCGGGCGCTTGAAATCGACTGGTTGATGGGGGCTCGGCCCGGAGCCTGTCGGGTAGCCGACCTTCGCAATCGCGCGTCCGGACCTCAGGTGAGAGCATGGGGGTAGATGGCGCGTGACCTGGAGGAGCGAGCGTTGACCGGCACTGCCACGCTGCCTCAGGCGGGTACCGAGCTCGACAACCTCTGCATCAACACGATCCGGACTTTGGCCATCGATGCCGTGGAGAAGGCCAACTCCGGGCATCCGGGGCTCCCGATGGGGATGGCCCCCGCCGCCTACGTCCTCTGGACCCGGTTTCTGCGCCATGACCCGACTGACCCCAAGTGGCCGGACCGGGACCGGTTCGTGCTCTCCGCGGGTCACGGGTCGATGCTCCTCTACGCGCTCCTCCACCTGACCGGGTACGACCTTCCTCTGGAGCAGTTGCAGCAGTTTCGACAGTGGGGCTCGATCACCCCGGGGCATCCCGAGCTGGGCCGCACCGCCGGTGTCGAGGTCACCACCGGTCCGCTCGGCCAGGGCTTCGGCAACGGCGTGGGCCTGGCGATCGCGGAGCGCCACCTGGCTGCTCGCTACAACCAGCCCGAGCACGGAATCGTCGACCACCGGACCTTCGTCCTCTGTAGCGACGGTGACCTCATGGAGGGGATCAGCTCGGAGGCTGCCTCCCTGGCCGGTCACCTGGGGCTGGGCAAGCTGATCTGCCTCTACGACGACAATCACGTCTCCCTGGACGGGCCCACCTCGCTCTCCTTCTCCGAGGACGTGGGAGCCCGGTTCCGGGCCTACGGCTGGCAGGTTCAGCGGGTGGAGGACGGCACCCTCGACCTGGAGGGGATCGCCGCGGCTATCGAGGCGGGGATCACCGACGAGAGCCGCCCCTCCCTGATCGCCATCCGAACCCACATCGGATACGGGGCGCCCCACAAACAGGACACCAACGCCGCCCACGGATCCCCTCTCGGGGCCGCGGAGGCGGCCGCCGCCAAGCGAGCCTACGGCTGGGACCCGGAGAAAACGTTCGTAGAACCCGAAGCCGCTCTGGCCCATTTCCGCCAGGCCCAGCCCCGCGGTGCCGAGCTCAGCCAGGAGTGGAACCAGCGCTTCTGCCGGTGGAGCGAGGCGTATCCCGAACTGGCCTACCAGTGGCGCACCTCCCTCGCCGGAGAGCTGCCAGCGGGCTGGGAGGAGGTGCTGCCCACCTGGGAGGAGGGGGCCGACCCGATCGCAACCCGAAGCTCAGCTGGCAAGGCGCTGGCGGCCCTGGCAGAGAGTGTCCCCTGGATCCTTGGGGGCGACGCGGACCTCTCCGAGTCGACCAAGACGGCGATCCCCAAAGGGGGCGATTTCGACGGCCACACCGGCGCCGGCCGCAATCTCCATTTCGGAGTTCGGGAGCACGCCATGGGGGCCGCCTGCAACGGGATCGCCGCCCACGGCGGGCTGCGCCCGTACAGCGCCACCTTCTTCACCTTCTCCGACTACCAGCGTCCCTCGGTCAGGCTCTCCGCCCTCTCCCACCTGGGGGTGGTCTGGGTCTACACCCACGACAGCATCGGGTTGGGCGAGGACGGCCCCACCCATCAGCCGGTGGAGCAATTGGCGGCGCTTCGGGCCATTCCCGACCTGGTGGTGCTTCGGCCGGGCGATGCCAATGAATCCAGCTGGGCCTGGGCGGTGGCGCTGGAGCGCGCGACCGCCCCCACTGTGTTGGTCCTCTGCCGGCAGAACCTGCCGGTGCTGGCCGGGACGGCGAGGCTGGCCGCCGCCGGCGTCTCCCGGGGGGCGTACGTGCTCCAGGACGCGACGGCCGGCACCTGCAGGTGCGTCCTGATCGGGACTGGGAGCGAGCTCTCGATCTGTGTCGACGCGCGGGCACTCCTGGAGGAGGCCGGGGTCCCCACCAGGGTGGTCAGCATGCCCTCCATGGAGCTTTTCGCAGAGCAGCCCGACGAATACCGGTCCCAGGTCCTGCCCCCCGAGGTTCCGGCCCGGGTGGCGGTCGAGGCGGGGGTCGACCAGCCCTGGTGGCGCTGGGTCGGCGAGCGCGGCGCGGTGGTCGGGGTCAACCGCTTCGGCGCCTCGGCGCCATATCAGACTATCTACCAGCACCTGGGGTTGACGCCCGCCGCGGTGGCTGACCGGGTGCACCGCCTGCTGGGCGAATTCGGAGGTGAGCAAGGTGGCTGAGAACTCGCTACAGAGGTTGGCCGACGAGGGTCAGAGCGTCTGGTACGACAACCTGAGCCGGGAGCTGCTCCGGAAGGGCGAGCTGCAGCGTCTGATCGGCCTGGGAGTGCTGGGGGTGACGGTCAACCCCACCATCTTCGAGAAGGCGGTCTCCGAGGGGGATGCCTACGACGAGGAGATCCGCGAGCTGTCCCTGGCGGGGCGCTCGACCGAGGAGATCTACGACCAGCTGATCGCCGATGACGTTCGCAGCGCCTGCGACGAGTTGCTGGCCACCTACCGCGACACCAACGCCCGCGATGGCTACGTCAGCCTGGAGGTCTCGCCCGCCCTGGCCCGCGACCCCCGCAACACGGTGGCCGCCGCCGACCGCTACTGGGCCGCCGTGGATCGACCCAACCTGATGATCAAGATCCCCGCCACCGCGGCCGGGGTGGGGGCCATCGAAGAGGCCCTCTTCCAGGGGTTCAACGTCAACGTGACCCTGATCTTCGCGGTGGGCCGCTATCGAGAGGTGATGGAGGCATACTGCCGTGGCCTCGAGCGGAGGTTGGAAGCCGGCCTGGCAGTGGAGCGCATCCGGTCGGTGGCCAGTTTCTTCGTCAGCCGGGTTGACACCGAGACCGACACTCGCTTGGACGCGCTGGCCTCCCAGGCGGAAGGCAGCCGGCGAGCCGAGCTGGAGGCCGCCCGCGGACAGGCCGCCATCGCCAATGCGGCGGTTGCCTACCAGGCGTTCCTGGAGGTCTTTCACGGGCCCCGCTTCCGGGCCCTGGCGGAGGCCGGTGCCCAGGTGCAGCGTCCGCTCTGGGCGAGCACCAGCACCAAGAATCCGGCCTATCGGGACGTCCTCTACTGCGAGCAGTTGATCGCCCCGGAGACGGTCAACACCATGCCCCCGAGCTCGATTCGGGCCTTCCTCGACCACGGCGAAGTGGGGCCGACGTTGGCCGGCCATATCCCCGCCGCCGCCCCGTACCTGGCCCAGCTGGCAGCTCTGGGGGTGCCCATCGAAGACGTCACCGCGACGCTCGAGGTAAAGGGGGTGGAGAGCTTCGCCGCCTCCATGGACAAGCTGCTGGAGGAGATCGGAGCCAAGCGGGCGAGTTTCGCCGGTCAGGGTCTCGTGGCGTCGCCGCGCACCCAGGTCAGCTCGACCGTGATCCTGGCCCAGGTCGAGGCCGGAGCCGCCGGCCCGGCCCTCTCCGAGGCCACCGAGCAGCTGCGCAGCAGCGATGCCACAGGTCGCCTCCGACTGCGCGACACCACCCTCTGGCCGGGTGGCGAGGAGGAGCGGCAGGCGATGGCCCAGCGGCTGGGCTGGCTGGACGAGCCCCAGCGGCAACGGGCGGCGGCGGCCGGTCTGCGCAGTTATTCAGGCTGGGTCAGAGACCAGGGCTTCACCCACGCGGTCCTGGTCGGGATGGGCGGCAGCAGCCTCTGCCCGGAGGTGCTCCGGCAGACTTTCGGGATCCGGCCCGGGTTCCCCGACCTGATCGTGCTTGACTCCACCGACCCCGACCAGATCCAGGCGGTGCTGGCCCGCATCGACCCGGCCCGAACCCTGCTCCTGGTGGCGTCGAAGAGCGGCGGGACCCTGGAGACCCTGGCCCACTGCAGCTTCTTTTACAGCCGCTGGCAGGACGCGGTCGGGGAGGGGGCCGGGGAGCACTGCGTTGCCATCACCGACCCCGGAACCGGGCTGGAGCGGCTGGCCCGCGAGCTAAATTTCCATCAGATCTGGTCGGCCAACCCGGCGATCGGCGGCCGCTACAGTGCGCTCTCGGACTTTGGCACAGTTCCGGCGGCGACCATGGGCATCGATGTCGACCAGCTGCTGGCCGGGGCCGTCTCCATGTCAGCGGCCTGTTTCCCCGAAGGGAAGGCCGCTGCTGATCGCAGTCCAGGAGCGCAGCTGGGAGCCGTGCTCGGGGGCTGCGCCGCGGTAGGTCGCGACAAGGTGACCATTCTCGCCCACCCGGCGCTGGCCGAGCTCCCCAACTGGATCGAGCAGTTGCTGGCCGAGTCCACCGGCAAGTCCGGCAAGGGACTGGTTCCGGTGGTCGGCGAACCGCGCCTGGAGCCGGGGGAGTATGGCGGGGATCGTCTCTTTGTCTACCTGGAGCTGGAAGGCGGGGGCGCTGACCCCGAGACTGAGCGCTGGCTCTCGGCGGTGGCCGCAGCCGGGCATCCTGTCGTCCGGGTTCCCACCGCGCACCTGCTCGATCTGGGAGCTGAGTTCTATCGCTGGGAGGTGGCTACGGCCATGGCCGGCGCCCTGATCGGCATCGACCCCTTCGACCAGCCCAATGTCCAGGAGAGCAAGGACAACACGGCCCGGTTGCTGGAGGTCTGGGAGCGGGACGGTCGGCTTCCCGAGCCCGCCATCGACCTGATCGATGGGTCGGTCCGGATCGCCGGCTCCCCGGGCTCGACCAGCCTGGAGCAGGCGCTGATGGGCTGGGTGGAGGGTCTCGGGCCACCCTGGTACCTGGGGGTAATGGCCTACTTGCCGATGCGCGGAGACCATCCCGAGGACGCCGACCTGATCGCCCGGCTCCGGGCGGGCCTGGTCCGGGCCAGCGGATGTGCGACCACCTTCGGCTTCGGGCCGCGCTTTCTCCACTCGACCGGGCAGCTGCACAAGGGCGGTCCCGAGTCGGCCGCCTTCTTGCAGATCACCGGAGTGCATCGGACCGACCTGCCAATCCCTGAGCGCCCCTACACCTTCGGAACCCTGCAGCAGGCCCAGGCGCTGGGCGATTACCAGGCGCTCACCCAGCGGGGTCGTAGAGTGCTCCGGGTGCGTTGCGAGGATGTGGGCCGGGGGTTGGAGCAATTGACCGAGGCGGTCGAGCGTTTGCTGGCCCCGGTCGGAAACTGAGGGAGGCGTCGTGAAGCTAGCCCTGATCGGTCTCGGCAAGATGGGCGCCAACATGGTCGAGCGGCTGGTTCAGGGGGGCCACCAGGTGGTCGTGTTCGACCGTGACTCGGCGGTCACCGCCCGGGTCGCCGGCCACGGCGCCACCGGAGCTGAGTCCCTGGCGGATGTGGCCGCCCAGCTGACCCCGCGCCGAGTGGTCTGGTTGATGGTTCCATCGGGGGCTCCGGTGGACTCCTCGCTGGACACCCTGCTGCCACTGCTGGAGCGGGGGGACGTCATCGTGGACGGCGGCAATTCCCACTACACCGACTCGCAGCGGCGAGCACAGCGCTGCGCCGAGCGCGGGGTCAGCTTCCTCGACGCCGGGACCTCGGGGGGAGTCTGGGGGCTCAAGGTGGGCTACTGCCTGATGGTGGGGGGGGACCAAGACGCCTTCAACTACGTGGCTCCGGTGCTGGAGACCCTGGCGCCTCCGGACGGCTTCCTGCGGGTCGGCTCCGCCGGCGCCGGCCACTACGTGAAGATGGTCCACAACGGAATTGAGTACGGCATGCTCCAGGCCTACGCCGAGGGCTTCGAGGTGCTCGAGAGCTCCTCCTTCGAGCTCGACCTGGGCGCCATCGCCCACCTCTGGAATCAGGGAAGCGTGGTCCGCTCCTGGCTCTTGGAGCTGACCGAGCTCGCCCTCGCCGACGACCCCGGCCTGGCCCAGATCAAGGGGTACGTCGACGACACCGGTGAGGGTCGCTGGACTTTGCTCGAGGCCCTCCAGCAGAACGTCCCGACCCCGGTCTTGGCGCTCTCTCTCGTCATGCGGATCCGCTCCCGGCAGAGCGACTCCTTCGGAGCCAAGTACGTGGCTGCCCTGCGCAACCAGTTCGGCGGTCACGCGGTCAAGCGTGACTGAAGGCTCGCCCCCGGGGTGAGCCTGAGCGAGGGGTCGGTGGTACCCCAGGTGCGGGTCCTCCCTGACCCCGAGTCGCTGGCTCGGCATGCCGCCCGGGTTCTCGCCGAAGAGATCCGGACGGCGATCTCGACCCGGGGCGAGTGCGTCGCGGCGCTTCCCGGCGGAGCCACGCCTCTGGAGGCCCTGGAACTTCTCGCCGGGGAGTCGGGGCTGGAGTGGGGCCGGGCGGTCGTCTTGCCCGGGGACGAGCGCATGGTTCCCCGCACGGATCCGCAGTCCAACGAGGGCATGCTCCGGCGGGCTTTGGTGGAACGCATCCAGGGCGACCGACCGCTCCTGCTCAGTTGGGACATCGAGCCGGGTCTGGGCCCGGAGACGGTCAGTCAGCGCTTCGAGGCCAAGCTGCTGGGTGTGGTCCCCTACGTCGACGGCCGGCTCCAGCTCGACATCGTGGCCCTGGGTATGGGCGCCGACGGTCACACCGCCTCCCTCTTCCCGGGGCGGGCCTATCCCGAGCAGGCGCTGGTGCTGGCCACCCACCATCCTGACGGCCAGCGCCGGCTGAGCCTGGGGCCGCTGGCGCTGCGCTGGGCCCGGCGCACCCACTTCCTGGTGGACGGCGCGGCCAAGGCGGCGACCCTGGCTCAAGTGGTCCGGGGCGCCTACGACCCGATCCGCTGGCCGGCCCAGCTGATTGCCCGCAACTCGCCGAGTTGCGAAATTTGGTGCGACTCAGCGGCCGCCGCGGAGCTGACCGAGACCGCCCGGTGAGCCTGCTCGCCCCCTCCATCCTGGCGGCAGATCTGGCCCATCTAGGCGAGGAACTGGCGGCCTGCGAGGAGGCCGGGGCTGACCGGATCCACATCGACGTGATGGACAACCACTTCGTTCCCAATCTCACTATGGGCCCCGACCTGGTCGCCGCCTGCCGGCGCTCCACCCCACTCTTTCTAGAGGCCCACCTCATGGTCGAGCGACCGGACGGGCTGATCTCGCGCTTCGGCTCGGCTGGCGCGGATCTGATCACAGTTCATGCGGAGGCCTGTCCCCAGCTCCAGGGCACGGTGGACCTGATCCGCTCTGCCGGCGCGAGCCCGGGGGTGGGAATCAATCCGGCTACCCCTCCCGCCAGTCTGGCAGATATCCTTCCCGAGATCAGCTTGGCGCTGGTGATGTCGGTCGAACCCGGCTTCGGCGGCCAGCCCTTCATCAGCTCGACCCTGGACAAGATCAGAGGATTGCGGCTCCTGCTCAACCAGCGCGGCTTGGACTGCGACATCGAGGTGGATGGGGGAGTCACCCCGGACAACGCTGCCGACTGCCTCCAGGCGGGGGCGACGGTGTTGGTCGCGGGCACCTCGGTATTCAAGGCTGAGGGTGGCGCCCGGGCCGGGGTCGGCTGCCTGCTCCAGGCGATGGGCAGGGGCCGCGCCCGGGCCGAGCGTTGACCGAGCCGGAGCTCTCCCCACCCGGGACCGCCGGGGCCGCGTTGCCCGCCCCGGAGCACCCTGAGCTGACTCCCGAGATCCTGGAGGCGTTCTCCCAATTGGACCGGAAGTGTGCCGTGTTCATCTTCCCCCAGCTGCGCCAACTGGGCGCCAGCGCGGCCGTCGACGAACTGGTCGTGGCCGCCGGCGAGCTGGCCCGGGCCGCGGCCGAGGGCAGCCATCTGGGCCTGGCCGACGGGTACCGAGAGCTGCTGGGCCGGGCCCAGTCAGCCCTCCGCGAGGCGCGCACCGCGGAAGTCGCCCAGGAGGGCCAAGTCCGCCACCAGCGCCAGAGCGAAGCCCGACTCGGAGCGGCTTTGCTCAGCGCCAAGTCGCGGCTCCCGGCGGCGCGGATGGCCCGCCTGCAGCAGCGACTGGCCGAGCTCGAGGACTCGGTGGGGGCCGACCGGGCCGCCACCGTCGACGCCGAGCTGGCCGAGTGGGACCGGCTCAGTCAGGTGCGCCAGTCGCGGGAGGCGGAGCGCCTGGCCGACCGGGCTCACCTGGTGGTGCGGCCCCGCCAGCAGGAGACGGCGCGCAGCCGCCGCGCCCGCCGGGATCAGGCCCGAGTGGTCGAGCTGGCCCGGGCCTTCGTCCTCGGCGGAGCTGAGCAACCGCCGCCTGCCGACCCGGACCCGACGGCGGAGGGCTAGTGGCGGGCGGCCTCTAGCTCCAGCGCCTCTCCCTCCTCGGCCTCGATGCTGACCCAGTCCGGCTGTCCCAGGAGCCGGCTCACCTCGACCATGATTCGCCCCTGAGCGTCGAAGACGGCGTCCTGGACCCGGTCGATGCTGGGCCGACTGGTCGACACCACTTGAGCCAGGTCGGGATCCTCTTGGGCAACTTCGGTCTGGCGCAGCCGCTCGGTGATCTGGGGAGGCACAACCCGGCGCTCCCGGATCCGAGCGTCCTCCAAGTCAGCGAGGACCCGGTCCAGGTTCTCCAGATGGGAGCGGTAACGGCGCAGGATCCGGGTTCGGGTGAACCCGTCATGCTGCCGGCGGAGGATCTCGCGGCGGGTCTTGCGAAAGCGACTGTCTCGGTCTGGAGTCATCATTTGGGGGTATTCCTTGGAGCGCAAGGCTCGATGCTGGTCGGCGTCGAAGGTCCCTTGCGCTGGGACTCTCGATCTTTCCAACGGCGACGGACGCAACCTGGTTACCCGGTGCTCCCCGCCACCTGGCAGCGCGGCAATCACCAGCTGCGCTTTTCAAAGTATACCCCAAAATCCCTGAATTTTCAATGTGAAATTGCGGGGGATTGGCGGGGAAAGGAGAGTCGTTTAGGGGCCTAAAGCAGTCCCCTCGCGCGCGCCACCGCGACGGCTGGGGGAGAGCCTTTGGCGCTTCTCCTAGACTTAGCCCATGGCAGCCGACGCTAGGCCGCGGCGAACCCGCGCCAAAGGAACCAGCCGGCGCGTTGCTGGCACCGAGCTGCCGTACGGCTTGACCCCGGCCCAATGCCGACACATGTACCGCCAGATGGTGCTGATCCGGCGTTTCGAGGAGCACGCCGCCGAGGCCTACGCGCAGGCCAAGGTGGGCGGTTTCCTGCATCTGTACATCGGCGAAGAGGCGGTCGCGGTGGGTGCCCTCAACGCCTGCCGCGAGGACGACCACGTCCTCGGCCACTACCGCGACCACGGCTACGCGCTGGCTCGCGGCTGCGAGCCCCAGCGCTGCATGGCCGAGCTCTTCGGTCGCGAGGATGGCCTCTGCCACGGCCGAGGCGGCTCCATGCATCTGGCCGACGCCTCGCGGAATTTCTGGGGCGGCTACGCCATCGTCGGGTCGCACATCCCGATCGGGGCGGGCATGGCCTACGCCATGCAGTACCAGCAGCGCGATCAGATCGTCCTCGATTTCTTCGGCGATGGGGCCACCGGAAACGGAATCTTCCACGAGGGTCTGAACATGGCCGCCCTCTGGAACCTGCCCATCATCTTCATCTGCGAAAACAACCTGTACGGAATGGGGGCCACTCTGGCCGAGGAGTCCCCGGTCAACGAGATGCGGATCAAGGCAGAGGGCTACACCATGCCCTCGGTCCAGTGCGATGGCATGGATGTCCTCTCGGTCTACCAGGCGATCCAAACCGGAGCCGAGCACTGCCGCAGCGGCCAGGGTCCCTTCTTCGTCGAGGCGCTCACCTATCGTTTTCGGGGCCACTCCATGGCCGACCCTGAGCTCTACCGGGACAAGGCTGAGGTCCAGCGCTGGCGGACCCAGGATCCGATCCCTCGCTTCGGGGAGTTCTGTGTCGCCCATCAGATCTGCAGCGGCCAGGAGCTGGCCCAGATCAATGAAGAGGTCGAGCAGGAGATGCTCGACGCGGTCGCCTTCGCCGACCAGTCCCCCTGGCCGGACGTGGCCGAGGTCGGTCGGGGCGTGTACGCCAAACCGATCGACCCCGAGCGGGGCCTGGGACCGGAGTCCGAGGCGGAGCTCCCGGTTGCGCTCGAGCTGGCCCCCGAAGTCGAGCAGGCGGGGATCTGAGATGGCCGTGATCAGCTATCGGGATGCCGTCAAGGGTGCCCTTCGGGACGAGATGGAGCGCGATCCCCGGGTGATCCTGATGGGGGAGAGCATCACCGGCTACGGCGGCTCCTACGCCGTGACCAAGGGCCTGATCGACGAATTCGGACCCAAGCGCGTCATGGAGACCCCCATCGCCGAGGCGGGGATCGTCGGCTTCGCGGTGGGGGCGGCCATGGGCGGGCTGATCCCGGTGGCGGAGCTGATGACCGTCAACTTCGCCCTCCTGGCGCTGGATCAGATCGTCAACAGCGCAGCCAAGTTCCACTACATGTTCGGGGGCCAGTGGTCGGTCCCCCTGGTGGTCCGCACCGTCTCCGGGTTCGGTCAGCTCGGGCCCACCCATTCACAGAGCTTTGAGGGCTGGTTCGCGTCGGTGCCGGGCCTGAAGGTGGTCATGCCGGCCACTCCGGCCGATGCCCGGGGCCTGCTGCTGGCTGCCATCCGCGATCCCGACCCGGTCATCTTCATCGAGCACAGCCTGCTCTACAGCACCAAGGGTGAGGTGCCGGAGTCGACCGACCCGGGCGACGGCGAGATTCCCATTGGTAGTGCCAAGGTGGTGCGCTCGGGTCAGGACGTGACGGTGGTGGGCTATTCGCGGATGCTGCTCCAGGCGCTCCAGGCGGCTGAGGTGCTGGAGCGTGACGATGGCATCTCCTGCGAGGTGATCGACCTGCGCAGCCTGCGCCCGGTCGATTACCCGACGGTGGTGGAATCGGTGCGCCGGACCCACCAGCTGGTCCTCTGCGGCGAGGACTGGCGGACCGGAGGTTTCGGGGCCGACCTGCTCAGTGAGATTCAGGATCGCTGCTTCGACGACCTCGACGGGCCTATCCAGCGGGTGGCCATGCGGGACATCCCGATGGCCTACTCCAGGCAGCTAGAGCGGGCTCTGGTGCCGACCAGCGATCAAGTCGTGGAAGCGGTCCGGCGAGTCAACTGATGGCATATCAGGTGACGATGCCCCAGATGGGCTACGACATGACCGAGGGGTCGATCAACCGCTGGCTGGTCGAGGAGGGGGCGACCGTGCAGCGCGGCGACGTGATCGCCTCGATCGCTACCGAGAAGGCGGACATCGACATCGAGGCCTATGCCAGCGGGGTTTTGCGCAAGATCCTGGTCCAACCCGGAGCCACCGTCCCGGTGGGGGAGCCGATCGCGATCATCGCCGACGCCGAGGAGGAGCTCCAGGTCGACCCCAAGCCCAGGCTGGGGGCGCCTGCCGCCGAGGCGCCGGCTGAGCCCGAGCCGACTCCAGCCGAACCGCTTCCCGGGGAATCTGGGGACCAGGCTGAGGCACCGCCTTCGGACGAGGCCGCAGTCGCCAAACCGGGTCCCACCCCGGTCCCGGACTGGGCCCAGCAGCTCAGCGGCCACAGCCAGGAGCCGCTGCCCGCAGGACGCTCCCTGGCGCCGGGGGAGAGGGTTCGGGCCAGCCCCCTCGCGAGGCGTCGCGCCCGCGAGCTCGGGATCGCCCTGGAGACCGTCCGGCCCAGTGGACCGGAGGGACGGATCAAGGCCGAGGACGTCGAGGTGGCATCGCGGGGCGGGGCCGCCCCCCGGACTGCCAGGCAGCCCGGGGCGGCCCCCCCGCTCGATCTGGGCGACCCCTCGGAGCCACTCCCCCTCTCCCGGATGCGAGAGGCGATCGCGCGCCGGATGGCCGAGTCCAATAACACGATTCCCCACTTCCATCTGACCACCGAGGCGAACATGGGCAGCCTCCTCGAGCTGCGCCGGGAGATGAACCAGCTGGCCGACCCCGCGCTCCCCAAGTTCTCGGTCACCGATTTCGTGGTCCGCGCCATGGCCCTCGCCCTGCAGCGACATCCCAGCATCAACGCCGCCTGGGTCGGCCAGGGGGTGCGGCGCTTCTCGCAGAGCAACGTCGCCCTGGCGGTGGCCCTCCCCGATGGCCTGGTGGCGCCGGTGATCCGGGGCTGCGAGGCGCTCCCGTTCGCGGAGCTCTCCCGCCAGACCCACGACCTGGCGGCCCGGGCCAAGAGCGGACGCTTGCGCCCGGAGGAGCTCTCGGGCGGGCACACCGCGATCAGCAACCTGGGCATGTTCGGGGTGAGCCAGTTCTCGGCCATCATCACCCCGGGCCAGGGGAGCGTGCTGGCCGTGGGCGAGGTGCGCCCGGTGCCGGTTGTGGTCGACGGGGAGGTGCTGGCCGGCCAGCAGATGGCGATGACCCTGGCCATCGACCATCGAGTCACCGACGGGGCCCAGGGAGCGGAGGCGCTCGCCTACCTGCGCTGGCTCTTGGAGCACCCAACCGCGTGCTTGCTGTGAGTCGCTACCGGGAGAACGCCCAGGGCCAGGGGAGTCGCCCGTGAAGGACCTGGCGATCGTCGGATCCGGCCCGGGTGGCTATGTCGCCGCGATCCGGGCCGCCCAGCTCGGGATGGCCGTCACCCTGGTCGAGGAGGCAGAGACCTTGGGCGGCGTCTGCCTCAACTGGGGCTGCATCCCGTCCAAGGCGCTACTGCGCAACGCCGAGGTGCTCCACCTGGTCCAGGAGGCGGAGCGCTTTGGCATCAGCCGGGGAGAAGTTGGAGCCGACTTCGGCGCCGCCATCACCCGGAGCCGTGAAGTGGTCGGGAAGCTGGTCCAGGGAGTCGCGTTCCTGATGCGCAAGAACGGCGTCGAGGTGATTCACGGTCGGGCTCGCCTGCTTTCGGAACAGAGCCTGGAGGTCAGTCCCTCGGGCCAGCAGGTGGCCGCTGCCCAGATCCTCATCGCCACCGGGGCTCGGCCCAAGACTCTGCCCGGCCTGGCCCCCGACGGTCGCTCTGTCTTCAGCTCCCGAGAGGCGCTCGAGCTCCGCCAGCTGCCCAGAAGCTGCGTGATCGTGGGTGGTGGCGCCATCGGGGCGGAGTTCGCCTATGTCTACTCCTCGTACGGGGTCGCGGTGACGGTGGTCGAGGCGCTGCCCCGGCTGCTGCCCCAGGAGGACCTCGACATCTCCCGGGAGCTGACCCGCCAGTTCGAGCGGCAGCAGATCAACCTGCGGACCGGGTCTTTGATCCAGCGCTCGGAGCGGGCCGGGGAGGGATGGCGGCTTTGGTTGGAGAACGGGGAGGCCGTCGAGGCGGAGATGGTCCTGACCGCCACCGGGGTCGTCGCCAATGTCGAGGAGCTGGGGTTGGAGGAGCTGGGGGTGGCTCTGGCCGGGGGCTTCATCAAGGTCGACCCGCACCAGCGCACCAATGTCCCCGGGGTCTTTGCCATCGGGGACGTGACCGGACCGCCCCTGCTCGCCCACGCGGCCAGCGCCGAGGGGGTGATCGCGGTCGAGACCGCGGCCGGTCGTGAGGTCAAGCCGCTGGACCCGGTCCAGGTGCCCCGGTGCACCTACTGCCAACCGCAGGTCGCCTCGGCTGGGCTCACCGAAGAGCAAGCCAAAGAGCAGGGTCACCAGGTCCGGATCGGCAAGTTCCCGTTCAGCGCCAGCGGCAAGGCGATCGCCATGGGTGACACCGTCGGGTTCATCAAGACGGTCGTTGACGCCGAGACCGGGCGCCTGCTGGGAACCCACGCCATTGGAGCCGAGGTCACCGAACTCCTTCCGGAGATGGTGATGGCGGCCTGGGCCGGGGTCAGGGCGGAGCAGTTCGAAGCCTTGGTGCATGCCCATCCCACCCTGAGCGAGAGTCTGAAAGAGTCCGCCCTGGCGGCGGAGGGGATGGCGATCCACATCTGAGCTTGGACCGCTGAGCCAGAGCCTGGGCCGCACCGCCGCCCGGGTCGTGCTCCCGGCTCAGAGGCCGGTGACCCGGATCCCGGTGTTGGTGTGGTGGATTCGGTTGAGACGGATCAGAAAAGGGGTGAGTCCCTCACTGAAGCCGGCGTTCTCGAGCCCGCCGCCGTCCACCGGCCGGAGGCCGGGGATCCGGGCGATCAGGCTGGTCACTAACGACTTGGCCGCGGGCTCGTCGGAGGTGACCAGGATGTCCTCGTCGAGGGGCGCGCCGAGCCGTCCCAGAAGGGGAGCGCTGACGGTGTGAAAAGCCCCCACCACCCGAGCCCCCGGGCAGAGCTGCGCGACCTCCTGGGTGGCTGAGCCGGCCTCCGGCCGGATCGGGTAGGCCCGGCCGCCCTGGAACTCCATCGGAGCCGCGGTTGACACCACGACCCTGCCCCGAAGCTGACCCGCGAGTTCAAGGACCGCCGGCGATCCGGACTGGTAGGGCACGGTGAGCAGGGTCAGCTCGCCGAATTTGGCCGCCTCGCGATTGCCCGCGCCTCGGATGGTGCCGGCGCCGTCGGCGAGCTGGGAGCGGATGGCGGTGGCGGACTCCTCGGCCCGGGCGGGGTCGCGCGATCCGACCACTACGGCGAGCCCGGAGTGGCCCAGCCGCAGGGCCAGGCCGCGTCCCATGGGACCGGTTCCGCCAATGATCCCGACGGCGTTGACCGGGGAGGTGTCCATCTCGCTCCAGGTAGGGGTGGGGCAGTCCCACCGGGCGGGGTGTCTTTGCGACCTACCATATCGGGACTTGAGTACCGCAGTCGTTGCTTCCGAACCGGACGAGCGGCGGGGACTCGGCCTCGACTCGCGGCACACCCTGGTCCTGGTCGATCCCGAGACTCGGGATCGGCTCCGGGCCGGAGGCGGCGCGGCGATCGTCAGCTGGCTCCTCTTCCGGGCCGGCGGGGCAGGTTCGCCTCTGAGCGTACCCAGTGCCGGTCCTCTGCCCCAGCTGTGGTTCCAACTCGGAGGACGTCGCATCTTGGCCCAGCTCCGGGAGTCGGCGGGCTGGACTGGGGGGGACGCGGCCGTAGCCTGGTTAGAGCTGCATGGCGGCGACCTCCGGGTTGGTGCCGGAGAGCCGCTCGCCCCCGCCACCTGCTCGCTCGCCGTTGTTGGCGGGGAGGTCACAGCCCAGCTGCCGGCCAGCTGGAGCGACCGCCTGGCCGCGGTCGGGCGGAGCCGCGACTAGCCGGTGGCGGGAGATAGATTGCGCTTCGGAGGCCCCGGTCGGGGGGAGCCGCGCAGCTTCACCGGGGTGGTCGGCCAGAGCCGGATGAAGCTCGCCTTGTTGCTGGCTGCGGTCGAGCCTCGGGTGGGTGGGGTCCTGATCCGAGGCGAGCGCGGCACCGCCAAGTCGACATTGGTCCGGGCCCTGGCAGCGATCCTTCCCCCTCAGGAGCAGGTCGCCGACTGCCCCTACCACTGCGCGCCGCTGGGTCCGGAGTGGTGCCAGGACTGCCGGGTTAGGCTGGAGCGTGGGGAGGAGCTGCCGGTGGTCGTCCGCGCGACTAGGGTGGTCGAACTTCCCTTGGGCGCGTCCGAGGACCGAATAGTGGGCTCGATCGACCTGGAGCGGGCGTTGCAGCAGGGCTGCCGGGCGTTCCAACCCGGGCTCCTGGCCGAGGCCAACCGCCAGGTGCTCTACGTAGATGAAGTCAATCTCCTCGAGCATCACCTGGTCGACGTTCTCCTGGACGCAGCCGCCTCGGGGGTCAACGTGGTCGAGCGCGAGGAGATCTCCATCGCGCACCCTTCCCGCTTCGTCCTGGTTGGCACCATGAACCCCGAGGAGGGAGATCTCCGCCCCCAGTTGCTGGACCGGTTCGGACTGTGCGTCGATGTGGCCGGCCTGCGGAACCCGGAGGACCGGGTCGCCGTGATGCGGCGCGATGAGGCGGGCGCCCCCGAAGGCGGCGAGGATCGACTCCTGGCGAGGCGGTTGGAGCGGGCTCATGACCTGCTGGGTCGGCTCGAGACGAAGCCGGAGGTGGTTCGAATGGCGGCCGCCATGAGCGTCGACCAGGAGGTGATCGGCCACCGCTCGGACCTGGTCCTGGTGCGCGCGGCGCAGGCGCGCCGCGCCCTCGAAGCCGCTCGCGGGGAAGCCCCGGGACCAGCCGAGCTGGAGGTCGACCTGGCCGATCTGGCCGAGGTGGCTGAGCTGGCGCTGGTGCACCGCCGGCGTTCTTCGGGGGGCTCCCTGGTCGAGGCGCCGGTCGAGGTCGAGCAGCAGCCCCAGGGGCCGGGTGGCCGCCCCGGCGAGCCGGGGGTTCCCGATCCCACACTCCGGCCGGGGCCAGCCGGCGAGGCGACCTCCGAGACTGGGGAAGCCGAAGGGGAGGGAGCCCCCCAGCCACAGGCGGAAGGCGCCGCTGATCTGGCCGGCAACGCCTCGTCCCAGCCCGGCCCGGCGCCGGCCGCGCCGGTCGAGTTGGAGGAGCGCTTCGAGGTCGGGCGCATCCAGCTGCCCAGAGAAAGGCTGCGCCGCCGGGGCCGGGGAAGGCGGAGCCAGACCAGCTCGCTCGACCGCCGTGGCCGCTACGTCGGAGCCCAGGAGGTGGAGCACCCCAACGACCTGGCCCTGGACGCGACCTTGCGCGCCGCCGCGCCCCACCAGCTGTCCCGAAGGGAGCGCTCCGGGGAGGGGCCCGGCTCCGAGCTGCAGCTGGAGGCCCAGGATCTGCGCCAGAAGGTCCGCCAGCGCCGGATCGGGAACCTGATCGTGTTCGCGGTGGACGCCTCCGCGAGTATGGATGCCGAGCAGCGCATGGACGCCACCAGGAGCGCCATCTTCGCTCTGCTCAAGGACGCCTACGTACGCCGTGACCGAGTCGCCCTGATCTCATTTTCGGGCCGTTCGGCCCAGGTCATCCTGCGCCCCACGGCCAGCGTCGACCTGGCCGAGCGCCACCTCTCCCGGATCGCCGTCGGTGGCACCACGCCGCTCACCCACGGGCTGGCCACAGCCCTCAACCTGATCGAGAACGAGCGCCGCCGCGATCCCGACGTGCTGCCCCTGCTGGTGCTGATCAGCGACGGCCGGGGCAACATCAGCTTCGGGGGCGAGGAGCCCCTCCTCGAGGCGCAGCGGATGGCCGACCAGGTCCGTCGCGACGGGATCAGGGCATTGGTGATCGACTCCTCCCGGGATCACCAGGCAGGGGCCGCCCCGCGCCGCAGGAGCGTCTCGGGACCCCCGCGCTTCGCGGGCTACAACTTCAACGCCTGCGTCGACCTGGCAGAGCGCATGGGGGGAGCCTATTTCGGGCTCTTCGACCTCTCCGAGGGGGCCATTCTCAAACCGGTTGCAGAGGCGCTCCGACAGCCGGCCGGGACCGGGCGCGGGAGCTCCCTCTGAGACAATCTGCCGGTGGCTGATCTGCGCTCGGTCTACCCGTTCACGGCGCTGGTGGGCCAGGGCCAGATGCGCCTCGCCCTGGAGCTAAACGCGGTCAATCCGGCGATCGGCGGAGTCCTGATCCGGGGGGAGAAGGGAACCGCCAAGTCGACTGCGGTGCGGGCCCTGGCCCGGCTCCTGCCCGAGCTCGAGGTGGTCGTCGGCTGTCATTTCGGATGTGCGCCGCGGGGGGAAGCGATGTGCCCCGACTGCCAGGCGCGGGTCAGAGCCGGGGAGGAGCTGGAAGTCGCGCGCCGCCAGATGCGGGTCGTCGAGCTGCCCATCAACGCCTCCGAGGACCGGGTGGTCGGCTCGATCGACCTGGAGGCGGCGATCCATTCGGGCCAGCGCCGCTTCGAGCCCGGGGTGCTGGCCGAAGCCAACCGGCAGATCCTCTACGTGGACGAGGTGAACCTGCTCGATGACCACATCGTCGACGTGCTTCTCGACGCGGCCGCCATGGGGGTCAATGTGGTAGAGCGCGAGGGGATCTCGGTCTGGCATCCGTCCCGCTTCATCCTGGTGGGGACGATGAACCCTGAGGAGGGCGACCTCCGCCCCCAGTTGCTGGACCGCTTCGGGCTCTGTGTCGACGTCTCGGGCATCACCAATGTCCCCGACCGGGTCGAGATCGTCCAGCGTCGGGAGCGGTTCGAGGACGAACCCGAGGAGTTCGCCGCCGAGTGGGAGGGCGAAGAGGCCCGCGAGCGCACCCGGATCGATTTGGCGATCGAGGCGCTGCCCAAGATAAAGACCGCACCGGCGGTGCTGGAGGCGATCGCCAAGCTGGCGATCGAGCTCGAGGTCGACGGCCACCGGGCGGATCTGGTGGCGCGCAAGGCCGCCCAGGCTTATGCCGCCCTGGAAGCCCTCCCCCAGGTGGGACTTTCCGAGGTGGCCGCGATAGCTCCCATGGTTCTCGCCCACCGGGTGCACACCCGCCCCGGCCAGCGGCCGCACGACATCGCCGGTTCGACCCGCCGCGTACTGGGCGAGGCGTGAGCCGAAGGGCTCGCTTGTCGCGACCAACTGAGATTGCCGTGACGGGCGGGTCGCGCCGCGATGGAATTGAGCTCCCGGCTGCTAATTTCGAACTGCCGGTCGTGGTTCGGGGACCGTCCTCCCACTCCGGTGGGACCTCAGCCACGGTCGGTTTTCGCTTCCTCAACCCCAGTGGCTGAGGACCGGGTCCTGGCCGGGCTGGTTCCGAGCGAGCCCGAGGAGTTGCTCATCCGGGGGGCGCTGGGCACTCCGGGTCGACTGCGCATCGAGGTGGGCCTCTCAGAACCGCGCTTCGCACCTCGGGCGGGGAGGCGCACGCCCAAGGCGGAGCTGGCCCTGCGCCGGGCTCTGGGCGGCGTCTCCTATCCTGCGGACCGGGACCGCGTAATCGCGGAGGCGGGGAGATGGCTTAGCCAGGACCAGCAGGCACGAGACCGGTTGGCGGGACTGCCCGAGCTCGTCTACGGGGGCGAACTGGAGGTGCTGAGACGGCTCGATGAGCTCTCGCAGCTGCCGGTTGAGCCCGGCTCGGAACCGACCCCCGGTCAAGCGGAAGGGTCTGGCCCAGACTCGGCTAACCCGGGGAACCAGGACGGCAGCCTGGCGAGCAGATAGCTGCGGGTCTCGACCTCGAAGTCGATCACTTGCAGCCCCTCGGCCAGGCGCGGCTCGAGACCGGCGCGCAGGAGCGCCTGAAGTGGCTCCACCTGGGTGGGCGGGGCCTCGGGGAGGACCGGCAGACCGGCCGGCACCGGCACCGCGACCAGGTCGCGGCGCCGCCTTAGGCGGAGCAGTTCCGCCTCTTCGGAGGTGCCCAAAAACCATTCGACGATGAGCCGGTCGGTGGGCAATCCGCGGCTGAGGGCGTCGCTGCGCTGGCCGTAGTAATCGCGCCGGAAGGAGCGGGCGACCGCTCCCAGCCGGCGCAGGTTGAAGTGGGCGTTGCGCACCTGGGCCGGGTCGAAGGTCCAGACGATCCGGTCCAGCCCGGCGGCTAGGGCCGCCCGGCGTTGGGCCAGCTTGAGAGCGCGGCCGACGCCCGAGTTGCGGTATTCGGCCAGCACCCCGGCGGCGTGGGATCGGAGGTAGTTGCCGCCCGCCGGCGTGCGGCCGACGAAGCCGTACGCGAACCCGACGGGGCGCCCCCCGGCTCTGGCGATGAGCACCGAGCCACCCGCCTCGGAGATGACCTGAAGCAGGGTGCCGGGAGCGGCGATCGCCGCCGATCCCCAGATCTCAGCCTGCAGGGAGCTGACCGACTCGATGTCGTCAAAGGTCAAAGCGGCCACCACCTCGAATGCGGCCGACCCAGCTTCCTCAGAGCTCTTCCGGGCGGGGGTCACGGCTCAGCCCGGAGCGGCGGCCGCCCGGGCCTGCCGGGGTGAGGCGAGGGGGCTCACGGCGCGACCGGCCGCTTGAAGAAGAGCCACACCGCACTGGTGAAACCCAACTGGGTGACCGGCACAGCTGCGACCAGCTCCCAGCCCCCCAACTGCCCCCTGGCGAGCTCTGCCTGGATTAAGGAGGACCGAACCGGTCCGCGGGTCCGCTTGCCGTTGGCGATCTCGACCTTGTGCTCCCACTCGGGCATCCTCGGGCTCCCATGAGGTGGTCCGCTCCCACCCCGCTGCCCAAGGGCGGCGGGGACGGGTCTGGTAGGGCTCGGAAGGCGGCGAATCGCAAGGCGGCCGGGGACGGGTGACCGCGGGCGGATAGGACCGGGACCATCCTACCCGCTGGCAGAGGACCCAAATTGGCCCTGCCGGGAGCGGTCCTGGCCAGGAGGCAGGCGGACACGGGAGCCCGGCCGAGCCGCGACGACTTGGCCCGGCAAGTCGGGGCGGGACCGCCTGCACCGGATAATCGCCAGGCAGATGGCTTCCCAAGCAACCGCCAGGATTCGCAATTTCTCGATCATCGCCCACATTGACCACGGCAAGTCCACCCTGGCCGACCGGCTGCTGGAGCTGACCGGGACGGTAAGCGCCCGGGACCTGACCGAGCAGATGCTCGACACCATGGACCTGGAGCGGGAGCGGGGCATCACCATCAAGGCGCAGGCGGTCCGGATGAGTTATCAGGCTCGGGACGGGCAGAACTATGAGTTCAATCTCATCGACACCCCCGGTCACGTCGACTTCGCCTACGAGGTCTCCCGGGCCCTGGCTGCCTGCGAGGGCGCTCTCCTGGTGGTGGATGCCAGTCAGGGGATCGAGGCCCAGACCCTGGCCAACGTCTACAAGGCGCTTGAACTAGGCCTGGAGATAGTCCCGGTCGTCAACAAGATCGACCTGCCCCAGGCCGAGCCCGAGCTGGTGCGCGAGGAGATCGCCCGGGTGATCGGGATCCCGGCCGAGCGATCGATCCTTGCCAGCGCCCGGACCGGGGAGGGAGTCGACCTCATCCTGGAGGCGGTGGTGAACGGCCTGCCTCCTCCTCAGGGCGATTCCGAGGCGCCCCTGAAGGCGCTCATCTTCGACTGCAAGTACGACGCCTACCGGGGAGTCGTGGTCTACGTCAGGGTCAAAGATGGGCGACTGCGGTCGGGGACGCAGATCCGGATGATGGCCTCGCAGGGCACCTTCACAGTCGATGAAGTGGGCATCTTTCGGCCCGCCATGGTGGCCGTCGAGGAGTTGACCGCGGGCGAGGTTGGCTACCTGATCGCCTCGATCCGGAACGTCCGCGACAGCAAGGTCGGCGACACCATCACCGAGCTGTCCCGGCCCGCCTCGGAGCCCCTGCCGGGGTACCGCCAGGTCAGCCCCATGGTCTGGGCGGGGCTCTTCCCGGTCGATGGTGACGACTACCAGGGCCTCAAGGAGGCGCTCGACCGCCTGCAGTTGAACGACGCCGCCCTCACTTTCGAGGCGGAGAGCTCGGTCGCATTGGGATTCGGCTTCCGCTGTGGGTTTCTGGGCCTGCTCCACATGGAGATCGTCCAGGAGAGGCTGGAGCGCGAGTTCCAACTCAACCTGATCACCACGGCGCCGTCGGTCGCCTACCGGGTGGCGCTCCGGAGTGGGGCCGAGCTCGAGATCGACAATCCCGATCAGCTCCCCGAGGTGGGGCTGATCGAGACCATCGAAGAGCCCCGGGTCAAGCTCGAGATCGTGGTGCCTCGCGAGCACCTGGGGGGGATCATGGAGCTCTGCCAGGAGCGGCGGGGGGAATTCGTCCAGCTCGAGTACCAACCGCCGGGGGAGCGCGCGCTGCTCACCTATGACCTTCCCCTGGGAGAGATCATCCACGACTTCTACGACCAGCTCAAGTCGCGCAGCCGGGGCTACGCCTCGATGGACTACCAGCTGACCGGGTACCGCGCCGAGCAGCTGGTCAAGCTCGACGTGCTGGTGGCCGGCAACCGGGTCGATGCCCTCTCGGTCATCGTCCACCGCCAGCAGGCGAGCGGGCAGGGTCGAAAGCTGGTCCAGCGACTCCGCGAGGTGATCCCCCGTCAGCTCTTCGAGGTGGCCATCCAGGCGGCGGTCGGGGGCAAGGTGATCGCCCGCGAAACCGTCCCCGCCTTGCGCAAGGACGTACTCGCCAAGTGCTACGGCGGCGACATCACCCGCAAGCGCAAGTTGCTCGAGAAGCAGCGCGAAGGCAAGCAGCGGATGAAGCGGGTGGGCAGCGTGGAGATCCCCCAGGAGGCCTTCATGGCGGTGCTCTCTCTTGATCGCTGAAGCTGAGCGGGGGCCGGCTGCGGGGCTCTACCTGCACATCCCCTTCTGTGAGACCCGCTGCCCCTACTGCGATTTCGCGATCCACCTGGGGGATGACCAGCTCCACCGCCCCTACGTTGAGGCAGTCGTCCGCGAACTTGACTTCCTGGCCGCCAGCGGACGCCCCCCGGGGGGGCTGCAGACGCTCTACCTGGGAGGGGGAACCCCAGGGCTGCTCGCGCCGCCGCTGCTTGAGCAGCTACTGCGGGCGGCGAACCGCAGTTTCGGACTCGCCGACGGTGCCGAGATCACTCTGGAGGCGAACCCGGCGGGGCTGAGCGCGGCCCGAGCTAGGGGCTGGATCGAGCTCGGATTCAACCGGGTCAGCCTGGGGGTCCAGAGCCTGGACGATCAGGCCCTGCGCTGGCTGGGCCGCAACCACGACGGCGCGACCGCCGAGGCGGCCATCGGCGCCCTGGTCCAGGCCGGGCTGGAGAACTTCAGCTGCGATTTGATCTATGCGGTTCCCGGCCAGTCGACGGAGCGCTTCGCGGCCGGACTGAGCCGGGTGCTGAGCCTGGGGCCGTCCCACCTCTCCTGCTACGAGCTGACCGTGGAGCCGGGCACGCCCTTGGCCCGCTCGGTCGCCGCGGGGAGGTCCCGGAGTCCCTCCGAGATCGACTTTGCGGAGCAGCACCGAGTTGCTCGGGAGCTTGCAGGGGAGGCCGGGCTGGTCCAATACGAGGTGAGCAACTTCGCCCGACCGGGCCGGGAGTCCCGCCACAATCTGGGCTATTGGCAGGGCGGCCATTACCTCGGGGCCGGCTGTGGGGCTCACGGCCACCTCGGAGTTGGGGCAGCCCGGCGGCTGGCAATCGAGGCCGAGCCCAGTGCGGTCGGGGTTCGTTACTGGAACCTCCGCGGGGCCACCACCTATCTGCGGCAGGTGGCGGCCCGGGGCGATGGCCGGCGCGGGCACGAGTCGATCGCGCCCGAGCAGGCTGAGATGGAGCGGGTGGCGTGCGGGCTGCGGCTCCGAGCCGGGGTGGACCTCCGGGATCCGGCCCAGCTGGCCGGGGCCCGCCGGCTTGGCCAACTCGGCCTGCTGACCGTCGCCGGAAACCGGGTGGCCGCCACCTCCCGAGGGGTCGAGGTGCTGGACCGGATCACCCTGGAGCTCGTTTCCAGCTCACGCTCCCCGGTTCTCGCGTAGAGCGGGTATGACTCGGTCGGGGCCGCCTGGACCAAGATCAGGACCCGGCCCCCAAGCGGGGTCAGGCGGTCGGGGGGAGGTGGAGCCCGAAGGCGTGGGGGAGGAGGACTCCGAATACGTATCCCGCCAAGGCGGCGCCGCCCCCGACGGCGAGGACCTGAACCCCTCCCACCCACACCCGCTGGCCGGTGACCGCGGCTTTGAGCACCCCGACCGCGGCCAGACCGATCCCGGAGAGGGCCAGGGAGACCAGCACCGCCGGCAGTCCGGTCATGAAGATGTAGGACAGAATGGGCACCACCGCTCCCACCAGGAATGTCCCCGCCATCAGGAAACCATCTCGGACGGGAGCGTCGTGGAGCTGGCTGGATATCCCCAACTCCTTCTCTATGTGGGTCTCCTCCCAGAGTTGCGGATAGCGCGCTAGCGAGCGGGCGATCTGGGTCGCCTCCTCGGTCGGGACCCCGCGCTCGGCCAGGATGGCCACCATCTCGGTGAGCTCCTCATCGGGCTTGCTCAGGAGCTCGCCGCGCTCCTTGTGGATAGCCTGGTGCTTGAGGTCCCGCGAGGCCGTCGTGGCCAGGTAGGCTCCGGTCCCCATCGAGATCATTCCGGCCAGAGCCCCCAGGAGCCCGGCGATCAGGATGGTGGTGTGGGCGACCGCCGTTCCGGCGGTCGCGGTGGCCACCCCCGTGGTCAGTCCCAGGGTGGTCAGAAGTCCATCCTGGACCCCAAAGACAACCTCGCGGATCCCAGTCCGGCGGGCCAGCCGCTCACGCTCTGATCCGGCGCCGACCCCACCCCGAGGAGGTGGATGCCCGGGGGCCTTCTCGAGCTCGGCAGGGGAGGGCGGGCGGGAGCCCATGGGGTGATGTTAGCGTGGCCAGGCAGCGGATCCGTCCGTATCAGTGAGCAGATCGGAGGGACAGAACGCCTGTGCTAGACTTCGGTTAGCACTCGGAACACCGGAGTGCTAACCAAGGGCTGAGGTGGAACTCAACATGGACCAGCGCAAAGAGCGGATTCTGCGAGCAGTCGTCTCCGACTACACCGAGACGATCGTCCCGGTCGGCTCGCACGCGCTGGCGGCCCGGTACTTCCTGGAGCTGAGCTCGGCCACCATAAGAAACGAGCTTTCCGAGCTGGTCGACCACGGTTTCCTGGCCCAGCCGCACGCCTCCGCGGGGCGGGTGCCCACCGATCGAGGGTACCGCTACTTCGTCGATTTTCTGCTCCCCCAGGAGGTGGTCGAACCCCAGCTCCGCCGTCAGGTCCGGCGCGGGTTCGAGGCGGCCGACCACGACGTGGAGGCGGTCCTGGAGGTTGCCGCGGCGATGCTCAGCCGGCTCAGTGAGAATGTCGCCGTGGTGACAGGCCCGGCCAACTCCACCAGCCGGCTCCGCCACATTGACCTGGTCCTGGTGCGGCCCGGGCAGGCGCTCATGGTCGAGATCGCGACCGGGAACGCAGCCTTGCAGCGACTGGTCGAGATCGACGTTCTGGTGGACCAGGAGCAGCTGAGCGCGTGGGCAGGCCGGCTCAACCAGATGTACCGGGGCATGGCCGCGGAGGAGGTCGAGTCGTCGCCTTTGGTCCCGGATCTGGCGCCTGGGGCCCAGGCGCTGGGACCCGAGATCGCCCGGGGGCTGCGCCAGCTCGCCACCAGGTCGGCGCTGGTGATCCACAATGGGGTTCGCAATCTCGTCCGCCAGCCCGAATTCGAGGATCCGGCCCGGCTCCGGGCCGTCCTGGAGGTACTCGAGGCGCAGCGGATACTCGGCGACGTGCTGGCCCAGCTGGCGCCCCAGGGCGGGATGCAAGTGCTGATCGGCCACGAAAACAGCATCGAGGAACTGCGGGAGTGCAGCCTGGTCCTGACCAGCTACCAGGCGGGCGATCAGATGTGGGGCACGATCGGAGTGGTCGGGCCCACCCGGATCCGCTACGGCCAAGTTGCCGCCCGGCTGCAGCTGGTTTCCCAGGCGACCGGAGACGCTTTGACCCGGCTCATGGCATGAGCTGGCGTCGCAATTTGGAGAGACGGTGAGCGTCCCGAAGGGACCGGCGAACGGGGATTCGGACTCTGCCTCCCCGGCCGAAACCCAGGGCCCCACCGCGACCGGGCGGGAGGCGGAACTGGAGGCAGAGTTGACCCGGGTCAACGGGGTCTATCTGCGCCTGGCGGCGGACTTTGAGAACTACCGCCGCCGCCGGACCCAGGAGGGCGAGGAGCAGGCTCGTTACGGTGCCGCCCCCCTGCTCCAGGCCCTGTTGCCGGGGCTGGACAGCCTGGCGCGCGCGGTGGCCCACATCCCGCCCGACGCCCGGGACGGGCTCGCCGAGGGACTCCGGCTCACCCTCAAGCAGCTGGAGGACGCGCTCGCCTCGCAGGGGATCCGGCGGATCGTCTCGGTGGGCGCCGCCTTCGACCCGAGACTCCACGACGCGGTCCTGGCCGTGCCCGCCGGCGACGCGGAGCCGGGTACGGTGGTGGCCGAGTTGTCCCCCGGATACCTGATCCATGATCGGGTGATGCGGCCCGCCCAGGTGAGCGTGGCCGAGGCCGGGGCCGAGCCGCCTCCGACCCCGGAAGGCGGTCCCGGGGTGGCCCCGGCGGGCGACCCCACCGATGGTCGGGCCGGGAGGTCACGCAACTAGGCGATGCCGCAGACCAAGCGCGACTACTACCAGGTCCTGGGCGTCGACCGGCAGGCGTCTCCCGCTGAGGTCAAGCGCGCCTACCGAGGACTGGCGATGCGCTACCACCCGGATCGCAACCCGGGGGACCATCAGGCTGAGGAGCAGTTCAAGGAGGTCGGGGAGGCCTATCAGGTGCTCTCCGACCCCGACCGGCGTCAGCGCTATGACACCTTCGGGCACGCCGGGGAGTCGATGGGGGCAAATTCCGGATTCAACTTCCAGTCCGCCTTCGACCTCTTCGACATGTTTTTCGCCGGGGGAGCCGCCGGGCAGCGCCGCCGGGGCGGGGGACCGCGCCGAGGCAACGACCTCCAGCTCCAGGTGACGATCGAATTCGAGGAGGCGATCCGAGGGGTGACTCGGACCTTCGAGCTCACCCGGCACAGCCGCTGTCCGGCGTGCAGCGGTTCCGGCGCCCAGCCGGGCACCGGGAGCGTTCCCTGTTCAGACTGTGGCGGCCAGGGACAGGTCCAGCGGGTGCGCCAGTCACTGCTCGGGCAGATGGTCACCGTGGAGACCTGCCCTCGCTGTCAGGGCGAGGGCCAGATGATCGATTCCCCCTGTGCCAGCTGCCACGGTCAGGGGCTGGTCGAGGGGCTCAAGGAGTTGGAGGTCAAGATTCCCGCTGGGGTGGACAACGAGATGCGGGTGCGGGTCCCGTCGGAGGGAGCCGCCGGTCCCCGGGGGGGACCCCCGGGGGATCTTTACCTGCTGGTCGCCGTGCGGCCCCATGAGGAGCTCCAGCGGCGCGGCATGACGATCGTCTACGAGTGCCCGATCACTATCTCCCAGGCAGCCCTGGGGGACACCATCGAGGTGCCCACCGTGGATGGCCCGGTGCCCATGGTGGTCAAGCCCGGCAGTCAGTACGGGCAGCAGGTTCGCATCCCCGGGCGGGGCGCGCCCGACCCTCGGACCGGGCGCCGGGGCGACCAGGTGGTTCGACTACGGGTGGTGATCCCGGCCAAGCTGAGCGAGCGCCAGCGCCAGCTGCTGCAGGAGCTGGCCCCCCCGGACGGCAAACCCCACCCGGTGCGGCGCGGATTCTTCGAGAACCTGAAGGACGCGATCGGGCTCTAGCGAAGCTGAAATCACCGACCGAGTGCTCCGCCAGCAGCCGTTTCCGGAGTCCTTGCGCTTCCGTGCCCGGGGTGTTGGTCCGGCCGCACCAGGCCGACCGTCCTCGTGCTCTCTGGGGTCGGCGCCTTCCCCCGTCAACCCGATCGGCACCACCCTTGCAGGACTCAGCAGGACAACCTCAATGCGCGTGAGCATTCGCCCCAGAAGCCAGTCGACCCGATGAGGTTTCTGGTGCTCGGTGGAACCGCGTGGCTGGGCCGGGAGTTGTCCCGGGCCGCCCTCGAAGCAGGCCATCACGTCACCTGCCTGGCGCGGGGAGAAAGCGGTCCGGTGGCACCGGGGGCACGCCTCGAAGTGGGCGACCGCAGCGCCGGCGCCGCCTACCAGGGGTTGGGGAACCAGAGCTGGGATTCCGTCATCGACGTCTCTTGGCAGCCGGCCTTCGTCCGGGAGGCGCTGGCTTCGCTCGCGCGCGCTGCTGGGCATTGGATCTACGTGTCGTCGGGGAGCGTGTACGCGGATACGACCACCGTGGGGGCGGACGAGTCCGCCGAGGTCGTACCCGCTAGTGCCGCCGATGGCGCCGACCCAGGCGAGTACGGTGGAGCCAAGGTCGCCTGCGAGATGGCGGTTCGGGAGGCGCTGCCGGAGCGGTGTCTGATCGTGCGCCCCGGTCTCATCGGAGGCCCGGGCGACACTTCGGGGCGTTCCGGTTACTGGCCGGCGCGGGCGGCGCGCGACCTCCAGGGCCCCATGCTGGTTCCGGACGCCCCCGACCTCCCGACCCAGGTAGTCGATGTCCGCGATCTTGCCGACTGGATCATCCGCTGCGCGGAATCGCGCACCACGGGAATCTTCAACGCGGTTGGCCCGGTGGTGCCCTTCGCGGAGTGGGTCCGCATCTGTCGAGCCGTGGCTCGGCACCGGGGACCGGTGGTGCTCGCGGATCCCGCATGGCTCCTTGAGCAGGGAGTCGCCGAGTACATGGGGGCGGACTCTCTGGCCATGTGGATCGCGGATCCGGGTTGGGTGGGATTCTCCAGCCGATCCGATGCCGCGGCACTTTCCGCCGGGCTCGCCCATCGTCCGCGCCGACAACTGGTCCAGGACGTACTGAAGTGGGAGCGCGAGCAGGGGTTGGAGCGCACCCGGGAGGCGGGCTTGGGCGCCGAGCGGGAGGGGCAACTTCTGGCTCTTCTCAGCACCCAGCCGTCGTCAATCAACCAGGGAGACAATCGCAACTGAGCCGTCCCCGCGTGGGGGAGTCTTAGTCCGTAGCAAATAAGTCGTGGCGACCTGGGGGAGAGGAGGGCGCCGAGCCGGGGCACGGGAATCGAGTCGGTCCTGACGGACGGCGTCCCGACCAGCACGGACTAGCGTCAGGTCGGGGCTAGCGCCGCGGGTAGGCGTCCCGCCGACGTGCTAGCTGGTAGCTACCGCGGCGAGCCCGGTCCCCGCCGCTCCCGGCGGCGCTGGCCCGTCCCGGGAGTCGGGCCGGGGGACTCCCCGAGGGTGCCCCAGCGGGTCCGGAGGCGCTCCGCCAGCGCCTCCGGACTGCGCACCATGAAAGGCTCGTCGAGGAGGTGCTGCCAAGCGGTGCTATCCGAGCCCTCGATGGCGGGATTGAAGAAGATCCGGGGCGAGAGGCGAGCGTGCAGCCAGAAATGGGGATTCGTGTCGCCGCCGGGGGCAGAGTAGAGGGCCAGGTTGAAGGCGCGGATGCCCTCCTCGTGGAGGGCCGCCAGGGCCATCGTCAGCCCCTCTGCGAACTCGGCGACGTCACCGTGGGAGAGCTCCTCGAGTTGGGCGCGACCCGGGAACAGCGTCAGCACGTCCGAAACCACGCTCCGGGAGACGAACGCGGTCAGCCAGACGGTGTGCTGCCCCCGAGCGACGAAGCGCTCGCCGGAGGCCGCCTCGGATTCGGCCAGCTCCTTCCAGTAGGGAAGGTGGTGCCGCCTCCAGAAGCGCCGGCTGCAGCGCACCTCCTCCTCGAGCAGGGAGCCCGGGCGATTGGTGGAGAAGGCTTGGAGATGGGGGTGCACCTGGGTCGCCCCGGCGGGGGGCATGTAGTTCCAGGTGACGACCGAATGGCTCCCCCGGCGGCTCCCCGGGAGGGCTCGGAAGTAGGCCAGGCTGGCGAGCAGGCCGTCGGCCAGCTGGACCGCGGTGAAGCGGTCGGCGGCGACAAAGTGCTCCCGGGTCAGCGCCACCACCACGCTGTGCCGGTCGTAGGGGGAGATGTTGGGAAAGAGGGTCGCCTCGCCGCGCTGGACCCGCCCCCCCCGGGCGATCGCGTCGGGGAGACGAGGCGTCACGCTGAGGATTCGCTCGGGGCAGAAGGGGCAGCCCGGCCGGGAGGCGTCGATCACCCGGGAGAGGTCGGGGGCCACCAGCCGGAACCCCTCGAAGTGGGCCAAGCGCCCACTCCTCCCGGTCAAGGGATCGCGCCGCAGCTCTGAGGAGCGACGGACCGCTTGACCCTGGGAATGCCCCTCTGGCGGCTGAAATGTCGCGACTCGCCGCTCCCGAGTGAAGCGGAGCGTCACCCCTTGGGCCCGGCCACGCCCATCAGCCTCCTGGGGCCTCCAGGTCACCGGCCCGGGCCAGCAAAACGGTGAGCGCGACCACGGGGGCGAGGGTGGCGCGCAGGTTGCGGGGGCCGAGCGAGACCGGCCGCGCTCCCTGGCTGGCCAACTCCTGGACCTCGGCGGAGGTGAACCCCCCCTCGGGGCCGATCAACACCGCCGTGGGTCGCAAGCTGTCCCAGGCGGCGCTGTTGAGGCCCTGGCGGAGCTCGCCCTCATGGCAGGTGAACGCCTGGAGGGTGGGTTCGGCCCGGCCCAGGCTCTGGAGCGACTCAAGCACCGGAGCGACCGGTCGCACCTCGGGCACCCGGTGCCGCCCGGCGAGTTGGGCCGCCTCCCGGCTGATCAACTGCCAGCGCTCGACCCGGAGTGCGGCCTGCTCAGAGTTGGGCTGGGGCACGGTCCGCTCGGTCAGAACCGGCCAGATGGTGGCGGCGCCCAGCTCGGCGACCCGCTCGCAGACGGTGGCCATGCCCTGGCCCTTGGGAAGTGCCTGGAGCAGGTGGAGCTGCGTCTTAGCCTCGCGGCGGGTCCTCCGCGTGGCCACGATGACCCCGGTGACCTGGTCTCTTCCGAGAGTCTCCAGGCGGACGTCGTGCTCGGTACCATCCTCGACCACCACGGTCACCAGCTCGCCCTGCCGGGAGCGCAAGACCCGGCTGATGTGCCAGGCGTCCTTGTCGAGGATTTGCACTTCCCCGGAGGCGCTGACCTGTCCCGCCGGGACGAAGAAGACGGGCATCCCGGGAGTGTACCCAGCCTGGCTCGGCCAGCCTCAGCGGATAGCATGGGGAGGTGGACTGGCCCGCCACCAGCGAGCTTCGGATCTTCACGGCGGCCGACGGCGCCCAGCTGGCAGGGCACGTCCTGGGGGCGGGGCCGCCGCTCCTGGTGATCCCGGGCCTGGGCACCGACCATCACGCCCTGGTCTGGAACATCCGGGGGCTCTCGGAACTCTTCGAGTGCCTGGTATTGGACCAGCGTGGAATCGGGCGCTCGGAGGTGACTCCCGGCCCCTACACCATCGCCCAGCTGGCCGACGACGCCGCCAGCGTGCTGCGCGGCTGGGCACCCCGGACTGCCGCCGTGATGGGACTGTCCATGGGGGGCATGGTGTCCCAGCAGCTTGCCATCCGGCATCCCCAGCTGGTCGCCCGACTGGTTCTGGGCTGCACCGGCCCGGGCGGGGCCTCGGCGGTTCGGGCCGACCCCGAGGTGACCCGACGCCTGCTCGGGGGAGGCGCCAACGACCCAGCCTCCGCCTACCGGACCGCCTGCACGGTCCTCTACGAGCGCGGCTGGAGCGCGGCCCATCCCGAGGTAATCGAGGACGCCGTCAGCTGGCGCGCCCAGCACCCGGTCCGCCCGGGAGTCTTCCGGGCGCACTGGGAGGCGACCCGGCACCACGACAGCTTTGCCCTGCTGGACAAGATCGAGGCTCCGACCACGATCCTGCACGGCCGATCGGATCTGGTCATGCCTCCCGGCAACGCCGAGGTCCTGGCGGCGCGGATCTCGGGCGCGGAATTGGTCTGGTTCGAGGGACGGGGGCACATGTTCTTCCAGGAGGACCCTGGTCTGACCCTGAGCCTGCTGCAGTCCCGGCTGCTCGCCCAGGGCTCCCGGGAAGGTGCTCCAAAGTTCCCAAGGGGAGCGGTTCCCGATACAATCGCGGCCCGCAAAGGTGAGGACTGAGCGTCTGCGCCGGGGCTGGGACAGGATGGCTTGTGGAGGTGACTTTCGCTGTCGGAGGTAAAGCTGCGGGAAGGCGAGTCGTTCGAAAGCGCCCTGCGCCGATTCAACAAGAAGATCAAGCAGAACGGCGTTCTCACCGAGGTCCGGCGCCGGGAGTTCTACGAGAAGCCGAGCGTCCGCCGCAAAAAGAAGATCATGGCCGCGCGCAAGCGCCGGGCCAAGCAGGCCTAACCCGCTCACCCACCGCTCCGGCCGGGTCCGGGGTGATCGTCCGGTTCGCCTCCTCACTGACCAGGTCGGATCAGGAGCTGGCCGCGGGCGCCGGGTTGGACTCCCTCCTGACGCTGTGTCTGAGCCAGCTTGGGGTCTCGGGCTCAGGGGTCGGCTGTCGGCTGACGACCTCGGCCGAGGTCAGGGGTCTCAACCGGCGCTTCGCCGGACTCGACCGGGCCACCGACGTGCTCGCCTTCCCGGCGGCCCCGATTCCCGGCAGCGAGTTTCAGATTCCCCAGGCCGAGGCGGGCTACCTGGGTGACCTGGTGATCTCGGTCAGATACGCCGCACGGCAGGCTGAGCGGGCTCAGGCTGACCCGTCCGCCGAACTGCGACTGCTGGCGGTCCACGGCCTGCTCCACCTTCTCGGCCACGACCACGCGGGCCCGAAACCCGCCTCCCGGATGACCCGGGAGACGCGGCGGCTGCTGAGCGTAGACGCCGCCCAGCGCGGGATGGCGGCGCCCCCGGTGCCAGCTCTTCAGTCCCAGGAGTGACTCCGGTGCCGCTCCTGGTGATCGGCCTCGGCAACCCGGGAGGGGAGTACGAAGGCACCCGGCACAACGTCGGGGCGGAGGCGCTGGCGCTGCTGGCGGGTCGTCTCGGGGTCAAGCTCGGGGCCTACCGCGGCCCAGCCTGGCTGGCCCGCAAGGTGGTCGAGCAGCGGGAGCTGATCCTGGCCCGGCCCAAGACCTTCATGAATGAGTCAGGGGTGGCCGGAGCCCGGCTGCTCCGGGATCTCGATGTCGCCTTGGAATCGGTGCTGGTGGTGTACGACGAACTGGACCTCAGGCTGGGCCGCCTGCGGATCCGGGCCCGAGGCGGCACCGCCGGCCACAATGGGCTGCGCTCGCTGCAGGCCCACTGGCGGTCCCAGGAGTTCGCTCGGGTGAGGATCGGGATCGGTCGGCCCCCGGCGGGGCAGGACCCGGTCGAATACGTGCTGGGTCGCCCCGGCGCCGGGGACCGGGAGGTGCTCGACCGAGCCTGCAGCCGGGCCGCGGACGCGGTCCTGGCGATCGCCCGGGACGGGCTCGAGCTCGCGATGACGGAGTACAACCGGGAAGACCTCTTGGCAGGCGCCGATGCCGGCTGATCCGGTGCGCCGTCCGGGCGGAGCTGGGGCGACCTTGGCCCGGCCCCGCTCCGTGCTCGCCCGGATGGCGCAGCAGCCGCTCGGCCAGGGGCTCCGGGACTGGATGGGGCGGGGGGCGCCGGCGAGCTCCGCCGGAGGGGTGATCCACGCGGCGGCCCCGCTGCTGGCTTCCGTGGTGCGAGATCTGCTCCAGCTCCCGGTCTGCCTGGTGGTGGCCGAGCCGGAGCCGGTCTGGCAGGAGGTCAAGACCTGGACTGGGGAGTCCGACGTGCTCCTGTTTCCGGCCGCCGACGTGCTCCCCTTCGATCGCATCGCCCCCTCGGGAGAGGTGGTCCGTCACCGGCTTGCCACTCTGCGCGGCTTGCGGGCGACCACGCCTCAGATCGTGGTCACCTCACTCCCGGCGATTCTCCGCCCAACCCTCTCTCCGGAGCGGATTGGGAGCTGGAGGAGCGGGCTCGAATCGGGCGCTCGGATCCCCCCCAGCGAGCTGGCCACGCTCCTGCTCGAGTCCGGTTATCGGCAGGAGTCGATCGTCTCCTTTCCCGGAGAGTTCGCCCGCCGGGGTGGGATCGTCGACTGCTTCCCGATCGAGGGACGGCCCTGGCGAGCCGAGTGGGAGGGGGACCGTGTCGCCGGGCTCTGGCGCCTCGACCCGGAGACCCAGGGGTCGCGGGGGACGCTGGACTTGGTCGCGCTGACCCAGGCGCGCGAGTTCTCGTTGGACCGCAGCTCGTTGGCGGCGGCCGCCCAGCGCCTGGGGGGGCTGGATCTGGAATCGCTGCGTGACGACGTCCGCGAGCGCTGGCAGTCAGACCTGGAACTTCTCCGGGAGGGGGCGCTCCCCGATCCTGCCGACGCCCTGGGGCCACTGCTGGCTGATCCCGCCCAGACCCTGCTGCGCCATCTCCAAGCGGGCACCGTGATCCTGACTGAGCAGCGGGAGCGGCTGGTCGGCTTGGCCCGTGCCTGGTTGGCCGAGGTCGAGTCGATCCACCAGGCCGAGGTCGACCGCGCCGAGTTGCCCCGGGACCTCCTGGGGACGGTGGCCCCGTTGGATTCGATCGTGGCCGAGCTGGAAGGCGAGCGCTCTCTGGACCTGCGTCGGGAGCCGATGCCGGAGTCGCTGGTCTGCCCCGACGTGGAGATCGCGGCGGCGCCCACCTTCGCGGGTGACGTCGACCAATTCGCCGCCCAGGTCCGCGAGCTGCGCCGCGCGACCGGAACGGTCTTGGTCCTGGGCATGCAGGAGGAGCGAGTCCAGGAACTGACCGAGGAGCGGAGCCTGGAGCCGGTTCGCCTGGAGGACTTTTCGGTCGCCACCACGGAGCTGTCCGACTCGGCTCTGCTGCTGGCGCCTGGCGATCTCGAGGCCGGGCTGGTGATGAGCGGGCTCCGGCTGGCGGTCTTCTCCGATAGCGACATCTTCGGATCCCGGAAGCGCCGCGCCTCGTCCCTCCTTCGCACTGTGCGTCGGGCCGAGTCGAGCGCCGCGGGAAGGCTCCGCCAGGCGACCGGCTCGGGGGTGGACGTGGCCGACTTCCGCTTCAAACTGGAGCCCGGCGACGTGGTGGTCCACCGCGACCACGGGGTCGGCCGATTCCTCGCCATGAGTCGGGTCGCCGACGGCGGGAGCGAGCGCGAGTACATGCAGCTGGAGTACTCCGACGGCCACAAGCTCTACGTCCCCGTCGAACACCTGGACCGGATCGAGAAGTATTCCGGGGGCGGCGGAGAACACCCCCAGCTTTCCCGGCTCGGGACGGGGGAGTGGGAGCGGACTCGGCGGGCAGTCAGGCGACGGGTGGAGGAGATAGCCGAGGAGTTGGTCGAGCTCTATGCCCGCCGGCTGGCGTCCACCGGCCACGCCTTTGCGGCCGACTCGCGCTGGCAGCAGGAGCTGGAGTCGTCCTTTCCCTACCAGGAGACACGAGATCAGCTGCTGGTGCTCAACGACATCAAACGGGACATGGAGTCACCCCGGCCGATGGATCGGCTGCTCTGCGGGGACGTCGGCTTCGGCAAGACCGAGATCGCCCTCCGGGCCGCCTTCAAGGCGGTCGAGGACGGGTATCAGGTCGCGGTCCTGGTTCCTACCACGGTGCTGGCGCAGCAGCATCACCTCACCTTTCAGGAGCGACTGGCCGCCTTCCCGATCGCGGTGGAGCAGCTCTCCCGGATGCGCTCCGACGAGGAGGCTCAGACCGTGCTGGGGGGATTGGCGGCGGGGACGGTCGACATCGTCATCGGGACCCACCGACTGCTCCAGCGCGACGTCCGCTTCAAGAACCTGGGCCTGGTCGTACTCGACGAGGAGCAGCGCTTCGGCGTGCTCCAGAAGGAGCGCCTCAAGCAGCTGCGCACCGCGGTCGACGTGCTCTCGCTCTCCGCCACCCCGATCCCCCGGACCCTGCACATGGCGCTGGCCGGGATCCGCGACCTCTCCGTGGTGCGCACCCCCCCCGAGGGCCGCCTCCCGATCCGGACCTACGTCACCGCCAAGGAGGCGGGGCTGGTCCAGGACGTCATCCGCCGCGAGCTGGCCCGGCAGGGCCAGGCCTACTACGTCCACAACCGGGTCCAGACCATTCAGAGAGAGCTCGAGTGGCTCCGCCAGCTGGTTCCCGACGCGCGCTTTGCCGTGGCCCACGGACAGATGGACGAGCGGGCCCTGGCCAAGGTCATGGTGGCATTCATGGCCGGCGAGGTGGATGTGCTCTGCTGCACCACCATCATCGAGAACGGGCTCGACATTCCCAATGCCAACACTCTGGTGGTGGACGACGCCTCTCGAATGGGACTCTCCCAGCTCTACCAGCTTCGAGGTCGGGTGGGCCGATCCGGCCAGCGGGCCTACGCCTACTTCCTCTACGACCCGGAACGCTCCCTCTCGGAGCGCGCTGACAAGCGACTCGACGTGGTCGCCGACCTTCAGGATCTCGGTTCCGGTTTTGCGCTCGCACTCAAGGACCTGGAGATCAGAGGGGCGGGCAACGTGCTCGGCGAGGCCCAGCACGGGGACATCGCCGCGGTGGGGCTGGAGACCTACAACCACCTCCTCCGCCAGGCCGTTCTGGAGGCCCGAGGGGAGGAGCTGGCCGAGTCGCCCGCCCAGGTCGCGGTCAACCTCCCGTTCCAGGCCCTGCTGCCCCCCGAGTACGTCCCCGATGAGCGCCTGCGCCTGCGGACCTACCAGCAGCTCGCGGGAGCGACCCGGGAGAGCGAGCTGGACGAGAGCTCGCGGAATCTGCGGCAGCGCTTCGGTCCCCGCCCGGAAGCGCTCGAGAACCTGATCCTGGCGCTGCGGATCAGGCTCCTGGCCGCTGAGGTGGGCGCGCGCTCCGTCGAGACCGACGGCGAGGATGTCGTGGTCAGCTTCGAGCCCGGCCACGGCCTTCCCATCGGCGAGCTGGGCGGGCCAGGCCAGGGTCGGGCCTGGGAGGCGGGTAGCAACCGGCTCCGGCTGCGGGCTCAGCTGGTGGGGGAGAGCTGGCCGGAGCTCCTGATCAGCGTCCTCCGCCAGCTCGCACAGGCCCGGGCGGGGAAGATCGCCGGACTGCCCCGTCCGTGACCGACGCGGCCCTGCAGGAGCTGCGGCGCCTGTTCGAGGTGATGGAGCGGTTGCGGGCTCCCGGGGGATGTCCCTGGGACCGCTCCCAAACCCATCAGACCCTGGTCCCATTTCTTTTGGAGGAGACCTACGAGGCGATCCAGGCGGTCGAGCGGGGCGGTCCTGACGAGCTAGCCGAGGAGCTGGGGGACCTGCTGGTGGAGGTGGCCATGCACTCCGCGATCGCTGCCGAGGCCGGTACCTTCGACATCGGCACGGTGGCACGGACGGCGACCGAGAAGATGATCGGCCGCCATCCCCATGTCTTCGGCGAACTCGAGGTGGACGGCGTAGCCCAGGTGGTGAGCAATTGGGAGGAGCTCAAGCGGAAGGAGAAGCCGGACCGGGAGTCGGTGCTGGACGGCATCCCCGACTCGCTGCCGGCACTGGCTCTGGCCGCGGCCATCCAGCGCCGACAGCCACAAGACGGGGGGGTCGGCGGCTCCGGACGACCTGAGCCGCTCCTGGAGCCGGCCCAAGCCGCCACCCGGGCCCTGGCCGATCTGGTCCAGCTCGGGGCCGGCGGTACCGGGGCGGACGCGCTGGTCGGCGAGCTTCTCTTCTCGGTGGTCGCAGTCGCCCGCGAGCGCGGCGTGGATGCCGAGGGGGCGCTCCGGCGCCTGGCCACCGCCCAGCGCCAGGTGCGGCGCCGTTCGGAGCTGCAAGCGCGGCCGCGGGCTCCCTCAGGACCGCGCCAGGGCGAGTCCCCGGAACCGAAGTAGGTCCGAACTCGGACTGACTGCTGCCCATGACCCCGGGCCGCCGTATACTCAGGTGGACGAGCGGGCTCATGCCTGCTGTCTGCCAGTCAATTCCAGCTTACGTTGAACCAGGATCGAGCGGACGGCTACGGGCCCATTGCCGGGCTGACCCGAGAGCTTCGCATTCGCTGGCGTCTTTTCCGGCGGAGCCACTCCCTGGGGCGTCGCCATGTGGTCCTCTTGATCGTGGCCGTCGCCGGGTTCTGGATCGCTCTCAGCCTCTACCACGGGCTCGGCACCGACGCCAGCCTGCGCCGCCAGCTGATCTCCCTGGAGACCCAGTCGCAGAGCCTGAGCCGCCAGGTCCAGGCGCAGAGCGCCGAGCTGAAAACTGCTGGCTCCTCCTCGGCCCAGGCCGAGATCGCCCGGGCCCAAGGGCTGGTGGCGCCCGGCGAGCGCGTGTACGCGGTCGAGGACCCGGTCCAGGCGGCCGGGCCGGTGGCGATCCAGCAGGGAGCCGTCGACGTTGGCCAGACCGCCCACAACCTAGTTCAGGGCTTGCTGGGACTGCCCCTGCCCGCCGGCTGAGTCAGCAACTGTCCCTTCTCCCCGGCGGGAGCTTGGGCCCGGCCCGGCCCGGGGTGTTCCCGCCGCTCGGGTTGAGATCGGCTTTGACCGGCCGCGCCGGGTCGGCTACAATCGCGGCGCGGCGTGGAGCAGTGGCAGCTCGTCGGGCTCATAACCCGAAGGTCCCAAGTTCGAATCTTGGCGCCGCAACGCTCACTCAACTGGGGCCGCGGGCGACGGCGGTATAGCTCAGGGGTTAGAGCGCTCGGCTCATAACCGAGGTGTCCCTGGTTCAAATCCAGGTACCGCCACCGCACAGATCCACCTGGGCGTGGACTAGTCCCCGCCCAGGTGGAGCCTCCTTTTCATATCTGGTCCAACGGTCGAGCGCCCGGTAGCAGATTCTGGGTCAATGCGGTGCGCCGCGGCCCCGAGCTCGACTGGCGTGGGTCTTCAGGGCTGGGGAGGACGGGCTAGGTGAGTAGGGCAGGGGCCGATGCCGGTCCGGCTGGCACTCGCCAGGACGGTCTCTGGTCTCCTTCCCAACTAGCCTCGAGGAGCATCTCCTCAGCGCGCGGACTGCCTCCCGGGGGCGCATTCAGCCGGCACCGCGTTGGAGGTCGGGCCCGGAGTGCGGACCTCGGGCTTCGGATCCAGGACTGCTGATAGCACGTGTGCTACCATCGAGCCATGGGAAGTGTCGGACTTCGAGAGTTGCGTCAGAACGCCTCGGAACTCGTGCGTCGAGTCGAAGGGGGTGAGGAGATCGAAATCACCGTCGCCGGTCGGCTCGCGGCCCGCCTGGTCCCCGCCGCGCCGAAAACGTGGCAGCGGTGGGATGAGATCGCCGCTGTATTCAGCGGCCCGCCCGACCCGGGCTGGGAGCGGGATAGAGGCCCCATCGATCAGATGGTCGCCAGCCCCTGGGAGGGTTCTCGCTGAAGGCAATCCTGGACACCAGCGTCTTGCTCGCCACTGATCTCCCTCCCTTGGCCGGCGAGCTGGCCATCAGTACGGCGGCGCTCGCGGAACTGCATTTTGGTGTCCTCGTCACCGCTGACGCGGCAATCCGTGCTGAGCGTCTCCGGAGATTATCTGAACTTCAGCGCAAGTTCGATGCGCTGCCCGTCGACGCAGTCGTGGCCACCAGCTACGGCCAACTCGCTGCGGCCATGGCGGCCACTGGCCGTCAGCCGCGATCCCGCGTCATGGACCTCCTCATCGCTGCTACAGCTCACGCGCATTCGGCCCGGCTCTACACCCGCAACGCGGGGGACCTGGCCGGGATCGAGAACGTCATAGAGATAGTTCCGGTGTGACGACCCCTGGTCTCTCGCGGTGAGCGCGCCCGACCACTCGCTCAGAGAGTTGGGCCGACTGGGGCCCACGAGTCGGCGGTGGCCGAGAGGATTCGGCCTTCCTGGGCAGCGCTGCGGCGGAGTCAGTCAATCAGCGACATGTCGGAGCCGGCCGGGTCCTTCCTGAATCGGAGAGGGCGCTGGATGGCTGCCCCCACCGGGGTCCGGGATTGGTGCGGTCGGAACTGGGCGGGCCGGTTCCTGGATCTCGGCGCTACGGAGTTCGGAGCGCAGGGAGGCGCAGATGACTGCGTACAATCGCCCCGATGCCACGCCAGCGCCGGACCGTCGCCTACGCGGTCCTGCTCGTAGCCCTGCTCGCGATCGCCATTCTGGCCTGGCGAGTCTCGCCCAGCAAGTCCATCCCCTCGCGCTCGACCGGGACCCTGCAGCAGGCGCTCTACAACTTCCAGCTGAAGTCGGAGGGCAAGCCTGTTCCGGCGGGCCAGCCGATCATCTCCGCGTCGCATCAGGCCCAGGTGATCAATTCGGGCGAATCGGTGGATTGGTGGACCACCACGGCGCACGAGTACCAGTCATTGATAGAAGCTAGTGATCCGGCCACCTTCTTCGCCCAGTACGGCTACACCAACTACAACGAACAGGCCCCAAGTTCAGACAACGTGTTCCTCACCCTGATCCTGCCCAACGTGATCATCGTTTTGGTGATCCTGGCCTTCATTTGGTTCATGCTCCGCCAGAGCCAGAGCGGCAACAACCAGGCCCTCTCGTTCGGCCGCAGCCGGGCTCGACTGGTCGCCGGCGACAAGCCCGAGGTGACCTTCGCCGACGTCGCCGGGGTGGACGAGGCCAAGCAGGAGCTGACCGAGGTGGTCGAGTTCCTCAAGTATCCCGAGCGCTTCACCGCTCTGGGAGCCCGCATCCCCAAGGGGGTGCTCTTGGTGGGTCCCCCGGGAGCCGGCAAGACCCTGCTCAGCAAGGCGGTCGCTGGAGAGGCCGGAGTGCCCTTCTTCAGCATCTCGGGCTCCGAGTTCGTCGAGATGTTCGTGGGCGTCGGGGCCAGCCGCGTCCGCGACCTATTCGACCAGGCCAAAAAGAACAGCCCCTGCATTGTCTTCGTGGACGAGATCGACGCGGTGGGCCGCCAGCGCGGCGCCGGCCTGGGCGGCGGCCACGACGAACGCGAGCAGACCCTCAACCAGCTCCTGGTGGAGATGGACGGCTTCGAGACCAACACCCACGTGATCGTGATCGCCGCCACCAACCGGCCTGACGTCTTGGACCCAGCTCTGCTCCGCCCCGGCCGTTTCGACCGCCACGTCACCCTGGACCGGCCCGACATCCGGGGCCGGGTCGACATCCTCAAGGTCCATGCCCGCAACAAGCCGCTGGACACCTCGGTCAACCTGGAGGTGCTGGCCAAGCAGACGGTGGGATTCAGTGGCGCTGACCTGGCCAACCTGATCAACGAGGCGGCCATCCTGGCCGCTCGCCAGAACAAGAAAGTGATCGCCATGCCCGAGCTGGAGGAGGCGATCGCCCGGGTGGTGGCCGGCCCGGAGCGCAAGTCGCGGCGCATCACCGACGAGGAGAAGGCAGTCATCGCCTACCACGAGATGGGCCACGCCCTGGTGATGCGGACCCTGCCCCATTGCGACCCTCCCTACAAGATCAGCATCGTCAGCCGGGGCATGGCCCTGGGTTGGACCATGTCTCTTCCCGAGCACGACAAGGTGCTGGTCAGCAAAGCGGAGCTCACCGATCAGCTGGCCGGGATCCTGGGCGGCCGGGTGGCCGAGGAGATCTTCTTGGGTGACGCCAACATCACCACCGGGGCCTCGGACGACATCGGCAAGGCGACCAAGCTGGCCCGGCGCATGGTCACCGAGTGGGGAATGAGTGAGAAGCTCGGCCCTCTGGCCTTTGGCACCAAGGAGGAGCTGGTGTTCCTGGGGCGGGACCTGGGGGAGCAGCGCAACTACTCCGAGGAGGTCGCCGGCGAGATCGACCAGGAGGTGCACTCCCTGGTCGACAACGCCTACCTGACCGCCAAGAAGGTGCTGACGCTGCGGCGCCACACCCTGCAGGCTCTGGCTGATCAGCTGATCCAGGTGGAGTCCATGGACCGCAAGGAGATGGACGATGTGATCCAGCAGGCCGAGGAGGATCAGGCGGCCGCCAGCTGAGTCCAGCCCCTTCGGCGGGGAGCGCAATCCCGGGGCGACGGCTACCATGGCAAGCGGCCCTTCGGGCCTAGAGGTACGACCTCAATCCGCTTGGATCCCTGAGGTGACCGAGACGGAAGTGGGTTACGGAATAGTCGGCGCCGGTCGCTTGGCCACGGCATTGGTCGGCCGCCTGGTGAATGCGGGGGCGGCTCCGGGAATCGTCTGCTCCCGCTCTTCGGATCGGGCGGCAGCGCTGGCCTCCAGCTCCGGTTGGGCCCTCGCGGCCAGCCCGCTCGAGGTGGCGGCACGCTCCCGGCTGACGCTGCTCTGTGTTGCGGACGGCGACCTGGCTCGAGTCGTCGGGGAGCTGACCCGAGGCTTGGACCGCGGCGCACGGGTCGTCGCCCACTGCGCCGGCAGTCAGGGATTGGAGCCTCTGCTCGGCCTGCGCCAACTGGGCTGCGCGGTCGGGGTCTTCCACCCTCTGGCGCCTGTCCCCGACGGGGACCCGGCCTGTCTGGACGGGACCTTCATCTCGATCGAGGCCGATTCGGAGGCCAGATCAGAGCTTCTCGAGCTGGCGGCTATGATCGGCTGCGCCGTGATCGAGCTGGGGGAGGTCGATCGATCTCTGTACCACGCCGCCGCGGTGTTCGCCGGGGTGCTCCCGGTACTGCTCGAGCTGGTGGCGGAGCGATTGGGAGCCGCGGCCGGTGCCGACCCGGTCCTGGCGGCGGGGCTGCGGGCGCTGCATGAGGCCAGTGCGCGCAACGTGCTTCGGCTCGGACCTGAACTGGGCCTGAGTGGACCCCAGCAGCGGCGCGACGGGGCCACGGTGGCGGCCCACCTGGCCGCCCTGAGCCGCGTCGATCCGAGACTCGCCCACCTTTATCAATTGATCCAGGAGGCGGCCAGGCCTGTGCCAGCCGACCGGACTGGGACTGGAGGTTGAACGTGGCCGCGAAGTTGGAGTATGCGAAGCCGATCCAGATCACGGACCTCGCCCGCTGGAAGCGAGAGGGGTACCGCTTTGCGATGCTGACCGCCTACGACTTCACCATGGCCAGCTGGCTGGACCAGGCCGGGGTCCCGGTCTTGCTGGTCGGGGACTCGCTGGGCGGGGTCATGCTCGGGCACCGCCTGCGGGACGGTGGCTACGACACCATCCCGGTCACCCTGGACGACATGGTCCGCCACGCCCAGGCGGTCGCCCGGGGGGCCAGTCGCGCCCTGCTGGTCGGCGACCTCCCCTTCCTCTCCTACCACCTGGGGCTCGATGACGCCACCAGATCCGCAGGCCGGCTGCTCCAGGAAGGTGGGATGCAGGCCGTCAAGCTCGAGGGGGGCGGGCCGATGCTCGAGGTGGTCGCCCACCTGGTAGAGCGGGGCATCCCGGTGATGGGGCATCTCGGGCTCACTCCCCAGAGCGTCCACGCCATGGGGGGGATGCGAGCCCAGGGTCGGGACGCGGCCGGAGCCGACCGCATCCGGGCCGGGCTGCGCGGGCTCGAGCAGGCGGGCGCCTTCGCGGTGGTCTTGGAGGGGATCCCCGCTGAGCTGGCCCGGGAGCTGACCGCGGCGGCTTCGATTCCGACGATTGGCATCGGCGCCGGGGCCGGCTGCGATGGCCAGGTGCTGGTGGTGCACGACATGCTCGGTCTGACCCCGGGGCCGATGCCCAAGTTCGTCAAGCCGTTTGCGACCTTGGGCAAGGAGATCGCGGCGGCGGCGGGCCAATTCCAGGCGGAGGTCGAGGCCGGCACCTTCCCCGGACCGGAGCACAGCTATGGCTGAGCCGGTCGGTCGGGTCGCCGCCTGGGCGACCAGTCGGCTCGAGCTGCCCCGGCTGGTGACCACCCCGGGGGAGCTGCGGCGGCTGACTCTCGACCAGACCGCCGCCGGTCAGACGGTGGGTCTGGTGCCGACCATGGGCTCGCTCCACCAGGGGCACCTGTCGCTGGTGGCAGCCGCCCAGAGGGAGTGCGACTTCGTGGTGGTCTCCATCTTTGTAAATCCGCTCCAATTCGGAGTCGATGAGGACTTCCTGACCTATCCCCGCCAGCTCGACGCCGATCTGCGCCTGCTCGCCGAGCGCAAGGTGGACGCCAGCTACTGCCCAGCGGTTGCAACCGTCTACCCCCCGGATTTCGCAACCAAGGTGCTGGTCGACGCCGGTGGGGAGCTCTGGGAGGCGGCCAGCCGGCCCGGCCACTTCACCGGGGTGGCCACGGTGGTCGCCAAGCTACTGGCCGCGACCGGCCCCTGCCGGGCCTACTTCGGCGAGAAAGACGCCCAGCAGGTGGCGGTGGTGGCCAGACTGGCGGCCGACCTCGACCTCGGAGCTGAAGTCAGAATCTGCCCCACCGTGCGCGACCACGACGGGGTTGCGCTCAGCAGCCGGAACCAGCTCCTCTCCAAAGCCGGACGGGAGGCGGCACGCTGCCTCTCCTTGGGGCTGACCGCGGCCGCTCGCCAATTCGGCGCGGGGAACCGCTCGGGAGCAGAGCTGGGACGGGCGATCGCCGCGGCGGTCGCGGCGGAGCCGAACGCCCGGCTCGACTACGCTGGGGTGGTGAATGCCGAGGACTTCCAACCGGTCCCCCTGGCCGAAAGCGGCTCCCGAGCCCTGGTGGCGGCCGAGATCGAGGGCATCCACCTGATCGACACGGCCCTGCTCGATTCCCCGCCCAGCCTCGGGGGATGAGCCGTGGGGCAGCCGCTCTCCATCGATTCCCCGAGGCGACGCTTCGACCTGGTGGTGGTGGGCAGTGGGATCGCCGGGCTGTTCGCGGCCGTGAAAGCGGCCCAGGCCGGGCTCCGGGTCGCGGTGCTCACCAAGGCGACCATGCAGGAGTGCAGCAGCCGCTACGCGCAGGGGGGTATCGCGGCGGCCGTCGACCCTGAGGACAGCCCCCACTTGCACGCGGCCGACACCATCGCCGCGGGCCGAGGTCTCTGCGACCGGGATGCGGTGGCGGCGCTGGTGGAGGAGGGGCCGGGGCGGATCCGCGAGCTGATCGAGCTCGGAGTCCATTTCGATACCCAGGACGGGGTGCTCCTGGTCGCCAAGGAGGCGGCTCACTCCCGATCCCGGATCGTGCACGCCGGCGGCGACGCCACCGGCAAGGAGGTGGAGGAGTTACTGGCTCGGCGAGCCACCGGGGCGGTCGAGCTGATCCTGGAGGAGCACGTGGTGCGCCGCCTGCTCATCAGCGACGGGGTCTGCTGGGGGGTGGAGGCGATCTCGATCAGGCGACCGACGGTCTGCCACCTGGAGGCCGGCGCCGTACTCCTGGCCACCGGCGGGCTGGGCAGGCTCTATCGGTACACGACCAACCCGGTGCCCTCGACGGGAGACGGCGTCTGGCTCGGCCATCAGGCGGGCGCCGAGATCGCCCACCTCGAATTCGTTCAGTTCCACCCGACCGCCCTGGCCCTGCCCGGGGCACCCCCGTTTCTGATCTCCGAGGCGGTCCGTGGTGAGGGAGCGCTGGTGGTCGACGACCTGGGCGAGAGGTTCCTCTTTCAAGCCGACCCCGCGGGCGAGCTGGCCGGCCGCGACGTGGTCGCCCGGGCGATCAGCCAGCGGATGGCGGAACGGGGCCTGGACCACGTCTGGCTTGATCTGCGCCCCATGGGGGCGGCTCAGGCCCGAGTCCGGTTCCCGAGCATCGTCGCCACCTGTGCCGGGCACGGCATCGACATCACCCGCCAGCTCATCCCGGTCGCCCCCGCCGCCCACTACCAGATGGGCGGCGTGCGGACCGATCTCGCCGGGTCGACCACGGTCCCCCGACTGTTCGCGGCCGGGGAGGTGGCCTCGACGGGGGTGCACGGCGCCAACCGGCTGGCCAGCAACAGCCTCTTGGAGTCGCTCGTATTCGCCGCCCGGGCGGTCGAGGCGGTCATCGCGACCGGCGAGCAGGCCCGGATCAGCCCTCCCCAGCCAGCCGGATCCCTGGAATTGGAGGAGTTCCCCCAGGAGCTGCTCATGGAGAGCCGGCGCCGGCTCCAGGAGGAGATGTGGCGGAGCGCCGGAATCGTCCGGGAAGGTCCCGCTCTGGAGCGGGCCGCGGCGCTGCTCGACGAGCTCACGGCGCCGCTACCCGAGCTGCCGGTCGACCCCCGCCTGGGGGAGCTTCGCGGCATGCTGGGCACGGGCTCGCTGCTGATCGGGGCCGCCAAATTTCGCGAAGAGACCCGGGGGGCGCACGTCCGGCGCGACCACCCCGCGGTCGAGAGCCGTTTTGGCGGAACCGTGATCCAGCGCCGGGGCGCCCCCTTGGAGTTTCGTCCGATTGAGCCAACTCACCCCGGCTGAGATCCAAGCCGCGGTGGAGTCGGCCCTGGCCGAGGACTACCGGGGCTCCGACCTCACCGGCGCGGCGGTGCTCGATCCGGGCCAGGAGTGCCGAGCCCAGGTGATCGCCCGGGATAAGGGCGTGGTCTGTGGGATCGGGCTGGCGGAAGAGGTCTTTCGGCAGCTCCCGGGTTCGGTCCGCGTCGTCGCTGAGCTTCAGGATGGCGCCTCGCTCGAGCCGGGGAGCGTGGTGCTGCGGCTGAGCGGCGCCGCCGCCGCGATCCTGGCGGGCGAGCGCACGGCGCTCAACTTCCTGCAGCACCTCTCCGGAATCGCGAGCCTAACGGCCCGTTACGTCGAGCTGGCCCGGCCCTTCGGGGTGGTCATCCTGGACACTCGCAAAACCGTGCCCGGGCTGCGCCGGTTGGAAAAGTACGCGACCCGCACCGGTGGCGCGCGCAACCATCGGATGGGACTCTTCGACGCGATCCTGATCAAGGACAACCACGTCGAGCTGGCCGGAGGGCTGGCGGCCGCGGTCTCCCGCGCGACTCGGCGCCACCCCGCCCGGGAGGTGGAGGTCGAGGTGCGTTCTCAGGCGGAGCTGGAGGTGGCCCTGGAGCTACAGGTGGGGCGGGTGCTCCTGGACAACTTCACGCCTTCGGAGGTGAGCCTGGCGATAGCTCGGGTCGGCGGCCGCGCCGAGGTGGAGGTTAGCGGGGGCGTCGACCTTGAGAACGTGGCCGCCTACGCGGCGGCCCGACCCGATTACATCTCGGTGGGTCGGCTGACGCACAGCGCCAGCGCTCTTGACCTGGCCCTCAAGGTGGTCGCCTGAGGCTAGCTTCGGGAAGGCCCCGGGACGCCGCCCGCGAAGCCGACCCGGCGACCCAGCTCGGCGTCGCGCACGCGCCGGAGCACGAAGTGGAGCTGCCCCTCCACGGCGACTGCCTGGAAGAGGTCGAATCCCTCCTCGGCGGCCAAGCGGTTCAGCTCCTCCAGGGAGTCGGCTTCGCGGTACTGGTAGATCTGCTGGGTCGGGGACACACTCAATTGATTCTCCTTCGGGTCCGGCGACGGTCGACCCCAGGCGAGGGGCCCAGAGGAGCCCCAGTCTGCCACCCGGGGCCGGGGGCGGTCCCGGAACGTGATTCCGGCGGCTCGCACCAGCAGGTGGATCTCGACGGATCGCTGCTATACTCTCGCCCGCGCTGGCGCTCTGTATTGAGCCTGCCAGCGACGCCGCACTGGAGGATTCAACAGGCCGTTGTCCGAGCTCGCCACTGAGGCACCCGCCGAGGAGCTGACCATCTTCAGCTCCATGGAGGAGTACCTGCGCACCAGCGCTGAATCCATCCGCACCCTGACCTATGGGGACATCGTCGACGGCACGGTCGTCCGGGTCGACCCGGACGAGGTCCTGGTCGACATCGGAGCCAAGTCGGAAGGGGTCATCTCCAACCGGGAGTTGACAGGTCGGGCCGAGGAAGCGGTCGTGCTCAATCCGGGCGACCGGATCAAGGTCTACGTGCTCCAGTCCGAGAACGAGGACGGCAACGTCGTCCTCAGCCTGCGCCGGGCCCGGGCCGAGGGCATCTGGGCCAAGGCGGCCGAGAAGGAGAGCTCGGGGGAGGGCGTCGAAGCCGAGGTCCGCGAGCAGAACAAGGGCGGCCTGATCGTCAACATCATGGGGCTGCGCGGCTTCCTGCCCAGTTCCCAGGTGGCCCGCACCCACTCCGGCAACTTGATGGACCTGGTCGGCCAGCAGATCATGGTCAAGATCCTCGAGGTCAACCGCAAGCGCAACCGGCTGATCGTTAGCCAACGGGCGGCCCAGGACGAGGACCGAGCCCGGCAGCGGGAGGAGCTCTTCGAGCGGCTTAGCGTCGGCGACGTGGTCACCGGCCGAGTCAGCGGGCTGACGTCCTACGGGGCCTTCATCAACCTGGGCGGCGCCGACGGATTGATCCATATCAGCGAGCTCTCCTGGGACCGGGTCAGCAACGTTTCTGACATGCTCGCGGTCGGCGACGAGGTCACCGTCAAGGTGATCAAGCTGGACCCCGAGCTGTCGCGCATTTCGCTTTCCCTGCGCCAGATGAGCGATGACCCTTGGGACAGCATCGAGGCCCGATTCCCGGCCGGCACCGAGATCGAGGGCACCGTCACCAAGACCAAGAAGTACGGTGCCTTCCTGCAGATCGCCGATGGCGTCGAGGGCCTGCTCCACATCAGTGAGCTCTCCTGGGAGCATGTTGAGCGCACCGAGGACGTGCTCCGCGTCGGGGACGCCGTCAAAGTGATCGTGCTCCAAGCCGACCGGACTAGGCGGCGCATCTCGCTCTCCTACCGGCAGCTGCTGCCCAGGCCCGCCCACCTGCCCCCCGAGGACGCTCCCGGCAGCGGCGACTACGCGGCGGCCGCCGACTACGAACCGGAGTCGGACGACGACGAGACCCCCGAGCCGGCGCCGGCCACCAAGCCCAAGCGGACTCGGACCAAGGCGGTCCCGACCGCAGAGGAGCCGGCCTCGGTGGCCGAATCCACAGCCGCCGAGATCGCGGTGGGCGAGGAGGTGGCCGCCGAGCTGCCCGAGCCGGAGGCGCCGGTGGACCCGACGCCTTCCCAGCCCGAGGAGGCCGATCCCGGGGACGAGTAGTCCCTCCGCGAGCGCTGGCCCCCTCTCTCGGCGCGACCCGTGGCAGATGGCTGCCGCTCTCTCTCTCCGTCTCTATCTTTGGGGCGTCTGGCGCGGGGACCGTCGGGTGTCCACGCCGGCGCATGGTGGCCAGCCTTGGCCGGTGTCAGAATCGGAGCCGCTGGGCTCCGCGGGCGGAGCGTGTCGCAGAATGCGAGGTGGTTTCGGCGGTGTACCCCTTCGAGCGCTTTACCGAAAACTCCAAGAAGGTCCTGACCCTGGCTCAGGACGAGGCGGAGAGGTCGCATCACTCCTACATCGGCACCGAGCACCTGCTGCTGGGACTGCTCCGGGAGGGGGAGGGTCGGGCCGCCCAGGTGCTCTCGACCCTGGGCGTCGAGATCGACGAGGTCCGTGCCACCATCGCGTCGGTGCTGGGCCGCAACAAGCGGATCAAGGTCCAGCAGATCATCCCCACCTCTCGCGTGAAGAAGGTCATCGAGATGGCGTTCGAAGAGGCGAAGGCGATGGGCGAACAGTTCGTCGGGAGCGACCATCTGCTGCTGGGGCTGATTCGGGAAGGGGAGGGAATCGCGGCGCACGTACTCGAGAATCTCGGAGTCGATGCCGCGAGAGTCCTCGCCAACCTCCCCGCCGACGAGGAGGACCACGGCCCGGAGGAGCCCGCGCGCTGGTCCGGCGGGCATTCGGGCCGAGCCGGGTTCCGCACCGTCGGCTCCGGAGTGGCCGCTGCCGAAGCGGGTGCTCTCGGTGATCTCAGCCGCTTCAGCAGCGGGGCCAAGAGCGCCCTGGCGCTCGCTGAAGAGGAGGCGGTAAAGGCGGGCGGAGGCTACCTCGGCACCGAGCATCTCCTGGCCGGACTGGTACGCCAGGGAGAGGGGACCGCCGCCCGCCTCCTGCTCGCCCGCGGGGTCACGCTGGAGAGGTTGCGGCAGGAGCTCAGCAAGCACGACCCGCCCTCGCCCCGCCTGATCGTGCCCACCGTGCTCCCGACCAACGCGTTTGAGAGCTCCCTGGCGCGAGCTCGGAAGCTGGCGCGCCGGGGGCTGACTCCGTGGGTGGACACCCAGCATCTGCTGGCGGCGCTCCTGCCCAACAGCAGCGAACTCGCCGTGCAGCTGCTCACCGCCCTCGGTGTCGACGCTGCCCAGATTCGCGCCGACGCTGAGAGCGCCGAGGGTGGCACGGCGCCCTGACGGTCCCCCGCCCCAGCCCGGTCCGGGAGCTTGCCCCCGACGCTCGCCCTCTCCGGGCCGGCGCGCTGGCGAGTTCGGAGAGGCCCGGGGGTTCACCGGCCTCGAATTGGGCATAATGCGCTTGTGATCGGCCCCGCCCCGAGCCCGCGAGCCATTCCAGCCATGGCGGCAGCCTCCGCTGCCGACCGTCCCCCCACCGGGCTCAAGGAGATGCTGCGTGTATCCGTTTGAGCGCTTTACCGAGAAGGCGAAGAAAGTCCTGACGCTGGCGCAGGACGAGGCGGAGAAGTCGCACCACTCCTATATCGGCACCGAGCATCTGCTGCTGGGGCTGCTTCGGGAAGGAGAAGGGCTGGCGGCCAAGGTGCTCTCGAACTTGGGGGTGGAGATCGACAAGGTGCGGGACACCATCGATTCGGTGTTGGGCCGCAACGAGCGCATCATCGTCCAGCAGATCATCCCCACCTCCCGGGTCAAGAAGGTGATCGAGATCGCCTTCGAAGAGGCGAAGCGGATGAACAACACCTATGTCGGCACCGAGCACCTCCTGCTCGGCCTGCTGATCGAGGGAGAGGGGATCGCCGCCCACGTCCTTGAGGACCTGGGGGCGAGCCTCGACAAAGTCCGCCACGAGCTGGACTCGCTGCTCAAGGAGCAAGGGCTCGAGGACGAGCCCCCGCCCGAGCGCAAGAAGTCGAGCAAGACACCGCTGCTGGATCAGTTCTGCCGCGACCTCACCGAGCTCGCCACCAAGAATCAGCTCGACCCGGTGATCGGTCGGGAGATGGAGATCGAACGGGTGGTGCAGATCCTCTCCCGACGGACCAAGAACAATCCCGCCCTGATCGGCGAGCCCGGTGTCGGCAAGACCGCGATCGCCGAGGGGCTCGCCCAGGCGATCGTGAACCAGGAAATCCCCGAATCGCTCGCCAACAAGCGGGTGCTCACTCTCGACATGGGCGGCCTGGTGGCCGGCACCAAATACCGGGGAGAGTTCGAAGAGCGGCTCAAGAAGATCCTCGATGAGATCCGCTCCTCGAAAGAGGTGGTGCTCTTCATCGATGAGCTCCACACCCTGGTAGGTGCCGGGGCCGCCGAGGGCGCCATCGACGCCGCCAACATACTCAAGCCGGCCTTGGCTCGGGGCGAGATCCAGTGCATCGGGGCGACCACCATCAACGAGTACCGCAAGTACATCGAGAAGGACGCCGCTCTGGAGCGGCGCTTCCAGCCCGTCTTCGTCGAGGAGCCCAAACTTGAGGAGACGGTGGAGATCCTCACCGGGGTGCGCAGCCTCTACGAGAAGCATCACCGGGTGACCATCACCAACGCTGCGGTCCGGGCCGCGGCCGAGCTCTCAGGCCGGTACGTCAGTGACCGCTCCTGGCCGGACAAGGCGATCGACCTGATCGACGAGGCCTCAGCCCGGGTGCGCATGAAGCTGACCACCACCCCGCCTGAGCTCCGCGCCAAGCAGCGCCATGTGCGCTCGCTGCAGACCCGCAAGGACGAAGCGGTCGAGAAGCAGGACTACGAGTCAGCCACCAAGCTGGACGAGGAGGCCAAGCTGCTCAAGGCCGAGTACGCCTTGGAGGAGGCCGCCTGGCGCGACGAGTTGGGCCAGACCGTGCCTGAGGTTGGAGAGGAGAACATCGCCGACATCGTCTCCTCCTGGACCGGAGTCCCTGTCAGCCGGCTGGTCGAGGCGGAGACCCAGCGGCTTTTGGGGATGGAGGCGGAGATCCACAAGCGCCTGATCGGTCAGGACGAGGCGGTGAAGATCGTCTGCCAGGCGGTCCGGCGGGCCCGGGCCGGGCTCAAGGATCCCCGCCGTCCCATCGGTTCCTTCATCTTTCTGGGGCCGACCGGGGTCGGCAAGACGGAGCTGGCGCGCTCTCTGGCAGCCTTCCTCTTCGACAACGACGACGCCCTGATCCGGCTCGACATGTCGGAATTCGCGGAGCGCCACAGCACGGCGCGACTGGTGGGATCGCCGCCCGGATACGTAGGCTACGACGAGGGCGGGCAGCTGACCGAGGCGGTCCGCCGCCGACCCTACAGCGTGGTCCTCTTCGACGAGATCGAGAAGGCCCATCCCGACTTCTTCAACATGCTGCTGCAGATCCTCGAGGACGGCCGGCTCACCGACGCCAAGGGCAAGGTGGTGAGCTTCGCCAACACGATCGTGATCATGACCAGCAACCTGGGCATCCAGGGGGTGGGTACCAACCTCTCGATGGGCTTCCAGACCGGGGTCCCCGGCCGCAGCGGCGAGGACCAGGAGCACAGCAAGATGCGGGAGCGGATCACCGACGAGCTGAAGCGCTCCTTCCGCCCCGAGTTCCTCAACCGGGTCGACGCGGTGGTCGTCTTTCATCGCCTCCGGACTCACGAGACGCGCCAGATCGTCGACCTCATGCTGGTCCGGGTGCGCGAGCACCTGCAGCGGCAGGGGCTCAGCCTGCTGGTCACCGACCAGGCCAAGGACCTCCTGGCCGAGCGTGGGTTCGACAAGCAGTTCGGGGCCCGCCCCCTGCGGCGGGTCATCCAGGCTGACATCGAGGACCCCCTCAGCGAGGAGCTGCTCAAGATCGAGTTCTCACCCGGAGACTTGGTCACCATTGACGTCGAGGAGGGCAACATCCGGACTCACGTGGTGCCGGGACCACCGCCTCCGCCCGAGCTAGCCGAAGAACAACCCGCCGCGGCCGAGCCGGCCGGCGCGGGTGCGGCCGGTCCAAGTGGCGGTGACGGTGGCGGACCGATCTGAGCCCGGGGAGACACCCGGACCCGTAGCCGAGACCGCGGCCGACCCCACCCCCGGCGGTCATTCGGGGAGCCTGCGCGCCTCCCGGATCGCGAGCCTGCTCGGGATGTCGGTGGGTGCGGTGCTGGGGACCCTGTACGGCACCGTCGTCCTGAACACGTTCAAGACCTCGCTCACCAGCTGGGAGGCCAAGTCGGTCGTCCTGGTGCTCGGGCTGGGCGTCGGTTGCGGGCTTGGCTACCTGCTGGGCCCGGCGCTGAGCGTGCGGCCCTACGCGTGGGCCGAGGAAGAGCTGGCCAGCATTCCCCTCCCGGAGTTGCTGGGGGCGCTGGCCGGAGTCTTCGTCGCCCTGGCCATGGCCGCGCTGGTGGCCCTGATCGCCAGCGGACTGCCCGGTGGCCTGGGCTGGCTGGTGGCGGTCGGGGTGGCCTTCGTCCTGGTCCCGCTGGGGATCTCGGTGGGACGCCGGCGCCGGCGTGAGCTATCCCGACTCGGTCTGCCCCTGGGAGTCACCGGAGCACCCCTGGCCCGGGTGGTGGTAGATACCAGCGCCGTCATCGACGGTCGCCTGCTGGACCTGGCCCGGGCGGGATTCTGCCTCTATGAGTTGGTGGTGCCCCAGTTCGTGCTGGCGGAGTTGCAGGCGGTGGCCGACTCCGCGGACCCGATCCGCCGGGCGCGCGGGCGGCGCGGCCTGGCGATGTTGGAGGAGCTGCGTTCCTTGCCCGGGCTGGAGCTCGAGTTCCCCCAGACCGACTATCCATCCATGCCGGACGTGGACGCGCGCCTGGTCAGACTGGCCCGGGAGCAGCGGGCGGCTCTGCTCACGGTCGACTTCAATCTGGACCGAGTCGCTCAGATCGAGGGCTTGACGGTGCTCAACCTGAACCAGCTGGCGACCGCGCTCCGCCCGGCGCTGGTGCCGGGCGAAAAGCTCGAGGTCGACGTGGTCAAGGAGGGTCGGGAGTCCGACCAGGGGGTCGGCTACCTGCCAGACGGGACCATGCTGGTCGTGGAGGGGGGTCGAGACCATCTCGGCGAGCGCGTGACCGCCACGGTTCGGAGCGTGCTCCAGACCGCCTCGGGGCGGATGGTCTTCGTGCAGGCGCCCGATTCCCCCGGGGCTGAGCCCCCGCCGCCCGAGACGCCGCCCGCGACCGGACGGCGGGGCAGGTCGGCCGCGGGTCGAAGGCCCTGAGTTTGGTCGGGGCAGGGCCGCGGGCGACCGCTCTGGTCCCCGCCGCCGGAACGGGATCCCGCTTCGGCGGGTCGAAGCTCTGGGCCGATCTGAGCGGCCAGCCGGTTCTAGCCTGGGTGCTCCAGGCTCTAGGCGACCCCGCCAGCGGCGTCGACGAGCTGGTGGTGGTGGCCGACCAGGGGGAGCATCGCCGGATCATGGAGCTCGCCTCAGCGACAGCCCCCCGCCTCGGCTGCCGCTGCGTCGGCGGGGGAGCCCGCCGGCAGGACTCAGTCGCCCGTGGGCTGGAGATCTGCGCCCGCGAGCTAGTCCTGGTCCACGACGGAGCCCGGCCGGGGGTGACCTCGGAGCTCTGCTCCCGAGTGCTGCGGTCGGCCCAGGAGGTGGGCGCGGCGACGGCGTGGGTGCCCGTCTCCGACAGCACGGCGGTGGTTCGAAGTGGCCGGCTCGAGGAGGTGATCCCCCGGGCTGACCTGGCAGCAATTCAGACTCCCCAGGCTTTTCGCCGGGACCTCCTGCTGCGGGCCCACCGCGAGGCGGCCCGGCAGGGCCGGGATGCCGACGACGATGCCGCTCTCGTACTCGCCCTGGGGGAGCCGGTCGCGGCCGTGGAGGGAGATCCCCGCAATCTCAAGGTGACCCGGTCGGAGGATCTCCTGGCGCTCCGTTCCTGGCTTGGTGCCAGAAGCTGGGTTGGCCGATGACGACCCGGCGGCTGCCGGGAATTGGCCTCGGGGTCGATGTACACCGCTTCGGTGGTCCGGGACCGCTCTGGCTGGGCGGGGTCGAGATCGAACACTCCCAGGGCCTCCTGGGTCACTCCGATGGCGACGTGCTCTGCCACGCCCTGGCCGACGCCCTCCTCGGGGCCTCGGGCCTGGGGGACCTCGGCGAGCGCTTTCCGTCCACCGACGAGCGTTGGCGGGGAGCCTCTTCGCTGGACCTGCTGCGCCAGGTCGGCGACCTGATCCAGGTCGAGGGCATCGAGGTCCTGGGCCTGGACGGGACGGTGATCGCCGAGGCCCCCCGATTGGGCCCTTACCGCCAGGCCATGGCCGAGGCGGTCTGCGGGGTCCTCCGCCTCGCCAGCGGGGCGGTCTCGATCAAGGTCAAGTCGAGCGACGGGCTGGGACTGACGGGACGGGGGGAGGGGGTGGCGGCGCTGGCGGTGGCACGAGTCGAGGCCGGAACCCGGTTCGATCGGGAATAACATAGGCCGGGCATGCCCATCCGCCTCTACAACAGCCTGACTCAGGCCGTCGAGTCGCTGCAGCCGCTGTCCCCGGGGCGGGTGCGGATGTACACCTGCGGTCCTACCGTGCACGACCGCGCCCACATCGGCAATTTCCGGACCTACCTGGCCGAGGACCTGCTGCGGCGCCACCTGGAAGCTCGGGGGTTGAAGGTGGAGCAGGTGATGAACATCACCGACGTCGACGACAAGATAATCGCCAAGGCTACTGCTCGCGGGCAGAGTCTCCGGGAGTTCACCCAGCCCTTCATTGACGCCTTTTGGCTCGACATCGAGCGGCTAGGGATCGAGCCGGCAGCCCACTCGCCTCGGGCGACCGAGCACCTGGAGTCGATGGTGGCGCTGACCGAGCGCCTGGTCGCCGGGGGGCACGCCTATGAGAGCGAGGGCTCGGTCTACTTCCGGCTTGAGTCCTTTCCCAACTACGGCCGGCTCTCGAGGCTCGACGTCAAGGGCCTGAGCGCCGGGGCGAGCGGTCGGGTCGATTCGGACGAGTACGAAGCCAAGGAGGCGGTCCGCGATTTCGCTCTATGGAAGGCAGGTCATGAGGGAGACTTGGCCGCCTGGCCGTCGCCATTCGGGTGGGGGAGGCCGGGGTGGCATCTGGAGTGTTCAGCGATGGCCATGGAGCTGCTCGGGGAATCCCTCGACATCCACTGCGGAGGCGTCGACAACAAGTTCCCCCACCACGAGAACGAGATCGCCCAGTCCGAGTCGGCGACCGGGCAGACCTTCGTGCGCCTCTGGTTCCACGTCGAGCACCTGCTCCTGGAGGGAGGCAAGATGGCCAAGTCGCAGGGCAACTTCCTCACCCTCCCCACGCTGATGGAGCGGGGCCACAGCCCGCTGGCGGTCCGCTATCACCTGCTCGGCAACACTCACTACCGCCAGAAGCTGCACTTCCGGGAGGAGGATTTGGTGGGTGCTTGGGACGCCCTCGATCGGTTGGCCACCTTCTGGCGGCGCTGTGCGGCGGCCCATCAGGGCGAGCTCAAGACGGCCGGCTCGGGGGACCCGCTGACGGTCGCCGCCCATCGGGCGCGGGATCGGTTCGAGGGCGCGATGGACGACGACCTCAACCTGCCACTTGCGCTCGGCTCACTGCACGACCTGGTCCGTGAAGGCAACCGGTTGCTGGACGAGGGCCGCGCCGGCGGGGACGGCTGCGGCGCTGCCCTGCTGACCCTGCGGATCGCCGATTCCCGGCTCGGGGTGATCGAACGGGCGGCAGTTACCGAGGACTCCCAGCTGAGCGCCGAGGAGCAGCAGGCCCTCGACCGTCGCGAGCAGGCCCGGCGAAGAGGCAACTTCTCCAAGGCGGACCGGATCCGCGATCAGCTGCTCGAGCTGGGAATCGTTGTCGAGGACACCAAGGAAGGTAGTCGCTGGCACCGACTCTGATGCCAGAGATCCTCTACGGGCGCAATCCCGTCCTGGAGGCGCTCCGAGCCGGGCGCCGGATCCGCCGCCTGCTGTTGGCTCCCGGGCTCGGGTCCGATGGGCGGCTGGGCGAGATCCGCGAGCGGGCACAGTCGGCTGGAGTCGCCGAGGAGACCACCGCTCGGGGCCGACTCAACGACGTCGCCCACACCGAGCATCACCAGGGGGTGGCCGCCTACTTCGACGGCCGCCAGCTCGCCAGCGGCGACCTGCTGCGGAGACTCCTGGATCGGCCCGGATCTCCTTGGGCGCCGATCTTCCTCTGCCTGGACGAGGTGCAGGATCCCCAAAACCTGGGCTCCCTGGCTCGCAGCTCCGAGGCGTTGGGGGTGAGCGCCCTGGTCATGCCCCGGCACCGCACGGCGCCCTTGTCGGCAGCTACCGCCAAGGCGAGCGCAGGGGCGATCGAGCACCTGCAGCTGATCCGGGTGGTCAACCTGGTCCAGACCCTCCGCGAGCTCCGGGAGCTCGACGTCCTGGTGGTCGGGTTGGATGCGGCAGGCGAGCGTCGTTGCGACCAGGTCGACCTCCGCGGTCCGGTAGCCCTGGTGGTGGGGGCCGAGGGCGAGGGACTCCGGCCGCTCACCCGGCGTCACTGCGACCACCTGGTGGCGATCCCGATGGGGGGTCGGGTCCAATCACTGAACGTGGCAGTGGCCGGTGCGTTGCTCATGTACGAAGTGGGCCGGCAGCGCCTCTTCAGTTACCCCAAGCAGGCGCCGGAGGCGGGCTGAGCCGCGCGCGCCCGCCTATACTGCCGACCGGCCGCGGCCGGGCCGACGTAGCTCAGTGGTAGAGCAGCTGTTTTGTAAACAGCTGGTCGGGAGTTCGAATCTCCCCGTCGGCTCCTCTTTCTGATCTCAGGCGGTTGCAGTCGGTTGAAGTCACTTGCAGCCCGGTTGCAGTCAAGGTTGCAGTCAACTCTACCTGCGCGCAAGGGGTCAGCCGTGAGCCGGGCCGGGCATGGGGTTGTCAGCGACGCGGCTCCGCACTAGACTCCGGCCATATTGCGGGGTTGAGGGGTGCGAGATGCGTCGCAGTGAAGGGGGTCTCGACCGACCGGCCAAAGCTGATCGGGCGGCGCTGTCGCCGCGATCGGCTATTTGAGGCGAAGAGGAAAGACCGGACCTATTGCTCTAGGCCCTGAGTGGTGCTGGCGTCTAGGGCGCGAAAGGAGACGAACCGATGAGATGGCGAACGCTCGGAGCGGCGGCGGCGGCGACACTACTGGCGGCCACGGTGGCCGCCTGCGGCGCTCCGGCGCCCAAGGCTCACCGCCAGACGGCCCCAGCAACGGCGGCTCCGGTGGTCGTCCCCACGGCCACCCCAACGCCCACGCCTCCAGCGGTGGTGACCTTTAGCGTGACCGGGACGGCCCCCGAAGGCGTGAGCATCACCTACGGGACGGACAACAGCAACCTGAACGGCGGGGCGCTCCCTTGGGCGGCGACCCTTCCTCTCGACAATTCGGGCAAAGTCCTCTACTACGACGTGAGCGCCCAGCTTCAGGGTCCCGACGGGTCGATTGCCTGTTCGATCAGCATTGGTGGCAAGGTGATCTCATCGGGCACGGCGGCGGGCAACTACAACATCTGCTCAGCCCAGATCGGACAGGGTCTCGACGGAACTTGGTCCAGTGAGTAGCGGGACCCCGTAAGGAGGCGAAGCGATGAGACTGCTAGCGGGGGCCAGCGCCGCAATCGTGCTGGCCGCGATCGTGGCAGGATGCGGCGGCTCAGGGCCGTCGCTGTCGAGCATGGAAGGGAAGGTCAAGAGTGAAGTGGGGAGCCACTGGGGCGTCTCGGGGATCGCCAGCGTCTCTTGCGTGATGCCGAGCAGTTGGAACCCCGGCAAGACCTTCACCTGCTACGTCTATGAGGCCAGCGGGACCTCGCTCGGCGTGGCCCACGGCACGGTGCTGCCGCCGCAGGGCGGCTACTCTCAGGCATGGAACCTCCAGTGGGTTCCGAGCTTCTGAAGTGAAGACCACCACCACTCACCCGGTCGGCAACTAGACGGTCACCAATGCCGACAAGCCGCCGGTGGGCGAGCACGGCCTCACGCCGAGCCGCATCCTCGCCGGGGTCGTCGGGCCAGCCGTCGGGGTTGGCACCGGGAGCCACTCGGAGCGCCCAGTCCAGGGCCTCGGGCTCCGTCATCGGGCCGAGTCCTGGCGGATCATTCTCGACGGCCATCGCCATGAGGGCCGCCACCGCATCGCAGTAGGTCCGGCGCCCCAGCGCCTTGCGGATCTGCGCGCGGGTCTCCACGTCGGGATCGGGTCGCGGTTGCAGCACTCGGTCGGCCAGTGCCGACCACTGCACCGTCATCCGGCCTCCAGCAGTCTCAGCTCGCTCGCCAAGGCTCCGCGTAGGCGGGTGTCATCTGAGAGTCCGCAGGCGGCCAGGGCGCGCTCGATAGCACCGGCCAGCAGCTCTCCCTGGCGCTCGGTGACGGCCACCACGCGCGCGTCGAGCCCGAGCCGTGCAAGGTCGGTCAGCACCCGGCCGCAGCGGTCGAGCGCCCGCTCCAGCAGGGTGATCTCGGAGCGGAGCTGCTCCTGGCCCTGGCGGGATTCGTACCGCCAGGACTGCAACTCGGCCACTCGGTCGGCCAGCATGTCTTTGAGTCCGACGCACTCCCCGGCGAGCTGCTGGAGCGCCCCGAGGGGATCGCGCACCGCCGGGACGCCTTCACGCTGCAAGGCAGCCACGGCCCGGCTCTCGGCCACTCGGAGCTGAGCCGCGCGCTTCGTCTGAGGCGCTGAGCCGCCATGCATCCGGCACCGCTTCCCGCCGGTCATCGGTGGCTCGGGGCACGAGTGCCCATCCCGGCACCGGGCACCGCAGGGCGCGCTCACCGCTTCTCTGGCCGACTGAGCAACTCAGCCGCGTAGATCTCGACGGGACGGCCGCCCGCCGCCGCCTTCAGGTCCAGATACGTCTCGGCTGGGATCTCCAGGGTCAGGTGCCGGAGGTCTACGCGCGCGAGCACGGCCTCCTCGGCCTTCTGGCAGATGACGCAGGTGATCGTCAGCCGCTCGGGGTCTACCGGGTGCTCGTGGCTGGAACTGCCGAGGCTGATCGCGTGCGTGCCAGCGACGATGCCTCTCGGCCGGAACTCGCCAGGTGCCAGGTGGGTCGGCATTGTGTGGTCGTCTTCGGCCCGGCGGGCCGGGGTCGCGGTCGGTGCGGTGAGGTTCGGGAATGCCATTTGGTCTCCTTGGTGCTCAGCGGCGCTGAGCTGATTTGGTGAGGTTGTTGGTCGCCAGGCGGCTCTGGCGCCGGTCGCCCGCGAGTTCCCGACGCTCAGCCATCGCCCGGTAGGACTTACTGAGGCTCAGGCTCTCGCCCGACGTTTGCTCGGCCATCTCGCGGTAGTAACTGGCGGGGTGCGCCAGGAGTGCGGGATCGTCGGGAGGGTCGAGCTTGCGGGCCAAGTCGCGGTACTGCTTGCCCAACTCGGGCGAGTAGCACGAATCAGCCTTCTCTCGCAGCCGCGCGGCCTCGGCCCCGGCCAGCTCGCCCAGGTTGCCATCGCTCCGGAGCATTCTGAGTTCGCCCTTGGGCGCTTTTTCGTGGTCATGGGCGGAGTGGTGCGGGCCGCCGTCGGGCCAGTCGGCGGGCTGCTGGTGGGCTGCCCACTCCTCGGGGAAGTGGAGATGGCGGTGAACGTGGGTCTGTACCACAGCCAAATCTGGGCTGATCTGGTGTCGATGGGAATGGCTATGCTCGCGGAGTAGCGAGGGATCTCGCATTGGTCATATCTCCCTGTTGAGTGGGTGAGTGGAAGAGGGGCGGAGCCGCGTCCGGCCAAGGCGCGACCCCGCCGGAGTGCCGCCTTTGGGCGAAAGGAAGCACCCTTGGGCAGCCCGGAAGAGGTCGGAAGAAGTTGGAAGAAACGTAACGGCCTGAGATCGGCGGCTGTTATGTTTCGCGGCTGAGTTCGCCCCGATGCGGACCGGAGTCCGCGAAAGGGCCAAATCTGATCTCAAACCGACGGAATCGGAGCTAGCGATAAGACATGTTATCGCCAGCAAATGCATGTTCGGGCTCATGCCAGGCTCCCGCCTTCGGCTTCGAGGCTGGCCCACAGGCCGTCATCCCAGGGCTGGCCGGTGTCGCTGCGACCGTTCGCCGCTACCGGCAGCGGCGCGGGTGGGGTGGTCCTGACCAGCTGGGCGGCGGGGAAGACCTTGAGCGTCTGGGCGAGCGTCGGGCCATCACTGTTGGCTGGCGGGTCCGGCCGCCATAGGTGCTCATTGGGGCCATAGGTGCTCACTAATTCCGACTGAGCATCTATGCGGCCGTGATCTCGGGGTGGCTCGGTGGCTTGAGCATCTATGGAGACGGGCAGCGACCACTCCCAGCGGCCACCGGGGCCGAATCCGCGCCGCTCCACACGAACGCCCAGCGACCCTCGCGCTCGGCGCAGGCTCGCGTCTGACACCCCCGCCTCGCGGGCCTGCCGGGCCGCTTCACGGGCTGGCAGCGGACCATCGGCCAGGATCGCTTCGAGCACCGTTGCCGCGTCACCGAGCGCGCCATCCTCGACGTCAGGGCCAGTAGCTGCCATGAGCTGCCGCGCCGACAGGCTGGAGCGACCACCCCAGGTAAACCGCCCCGCCTCCAGCGAGAACGTGACACCTTCGGGCGCGGGTGCGAGGTTGTGTTTGACGGGCAGGACGTGGCGCTCGGTGGTGCCATCCTCGGCCTGCGGGTCGGTGCCGACCGCGAAGACTGACCGGGCGGCGGCGCCCCAGGCAATCGAGCCGGACGCTCGCTGGAGGGCTGTATCCGCCTGGCCCTTGCGAAGATGCATGACGCCGACAATCGCCGCGCCGTAGCGTTCGGCGAGCTGGGCCAGCGGCGCCAGCAGCCCGCGAACCTCGGCGTCTTTGTAGCTGTCCGCCCCACCGGCAAACGCCGTCAGCGGGTCGATCACCACCAGCCCGTAGTCCCCGGCGGCGAGCAGCTCTTCCAAGGGGCCAACGTCCGAGAGCAGGAAGCCGCGCTCGCCCCGGTCGGTGGTCACGCCCTCCAGCGCGACAATCTGGCGTACGTTCGCGCCGAGAGCGTCAAGCCTCGGCCGCACCGTGTCTGCCAGGCCATCCTCGGCACCGATCAGCAGGACGCCGCGTGGCGCGCGGGTCCGATCATCGCCCGGTAGCGGCCAGCCTCGGCTCACCGCTGCGGCGAGGGCCAGCGTCAGCCAGGACTTCCCCTGGCCCGCGTGGCCGATCACCAGCGAGAGGCGCGCTTGCGGCACCCACCCGGACCAAAGCCAGTCCACCTTCTGAGGCTCGACGTCGGCTAGATTTACCGTCAAGGCGGCCGAAGTTTGAACCGCCTCCGACCTAACGCTCGGGTGCCGTCGCTCAAATTCCGGCGAGCCGGGCAACGGGTCAGTCTCAAGGAACGCGGAGACCGCGCTCATGCCGCAGGCTCGGCGGCGAGCCACAGCGAGAGGTCGCGGGCGCCGCGCTCGACCACGGCGAGCACCGGGCAAGGCTTCGGGCAGCCGTCGGCCTTGCACACAGCGGCCACGCTGGCGACCGCTTGCCACAGCTCCAGTACGGGAGAGGTTGGGGTGGAGCGGGTAGAGTTAGATCCGGCGGCTGGCGGTACCACGCCGACCTCCTCGCGCCGCTTCCGGGATCTGGCCGGGGGCGGCGCTCTCGTTTCCGCCTTCGATGTGCGCGGCTTCGAACGCCGCCAGCGCCTCGGGCTGTACCCGTACCAGCCGCCCAATCCGGACGACGGGCAGCTCACCCCGAGCCGTGAGCAGCCACGCGTACCGCTGGGAGCAGCCCATGTGCTGCGCCACCTGCGGGACGGTCATTAGCGCCATCTGTCACCTCCTGCCTGATCCGGCCCACCACGGGGCCGCTTGCCACCAGTCAACCAGGCTTGCACTGGAGCGTATACACTTGAACCGTGCGAAAACCGTTGCAGATCGAGCTGGCCAGAGACGACGGGGAGACGCTGGGGGAGTTGAAGCGCCCGGTCGGTGGATTCAAGGTCAGTTCTGGGTGGAGCCTGTTCGCCCCAGAGCGTTCGACCAGCGAAGGCGAAGACCGTTCGCCGTCGCAGCCGGACGAGGCGTGGCTGTCGCCCCGCGACCGGCCCGAGTCGGCACCCTGGGGCCAGCCGGAGACGGTACCGTGGCCGCGAAGCGACGGTGGGTGGGTGCGATCTTTCGCGGACCTCCACCGGGGCTCGGACGGGGACATCGCCGCCTTCGCCGGTCGATGGGGTTGGCTTCGGTTCGGAACGCTGATCGCACCAGCGCCGCTCGATCCCGGCTTCGTACCCGTCTGGGGCGATCGCATCAGCACTTGGCGGCGCGAGTCCTCCGCCCTCGGCGAGCTGCTGAATCTGCTCGACTGCTCGCGGCGCGTGGGCGCAGGCCAGGCCCCTCGCCAACAAGTACTCCGGCACTTCACGGGCGACGATGGCGCGTCGCTTTGGCTGCGAGCCGGGGACCGAATGACGCGCCGGTCGGGTCGTGGGGACTGGTGCGTGGAGCCGGGAGCTTCGGGCACCGGACCACCCGTCGCGCTGGCCTTCGTGTGGCGAGCGCGCGAAGATATCCTGTTCGTGCGGATGCCGGTGAAGGGCGCGCCCGAGCCAGGATCGAACTTGGCGGTGGTGGACCCAGCGGCGCTGGGAGTCCTGGCCCGCCACGCGGTAGGGAGTGCCATCCAACAAGCACTGACCAAACACACGGCAGCCGCGCTCACGTTGACCGAGGGCATCCGCGTGGCCCCCCGGACGTTGCTGGGAGCCATCTATCTAAGCCTCGCCCGGGAGCTGTTCAACCGCCGGGGCCAGCGCGTGTGCCCGGTGTGCAGGCAGCCGTTCATGCCCAAGCGCCGCGATCAGATCTACTGCAATTTCGGCGGGAGCCAGGCTTGCCGGTCGAAGTTCAACCGCACGGAGGAATCGGCATGAGCGCGAAACCCGCCAAGCGAGTCATGGGCCACGGCACCGTCTACCTGCGCGCGGATGGTCGGTGGTCGGCTCAGGTGGCCGTGGAGGGCCGCAGGCGCACGGTTTACGGCCGCACCCAGGCCGATGTGGTCCGCAAGTTGCAAGCCCTCCAGCAACAGGTCGGTGCGGGGCTGCCGGCAGTCGATCAGCGGGCCACCGTCAAACGCTACCTCGATGTGTGGCTGGGATCGGTCGCCCCAAGGGTGCGCCCTCGCACCATGCGCCACTACGCGTACATGGTCGGCCTCATCTCGGGCCAGGTAGGGCGCGTCAAGCTCGCCAAGCTGTCACCGCAGGACGTGGCCGCCATGCTCGCCCGGCTGCAAGCCTCCGGACTCAGCCCGCAGACGTGCTCTCTTGCCAGGGCCACGCTCCGAACCGCGCTAGCGGACGCTGAGCGCAACAGCCAGGTGGGCCGGAATGTGGCCGCGCTGGCCTCACCACCCAGGGTCCCGCACCAGCAGCCGCGCATCCTCGCACCCGATAAGGCGCAGGCCGTGATCGACGCGCTGCCAGATCCCGGACTCAGGCGGCTGGCGACTCTCGCCGTGCATAGCGGACTGAGGCAGGGTGAACTGCTCGGGCTCAGGTGGCAGGACGTGGCAGACGGCGAGCTACACGTCACCCAGGCGCTCCAGCGGCTCGGTGGCGAGTACCAGCTAGTGGAGGTCAAGAGCCGTGCCAGCAGGCGCACGGTGCCGCTCACGGCGGGTGCCGTAGACGCGCTCGCCCAAGAGCGCCAGAGTCAGCTGGAGTCTCGGCTGGCAGCCGGGAGCGGGTGGCGAGAGCCGATCAGGGGTCTAGCCTTCACCACGGCCACGGGAGCGCCTCGGAATGGGAACGCGATCACTCACCAGTTCGCCGACGCGCTCTCGGCAGCCGGACTCCCAGCCATGCACTGGCACCATCTCCGGCACGCCTTCGCCGGGCTCATGCTCGCCAGCGGGTCGGACCTCAGCACCGTCAGCTCGCTGCTCGGCCACACGTCGGTCAACCTCACCGCCAGCACCTACGCCGGGGTCGCTCCGAGCCTCAAGCGACAGGCCGCCGACCGGCTCGGAGCGCTGCTCCAACAGCCGGGGTGACGCTCTCCACGGCCTGTGGATAACTCTAGGTTGCAGTCAAGGTTGCAGTCAGTTGACTTCGAGCCAGTGCAAAGCTGATCGCCGCCTCACCTGTTTTGTAAACAGCTGGTCGGGAGTTCGAATCTCCCCGTCGGCTCCACTTATGGTCTCAGAATGCTACCGAGATGTAGCGCCTTTCGCCGATCGCTTCCGCCCGGGTGGTTGTCAGGCTGGCATTAAATCTCAGGGTGCGAGTTAGCGCTCGCGAGGGTCGGCAGCTCCCCTCTTGAGCGAGTCCGCGTCCCTGGCGTCGGTGCTGGCTGCCAAGGCTGTCGATGTGTGCCCGAGCAGGGCGCTGACGGTGGCGAGCGTGCCTGACTACCGGTCCGTCGCTGAAATGGCTGGGCATCTGTTCGGACACCTCAAGGTCAGCTGGCTGAGCTGGGCGCCAGGTATGGCGAGTGGTTCAAGGTGCCGACGGCACCGATCCGACAAAAGCCTGGCCGCGGTCTATCTCGCGGCGCTCCGAATCGCTAGGGCAGTTCAGTTCCCCGTGATGCGAGTCACGTACTGATTCTCGACGATCATCGAGATCAGCGCGACAGTATCCGTGAGAAAGAACATGAATATTACGGGAAGGACGACGAACTTCCACGAGCGCTGGGCGCCTCCCGAATGGCTGAGGAAAGCCGCGGTACCCAGGTACGTAGCGCCAAGCACGATGACCAAGCCCATGGTCAAAATCGTCATGCCGGGAACCGCTCCGAAGACAGGCATGTCGTCCTCCCTAAGGTACCTCGGACTCTAAGTGCCGCCTCTCCGATATATCCGTGACTACCGGCGAAGGCTCAGGCAGGCGGCCGACGAAACCTGGGCAGAGTCTAGGATCGGCGTCGCCGCTCTGTCAACCATCTGGGGTCTCTGGTCGAAGGCTGCGTCGCGACCTCGGTGAGATTCACCCCGGCGGCGGGATGAGTCAGCGGCGGCTGCGCCGGTGTCGCCCGAATGGGGTCCACCCTTGATGGGGCGTCATCTGGTCGGCTGAAACCCGCAGCACCGCCTACCCCCCGACCGATACGGCGCGCGTCTCCCTCACCGAGCCGGGGGCGGAGTCCTCCTACTCCGTGTGAGCCTCGGCCGGCTCCACCACGGGCGGGACCTTCCAGGGCTTCGACTGGGGCGCCAGCGGGTGGGCCCCGGTCGCCCCCTCGCCCTTCCGGGGGGAGCACCCTCTCGTCGGCCGCCAGCGCCGGCGTGGCGCTGCCGCTCGCCTACCAGACCCCGAACGCTGGGGCGAACCGGTCGCTGAGGACGCTGCCGATGCCGGCCCGGCAGGTGGCCGCCACCTCGTTGCTGGCGGCCGGGACGGCCGCGGTCCTGGACCAGGTGGGGCGAGAGATCCAGCTCTCGACCACCTGGTCGGGAACTCCGGTTGGCCAGACCGGCGCCTGCGGGCGACCGAGGGCAGGCTGCCGAAGGTGAACGGGGTGAGCAGCTGGGTGGCGGTGGTTGTGGCGGCCGCCGGGGGTGGCCAGGGGACCGCCGTCTCCACTCGCGGGGAATAGCGGCCCGGCAGTCCTCAGCCAGCGTCGCCGAGGGTGCGGCCGACATCCACCGCCACCGGGCCGGGGTGCGCCGGGCTGTAGCTGGTCACCTGGCGCGGAACTTTGAGTCCGTCGCGGCTCGACCAGAGCTCCAGCCGGGCCAGCGGCCTCCGCGGTTCCCCGGTCGCCAGCGCCAGCTGGTCCAGCAGGCCCGCGTCCCGAAGGACGTCCGGCCTGTCCAGGATTCCCCACTGGTCCCAGAGCAGCATCTCGGTCTTGGTGAGCGATGCCAGGTCCTGTACCAGGTGGTGCCGCAGCGAGAGCCAGCCCCGGGTGTACGGCTCCGCGACCTCCGGGGCCACGACGAACCGCTCCGGGTCGAGCTGCCCCGACCTGGCTGCCCGCCACGCCGCCGGCCCCGGAAGAAAGCGGGATCCGGGCACGTCGAGCGGGTCGAAGCCACCGCCGTCGGCGTCGCGCGCGAACTCGTCACCGATCTCCGGCTCGATGAGACGCCAGCGCCCCCTGGTCCAGACCTCGGCGATCACGTGATCGATGAGCCAGCCGGGACGGAAGTACGAGGCATATCCCACCCGGGGCCGGGCTGGGATGCCCTTGTGGCGGGCCATCGACACGAAGAAGACGGTGAAGTCGCGGCAGCATCCCAAGAGCCGCTCCCCGCTCGGTCGGGCCCGCTGGAGGTCCTTGGGCCCGCGGCGAAGCACCCGCTCGAACATCGCCTCGGAGTACCGGCAGTCGATGTCGCCGGCGCGTCGCTCCGAGAGTTCAGTGATCTCCCCTGGGTCGCCTCGAAATAGTGGGCGACGAGCTGCTGGCTGACCCGGCGCAGCCCCCCAGGGTCGTCTGGGAGGGGATCCAGGTATCGCGCCGCCCGACCCGGGTCGGTGGACGGGCTCTGGGGGATCCACGCCTCCGCCTGGTTTGCCACGCCGCAACTCTGCCGGCTGGCGGCGGACACGGCGAACAGTTGTTCCGGCGCTGACGGGTGGTGGATGAGTTTGAGATGAGCCGCTCTTGGGCTGAGCTGGCCGATCTGCTAACGGCAAGGATCGACTCCGGGGGATGCACCGGCACCGGGATCGATTCGTGGGTTGGTCCCCACATCAAGGTGGACTGTCATATCGGGTCAACACCAAGGAAGCCTGGCATCGTCCGGGTTGACAAAGCCGGCCCGCGGAGGACTGAGCGCCGCTTTCGTCGACTACTTCGGTGCCCGGCGCACCCACCCGGCCGCCGCTGCCTTATTGGCGACCTCCGACCGCTGCACTGTTGTGAGCTTGACGGCCCTGGCTTAGCCGCCCTACTTGCCCCCCGGCCTGCCCAGTTCCACGGCGGCGGGCTTCTTGGCCTCCTAGCGGTCACGGCCCTCGTCGGTGGTCTCGTCGACCAGAGCGGCAGCCAGCTAGTTGAGATCCGCTGGCCTCCTAGAGCCCCTAGGCATGAACTCTGCGGAGCACGGGCCGGGAACCGGCCTGATTGAAATCGACCCACTACCGGATCTCTCGGTCCGGGTCTCGACTCCTGAGGCCCGCTGACTGCCCCTGACGCATTCCCTATACCCCTCGCTCGCGGCCTCCCCGGACGGTGGGTATAGGGAGGCGAGCCATTCCCGAGCGCCTTGGAATAGACCTCAACTAGGGCAGACCTCAGCCCCGTTGATCGTCGATACGCGGAGTGATCCGGGTTCTCGGGGGCTGCGCGGTTCTGAGTCCCCGGCCTGGCTGGCCCCCGCCGCACCCAAGGGCACGGTCCCACCGGATGGGCGGGACGGGGCAGGGTAGTGGAACCGAGAAAGCGGGATGCCGCCCGGAACTCGCTCACCGCGGCGCCCTGCCCCGTGAGCGTCCCCACTTCCAGCGCGGGGAAACCGAGCGGGCTCAGGTGGCTTGGGGAGGGTCACTTTCTCTGGTTCGCAAAGTCGATGGGTCGGATGGTGTAGCAGTTCAGGGATTATGTCCCCGCAACTGTTCAGGGACTTTGTCACCCGGGCTGGCTCCTGGTTCGTCGCCAGGGGTGGTTAGCGGCCGGTCTCCAGGGTGAGGTGCGTCGCGGTCGCGGCTGGCTGGTCCTGGGGACGGGGATGGGCAACTCAGGGCCGGTGAGGCTGTTCAATCGAAGGGGTCCCGGGAGTAGCTGGGATTGGCTCGTGGCCAAGCAGCGGCCTTCGTGGAAGACCCTTAGGGTGCCGTCGAAGCGCTGCTGGACCTCCACCCGGGCCCGGGCCAGGCTGCGGCGGCCGGGCCGGGGGATGTCAATCAACTGGCCGGCAAACCGCACGGTGTGGTCCAGGGCCACCACCCGGTGGAACTTGAAGCAGAAGAGCTGTTCCAGCTGCGCGGCCCTTGGCCTCCAGGCCGGCTCGGGATCCTGGGCCAGCACCGCGAACTGGGGGTTGTGGCGGACCAGGTGCTGGGCCAGCACCCGGTTGGCCCCCTCCAGGGTGGTCACTCCCTGCAGCCCGAGCTCGCTCACGAGCCGGTCCTGGAACGTCCCCCAGAGCCGCTCGATCCGGCCTTTGGCCTGAGGCGAGCGGGCCAGGATCAGCTCCACCTGGAGCTCCCCCAGGAGCCGGCCCATCTGGGTCAGCTGGCGCCGGCCGGAGAGCTGCTCCTCTAGGCTGGGCTCCTGCTTGCTGGCCGTCACGAAGATCCCGTGCCGGTCCGAGTAGAGCGCCAGCGGCACCCCCTTGGTCACCACCACCTGGGGCAGCGCCAGGAAGTACCCCTGGGCGTCCTCCTGCTCCCGGAAGGTGGCACCGTCCACCAGTCCAGTGGCGTCGTCGATCGCCCCCACCAGGGTCAGGTAGGGGCCCCTGCCCTCCAGCCAGTCGTGCCGGCTCCCGTCCACCTGCAGGAGGCACCCCTCCTTGGTCATCCGGTTCCGCCGGTGGTGGGCTCGCGCCGGCCGCCGCTTCCGAGGCGCCGGAACCCCGGCCGCCTTCAGCAGCCGGTGAACGGTGGGCCGAGAGAGATGCAGCCCCTCCCGCTCCGCCAGCATCTCCGTCAGGTGCTGCTGGTTGAAGCCCTGGTAGGTGGTCGTGGACAACTCCACCACCCGCCTTGCCAGCCCCACCTCCACTGCGTTCGCCGGCCCCTTGCCCCGGTTCCCGTGCGCCAGAGCGCCGGCCCCTTCTCGCCGGTAACCCGCCCGCAGCCGCTTCATCTGCCGCACCGACACACCCACCAACTGGGCCGCTTCCACCACGGTCACCGACCCCTTCTCCAAATGGTTCAGTACCAGCACCCGCCTTTGCTCAGCTGCGCTCAAGGTCACCCGCTCTTCTTCCATGGAGTGACAGAGTCCCTGAACTGTTAGCTGGTGTCAGAGTCGCTGAACTACGACATCGATGGGTCGGATGGTTGACAGGGACCGATCACGGTCGTAGGCTTCTGTCTTGTTCGAGCGCCAAGTCGGGTCACCGGTCTGGATTCCGAGGTGGCGCGAAGGCGACTTGGAGCCAGGTATCAGGGGGAGTCATCTTCCATGAGTTCGGCCCGGAAGCTAACGATTGTTGGGGGACTATTCCTATTTGGGGCCATCGCGGTAGCCCTATACGTCGTCGTCTGGCTTGCCTACAATCCCGAGACCATCGTTGCAAAGGGTCAGGTCAACTCGGCTGGCCAGCTGTCGACCCACCTCGAGTTGGCGACCACAGGGTCGATTGACTTCGGAACCCACCCAACCTGGGTCGCCTATCTGATCCGGCAGGATGGGAAATGGGTAAGTTCCACGGTTTGGCAAGTCCCAGCTCATTCACTCGTCCACGTGACCATACTCGAGTACGACAGCCAGACCGGACTTCGCAATCCGTTCATGAGCATGGTGCGGGGCACCGTGGGCGGGGTTGCATACGAAAACGGAAAGGCGATCCGCTACATGGATCCGAGCCTGCCCGCCCACACCTTCTCCATTCCTGAGTTCGGGCTGAACGTCCCTCTTGAGGGAATCTCCCAGTCCAACTACCCCGCCGATCTCACCAACCCAAACAACACCCATGTGACGATCAACTTCTCCTTCCGCACCGGCGGACCGGAGACGGTCCATTGGCAGTGCTTCGTTCCGTGCGCCGCTGGCTTCCTGTTCGGCCAAGGCGGACCGATGCAGACGGTGGGTTATATGGACGGATACCTCAAGGTCGTCGCCAGTTGAGAACTCCCTTTCCGTCGGCCTGTCCAACCCCCAAGGAGTCCGCACTGTGAGCACCAAGCGACACCTAATCATCCCGGCAATCATCGCCGCGATCTTGGCTGTGATCGGGGATCTGCTCGTAGTGTTCGTGCTCCACCTGCCGCCAGGGCACGCGACGACCGCGGCCAATGACGACACGTTTACGGGCCAGGTGTTCACCATCATTTCGTGGTCTGTTGGGATCGCGGTGGTGACATTTGCGGTGTACTTCCTGTTTCTCTCGGCGAGAACCCCAGAGGAGACCTCGTTCCGACGGGTGTACCTTCGCCGTCACCTAGGCCTCCAGGCGGCCTGGCTCGCGACCAGCGTGGTGCTGGTGCTGTTCGCCGCCGAGGTCGGAGTTGTCGCCCTGGAGGGACAGGTAAGTCCCAATTTGGTGGTACCAGCCAGCGCCCTTGCGGCAGGGGCAACCCATGACCCGCTAATCGTTCAGGTGATCGGACAGCAGTGGCAGTTCACGTACCGGTATCCGCAGTACGGCGGGTTTGAAACCAACCAGCTGCGGCTCCCAACTGACCGGCTGATCCAGTTCGACGTGACTTCGCTGGACGTCTCGCACTCCTTCAGCGCCTACCAGTTGGCGGTCAAGATCGACGCAATCTCGGGAATCAACAACGTGGGCTACGTCTACATACTCAAGCCCACCGTCATCGACGTACGGTGCGGGGAGCTCTGTGGGTTGTGGCACGGGTACATGACAGATGTCGGATCTCAGGCAGGGGAGGCGGTGACCCAGTCGCAGTTCGCTTCCTGGGTCAGCTACGCTCAGCGCGTCTACGGTCCGCAGGAGCAGAACCTTCCCAAGTTCGCACTGACCTACTACCCAGCGCCGACGACCTACTGATGGCCCGATCGTTCGTGAAGACCCGCCGAACAAGTACTTGCAGATCGAGTTGGAGGCACCCGTGAGTCAGACAGCTATCGCCAGCGGACGGGCCCCCGTCGGGTTCTCGGCACGCCGCCTATTCCTGACCCAAAACCTCGTGACGGCCTGCATCGTAGGCATCGTCGCCGGCATCATCGCCTACTGGGTCGGCGCCCAGCTGGACACGACCGACAATGGCGACGCGGGCATACTGCTGGGGTACATCGTGGGCGCCGCCGGATTCCTTATCACCCTGGGATTCGCCAATGACGTCATCCTCAGGTTGCGGGGCCGCCCGAGCGCCAGTCTGGTCAAGGAAGCCGAGGGCAAGGGGTGGACCCAGTACTTCGGGATCTCCCTCGACCACAAGGTGGTGGGGATCCAGTTCGCGGTCGGCGTAGTCCTGATGTTCTTCCTGGCCGGCTTCCAGGCCATGATGATCCGGACCGACCTCCTCTACCAGACTGGTGGCCCCTGGCCGGCCGGCCAGTACACGACCCTGGTCGGATTGCACGGACTGATGATGATGTTCGTCGCGACCCTGGTTCTCATCGGCTCCGTCGGCAACTACTTTATCCCGATCATGATCGGAGCCAAACGGATGGCCTTCCCGCGTTTGGAGGCGTTCGCCTTCTGGCTGGTCCCGTTAGGGGCATTCATCCTCTACTCGACGATCTTCGCCGGCTTCGGCGGAGGTTTCAACACAGGGTGGTACCTGTACGCGCCCCTCTCAGTGGAGGCCAGGACCGGGATGGACGGTGCCATCGTCGGCTTCGCTTTCATCGGGACCGCGGCGGCTATAGCCGGAATCAACCTCTTGGTCACGATCTTCGTGATGCGTGCGCCTGGAATGACCTGGTCCCGCATGCCCATCTTCGCGTGGTCGATGGTCGCGGTGGAGTTCCTCTCCGCACTGGCTCCGCCGGTGCTGGCGACCGCCCTGATCATGGTCGGAATGGACCGCGCGGTTCATTCCTCCTTCTTTGAAGCCGCGGCCGGGGGCACTACATTCCTCTACGAGGAGATGTTCTGGTTCTTCGGTCATCCCGAGGTCTATATCTTCATCATCCCGGCCTTCGGGATCGCCCTGGAAATACTGCCTGTCTTCGCCCGGAGACCACTCTTCGGCTATCGCCTGTCGGTGGCCGGGATGATGGGCGTGTCCATGATGAGCTGGTTTGTCTGGAACCACCACATCTTCACCAGTGGGATTGCGCCCGGACTGCGTCCCTTCTTCATGACCGCGACCGAGTTCATCTCGATCCCAACCGGGGTGGTGTTCCTCGCCCTCCTGGGCACACTTTGGAAATCCTCGCTGCGCTTCAAGCTGCCACTGCTATTCGTGCTCGCCCTGTTCTTCAACTTCCTGATCGGTGGTCTGACCGGCGTCTTCCTGTCGGACGTGCCCTTGGACACGACCCTCCATGACGGGTTCTTCGTGGTCGGCCACTTCCACTACACCATCTTGGGTGCGGAGATCTTTGCCCTCTACGCGGCCACCTACTACTGGTTCCCCAAGATCACCGGGAAGATGATGAACGAGCGGCTCGGAAAGCTCCACTTCTGGACCGCCTTCATCTTCTTCAACACGACCTTCCTGCCCTTCTTTGTGGTCGGCTATCTCGGAATGATCCGGAGGAGTCCGGTCTATGCCGCCAACCTGCACGGACTCAACATCTGGATCAGCATCAATGCGTTCCTGTTCGGGCTTTCGAACTTGATCTACCTGATCAACGTCATCTACTCCTGGGCCTTCCAGAAAGAGCGGGCACCAGCCAATCCCTGGGAGTCCCGTTCGATAGAGTGGCAGCTGCCCACGCCGATTCCGGCCGACAACTTTGATCGCATCCCCACCATCGTCGGGGGACCGTACGACTATGGCGACCCCAATGCTCGGCCGGTGGCTGAATGGCCCGACAGCGGCGGCTCTCTTCCTTCACCAGTTCCGGCTACCTGAGGGCGGTGCCTAGATGATCTCTAACAACCCGGCGACCACTGGGGGTCTGGCCCGCGGCGGGCGGGCCCACCCTCCGGAGCAGATCGCGCGCATCCCCTTGATGGGCACGTGGCTGCTGATCGGAGCCGACTTCTTCTTCGTGCTGCCGCTCTTCTTTGCCTTCTTTCTGCTCCAGGCGACCAACAACAACGGAATGTGGCAGCCCAAAGGAATCCACCCCCCGAACCAGGTGCTGGGAGCGGCCGTATTCGTGCTGGTCGCGATCGGCATCGTGGTGGCCCAGTCTGGACTTAGGCATCTCAAGGCTCAGAACACCCTGGCCTCGTTCGCCAACATCGGTAGGCTCGCCGCCCTGTTTTTTGGCGCGGCTGCGGTGGTCGAGATCTGGCAGCTTTCCCACGTCGGGTACGGGATCTCCAGCGGAGCCTACGCGAGCTGTTTCTTCGCGATGCAGATCTTCGTCACCATCCACGTCGTGGCCCTGGCGCTGTGGGTTCTCAGCCTGGCCAACCGGGCCGGCTACGAATCCCAGCATCCGATCACGATGCCAGGCTATGACGCGGTCGAAGAGGTACCCACGCCCATCTCGGCGCTCGCCTACTCTTACGGGATCTACGCGGTGTTCATCGGGGTATTCGTGCTGCTGGCGTGGGTCGTCACCTACTTCCTGTAGCACTCGGTCCCCTGAGGGCAATCGGGCCGCGGTCACTGGCGAGCGGTGACCGCGGCGCCGTTGGACCGAACCCAGGCGGGTCTGAGAGGATGGGGGCAGAGGCCACCAGCTGGGCTCCGTTTGGCAGGCACGCGGACTCCTTGGAGGTGATCTCCGATCGCTGACTCGATCGTCGAATCCGCTCCAGCGGCTCATGCGAGCGTGCCCCTTGGCTCCTCGTCAGCGAGCTGGGCACCCGCGCGCCGTGCGGGGTCTGCGCAGGCCGTCCGGGCGCTCCTGGAGGACTACCTAAGCCTGACCAAACCTGGCGTCATGAGCCTGCTCCTGATCACCGAGTTCCTGGCCATGGTGATCGCCGCTCGGGGATGGCCCGGGCTGGGGCTGAGTGCAGCTGCGCTGGCCGGGGGCGCCTGTTCGTCGGGAGGCGCGGCGGCGGTGAACTGTTGGTTTGACCGCGACATCGACGCGGTCATGGGCCGGACCCGGCACCGCCCGATTCCGTCGGGGCGGATCCGAGCGGGAGCGGCTCTCGCCTTCGGAGTGGGCCTTAGCCTGGCCGGGTTCCTTCTCTTTCTGGCCCTGGTCAACCCGCTGGCGGCGCTGCTCTCAGCGGCAGGAGGCGCTTTCTACGTCTTCGTCTACACCTTCTGGCTCAAGCGGAGCACCAAGTCGAACATAGTCATTGGGGGGGCCGCCGGCGCGGTTCCGCCCTTGGTCGGCTGGGCGGCGGTCACCCATGGGGTGGGACCGCTCGGACTGGCCCTCTTCGCGCTGGTGTTCCTCTGGACGCCACCCCATTTCTGGGCCCTTTCCCTGATCGTGCGCCGCGACTACGCGGCGGTGGCGGTACCGATGCGGCCGGTGGTGGTAGGAGTGCGTCGGACCCGCACCAGCATCGTGGGCTACACCCTGGCCCTGGTGGCGTTCAGCTGCAGTCTGGCGATCTGGCTCGGGCCCGCCGAGCTCGCGGTGGCGCTGCTGCTGGGGGCACCTTTCGTGGTTCTCAGCGTGCTAGTGCTGCGCGAGGAAGCCGGGATGCGCTGGGCCCGGCAGCTGTTCCGCTTCTCGATGCTGTACCTGTTCGCCTTCTTCGCCGCCACTGCCGGGGTCGCCGTCGTAGCCCATTAGGCCAGCGGTCGGCCCGTCAGTCGGTGTAGACGCCGAGCATTACCACGACGACGAGGAAGGAGAGCACGGCCCCGATCACCACCGCCGTGATGAGCCAGGCGGTCCCGGTCATTTTCAGGGGTGTCCGAAGATCCCCCAGAGTCCGGGGTGGGTCGCCCGGGTCGGAGGCGCGGTAAGGCTCCACCTCTTCCGAGTCGGCAGAGACAGACACGCCCCGAGTATAGACTCCCCACCCGAGCTGGTCCGGGACAGATTCGGAGCGGCGCCTCCTAGAATGGAATGATTGGGCATGCAGTTCGAGGACCTGCTCCCCCGGCTCAACTACCTTGGGGAGAGCGAGGTCGCCACGCTGGAGCGGGCGTACCAGGTAGCTGAGCTGGCCCACCAGGGACAGCTTCGCCTGTCCGGCGAGCCGTACATCACCCACCCGCTGGCGGTCGCCGCTCTGTTGGCCGACCTGCACCTCGACGCGGACGCCATAGCGGCCGCCCTCCTCCACGACGTGGTAGAGGACACCCCGATCGCCTCCGAGCAGATCCGGGACGAGTTCGGAGCCACGGTCGAGAAGCTGGTGGCGGGGGTGACCAAGCTGGGCCGGATCAAGCTCCACAGCCAGGCCCAGGTCCAGGCCGAAAACATCCGAAAGATGCTGATAGCCATGGCCGAGGACCTCCGGGTCGTGCTGATCAAGCTGGCCGACCGGATGCACAACATGCGGACCATCCAGGCGCTCCCCGAGGAGCGGCAGCGCCGGATCGCCCAGGAGACCATGGATATCTACGCCCCACTGGCCCACCGGCTGGGGATCTGGCAGATGAAGGCCGAACTTGAGGACCTGGCCTTCTCGGTCCTCGACCACGACAACTACGAGCGGGTGCGCCAGGAGGTGCACCAGCGCCGGCGCCAGCGCGTAGTGGTGCTGGAGCAGGCCTGCCAGCGGCTGGAGACCGAACTGGCGGAGGCGGGGATCCCGGCCGAGGTGGTCGGCAGGCCCAAGAACCTGACCAGCATCTTCCGCAAGATGCAGCAGGGCGGCAAGACGATCCGGGAGATCTACGACCTGGTCGCGCTCCGAGTGATCTGCGAGGACATTCGCGGCTGCTACGGGGCGTTGGGCGTGGTCCATGCCCTCTGGAAGCCGATTCCCGGGCGGTTCAAGGACTACGTCGCCATGCCCAAGGGCAACGGATACCAGTCGCTCCATACCACCGTGGTCGGGGAGGGGGGTGAGCCGGTCGAGATCCAGATTCGCACCCGGGCCATGCACCGGACCGCCGAGGAGGGTATCGCCGCCCACTGGCACTACAAGGAGGGCACTCGATCTGATCAGCGGCTGGACGAGGGCTTCAGCTGGCTCCGTTCCCTGCTTGAGTGGCAGAAGGAGGTGCTCGACGCCGAGCGCTTTGTCGAGCATGTCCGCCTGGACGTGTTCCAGGACGAGGTCTTCGTCTTCACCCCCAAGGGAGATGTCCTCTCCCTACCCGCCGGCGCCACCGCGATCGACTTCGCCTACCGAATCCACACCGACGTGGGCCACCGGTGCCTGGGGGCCAAGATCAACTCCCGGATGATCGCCCTTGACTCCCGGCTCCAAAACGGCGACATCGTCGAGATCCTGACCACCAAGTCAGAGCGCCACGGGCCGAGCCGGGACTGGCTCAACTTCGCCAAGACCAGCAGCGCCCGGGAGAAGATCCGCCAATGGTTCAAGCGGGAGAGGCGGGAGGAGAACGTCGGCCGCGGTCGGGAGCTGCTCGATCGGGAGCTCCGGCGCATGCGCGGGATCCAGCTGGGCGCGGTCCCCCAGCCCCGGCTGCTCGAGTTGGCCCGGGAGTTCCGGATCCCGGATCTGACCGACTTCTTCGCGGCGATCGGATACGGCGAGGTGTCGGCGCGGTCGGTCGTGCTCAAGTGGGCGGCGCGGGAGGAGGCTGGCTCGGGCGGCCCCGCCCCGGAGCCGGCCAGCGCCATCCCGCTGGTATCGCGATCGGCTCCCAGCGGCGGCGTCAAGGTGGCCGGCCTGGCTGAGCTGATGACCAACATCGCTCGCTGCTGCAAACCGGTCCCCGGTGAGCCGGTCCGGGGATACGTGACCCGGGGGCGAGGGGTGACGGTTCATCGCGAGGACTGCGCCAACATCCGTCACGCCACCGATCCGCAGCGGATCGTGGAGGTCGAGTGGGACGCCGGCAGCCAGCGGGTCTACCCGGTCCGACTCCGGATCGAGGCCCGCGACCGGACCGGGCTCCTGCGCGACGTCGCCAACGCCATCGCGGAGAGCAAGGTCAACCTGAGTGGGGCGGCGGTCGAGGTCGACGGCGCTCAGGAGGCGGTCATCTCGGCGGTGGTGGACATCTCCAGCCTGACCGAACTGAGCCGGCTGCTGGAGCGACTGGAGGGGGTGCGGGACGTGCTGCAGGTGATGCGGGAGGTGGGCTGAAGAGCCGGCCGAGGGAGCCGCCGTCCCAGCCAACTACACTTCCGAGTCGATGCCCCCGATCTCGCGACCGCGCGGTACCGAAGACCTCCTGCCCGACCGCCTGGCGGCGATGGCGCGGGCGACCGAGATCGGGATGGGCATTGCCGAGAGCTTCGGCTACCGGGAGCTGGCGACTCCGATCTTCGAGGCGACGGAGCTGTTCGTGCGGGGCGTGGGCGACACCAGCGACGTGGTGCGGCGGGAGATGTACACCTTTCCGGATCGATCGGGGCGGTCGCTGACCCTAAGGCCCGAGAACACGGCCCCGGTGCTCCGCGCCTTCGGCGAGTCTTCGCTCCGGGAGCTGCCGCCGCCAGTCCGGCTCAGCTATGCGGGGCCGATGTTCCGCTACGACCGGCCCGGGAGGGGTCGCTACCGGCAGTTCCACCAGTTCGGGGTCGAGGCGGTCGGCGACGCCGGGGCGGAGATGGATGCGGAGGTGATCGCGATCGCCTGGGACTGGCTCAGCGCGCTGGGACTGGGCGGAGTCAGCCTGCAGCTCAACAGCATCGGAGACCGGGTTTGTCGGCCGGCCTTCCGCCAGGCGTTGCTTGATCACTTCCGGCCTCATCTGGAGCAGCTTCCCGAGTTGGACCGGGAGCGCCTGGCTCGCAACCCGTTGCGGATCCTGGACAGCAAGGATCCCCAGACTGCGCAGCTGATGGAGACGGTGCCCCGGACCCTGGACTTTCTCTGCGACGAGTGCCGGGACGCCTTCGATCGAGTCCAGCTTGCCCTCCGCGCCTACCGGATTCCCTTTCAGCTCAATCCCCGGCTGGTGCGGGGGCTCGACTACTACGTGCGGACCACCTTCGAGGTCTGGCACGAAGATCTCCAGGGCGCCCAGAACGCCCTCTTTGGCGGCGGCCGCTACGACGGGCTGGCTGAGCTGCTTGGCTATCCGGCGGCACCCGGGGTAGGGTTCGCGGCCGGGTTGGAGCGGGTGGTGATGCTAGCTCCGCCCGGGCCAGCCCCGCGTCAGCCCCAGGTGGTGGTCTGCTCCGCCCAGGCGGCCGCGGTGCCTCTGGCCATCGATCTGGCTCAGCGACTGCGCCGGGACGGACTGACCGTCCTGTGCGACGTGGGCCGGCGCAGCCTGAAGGGAAAGATGCGATCCGCCGAGCGCAGCGGGGCAGGGGCGGTCGCCCTGCTCGGTGAGGAGGAGCTGAAGGCGGAGCGGGTGACCCTGCGCCAGCTGAGCAGCGGCGAGCAGCTGGAGCTGCGCCCGGAGGAGACCTCGGGTCAGCTCAGGGCGTGGATCGAGGCACCGGAGAGTGAGGGGGGCAGCGGGTGAGGGGACGCCGAATGTGTGGGACGGTGACCTTGGACGACCGGGGCAAGCGGGTGCTGCTGGCCGGCTGGGTCAACCACCGTCGGGACCATGGCGGGCTCACCTTCATCGACCTGCGCGACCACACGGGAGTGGTGCAACTGGTTTTCAACCCGGCCCACTCGCAAGCCGCTCAGGCGCTGGCCGAGCGCTGTCGGCTCGAGTGGGTGCTGAGGGCGGAGGGGTTGGTGGAGCCACGACCGGAGGGCAGCGAGAACCCCAACCTTCCCACCGGAGCGGTGGAGGTGGCGGTTGACAGTCTCGAGGTGCTGGCCCAGGCCGAGGCCATGCCCCTGGGTACTGCCGACGAGGCCGAGGCCGACGAGCGGGTGCGCCTGCAATACCGTTACCTGGACCTGCGTCGGCCCAGGATGCAGCGGAATCTGCGGGCGCGGCACCGGTTCATCAAACGACTTCGGGACGAGGCCGATCGGCTCGGATTCACCGAGATCGAGACCCCAACCATGATCCCCAGCACCCCTGAGGGGGCGCGCGACTTCATGGTCCCAAGCCGGATGTGGCCGGGGCACGTCTGGGCCCTGCCGCAGTCGCCCCAGCTCTACAAGCAGCTCTCCATGGTGGCCGGATTCGACCGCTACTTCCAGATCGCCCGCTGCTGGCGTGACGAGGACCTTCGCTCCGACCGCCAGTTCGAGTTCACCCAGCTCGATCTGGAGATGTCGTTCGTGGACGAGGAGGAGATCTACGAGGTACTTGAGACGATGGTCTCGGTAGCCTGGGAGGCGGCCTTCGGCAAGGCGCTGCCGACGCCCTGGCCCCGGCTGCCCTACCGCGAGGCAATGGCTCGCTTCGGCTCGGACAAGCCCGACACCAGGTTCGGTCACGAGCTCCAGGACGTCTCCGAGATCTTCCGGGCCTGCTCCTTCCGGGTGTTCCGGGCCGCCCTCGACGAAGGCGGGTGCGTCCGGGCGCTCCGGGTGCCCGGCGGTGCGGAGCTGACCCGGGGCGAGTTGGAGGGCGATTGGCTGGGGGTGGCGCGCACCTACGGGGCCCTCGGCCTGGCCTACCTGTGGCGTCGAGCGGGACAGTACGAGGGCTCGATCGCCAAGTTCTTCACCGAGGCGGAGCTGTCCTCCCTGACGGAGAAGTTGGGGGTTGAGGAGGGCGACTGCCTGTGCTTCACGGCCGGCCCCGAGGCGGTGGCGGCGACCGCCTTGGGGGCGGTCCGGTTGCACGCGGCTCGGCGCCTGGGCTGGATCCCGGAACGCCGCTTCGATTTCCTCTGGATCACCGAGTTCCCGCTCTTCGAGCGAGCCAGCGACGGCGGCGTCAGCCCCGTGCACCACCCCTTCACCCAACCCCATCCCGACGATTGGCCGCTGATCGAAACCGACCCTCTGGCGGTTCGCTCTCGGGCTTACGACATCGTCTGCAATGGGGTCGAGCTGGGCAGCGGGTCGCTCCGGATCACTCGTCCGGAGCAGCAGCAGGCGATCTTCGCCGCGCTCGGACTATCCCCCGAGGAGGCCCAGCAGAAGTTCGGCTTCCTGATTTCGGCGTTTCGGTACGGAGCCCCGCCCCATGGGGGTTTCGCGGCCGGAATCGACCGGATGGTGATGCTCGGCCTGGGGGAGCCCTCGATCCGCGAGGTAATCGCTTTTCCGAAGACTCAAACCGGGTCCGATCCGCTCACCGGAGCGCCCGGTCCGGTGCTGCCCGAGCAGCTGGCTGAGGTCGGCCTGCGGCTAGCGCCTCGGCTCAGCGCCGGAGGCGAGACCAACTCCCGGTGAGCCGTGCTACGGTTGGGCCGGGCCCGGGGCCCCGTCGGAAACAATCGCCCGACCCTAGTGATGATTTCTCGGGAGCGCCAATACCGCCGACGGCCCACGAGCCCCCTGGAGGGGATTTGGAAAGTCGCGTGCGGCGCACCCACCTGGTGTTCGAGGGATCGGTGCACAGTGGAGGCGGGAGCCACCGGGCCCATCGGCCAGGTTTGAGTTCCAACCGGATGGGGCATCAATTGCGGTGATGGCAACCAGGACGGTGGAGGCGACCGAGCTCCGGATCCCCGCCGACCCGCAGTACATCGTGGTCGCCAAGCGGGCCGCCGCTGGGATGGCGAGCGTGGCCGGCCTAGGCCTGGAAGCCCTCGACGAGCTCAACATCGCCATCGCCGAGGCCTGCGAGCACACCATCCGGGCCGCGGTGGCGAGCGGGCTGGCGGACGCCCGGGTGCGGATCAACTTCCTGGTCCAGGAGGACGCCCTCCGGGTCGAGGTCCGGCTGCTCGGGACCAAACCCCACTCCGAACCCCAGCTCGGGGCCAGCCCGCCGGCGCCGGCTCCGGCCCTGGCCACCGCGGAGGCGCTCGACCTCGCCATCTCCATGCTCAGCTGCTTCGCTGACGACGTCGACTTCCAGGCGGCGGGCGACGGGCTCGTGCGGGTCCGTCTGGCCAAGTACCGCTGGCGGTGACCGAGGCGGGGTCAACTCCCCCCCGCTTCGATCGCGAGTTGCAGCGGCGGCTCTTCGCTGAGTACGCCGCGACCCGAGACCCCAAGCTCCGGGAGCAGCTGGTCCCTCAGTACACCCAGCTGGTCCATTCCCTGGCCCGCCGTTTCGCCGGCCGGGGCGAGCCGCTGGAAGACCTGGAGCAGGTCGGGTTCCTCGGCCTGATCGCGGCCATCAACCGCTTCGACCCCAGCCTGGGCCTGGAGTTCACCACCTTCGCGACCCCCACCATCCTGGGGGAGATCAAGCGCTATTTCCGGGACAAGAGCTGGGCGGTGCGGGTACCCCGGCGACTCCAGGAGACCTACGCCCGGGTGGTTCGCACCCAGCAGGAGCTCAGCCAGGAGCTGGGCCGCGGCCCGACCGTTCCCGAGATCGCGGCCCGCCTGGAGCTGGAGCCGGACGAGGTCCTGCAGGCGCTCGAGGCCGGCCCGGCGCAGCGAGCGATCTCCCTGGAGTCGCCCACCCGCGAGGGGGATGGCGAGGGCGAATTGGGAGACCGGCTGGGCGCGGAGGACGAGAACCTGAGCCGGATCGAGCTCCAGAACATGCTCGCCGGGGCGATGCGTCACCTGACCCCCCGGGAGCGCGAGATCATGGTGCTGCGCTTCGTCGAGCAGCTCCCCCAGACTGAGGTGGCCCGCCGGTTGGGGATCAGCCAAATGCACGTCAGCCGGCTCCAGCGGGCCGCCCTCGCTCAGCTCAAGCGGGAACTGCCCGAGTAGAGGCAGCCCGGTCCGGGCCACGACCGAGGGGCTAGAATCCGGCCGATCCCGCATGGACCTTGGGCATTGCTAAGTCAACAAATCCGCACTGAGTTTCTGAACTTTTTCGAGCAGCACGGCCATCTCCGGGTGCCCAGCGCGCCGTTGATCCCCCGGGACGATCCGAGCATGCTCCTGGTGGGTGCCGGGATGGTGCCCTACAAGGCCTATTTCCTGGGCCAAAAGGAACCTCCCCAGCGCCGCTTGACCTCCTGCCAGAAGGTCTTTCGGGCGACCGACATCGACGAGGTGGGTGACCTGAGTCACGAAACCTTCTTCGAGATGCTGGGAAACTTCAGTTTCGGGGCCTACTACAAAGAGGAGGCCATCGGCTACGCCTTCGAGCTGCTCACTGAGCGCTTCGGGCTCGATCCCGGCCGGCTCTTCCCGAGCGTGCACCCCCGAGACCAGACCTCGGTCGAACTCTGGGAGAAGGTGGCCGGTATTCCCTCGGCACGGATCACGCGGCTCGAGGAGAACTTCTGGCAGGCGGGGCCGGTCGGGCCCTGTGGCGTCGACAGCGAGATCTACTACGACCTGGGAGAGCGCTTTGGCAAGCATGGCGGGGAGCGCCCGGGTCAGGGGGAGCGGTTTCTGGAGATCTGGAACCTGGTGTTCATGGACGCGGAGCGGCTCGCCGACGGTCGGACCGTCCCCTTGCCCCAGCCGGGAGTGGACACCGGGATGGGATTGGGCCGGCTGGCCATGGTCCTCCAGGGGTGCGACTCGGTCTTCGACACCGACCTTCTGGCGCCGATTCGGGAGGACTTTGCCGCCCGGGCCCGACCGCTTGCCCGGGGCGGCGACGACCTCCGGGACCGGCACCTGCGCCGCCTCTCGGACCACGCCCGGGCCGCCTGCATGCTGATTGCGGATGGGGTGCTGCCCGCCAACGAGGGGCGGGGGTACTTGGTCCGCCATCTCCTCCGCCGGGCCCTGGTCAGCGCGCTCAGCCTGGAGGTCGAGGGTGGGCTCGGGCCGAGCGTGCCGGTCGTCGTCGCGATCCTGGGCGAGACCTATTCGGAGCTGGCCAGCGGGGAGAGCCGGGTTCGGGCCGTCATCGAGCAGGAGGAGGCGCGCTTCCAGGAGACGGTGACCCGAGGGATGGAGCAGTTCGAGGCGGTGCTCCAGGGAGCTCAGTCCGGGGTGATCAACGGCGAATCCGCCTTTCGCCTCCACGACACCTACGGTTTCCCCATTGAGCTGACCGAGGAGCTGGCGGCGGCGCGCGGATTAAGGGTCGACCGCGAGCGGGTCGCGGTCCTGCTCGGAGAGCAGCGCGAGCTGGCCCGCGCCAGCCGGTCGGCGGCGCTGCCCGAGGCCGCCGGGCGCGAGTTGCCGCTGAGCGCGTTCGTCGGATACGACCAGCTGGCGGCGCGCAGCCGGGTCACCCTGCTGCTCCGGGATGGCCAGGTGCTGGACCGAGCCAGCGCTGGTGAGGAGGCGGAGGTGGCGCTCGCGGAATCTCCCTTCTACGCGGAGGCAGGCGGCCAGGTGGGCGACCGGGGCCAGCTGGAATGGGAGGGTGGCAGAGCGGTCGTGCTGGACACCCAGACGCCCCACCCGGGAGCCCAGCTCCAGCGCTGCCGGATCGAGCAGGGAGAGCTCGAGGCCGGTCAGACCGTCACCGCCACCGTCGACCGCGAGCACCGCCAGGCCTGCGCCATCCATCACTCCGCCACCCACCTGCTCAACGCCTGCCTGCATCGCCAGCTGGGGGAGGGGGTGGTTCAGCGCGGTTCGCTGGTCTCATCCGACCGGGCCACCTTCGACTTCAGTTGGCCGCGCCCGCTCGCGGCCGAGGAGCTTCAGGAGCTGGAGCGGCAGCTCAACGCGGCGATCCGGGACGACCTCGGGCGCCGGGTGGAGCTCCTCAGCTTGGACCAGGCGCGGCGGTCCGGGGCCCTGGCGCTCCCCGAGGAGACTTACGGCGACGAGGTCAGGGTGGTCAGCTTCGGGACGTTCTCGCGCGAGCTCTGTGGCGGGACCCATGTGGAGCGGGCGGGCAGCATCGGAGCGGCGGTGCTGACTGCCGAGCACAGCGTCGGCTCGGGCCTGCGCCGGATCGAGATGGTGGCCGGGGCGGCCGCGGAGCGGTGGTGGGAGGAGCTCCGCAGCCAGACGCTCCAGGTGGCGCGCCAGCTCCGGGCTCCGGTCAAGGAGGTCGCTGCCCGCGCCGAGGGGCTGCAGCAGCGGGTGCGCAGACTGGAACAGGAGCTGGCCGAGTCACGCCGCTCCGGAGCCGCTCCCACAGAGTCGGCGAGCCGGGAGCAGGCCGGTTCCGTTGAGCTCGCCGTGCTCGACCTCCCCGACCAGCTGGAGCGCCGGGAGCTGCGCCAGCGCGCTGATCAGCTGCTGGCAGAAATCGGCCAAGGATGTGCTCTGATCATGGCGGGACCGGAGCTCGTGCTTAAAATGTCGCCGGACTTGGTGGCCCGTGGGCTGAGCGCCGGCCAGGTCGCGCAGGAAGTCTGCCGCCAGTTCGGCGGCGGCGGCGGCAACCCGCAGTTCGGCCAGGGAGCCGTGTCTCCGGGAGGCCACGCCGTCGCCCTGGCGACGGTGCGTACCATCCTTGAATCGAGTCGGGAGGGAGATTGATGCCCCAGGCCCCGTCGGCGCGCCGGCAGCCCCGAACCCACGTCACCGCGCTCGACGTCGGGGCTCAGGTGATCAAGGCCCTGGTGCTCAAGAAAGAGGCGGGCGAGGCGATCGTGCTCGGGGTTGGTCGCTCCGAGCAGGGCCCGGGCCCGGTCGACCAGGGGAAGAGCGTCGACGTGGAGTCGATCCTGGAGGGCTGCCACGCCGCCCTGGAGGCGGCCGAGGACATGGCCGAGGTCATCCCCACCCGAGTCGTGGTCGGGATCGGTGGGGCCCGGGTTCGGGCGGTCAGCAACTCCGGTTCCCGGATCAGAGGCAGGCCCCAGCTGCGGATCTCGCGGCGCGAGCTGGACGACCAGGTGGAAGGGATTCAGCGCCGTGCGCTGCGCGAGGCCCAGGCCCGTCTCGACGAAGAGGCGACGGGCGAGGCCGACGGTGCCCTGCGCCTGGTCCACTCGTCGATCACGGGCGCCAAGGTGGACGGTCAGCCGGTGGTGGACCCACTCCGCTTCCAGGGCCAGAAGGTGGAGTTGACCGTCTTCAACACCTTCGCCACCGAGGGCCAGTACGCGGCCATCGATGCCATCACCCAGGCGCTCGACCTGGAGCTGCTGGAGACGGTGGCGGAACCGTATGCGCTGGCCCGGCTGGCGTCGACCCCAGAGGTGCTCGAGGCGGGGGCGATCTTCATCGACATCGGGGCCCGGACCACCACGGTCAGCCTGGTCCGCAACGCGGTGCTGGAGTCCACCAGGATGTTCGAACTGGGGGGTCGGGCCTTCACCCGCAAGCTGGCCCACGACCTGGACCTCTCCCTACCGCTGGCGGAGGGCCTGAAGCTGCGCCACTCCGCCGGCGTACTGGGTGGCCAGGAGGAAGCGCTGGTGCGCCGGGCGATGGGGGAGTCGGCCGAGGTGCTTGCTCAAGGGGTGGCGCTTGTTCTGCACGACCTGGCCAAGGGGCAGCCGCTGCCGACCTCGGTCCGGCTCAGCGGGGGAGGCGCGCTGCTGCCCGAGGTGATCGAGCAGCTGAGCGTGCTGCGCTGGACCGACTACCTGCCCTTCGTCCAGCCGCCGACCTTCCGGGCCCTGGCACCTGACGAGCTGAGCGCTGTGCATGACACCACCGGGCTGCTCACCTCGGCGGCGGACGTGGTCCCCATGGGGCTGGCCTACCAGGGGTGTGGCCAGATCGAGGACGAAGCCGAGGCCGGTCCCGGCCTGGAGGGGATGCTGCGCAAGATGGTCAAGGTGATTCGAGGTGAGGATGGCTCGTAACCCGGTCCCGGGCTCGGCCGTTGCTGGACCTGAGACGGGGTCCAGGTAGCCATGGCCAAGCTCCTCTACGTAGAGCCCAACGACGAGATCACTGACCTGGTCGATCGGATTCGCCGCGCCGAAGGCGACCGCGACCTGGTCTTCGTGGTGCCCCCGGACGGGCGAGTGCTGCGCTCCCCCCTCGACATGCGCCTGCTGATGCAGTACACGAGAGGGTTCCAGAAGCGGATCGCGATCGTCTCCGGCGATCCCCAGGTCCAGGCCCAGGCGATCCGGACGGGGTTCCCCACCTTTGCCTCCCTGGCGCGCCTGGAGCAGGGCGCCCCCCTGCGTGGGGTGCCCGAAGTGGCCGGGGCTGGCGCAGCTGCAGCCGGAGCGGGCGAGGCTGCCACCGCCGCTGCCGCGGGCGCTGCCGTGATGGCCGCAGCTCAGCCGGCCTCGACCGAGCTGGCCAAGCGCGGGCCTACGGCGCTGCTGGCGGCCGGCTCCGGAGGCGCCGCCGGTTGGGTGGCGCGGATCCGGGAGATGTGGGATTCGCCGCAGGGTCGGCAGCGTCTGATCGCCATCTCCGCCGCCGGCGTGGCGGTGCTCCTGATCCTGCTCATGTTCATCCTTCCGTCGGCGACCATCACCCTGGGGGTGCAGGCCCACCGCCTCGCAGATACCGCAACCATCCAGGGAACCGACGGCCCCTCCTCGGGCCCAACCCTGGACCAGGTGACCACCCAGGCGCTCCAGAGCCAGACCTTCACCCAGAACTTCACAGCGACACCCAGCGGGACTCAGGCGCTTCCGCCAGTGCCGGCGACCGGAACTCTGCAGTTCTGTGGCAGCCCCTCGGGTCCGCACGGTCCACTTCCGCCTTATTACCTGACATTCACCGGGGCTCCCAGTTTCGTGGACAGCTCATCGGTGGTCTTCACCACCACCAGCACGTCTGCCAACGGCTCCTACACAGTTCCCGGGTGCACCGGACCCGGCTCGGGAACGGTGGGCATTCCGGTGCAGGCCAACTCCACCACCACGGTTGGCACCGCCGGCAACGTGGGAGCCAATCAATCGTGGTCGTGGGACGGCTCGGGCGGCCAGGTCGACGTCGGGGCCGTGGACCCTTCGAAGATCCAGTGGACCTTGACCAATCCGACGGCCATGAGTGGCGGCGCCAACGCGACCACCCAATCGGTGTTCTCCACCTCGGACGCTGCCACCGCACTGCAGCAGCAGCAGACCATTGACACCAACCTCACCAGCAAGGCCGACAAACAGCTCAAGCGCCTGGCCGACAAATCGGTAATCGCGGTCGACTCGGCCGGAAACGGAGTGACGGTCACGGTCACCAATCCCACCCTTCCGACCGGGTGCAACACCTCGGCCTCGACCCCCTGCCCGGCTGCCACTCCCCAGACATTGACGGTCTCCGTCTCCGCGGCCGCCACTGCCTACAGTCCGGCGGCGGTCAAGGCGGCGGTGCTGCAGGACCTCAAGTCCAAGGTCCCGGCCAAATCCGAGCTCCTGGCCAATCCCAACCTGGGAACTCCCGAGGTGGTCGCCGCGGGCGCCGGGGGCACGGTGACCATCACCGCGCGGGCGGTGGGCTACTGGGCGCCCTCGCTCGACCTGAAGCCGTTCCAGAGCAAGCTCGCCTTCATGAGTCCGGCCGCGGCCAAGACCTACCTGCTCGCCCGGCTGCCCGGGGCGAGCACGGTGACCATCTCGCAGTCGCCCTTCGGATGGCCCTGGCTGCCGATCCTGTCAGGGAACATCCACCTGGTGCGGATCTCGCTAGCTCAGAGCCATTCCACTGGATAGGGGCGCTGGCGTCCCGGCTCGGGGTCGGATCCTCGCCCTTGATCCGGGCCGAGTCCGAGTGGGCGTGGCGGTCAGTGACGAGACGAGGACGATCGCCCAGCCTCACTCGACGGTGGTTCGGGGCGCCGACCGCCGGGCCCTGGACCAGATCGCCCGCCTGGTGGGGGAGCTGAAGGTCAGCGAGATCGTGGTCGGGTTGCCGCTCCAGCTGGACGGCCAGGAGGGCGCGGCCGCGGCGGAGGCCCGCGGATTCGGCTCGGCTGTGGCTCGCGCCACCGGGATCGCGGTCACCTACCTGGACGAGCGGCTGACCACCAAACAGGCGGAGCGCCACCTGGTCGCCTCCGGAGCCTCGCGGGCTCGGCGGAGGCGGGTCGGCGACCAGGTCGCGGCCACGCTCATCCTGCAGCAGGTGCTGGCCGGCTCGGGCGGGCGGGCTCGGTGAGACGGCACCCGATCCTGAGCTCTTTGTTGGTGCTGCTCGTGCTCTTGGTCGGGGGCGCGGTGGCCCTGGCCGTCATCGTGCGCCAGGGGCTGTCGCCGGTCTCGTCCACCCAGAGCCACAAGGTGCTGTTCGCGGTCGACCACAACGAGTCCCTGACTCAGGTCGCGTCCGCCCTCCAGGATCGCAAGCTGGTGCGCAACAGCCTCCTCTTCAAGCTTTTCGCCGAGACCAAGGGGCTGCAGCTCGCGCTCCGTCCGGGTGACTTCGCGCTCGACCCCGGAATGTCCTCCCAGGAGATCATCGATGTGCTCAAGGGTCCGCCTCTGAGCCGGGCCTTCAACGTCACCATCCCGGACGGGTTGCGGGCCGCCCAGGAGGCGCGATTACTACAGTCGGACGGCCTCTTCTCGGCGGCGAGCTACCTCAGGGTCGTCAACTCGGCGACCGCTTTCCCTGGCCTGAGCCCGCTCGCGGGGACGCCCACCGGGGCGGGCTGGGAGGGGCTCGCCTTCGGGGACACCTACCAGGTGCTGCCCGGGGTCACCCCTGCCCAGCTTCTCCAGCGCCAGATCCAGGACTTCGAGACCAGAATGGGTAGCCAGGTGACTCAGGGCGCTTCGGCGGTGGGGCTCACTCCCTACCAGGTGGTGGTGTTGGCGTCGATCGTCTCAGGGGAGGCAGCCACCGCCTCCGACCGGGGCCTGGTGGCCGGGGTATTCTTCAATCGACTCCACGCCGCGATGCCACTCCAGAGCGATGTCACCGTTCTCTATGCGCAGTCACTGGCGGGGGACACCGGAACCGCGGTCAACACCCAGTTCGCCTCGCCCTACAACACCTACCTTCACGCTGGGCTGCCGCCGGGTCCGATCGACAGCCCGGGCCTGACCGCTCTCAACGCGGTGCTGCACCCGACTCCGAGCGGCTATTTCTACTTCCTGGCGCTGCCCAGCGGCAAGGTCGAGTACAGCGTGACTCTGGCCCAGCACAACGCCCAGATCCAGCAGGCGGGGCTGGGATGAGCCGGTGGTCGGCTAGCGCAGTCGGAGCTCGAGGCCCAAGGTGACCCCCCTCGACGCAGTCGGCTGGGGGGGGCTGGGGCTGGTGGGAGGTGCTCTCATGGGCCAGCTCTCGCTCCTGCTGGAACGGTCCTTGAAAGACGAGGACCCGCCCTTTCGGCTCGGCCAGGGCTGGGTGGAGCTGTTCCTGCTGCCCGGGCTCGGCTTCGTCGGGTTCGCCGCCTTCGGGCTCCGCCAAGGCATGGGGCCAGGCCTGCTCGTCCACAGCCTCTGGATCCTGGTCCTGATCCAGGTCCTCGGCTTCGACCTCAAGCACCGGCTGGTGCTGGACGTGATCACCCTCCCGGCGCTGGCCCTGGCCCTGGCCCTGGCCAACCTCAGCCCCGACCTATCGGTGGTGCGGGCGCTCTTGGGGATCCTGCTCGGGGCTTTGGTCATGCTGCCCTTCGCGGTCGTGAGCGAGCTGTTCCACGACGGCCAAGGGTTCGGCTGGGGAGACGTCAAGCTGGCCATGTTGATCGGAGCCATCACCGGGATGAGCCTCAATTACGGAGCGCTCTATGCCCTCTGGGCGCTGATCGCGGGCACTTTGATCGGTGGGGTGGTCACCATCCTGCTCTTGGTGACGCGGCGGGTCGGGCTTCGCGATGCCCTGCCCTACGGCCCCTATCTGGTGGCCGGGGCAGGACTGATCCTGTACTTCATGTAGCGGCTTCGACCGGCGCTTGGAGGTCGTCGGAGCGACGGCTGGCGATCATCTTCTCCAGGGCCGCGATCGGTTCGCCGGCGAGCCTGGTCCCTTGCTCCTTCTTGAGCACGACGAGGGCCTCGTCGGCGTCCATGCCGCGGCGGTAGGGACGGTGGGCGGTGAGCGCCTCGTAGACGTCGGCCGCCGCCAGGATGTGAGCGCCGTGGGGCATCTCTGGTCCGCGCAGGCGGCGGTGGTAACCGGTCCCGTCGAGCCGCTCGTGGTGGGCCGCGGCCATCTCGGCGACGTCGTCCAGAGGCCAGAGCGGGGAGAGGATCTCGTGGGTGATGGAGGTGTGGCGCTGCATCTCCTCCATCTCCTCGGGGAGAAGTGGACCGGCCTTGTCGAGGATGGCGTTGCTGACCGCCAGCTTGCCCAGGTCATGGAGCAGTCCGGCCAGCCCGATCCGGTCCTGTTCGGCCGCGCTCAGGGACATGTTCTCCGCCATCAGCCGGGCGATGGCGGCGGTGCGGGTGGAGTGGTTGGTGGTCCAGGGTGACTTGGCGTCGACCACAGCCGCGAACACCTCGCCGATCCGGATCATGTCGTCCATGTTGGCCGAGGGAATCCCTCTCGGCTCGGGGTCGAGGTATCCGACGTGCTCGGGGTGGGTGATCTCGGCCATCTGGCGCCAGAGCTTGGCGCTCCCGGCATGGGCCAGGACCAGGTCGACCAGGACCGGGTCGAACCACTTGCCCCGGCGCTGCCGGAGCACGGTCTCGGCGGCTCGCCCCCCGCCTCGGCGCCAGAAGATCTCGACCGTCTGGCTGAGCAGCGCGATCCGGGAGAGCAGGGGAATCTCCTCGCCCTTGATGCCCCGGGGGCGGCCCGAGCCGTTCCAGTGCTCGTCCAGGCTCAGCACCGCGGCGGCGGCCGGTTCGGCCCAGCCCAGCTGGCGGACCATCTCCGCTCCCTTGGTGCAGCGCACCTCGACCAGCTCGTTGGCCAGCCCGACCCCGCGGCTGCCCAGGGAGACCAGCTGGGCCATCCGGCGCGTGATCGGGGCCGAGGGCGCGGTCTGGCGCAGGGCGAAGACCATCGAGCGCCACTGGCTGCTCCAGTCGGTGATCTTGAGCTCCGCCTTGGTCGAGAGGTCGTCGGCCTGGAACCAGTGGGTGACGCTGTAGGCGTTGGCGGAACAGCCGGCGTCCTTGAGCAAGAGGGCGTAGTAGAGGTCCTGGCGCTCGGCCGGTCGCAGCTCGAGCCACTTGGCGATCTGCATCCCGAGCCAGCACGCCCTGATGGCGTGGCCCATCGGCTCCCCTTCGGCGAGATCGAGCGCGCGCGAGAGGGATGCGATCACGACCGAACTGGAGAGCTGACCCGGAGGGGCCTGGGCGCTCGTCCGCGGCAGCAGCTTGGTGGCCATCGACCCCAAGGTAGATCCGCTTGATCTCAGCACTAGTCGCGGTCCGGAAGCAATTTCTGACGGTGCCGTCGCGAGTCTTGGGGAACTCCTCCCGATGGCGACCGGAGCGGCCGCCGGGAGGCCCAAACGAAGTTGGCCGCACCCGCCGCCCGGGTGCCCTCCCAGCAAAGCTGGCATCATCAATCCCGCCCCCGGCCCGAGCGCTCGGGATCGGGCCCGACCCGCTGTACAGGAGCACCTCGATGATCAACGCTGGCGAGCTCAGGTCGGGGACCACCCTGGAGCGCAACGGGCAGCTCTGGGAGGTGCTCTCCTTCGAGCACGTCAAGCTCGGCCGCGGCACGGCAGTGGTCCGCACCCGGCTCCGCAACCTGACCACCGGAGCGCTCACCGAGGAGACCTTCCGGCCCGAGGAGCGCTTCTCCCGGGCCCGGATCGAGAAGTCGGATGTGCAGTACCTGTACCGCGACGGCGAGCACTACGTGGTCATGGACACCACCACCTTCGATCAGTTCCCGCTCGACGAGACCCAGTTTGCCGAGGCGCTGCGCTACGTCCAGGAGTCCGACCACCTCTACGTTTTGCAGTACGACGGCAAGGTGGTCGGGGTCGAACTGCCGATCACCGTGGAACTGGAGGTCGCCCAGACCGACCCCGGGTTCAAGGGCGACACGGCAACCGGGGGCAGCAAGCCGGCGACCCTCAACACCGGGCTGGTCGTGGAGGTCCCTCTCTTCGTGGGGGTGGGTGACCGGCTCAAGGTCGACACCCGAACCGGGAAGTACCTGGAGCGGCTGCTGTGAGCACCTCCTTGCTCAATCAGCCCGGGGAACAGCCCCCGGGCCGGGTTCGGGTCGCCAGCGAGGTGGTCGCCTCGATCGCGGCCCTGGCCGCCCAGGAGGTGGCCGGCATCGCGGCCATGCGCGAGCCGGCCGGGGTCAACGTCTCCTTGCCGCTGCACCGCCAGCACGCCCACCGGGGCGTGCGCCTGCAGATGGTCGGCGCGACCGGCATCAAGCTCGACCTCTATCTGGCGATCACCCCCGACGCGGCGATCAGCCGGCTCGCCGACGAGCTGCAGCACAAAGTTGCCCACGCCATCCACAGCATGCTTGGCCTGGACGCGGTCGAGATCAACCTGCACATCGCCGAAATCGAGGGGGAGTGAGGCGTGGGGCCACGCCGCCGGGCCCGCCAGCTGGCCGTGCAGGTTCTCTTCCAGCTCGAGCTCCAGCCGGAGAACTGGCGGACCCCGCTCCAGTATCACCTTGAGGAGGAGCCGCAGAGCCGCAGTGGCCGGCGCTTCGCCGAGGAGCTGGTCTCAGGGGCGGTCGCCCATCGGGCCGAGATAGACGCAACCATCGCGGCCTGCTCGACCAATTGGGCGCTCGACCAGATGGGTGCCCTGGAGCGGGCGGTGCTGCGGGTCGCGGTCGAGGAGCTCTGCTGGCGGCGCCAGGAACCGGTCGCGGTGGTGATCGACGAAGCGGTCCAGCTGGCCAAGGAGATGGCTTCGGAGGAGGGGGCCCGCTTCGTCAACGGGGTGCTCGGCAACCTGGCCCGATCCCCGGACCAGCTTCTGGAGCCGTCGGGTGCGCGTACTCCAGGTCGGTGAGCTCGCCTCGCTGATCAAGGCCGCCCTGGTGGCCGAGCCGGAGCTGCAGGACGCCTACGTGGAGGCGGAGCTGGGCGACTGCCACCTGTCCTCAGCCGGGCACTGGTACTTCAACCTCAAGGACTGCCGGCCCGGGGGGACGGATCGTTCCGTGTTGCGGGCCGCCATGTTCCGCAAGGAGGCGCGCACGCTGCAGTTCGAGCCCCGGACCGGAATGCGGGTGCTGGCTCACGGCTCGGTCTCGATCTACCCAGCCGCGGGTTCGCTGCAGATCTACCTGGACCGGCTCGAGCCCCAGGGCGTGGGCGCGCTGGCGCTGGCCTTCCAGCAGTTGGTGGCCCGTCTCGAGCAGGAGGGGCTCTTCGCTCCCGAGCGCAAGCGACCGCTCCCGTTTCTGCCCCGGCGGCTGGCGGTGGTGACGTCCCGGCACGGGGCCGCCCTGCGCGACGTCGTCCACGTGGTCCAGCGTCGCTGCCCGATCACCGAGATTGTGGTGGCACCGACGCTGGTTCAGGGCGACGACGCGGTGCGAGAGATCCTGGCCGCCCTGGAGCTGGCCGGTCGGGCCGCGGTGGACGTCGTGCTGCTGGTTCGCGGAGGCGGATCCTTGGAGGACCTCCAGGCCTTCAACTCCGAGGCGGTGGCACGGGCGATAATCGCCTGTCCCTTCCCGGTCGTGGTGGGAGTCGGCCACGAGACCGACACCTCGGTGGCGGACTTCGTCGCCGACCGGCGAGCTCCCACCCCTTCGGTGGCCGCCGAGCTGGCGGTGCCCGACCTGGCCGGACTGCGAGTTGACCTATCCCGGCGCTCGCTACGGCTGCGTCGGGGGGGAGAGGCCTGGGTCGCCGGGGAGCGGCGCCAGCTGGTGGCGACCGAGGGCAGGCTGTCCCGGCTGGCGCCGGCGCTGCGGCTGGCGACCGGCCGGATCGATCTCGATCTGCGCCAGGTGCGGCTGGCGCAGGCGGTGCGGCGCCTGCTCTCGCGGGAGCGTACCGGCCTGGGCGCCCGCCTCGGACTGCTGCAGGCCCAAGGGCCCGGGCGCCGGCTGCTTCAGGCCCGGGAGGAGTTCGCGGGCCGGGTTGGTAGGCTGGAGGCCCTCAGCCCCCTGGCCGTTCTGGGCCGGGGCTACTCGATCACGGTCGACGACGCGGACGCCCGGGTGCTCCGGGACGCGTCAGAGGTGAGGTTGGGGACGACGCTCAGGACCCGGCTTCAGCGAGGGCAGCTGCTGAGCCAGGTCAGCGAGGTGCGACCGGAATCGGAGGGAGGTTCGAATGGAGCGTGACCAGACCGCAACCGAAGAGCCTGGCTCAGCGGAGCCGGAGGGGATGGATTACGAGTCCGCGCTCGCCGCTTTGGACCTGGTCCTGGTCAGCCTCGAGGACGGCCAGGTGCCCCTGGAGCAGGCGATGGGTCTCTACGAACGAGGGGTGCGGCTGGTGCGCCGTTGTTCGGGGCTGCTGGACGGGGCCGAGCGCCGGGTCACCGAGCTCACCGCGGGAGGGGATGGGCTGCCCCGGGAGCGCCCTTTGGTGCTCGACTCCGACGAGGAGGGGGGCTCGGCCGACGGCTGACCGCGAGAGGTGAAAGCGCTCCTCACCAACCAGTTTCTCTGGGTCCCCCTGCTGGCCTGGGCGATCGGCCAGCTGCTCAAGGTGCTGACCGACTCCTGGCGCCAGCACCGGCTCAGCCTGCGCTCGCTGGGGATGTCCGGGGGCATGCCCAGCTCCCACACCGCCCTGACCGTCTGCCTGACAACGGTGGTCGAGCGCCAGCTGGGGCCAGGATCGCCTCTCTTCGCGGTGGTGGCGATCCTGACCATGGTGGTGGTCTACGATGCCACCGGCGTCCGCCGGGCGGCGGGCCAGCAGGGCGTCATCCTCAACCAAGTTCTGGACGACCTGCGCAGCCACCTGGGCTTCCGGTATGAGCGGCTGCGGGAGTTCATCGGCCACACCCCCTTCGAAGTCCTGGCCGGGGTGGTCCTGGGAATCGTGGTCGGGCTCTTGCTCTGACTCCAAAGTCCGGCCTCGGCGAGGACCTAACATCCTAGGCGCGACGTCAGGAAACCCAGTTCGGAGGCACGTTTGAGCCCGAGCGACCGAATCCCCTCGATCGGCTTCCTGCTCCATTTCCGGGAGTCTGTCGACTCGCCCACTCTGGGCCGGGCCCGGGAGATCGCCGAGTCGGCGGGGCTGCGGACCTGGCTGGCCCAGGCCGACGCCGAGTCGGTGCTGGCCCAAGAGCTGGTCTCGGCCCGCCTGCTGGTGGCGATCGGGGGCGACGGAACCCTGCTCTACTCGGCCCAAAGAGCCGCTCCCCGAGGAGTTCCCCTGCTGGGGGTGAATCGGGGCCAGCTCGGCTTCCTCACCAACTTGGAGATGGCCCAGCTTCCCGACGCCATCCGATCCTTCGTCGCCGACGACTTCCAGACTGAGCGCCGCCGCACGCTCCGGGGCGAGCTCCGATCGGGGGCGGGCGATTCGCTGGAGGCGAGCCTCGAAGTCGCCGTAAACGAGATCGTGGTCAAGAGCGAGGGAGTGAGCCTGGTTCGCCTCGAGGTGACCAGCGACGACCAGCTGGTCGGGATCTTCGACTCCGACGGGCTGGTGGTGGCGACCAGTGTCGGGTCGACCGCCTACTCCCTCTCGGCGGGTGGCCCTCCGGTGGACAGCCGGGTGGGGGCCCTGGTGCTCACCCCGCTCAATCCGCATGCGCTGATCAGCCGTTCTTTGGTGATACCGGACACTCTTGATGTGCGGGTCACCGTCCAGCGGGGCCGAGCCGTGGCCGCCGCCGACGGGCGGGTCTGGGGACAGCTGGAGTCCGGCTGGGAGCTGACCGTGAAGCAGGGGCCAGAGCTGAGTTTGATCAGACCTCCGGGGACGCCCGGGTTCTTCCAGCGGCTGCGTTCCAAGACCGGGTTCGGGGCCGTCCTCAAGCTGGCCCCGGAGGAGCCACCCCCGGCCGCTCCCGCCGCCGATGCGCAGCCCGACTGAGCGGTGCTACTCGAGCTTCGGGTGGAGAACCTGGCGGTGATCGAGCGGACGGAGGCGCGCTTCGGAGTGCGGTTCAACGCGATCACGGGTGAGACCGGGGCCGGCAAGTCGGTGCTGCTCTCGGCTCTAGGCCTGAGCCTGGGGGGCCGGGCCGACCCGGACTTGGTCCGGCGGGGAGCCGATCGAGCTCTGTGCGCCGCCGCCTTCGACGATCCCCCCGAAGAGACGTCCGAGTTCTGCCAGCGCCTGGGGGTGGTGGTCGAAGAGAGCCTGGTGCTGACCCGGGAGTTGTCCCCCTCGGGGCGGAGCGGAGCCCGGGCAAATGGTTCGGTGGTGCCCGCCACCGCCCTGCGAGACCTGGGGGCTCAGCTGGTCGACGTGCAGGGCCAGGGCGCGTCGTCGCTCTGGCTGCGGGAGGGCGATCAGCGAACCGCTCTCGACAGCCTGGCCGGGGAGGACGCCACTCTGGGAGCGCGCCGGGTGGCCGACCTCTGGTCGCGGCGCCAGCAGAACCGGGTGCAGCGCGAGCTGGCTCGCTCGGGGCGGGAGCGCCGACGCGGGGAGCTCGAACAGGCCCGCCTCGACCTGGCCGAGTTGGTCGGGGCGGATCTCCGATTAGACGAGGATGTCCAGCTGGAGCAGGAGCGCGGGCGCCTCGTCCACGCCGCTCGGCTGCGCGAGGCGGCGGTTCACTGGCGAATCGCGGTCTCGGGTGGCGACGGTCAGGGTGGCGCCGCCGACCGAATGGCGGAGGCGCTCCATGGGGCTCGGTCGGCGCGGGGGATCGATCCCGAACTGGACCTGCTCCTGGACCAGGCTGACACGGCGGTCGCGGGGCTTCGGGAGCTGCAGCTCTCCTTCAGCTCCTATCTGACTCAGCTGCCCGACGACGGTCGGCGGCTGACCGAGGTGGAGGAGCGGCTGGAGCTGCTCGCGCGGCTGGGCCGCCGTCACGGCGGCACCCTGGAGTCGGCGCTGGCGCGCCGGGACGAGGCCGCCTCCCTGGTGGCGGAGCTGGACCGAGATGACGAGGAGCCGGCCCGGCTCGAGGCCGAGCTGGTCGGGATCGAAGCCGAGCTCGGGGCCGAGTGCGAGCAGCTCTCCGCTCGGCGCGGCCAGGCGGCGGAGACCCTGGCCCGGGCGGTGACCGCGGACCTGCGTCGGATGCTGATGCCGAAGGCGGAGTTTCGAGTCCGGATCTGGCAGGTTGAGGATGCCGACGGGGTCGACGGGCCAGCCGGGGTGCGGCTCGCGGTGGGCGCTTCGGGTTGGGACCGGATCTCGTTCGACCTCTCCGCCAACCCTGGCGATCTCGCCCGGCCGCTCGGCGAAGTGGCCTCCGGAGGCGAGCTCTCGCGGGTGGCGCTGGCACTCCTCTCGCACCTGACGCGCGAGTCGGGGGTGGCTACCGTGGTCTTCGATGAGATCGACCAGGGACTGGGTGGAGAGGCGGCCAATCGGGTCGGCGAACTGATGCGCGAGGTTGCCGACCGACACCAGGTGATCTGTGTCACCCATCTGGCGCCGATCGCGGCTCGGGCCGACACCCATCTGGTGGTGGCCAAGTCGGAGCGGGAGGGGAGGCCGTACAGCCAGATTCGCGCGGTGGTCGGCGCCGAACGGGTCGAGGAGTTGGCCCGCCTCCTGGCCGGTGAGGCCACCCCGGCGGCTGCCCGGATCCACGCTCAGGAGCTGCTCCTGGCGGTGGGCGGCCGGGTCGACTGAGCGGTGGCCACCCCCGACCAGGCGGCGGAGCTGGAGCGGCTGACCGCCATGCTGGCTGGGGCCCAGCGCGGGGAGCTCGATCTAGGCACGGTGGAGCTGACTGGGCTCAGTCGGCGCCTCAAGGCCGATGTCGGGGACCGCGAGCAGGAGCTGGACCTGCTCTGGGCCGCCGAGTCGCTCCAGGTCCTGGCCCGGATGCTGGAGCTGAAAATGGGGCGCCACCTCGAGGACACGACCGACGCCGCCCTGCTCCGGGAGGAGGAACCGGTCCTGGAAGCTGACCCCGGGGAGCGGCTCGCCGAGTACCGCCTCTTCAAGGCCGCCGCCGGGGTGCTGCTGGCCGACTCCAGCGCCGGTCCCAAGGCCTTCCTTCGCGTCCTCGGCCTCCCGGTGCAGCCGCAGGCGAGTCTCCGTCTCAGCCCTGAGGCGCTGGCTCTGGCCCTGGGGGATCTGCTGGCCCGGCTGCCCGAGCCCGCCGAGCTGGAGTTCGCCCTGCCCCGGTACTCGGTCACCGACAAGATGGACGAGCTGCGCCGCCTGCTCGTCGAGCAGCCCCGGCTGCGCTTCGACCAGGTCTTCGCGGCCGCCCAGGACCGGCTCGAGGCGGTGGCCTTCTTCCTGGCTCTGCTCGAGCTGATCTGGCTGGGCGAGGCGAACTGCACCCAGAAGGGTCAGGGGAACCCGATCTGGGTGGAGCGTGAAGATGGCGGCTGACTGGTCCGAGGCGGAGGCGGAGCTCACGGGGGCGCTGATCGCCGTCCTTTTCGTGCGCGGCGAGGCGATCGGGGTGGGCGAGCTGGTGCACACCCTGCAGATGCCCCGCCAGGCGGTGGAGCGGGCCGCCGAGGAAGGGGCGGCTCGACTTCGGGGCACCGGGCTGATGCTGCAGAGCAATCGCGACGAGCTGCAGCTGGTAACCCATCCCCGGTCCGCCTGGGCGGTCGAGCGGGCGCTCCGGCCCGAGGTGGCCGGGCGGCTGTCGAAGCCGGCGCTGGAGACCCTCGCCATAATCGCCTACCGCCAGCCGATCACCAGGATCGCCATGGAGGCGATCAGGGGGGTGAACTGCGAGGCGGTGCTGGAGAGCCTCTCCCGGCACGGGCTCATCGCCGAGGTTGGCCGGGAGGATGGCCCGGGACGGCCCCGACTCTTCGGGACCACCCTTCGTTTCCTCCAGGTGGTCGGGATCTCCCAGGTCGAGGAGCTGCCGCCGCTCGAGGGGGCGGAGGCCGGGTCGTGGCTGGGCCGGGCCGCGGAAGTCGGGGAGCCGGATGCCGAGTGAACGGCTCGGCCGCTGGCTGGCGCGGTCGGGGATAGCCTCCCGCCGGGAGGCCGACCGGATGGTCGCGGAGGGAAGGGTCACCGTCGGCGGGGAACGCCCCCCCGCCCAGGGCAGGCTCTTCGACCCTGAGCTGGAGGAGGTGCTGGTCGACGGCCAGCCGCTACTCCACCGCTCCCTCCAGCGCCGCTATCTGGCGCTCAACAAGCCGGTCGGGGTGGTCTCGACGGCCAAGGACCCGGGGGGCCGGACCACCGTTCTCGATCTGGTCGGTGCCCGGGGGGGCATGTTCCCGGTGGGACGCCTCGACCTCGACTCCCGGGGACTGATCCTGCTCACCGACGATGGCGACCTGGCCCTCCGCCTGACCCATCCTCGCTACCGGGTGGTCAAGGAGTACCGGGTCACGGTCGGCGGCCAGCTGCGTTCAGAGCAGCTGCTGGGGTTGCGCCTGGGTCCGGTGCTGGTGGACGGCCCCACCCATCCGCTCCAGGTCCGCCTGCTTCGGGCCGGGCCGGGGCGCACCACCCTAATGGTCCAGCTTGCCGAGGGGAGGCAGCGCCAGATTCGCCGGATGTGCGCCGCCGTGGGCGCCAAGGTGCTGGACCTGGAGCGGCTTCGCATCGGGGAGCTTCGGCTGGGCACTCTCGCCGAGGGAGCGTCCCGGGAGCTCAGCGACGGCGAGGTCCGCCGGCTGCGGCTGTCGGTTGGTCTCCGTTGAGCCGGGATCACTTGGTGGTGACTATCGACGGACCGGCGGGGGTGGGCAAGTCGACGGTCGGGCGGCGCGTCGCAGCCGAGCTGGGGCTGGCCTTCATCGACACCGGGATCTTCTACCGAGCCCTGACCGTCGCGGCGAGCCGGCGCGGGTTGGGGGAGGGTCAGGCGGCGGAGCTGGCCAGGCTCTCAGGGGAGCTCAGCTTGGAGGTCAACACCGACCCCCAGCCGGTTCTCGGCGCCTGGCAGGCGCGGGCGGACGGTCTGGAGCTGAGCGACGAGCTGTGGGATCCCCGCCTGGCCACCTTGCTCGCCTACGTGGCCCGGCAGCCGGCCGTGCGCCAGGCGCTGCTGCCGGTTCAGCGTCTCCCCGCGGCGGAAGGGGCGGTGGCGGTGGGGCGGGACACCGGGACGGTGGTTTTCCCGGCGGCGGGCTGCAAGGTCTACCTGGACGCCCCGACCGAGGTCAGGGTCGGCCGCCGCCGCAAGGAGTTGCAAGACCAGGGGCGGGACGTGTCCGATGAGGTGCTGCGAGCCGACGTGCTGACCCGGGACCAGACCGACCTGAGCCGCCGGGTGGCACCGCTGGCAGTGCCCGCAGACGCTCTCCTGATCGATACCACCCAGCTCTCCGCCGAGGAGGTGGGGGCACTGATCCTGGCGGCCTGCCGCCGCCTGGGGCAGGGAACTGGCGAGGCGGCGCCGTAGGTACTCGCCAGCCCGGCTCAGCCCTCCTGGGCAAGCCCGGCTAAGGTGGTGATTGCAAGGTGATCAGCCAAACCGGGAGCGACGGCGGCGAGACCATGGTCAGCTTCGACCTGGAGACGACCGGACTGAGCCCGCGAACGGACCGGATCATCGAGATCGGCGCGGTCAAATTCGATGGCTCCGGCGTGCTCGACACCTACTCGACCCTGGTCGATCCGGCGATGGCCCTACCCCTGGTGATCCAGCGTCTCTGTGGGCTCCACGACCAGGACCTCCAGGGCCAGCCCACCCCGGCCGAGGCGGTGGGAGGTCTGGCCCTCTTCGCCGAGGGGTGCACGCTGGTGGGGCACGGGGTTTCATTTGACATGGCCTTCTGCGCCGAGGTTCTGCCGGCGGCGTTCACGGGCCGGCTGGCGCTCGACACGGCTGAACTGGCCCGGGTGCTGCTGCCGGCCGCTCCCAGCCACAGCCTGGAGGAGCTCAGCCGGTCGCTGGAGCTGCCCCACGACCGGCCCCACCGCGCCCTCTCCGACGCCCAGGCCACCCAGATGCTGCTGCTGAGTCTGATCGAGACCGCGGTGGCGCTCCCCGCCGAACTCAGAGAGCGAGTGCGCCTGCTCTGCGCCGGGGGAGGCTGGCCCACCGGGGAGTACTTGGCCCGGGAGCTTTCCCGGCAGGTCCCACCCAAGCGGGCCCAGCCGGTGCCGGTCGGGCCGGTGCCCGAAGTGCCGCCTCCGGTCCAGATCTTGACCGGGGACGGTTCAGGTTCGATCGACGAGGCGGGCATCCGCACGACCTTCGGGCCTGCCGGGGAGCTCTCCGAGTCCAACCTCGAGTTCGAGCTCCGGGAGGAGCAGCAGCAGATGGCGTTGGCGGTCTCGCAGGCCTTCAATCGCAGCCAGACCCTGCTGGTGGAAGCCGGCACCGGGGTCGGCAAGTCCCTCGCCTACCTGATTCCGGCGCGGGAGTGGGCCGCCCGGGGAGGGGGCCGGGTGCTGATCTCGACCTACACCATCACCCTCCAGGAGCAGCTGGCCCAGCATGACGTGCCCTTGGCGGAAGGCGCGCGGCCGCTCCCCGTGCGCACGGCAGTGCTCAAAGGCAGAGGGAACTACCTGAGTCTGCGCCGCTTGGAGCGGTGGTTGGCGGCCGCACCGGCCGGCCGCCGGCGGGACCCCGACGAGATCCGCTTCAAGGTCAGGGCCCTGATCTGGGCTCACCAGAGTGAGGTCGGCGACCGCGCCGAGCTCCGGCTGGCGGGGCGGGACCCGGAGTTCTGGGAGAAGGTGGGCTCGACGGTCGACGACTGCCTGGGGCCGGCCTGCCACAACTGGCGGGACGGCCGCTGCTTCATGGTCAAGGCGCGGATGCAGGCCCGGGAGGCGGACGTTGTGATCGTCAATCACGCCCTCCTGCTCGCCGACGCGGACAGCGGAGGGGCGGTGCTGCCCGAGTTCAAACATCTGATCATCGACGAGGCCCATCACCTGGAGGAGGCGGCCACGCAGGCCCAGGGGGAGAGGCTCGGGATAGGGGCGATCCTGGGGGTGACCGATCGCATCCCCGACTTCGGCGATGCGGAGGTCAATCGGGCGTTGAAGGGTGTCCGCCAGGCGGCCTCTGCGGCCTACGGCGACCTGCGCACGCTGGTCGCCGCCGAGTCCTCCGGGCCGGGCGGCCGGGGGCCTACATTCGCGGTGCTCGACAGCCGGCTCAGTCAGGCCGAGGCCTGGCCGAGGACCAGCCGGTCGGTTGCCAAGCTAGACCGGGCCCTGCGGCAGGCCGGCTCGGCCCTGCGCACGGCGGCCGAACTTGGCAACGTGCAACCGTCCCTCTGGCCCCAACCCGACAACGGCGCCCGGGAGTGCCGGCAGGCGGCCGACGCCCTGGAGGCGATGTCCCGGGTGGTGGCCGGGGCGACCGCCAACCTGGATCGCGATCCCCGCGCCGACACCCCGCCGGCGCCGGGCGACCGGGTGGCCTGGGTAGAGCTGGAGCGGGGCGACCGGGCGGTGCTGCGGACCGCCCCGGCCGAGGTCGCCCAGGCACTTCGGGAGCACCTCTTTGAGAGGTGTGACACGGTGGTACTGACCTCAGCCACGATGGCAGTCGCGGGGTCCTTCCAATACATCCGCGATCGGCTCGGATTGGAGGACGCCCAGGAGCTGGTTCTGGATTCGCCGTTCGACTACCTGCGCCAGTCGCTGTGCTGTCTGCCGCGGGGGATGCCGAGCCACAGCGATCCCCAGCACCACCGGGTGATGGCCACCCTGGTGGCCCAGATCGCGCTCGAGCTGGGCGGCCGGACGCTGGTCCTCTTCACCGGCTACCAGGCGCTGCGGGAGGTGCACGGGCAGCTCCGCAGCCTGCTCCAAGGGGAGGGGATCGCGGTCCTGGGCCAGGGTCTCGACGGTACCCGCAACCAGGTCCTGCGCAACTTTCGGCGGGAACCCAGGACCGTTCTGCTGGGCACCAACAGCTTTTGGGAGGGTATCGATCTGCCCGGCGAGACGCTCCAGTGCGTGGTCATCGACAAGCTGCCCTTCCCGGTGCCTTCCGACCCCATCTTCCAAGCCCGGGCCCGGGGCCGCTCGGACTCGTTTTCTCAGCTCTCGCTGCCGGAGGCGGTACTCCGGCTCAAGCAGGGCTTCGGTCGGCTGGTCCGGCGCCACGGTGACCGCGGCGCGGTGGTGATCTGCGACCCGAGGATCCTGGAGCGCCGGTATGGGGAGGAGTTTGTCCGGGCTCTGCCCAAAGCCGCCTTTCTTTACGAGCCGGCCGAGGGCCTGGCCCCCTTGATCGGCGCCTTCCTGCGCGGCGAGATGCCCGCTGCGGTGGTCGTCTAGATGCCGCGATCCAGTCGCATCCGGTTGGCCTTGGTCCAGCACCAGCCGGTACTGGGGGACCTTGGGACGAACCTGGACTCGGCCTGCGACCAGATCCGCGCCGAGGTCCAGGCCGGCTCCGAGTTGATCGTCTTCCCGGAGCTGAGCCTCACCGGGTACTTCCTCAAGGACCTCACCCCCGAGACAGCGGTCTCCCTGGAGGGCCCCGAGGTGAAGCGGCTGATTAAGGCCACCGGCCCGGCCGCCGCCCTGGTGGGGCTGGTGCTGGAGTCAGATCGATTCAGCTTCTACAACGCGGCGCTCTTGATCGCGGACGGGGCGGTGCGCCAGGTTCACCGCAAGGTCTACCTGCCGACCTACGGCATGTTCGACGAACAGCGTCACCTGGCCGCGGGCGACCAGTTCGAGGTGGCCGAGCTGCGCCTGGGGGGAGGGGCCACCTGGCGGGTGGGAATCCTGATCTGCGAGGACCTCTGGCACCCCAGCTCCGCCTACCTGCTGAGCCGGGCCGGAGTCGACCTTCTCCTCTGCCCGTCGGCCAGCCCGGGGCGGGGAGTCGCAAGCAGTCAGGGTGAGCTCGGCAGCGCCGCGTCGTACGCGGCGCTGCTGCGCACCTACGCAGAGCTCTTCACCGTATTCGCCGTCTATTGCAACCGGGTCGGCTTCGAGGAGGGCTTCCACTTCTGGGGGGGGAGCCGGGTGCTCGGCCCGGACGGCGGACTGGTTGCGGGGCCACTGGCTGACGACGCCGGGGTGCTCCATGCCGAGCTGGACCGCAGCGACCTGCGCCGGGCGCGGATCGCCTACCCCCTCCTCAGCGACGAGCGGATCGACGTGGTCCAGCGCCAGCTGGGCCTGGACGCCGATGCCTGAGCTCGCCATCAACGTCGAGCTGGTGGCGGGGATCCTCACCCAGTTCATCCGGGACGAGGTCCTCAAGGTGGGAGCAAAGGGGGTGGTGGTCGCCGTCTCGGGGGGGATCGACTCGGCCGTCTCCGCCCGCCTGGCGGTGGCCGCGCTGGGGCCGGAGGCCGTGACCGGGCTGGCCCTGCCGTACCGCGAGAGCGCCGCCAGCAGCCTCAAGGACGGCCAGTTGGTGGCAGCTCAACTGGGCATCGAATTGCTGGTTTTTGAGATCACCGCCCAGATCGACGCCTACTTCGCCAGGTTTCCCGAGGCGGACGCCACCCGTCGCGGCAACAAGATGGCCCGGGAACGGATGAGCATCCTCTACGACATTTCCGCCACCAAGTCCGCCCTGGTGTTGGGAACCAGCAACAAGTCGGAGCTGCTGCTCGGGTACAGCACCCTCTGGGGTGACGGCGCCCACGCGCTCAATCCCCTAGGCGATCTCTACAAGACCCAGCTGTTCCAGCTCGCCCGCCACCTCGAACTTCCCCGGCAGATCATCGACAAGGCGCCCTCGGCGGACCTCTTCGCCGGTCAGTCGGATGAGGAGGACCTCGGCTTCAGCTACCTGCAGGCGGACCAGATCCTCTTCCAGCTGGTCGACGAGCGGCGTCCGCCTGCGGAGTTGGCCGAGCGGGGCCTGGACCCAGACTTGGTTGCCACCATCTGGGACATGGTGCGCCGCTCCCAGTTCAAGCGCCGCCCGCCCTTGATCGCCAAGCTCTCCGGGCGCAGTGTGGGTCAGGACTTCCGCTACCCGCGCGACTGGGGGCACTGAGCGAGGTGGCCGGGGTGCTCTACGTGGTGGCCACCCCGATTGGCAATCTGGGCGACCTCTCCCCCCGCGCGGCTCAGCTGCTCAGCCAGGTCCCGACCGTGGTCGCCGAGGACACCCGCCGGAGTGGCCTTCTGCTCCAGGGAAGAGCGGTCCGACCCCGGCTGATCTCGCTGCCGGGAGAGCAGGAGGCGCGCAAGATTCCCCTCATCCTGGAGCAGCTCGCGCTCGGCGACGTGGCCCTGGTCTCGGACGCCGGCACTCCGGCCATCAGCGACCCCGGCCGCCGGCTGGTGGCCGCCGCCCGGAAGGCGGGGTACCAGGTGGTGGCCATCCCCGGCCCATCGGCGCTGGCGGCCGCGGTCTCGGCCAGCGGGCTGCGGGCCGATCGCTTCCTCTTCTTGGGATTCCTGCCCCGGACCAAGTCCCGCAGCCTCCGCCTCCTGGCCGCCGCCGACTCCTTCGCGGTGGTGTTCCACGAGTCGCCTCACCGCCTGGCGGCGACCTTGGAGTGGGCATCCGAGCAGCTTGGAGATCGCCCGGTGGCGGTCGCCCGGGAGATCTCCAAGCTGCACGAGAGTTGGCATCTAGGCACGGCCGGAGAGCTCGCTCAGGCGTTCCGAGCGAGCCCGCCTCGGGGCGAGTGCACGGTGGTCGTCGAGGCGCCGCCCAGGAGGACGGCCGGGCAGCATGACTGAGGGCCAGCTGGCTCTGATCGACTCCCACTGCCACCTGGTTGAGTTGGAGCGCCGGGGGGTGGCCCCCGCGGCGGCGGTTTCGGAGGCGGGGCGCGCCGGGGTCAGCCAGATGGTCACCGGAGGGGACGACCTGGCTGAGAGCCGAGCTGGGATGGCCCTGGCTGAGGAGTACGCCGAGGTGTTCTTCACCGTCGGTTGGCATCCGGTCAATCCACGCCCGCCGGAGGCGGCCGAGCTCGCTGAGATGCGCCGGCTGCTGGCTCACCCCAAGGCGGTTGCGGTGGGGGAGATTGGGCTCGACTATCTCTTCCGGCCCGGCCACCTGGAAACCGCCCCTGAAGTCCAGCGGGAGAGCTTCTCCCGGATGCTCGAGCTGGCCGCCGAGGTGGCCAAGCCGGTCGTCATCCATCAACGCCAGGCCCAGCGCGACCTGCTCTCGGTTCTCGACTCCGGGCCGCCGGTGACGGGGATCCTGCACTGCTTCAGCGGGGACGCCCGATTCGCCGCCGACGCGGCCGCGCGGGGGCTCTACTGCTCGTTCGCCGGCAACGTCACCTTCAAGTCCGCCCACCAGCTCCGGGAGGCAGCTCGAGCCGTCCCCGCGGAACTTCTCCTGGTCGAGACCGACGCGCCGTTTCTGGCTCCTGACCCCCACCGGGGTGAGACCTGCCAGCCCTCGATGGTGCGGGCCACCGCACAGTGGCTGGCTGCGCTCCGGGGTGACTGCCTGGAGTCGGTGGCCGCGATCACCACGGAGAACGCCCGTCGAGCGCTGGGGATCCCCGTCCCTTGACCGTCCCCGACCTCTCCGCGCCGGGGACCGCCCGGGCGGTCGCTCGCCGGTTCGGGATCAGCCCGCGCCGCGAGCTGGGCCAGAACTTCCTGGTGGATCGGGCGGTGCGCGACGCGATCGTCGCCGTCGCGGCCCCGGCCACCCGGGTGCTCGAGATCGGCCCCGGGCTGGGCGGGCTCACCCAGGGCCTTCTGGAGCAGGGGATCGGGGTGGTGGGGGTGGAGCTGGATCCCCGCTGCGTCGCCGCGCTCGGACTGTTGCGCAGCCACTACCCCGGCTTGACGGTGGTGGAGGGAGACATCCTCCAGCTCCGCCCCGGTCAGCTCGGGATCAGCGCTCCCACCGTGTTGGGGAACCTTCCCTACGGGATCACGGGCGCGCTCCTGCCCGCGCTTCTGAATTGGGACCCGCCCCCGGCGATCTGCCACCTCATGGTCCAGCGGGAGGTGGGCCGGCGGCTCGCCGCGCCCCGCGGAGAATGGTCGCTAGCCACCTTGGTACTGCGGGTGGCGGCCGAAGTGAGCGTGGATTTCGACGTCGCCCCGGGCTCCTTCTGGCCCTCGCCGCGAGTCCACAGCAGCCTCATCACGGTGCGGCGCCGCCCCCAGATGGACCCTCTGCTGGGCGCCGAGCTGGCAGCTCTGGCGCGGCCCATGTTTCAGGCCCGCCGGAAGCAGCTGCCCCACGGGCTGGCTCGCTCGTTGGGAGTCACTCCCCAGGAGGCCAGTCGACTCCTGGTCTCCATCGAGATCGACCCGGTGCGACGACCGGGCAGCCTCGACCTCGAGGAATGGCGGCGGCTAGTCGCCGCCGTCCGCGAGGGAGCCGCCGTGACCGGGTGATATATTCGCCGCCATGCCGGTCGAGGCCCCGCCGGGAGCTAACGTCGGGGAGGAGCTAGACCTAGGTCCTGCCGGATTCCGCGAAGTCCTGAAGGGCCGTGACTTTCGACTCCTCTGGGGCGCCCAGGTCGCTGCCCAGCTGGGCGACAAGTTCTTCGCCTTCTCGCTGTTGCTCTCGATCTACTCGCTCACCCACCTCTACCTGAGTGACGCCGCGCTGCTGCTCGCCTACACGATTCCGGCCGTCTTCCTCTCCATCCCGGCCGGGATATTCGCCGACCGCTACGACAAGAAGACCCTGATGATCTGGACCAACCTGTCCCGCGGCGTGATGGTGCTGGGGGTCCCAGCGCTCGAGATCACCGGGGTGGCCGAGCACCAGGTTCTGCCCCTCTACGTGATCACCTTCGTCTTCGCCGGGGTGGGCCAGCTCTTCGCGCCGGCCGAGGCGGCCAGCATCCCGAGCCTGGTCAAGCGCCGCGACCTGGCGGCGGCGACCTCGCTCTTCACGATCACCATCATCTTGACCATCGTGCTCTCGGTCCCGCTCGCCTCCCTGGCCCAGGGCCTGCTCGGGCTCGAAGGCCCCTACTACTTCGGGGCCGCCCTGTTTGCGCTTGCGGCGGGGGCGATCTGGCTGATCAAACCCAAGCTGGCAGCTCCCACCGTGGTCGGCGGTCCAGCTCTGCGGGCCCCCTGGAGCAGCACCTGGACTGAGATCAAGCAGACCTGGGAGGTGGTGCGAGCCAGCCGGATCCTGCCCTTCGCCTTCGCCATGCTCACCCTGGCCCTGGCGATCGTGTTCACGATCTTCGCCCTCTCCGCTGGCTACATGCAGCATGTCCTGCTCCGAAGTCCCCACGACAGCTACATCCTGCTCATCCCGGCCACGGTGGGGATGGTGGTCGCGGGCACGGTCGTGAGCCGGCGGGCGGCCGCCTCCGGCGAGGGCCCGAGGACGGTGGTGGGCGGGCTGGCCCTGGCCGGGGTGGCCATGGTGGTGCTCGGGGTGCTGCCGCCGATTCTGGACCGGCTCCACATCGACGGAGCCCTGGTGCCGCTGGCGATCAGCCTGGCGGTGGTGTTCGGTCTCGGCCTGGGCGCGGTCCTGATCCCCTGTCTGGTCCTGATTCAGGAAGAAACCGAGGAGGCAACCCGAGGCAAAATCTTCGGAGGCGCCTTCCTGGCGATCAACCTGGCGATCGCCGTGCCCCTGCTCCTGGCCGGGGCCATCGCCGACTTGGTCGGAGCCAGCGATGTGGTGGGGGGATTGGGCCTCGCCCTGATCATCACCGGCCTGGTGGCCTGGCGGCGGGCCTGGGGGGTGGCGCTCCCGGAAGGCGATCCCAACCCGGTCACGAGCGCGTAGCGAGATGTCGAAGTCCGCTGGCGGAGGCTGCATTTCCGACCCGAAGTGGGCTAAATGGCAACATGCGAGCGGTAGTCACCTGCGAAAGCTGTGGCCTCCGGCAGGAGGTGGCCCGGGCCATCCCGGAGCCGACGGTATTCCATATCGTCTGCCACCGCTGCGAACTCAGTCTGCTGGTGACGGTCACCGAGGCGGACATCCGCAGCGCCGCGGCTTCGCTCGCGACCGGCTCGGCGAGGCGCTAGCCAGCTAGGGGGTCGGGGGGCGCCCCGGCCCTGTCGGAGTGGGGCGAGGGGACCCCGGGGGTTAGACGGCCCAGCGGGAGAGGCCGATCGGGATCTCCTCGCGCAGGTTGTCGAGCAGGGCCAAGCCCAGCTCCTCGCTCTCGAAGTCGAGCCGGAGCTGGCGCGCCAGCGGGAGCACCTGCCCGGAGCGGGCCCGGGCGCGTAGGCGGGCCCGGCGGTCGGGGTCAAGGCTGGAGCACTGAACGCTGCAGTACTTGGCCGTCTGCTTCTTGACCAGGGCGCTGCAGCCGGTCCGGGCGCACACCTTGAGGGCGAGGGGATGGGGTCCGGAGAAGCGCGCCACGGAGCGATATTAGAGACTCGTTAAGGGGTCCCTGTCAATGGTCATTACCGCTGAAAAAGCTGGCACTTTTGGGGTCAATCGAGGGGGCCTTGGTTGTGCCCAGTATCCCCATCCCCAGCTGTGGACAAATTGTCAGCAACCTGTTCCGCTGAGTGGCCGGGGCCGACTGCGCGGGAGCAGGGCGAGGAGTCGGGGAGCGAACCCGCCGAGCGCCGCGGAGCCACACCCCGGGACCGGTCCCCACCGGAAGGTGCGTTGGTGGGCGCACCAGGAGTCGAACCTGGGGCCTCTACCGTGTCAGGGTAGCGCTCTAACCACCTGAGCTATGCGCCCGCGGGGGGGTCGGGTGACCGGATTATAGCCCTGGCTCGGCGGGTCCTCGGAAGGGTGGCCGGGCTCTCATACAATCGGGCTCAGCAGCATGCCTGAGAACGAAGTTGAGTTGGAAGTCCTGCGCCACAGCGCCGCCCACCTGATGGCCGCCGCCGTCTGTGAGCTCTGGCCAGGCGCCGAGTACGGGATCGGGCCGGCCATCGAGGACGGCTTCTACTACGACTTCCTGCTGCCCGGCGACCACCGCTTCGGCGACGACGACCTGCCCCGGATCGAGGCTCGGATGCGCGAGATAGCCCAGCGGCGCCCGGAGTATCGGCGCCAGGAGCTGACCAGAGCTGAGGCGCTGGCGGAGTTCAGCCGCTTGGGCCAGAGGTTCAAGCTGGAATTGATCGAGCGGATCCCCGAGGGTGAGGTGATCAGCTGCTACCGGACCGGGGAGTTCTTCGATCTCTGCCGCGGCCCCCACGTTGCCGATGCCGCGGCCATCCCCGCCTTCCGGCTGACCCATCCCGCGGGGGCCTACTGGCATGGCGACGAGACCCAACCCATGCTGCAGCGAATCTACGGCACCGCCTGGAACAGCCAGGCTGACCTCGACCTCTACTTGGAGCGGCTCGAGCAGGCGGCCCTCCGGGATCACCGCAAGCTGGGCCGAGAGCTGGAGCTCTTCTCGATCTCCGAGGAATTGGGCCCCGGTCTAATCCTCTGGCACCCGCACGGGGCGACCGTCCGCACCGTCATTGAAGACTACTGGCGCTCAGCCCATCGCCAGGCCGGCTACCAGTTGGTTTACACGCCCCACCTGGCCAAAGAGCAGCTCTGGGAGACCAGCGGCCATCTCGGCTACTTTGCCGACGAGATGTTCGGCGCGATCGAGGTCGAGGGGGACCGCTATCGGGTCAAGCCGATGAGCTGTCCCTTCCACATCCTGATCTACAAATCGCGGGCCCGCAGCTACCGCGAGCTGCCCCTGCGCCTGGCTGAGGTGGCCTCGGTCTACCGCTACCAGCGGAGCGGCACCCTGCACGGTCTGCTGCGGGTGCGGGGCATCACCCAGGACGACGCCCACATCTTCTGCCGTCCCGAGCAGGTCGACGCCGAGGTCGCCGCCGTGCTCCGACTGGTCCGCCAGATGTACCGCCGCTTCGGATTCGAGGAGCTCGAGGTCGACCTCAGTACCAAGCCCGCCAAGGCGGTGGGGTCGGCCGCGCTCTGGGAACAGGCGGAAGCCTCGCTGGCCCGGGTGGTCGAGGCGGAGGGGCTGGAGTACAAGGTCAACGCCGGAGAAGGCGCCTTCTATGGGCCCAAGGTCGACGTGCACATTCGGGACGCGATCGGTCGGCGCTGGCAGTGCGCCACCGTCCAGTTCGATTTCAACGAGCCCGAGCGATTCGGGCTCGAGTACATCGGCGCCGACGGCCTGGCCCACCAGCCGGTGATGGTCCACCGCACCCTGCTGGGATCGTTGGAGCGTTTCTTCGGGGTGCTCCTGGAGCACTACGCCGGGGCCCTGCCGACCTGGTTGTCACCGGTGCAGGTGCAGGTGATCACGGTCAGCGACGACCAGCTGGACTATGCTCACCAGGTGGCGGCCAGGCTGGAGGAGGCGGGATTCCGGACCGAGGTGCCCGATCGCCCGGGTGATCGCATGGGGGCCAAGATCCGTGACTCCCAACTGGCCAAGGTTCCCTACGCCGCGATTGTGGGTAGGAAGGAGGTCGAGGCCGGCAATGTCAACCTCCGGAACAACCGGGGCGGCGAAGAGCGCCCGGTCTCCGTCGAAGAGCTGATTCAGCTGCTTCAGACCGAGGTCGGCTCCTGAACCGTCGGCCTGGCGCGGGAGGCTCCGGCGTGAGTGGTAGCATCCGGGATTCGATCCCGGCTTGAGGAGGATTCGTCCATAGCGTTTCGCGAACTGCGCATTAACGACCAGATCCGGGTCCCTTCGGTTCGACTCTTCGATGACACTAGCGAGGAGGCGCTGGGAATCGTCTCACTGCCGGACGCCCAGCAACTCGCCCAAGAGCGTGGGCTCGACTTGGTGGAGGTGGCGCCCCAGGCTCAGCCGCCGGTTTGTCGCTTGATGGACTACGGGCGTTTCAAGTTCGAGGCCCTCAAGCGCGAGAAGGACGCCAAGCGCGAGCACAATGCGATCCGACTCAAGGAGATGAAGCTCCGTCCCAAGATCAGCGAGCATGACTTTCAGACCAAGTACGGCTACGTCCGCCACTTCCTGGAAGAGGGCGACAAGGTGAAGCTGACTATCATGTTCCGGGGCCGCGAGCTGGTTCACCAGGAAATCGGTCGGGCACTGCTCGACCGGCTCGCCGACGAAGTCAAGGATGTGGCCCAGATCGAGCGCGTGCCCCTGCTCGAAGGGCGCAATATGATCATGATCCTGAATCCGGTCTCGAAGAAGCTACCCAGAGGAGGCGCCAGCAACCATGCCGAAGATCCGCACCCACAAGGGAACCCAGAAGCGGTTCCGCCTGTCGGGAACGGGTAAGCTGCTGCGCCGGGGCGCCTTCCAGTCGCACATGCTGGAGCACAAATCGGCCAAGCGCAAGCGGGGCTATGCCGCCATGCACGAGGTCGTTTCCGGTGATGCCAAGTCGGTCCGGCGCAACGCGCCCTACCTGAAGGGCTGAGCGGTGGCCCGGGTCAAGCGGGGCGTCACTGCCCGCAAGCGGCACAAGAAGGTCCTCGAGCTCGCCTCGGGATTCACCGGTACTCACAACCGGCTCTTCCGGCCGGCCAACGAGGCGGTCATGCACTCGCTTGCCTACCAGTACCGCGACCGGCGCAAGCGCAAGGGTAACTTCCGTCGGCTCTGGATCGCCCGCATCAACGCCGCCTCCCGCCAGGCCGGGATCCCCTACAGCCGCTTCATCGCCGGCCTCGGGCGCTCCGGGGTGGAGCTCTCCCGCAAGCAGATCTCGGAGCTGGCGATTCGAGATCCGGAGGCTTTTGCCAGGCTGGTTGAGGTAGTGCGGGAGACGGCGCCCGACCAGTGACCGAGGGCGACCTCCGGGCACTCGGCGAGCGGGCCCTGGAGGAGATCGCCGGGGCGGTTGACGGCGAGCAGCTGGAGCTGGTCCGGCTCAAGTACCTAGGCCGGCACGGTGGCCTGATCGCCGCCGGGGCGCAGCAGCTGGCGGCGGCGCCGGCCGACCAGCGAGCGGCCCTGGGGCGCGCCTTCAACGCCGCCAAGCAAGCGACCGAGGCCGCCGTGGAGCTACGCCTGGCGGAGTTGCAAGAGGCGGAGCGCCGGCTTGCCCGCGAGGGACAGTGGCTGGACCTGAGCTACCCCACTCGGCCCCTGCCCCGGGGTCACCGGCACCCGGTTGGGCGCCTGGTCCGGGAGCTCGAGGACATCGGCCGGGCTCTGGGCTATGAGTCGGTGCAGGGCCCCGAGGTGGAGGATGACCGTTACAACTTCGAGTGGTTGAACCTGCCCCCCGAGCACCCCGCCCGGGATGCTCAGGACACCTTCTACCTGGCCGGACCGGCTCAGGGCTGGTTGCTGCGCACCCACACCTCCCCGGTCCAGCTGCGCACCATGCTGGCCGGGCCCCCGCCCTACCGGATCCTGGCTCCGGGCAAGGTTTACCGGCGGGACAACCCCGACCCCACCCACAACCCAATGTTCCACCAGATGGAGGGGCTCTGCGTCGACCAGGGCGTGACCATGGCCGATCTGAAAGGGACCCTGATCTACTTCGCCCAGGCGATCTTCGGCCGGCAGCGTCGAGTCCGGCTCCGGTCTAGTTTCTTTGCCTTCACCGAGCCCAGCCTGGAGGCGGACGTCTCCTGCTGGTTTTGTGACGGAAAGGGCTGCCGGAGCTGCCACGGCAAGGGTTGGATCGAGATCCTGGGGTCGGGCATGGTCCACCCCAACGTTCTCGGCCGTGCCGGAATAGACCCCGACCGCTTCAGCGGTTTCGCCTTCGGAATGGGCCCAGACCGGATCGCCGCCCTCAAGTACGGCCTGGAGGACATCCGGGATCTCTACGAGAACGATCTCCGGCTCCTGGAGCGCTTCTGATGCGAGTCAGTCAGGAGTGGCTGGGGGAGTTCGTCTCCTTCGACGAGGGCCACACTCCAAGCCAGATCGCGGAGCTGCTCACCGAGAGCGGTACTGAGGTCGAGCGCATCATCGAGTTCGGCCGGGGGCTGGACCAGGTGGTCGTGGCCGAGGTGGTCGAGCTGGCCCGGATGGAAGGCAGCGACCACCTCTGGCTGACCAAGGTCCGGGTCCCCGGCGAGGAGCCTCTCTCGGTCGTCTGCGGGGCTCCCAATCTCAGCCTGGGCGCGATCGTGGCCTGGGCCCGGCCCGGCACCGTGCTGCCCTCCGGCCTGGAGCTCGGCCAGCGTCGGATCCGGGGCGCGCTCAGCCAGGGCATGATTTGTGCTCCGGATGAGCTCGGGCTGGGCCAAGACCATGCCGGCGTGCTGCTGCTTCCTAAAGCGGAGGCCGAGCCGGGGACGCCACTCAGCCGGCTCTTCCCTGTCGACACCGTCTATGAGCTCGAGGTCCTCAGTAATCGGGCGGATTGCCTGTCCCACTGGGGGGTGGCCCGGGAGCTCTCCGCCCTGCTCGATAGCTCCCTCCGCGACCCCAACCTAGACCCCCCGGCCCGACAGGGTCCGCCCGCCGATGAGGAGGTTGGGGTTCACATCGAAGCCACGGCCGCGTGCCCGATCTACCTCGCCGAGTGCATCGACCAGCTGGGGTCGGGACCCGCGCCGCTCTGGCTGCAGCGTCGGCTGATGGCGGTGGGCAGCCGTTCCATTTCGGCGGTCGTCGACCTGGCCAACTACGTGATGCTGGAGCTGGGCCAGCCGGTGCACACCTTCGACCTGGACCGGATGCCGCTGACCCAGGGTCGGGTTGAGATCGGAGTCCGGCGCGGTCGGTCCGGAGAGACGCTCGCCTGTCTGGACGGCGTCGTCCGCCAGCTTGGGGTTGGGGACCTGGTGATCAGCGCCGGTGAGGAGTCGGTGGCGCTGGCCGGGGTCATCGGGGGCAGCCAGACGGCGGTCCACTCGGGAACCAGCCGAATCGTCCTCGAGGTCGCCAACTTCGACTGGGTCTCGATCCGGCGCACCACCCGCCGCCTGGGGTTCAGGACCGAGGCCTCCTCTCGATTCGAGCGAGGCCTGGCGCCCGCTGTGGTGCCCCCCGGGGCCCAGCGATTTCTGCATCTGGTGGGGGAGGTTGCCGGGGGCAGGACTCGACCCGGGCCGGTCGTGGCCGGGGCGCTGCCCGCGGCGGGGCCGCCGATCCGGGTTTCAGCCCGGCGCATCTCCTCACTTCTGGGCATGGAGGTCCACCCCGGCTCGGCCGCCGACGCTCTCCGCCGGCTGCAGTTCGAGGTCACCGTCGTAGGCGAGGAGCTGAGCGTCGTACCCTCGGCATTCCGGACCGACGTCGCGATCCCTGAGGACGTCATCGAGGAGGTGGGTCGGATCCTTGGCTACCAGGAATTGCCGGCCACCCTGCCGGCGATTCGAACCGCTCCCAGCGGGGAGCCCGGGAAGACCAGTGCCGCCCGCCTCGTTCTGGAGATCTGCCTTGGCGCCGGGTTCTCCGAGGCGATCACCTCCAGCCTGGTCAGCCATGACCATCCCATCGCGGGGCCAGGGCTTGGTAGCGGCGTACCTCCCATCGAGATTGGCAATCCCCTCTCATCCCAGCTGGCCGCCATCCGGGTCAGCTGCCTGCCCAAGCTGCTCGAATCGTGTCAGCTGAACCAGGCGCGGGGACGGGAGCGCTCCCGACTGTTCGAGTGGGGCCGGGTTTTCTGGCCCGCGCCCGAGTCCTCCGGGAGGCCGGAGGAGCCCGAGGTCCTGGCGCTGGTCGACCACTGGGCGGGGACCGATGCGGGCCAGGTCGGCAAGCGCCTGGACCGCCTGCTCCAGTTGATCCAGGCGCTGGGGGAGAGGGTCGGCCTGGCGCGAGTCGAATTCCGCCCCGCCGAGCACCCGGGCTTCCACCCGGAGCGCTGCGCCGGGATCTACTTCCGCGGTGAGTTCCGTGGCGTGGTTGGGGAGGTCATGCCCGCCGCTGACGCGGACTCCGGGCTCCGCGGCACCACGGTCGCTGCCGAGGTGCGAGTGGATGGCTGGTTGGTCGAAGGGGGCCGGCCGGGAGAGGGCCTGAGCCTGGCCAAGACCCCGGCTCTCCTGATCGACCTGGCGGTCACGGTGCCCGAGCGGGCAGAGCTGGGGCCCGCCCTGGCGGCGGTCAGGTCGACCGACTTGGCCGAGTTGGAGGAGATCCGGCTGATCGACCAGTACCGAGGCAGCCAGCTACCTGAAGGCACCAAGGGCTGGACCTTTCGGCTGGTCTTCCGGGACCGGGAGCGAACCCTGACCCACCGCCAGGGTGAACAGTTGCGGACCCGCGTCCTGGAGGCGCTGGGGGGGGTGGGAGCGGTGGTCCGCCAGTGACCCCGGAGACCGCCGGTGACCGCGACCGGGAGCGCGCTTACTGGATCGAGTGGCAGCAGAGCTGGGACCGCCAGCAGGAGCGCTCGCTGCCTGACCGGGAAGAGCGGTTGGCCGTGCTGGTGGGACTGGTGGGGTCGGTGGCCGGCGACTCCCCGCCGCGCGTGCTGGACCTCGCCTGCGGCTGCGGGTCGATCACGCGGCGGATCCTCTGTAACTTCCCCGACGCGACGGTGGTGGGCGCCGACATCGACCCCGTGCTGCTGCGGATCGCGGAGGGGGCGTTCGATCAGGACCAGCGCGTAAGGCTACAGGAGGTGGATCTGCGAACTGTGGACTGGGCGGCCAGATTCCCCCACCAAGGCTTCGACGCGGTGGTGACGGCGACGGCCCTGCACTGGCTGGATCAAGGTCGGCTGGCCCGGGTCTACCGTGACATCGTCGGCCTGCTCCGTCCGGGCGGCCTATTCGCCAACGCTGACCACTTCCCCCTGCGGACCACCCCCGGGCTGGACCAGGCGGCGAGGGACCTCAGTCCGACTCCAGACCGCACCGGAGAGGCCTGGGAGGAATGGTGGGAGCGGGTCGCCCAAACCTCTCGACTCACCCCGCTCCTGGAGGTGCGCAGTCGGCGCTTCGGCGGCACTCTCCATCCCGCCGAGTTCACTCCGCCCGCCGAGTGGCACCTGGAGCAGCTGACCCAGGCCGGCTTCACCGAGTGCCAGGTGGTCTGGCGGCAGGGTCAGGGAGCGGTGGTCGCCGCACTCCGCTGAGGCCTCTCCAGGTGACCCGTCCCTCGACTCCCGAGCCGCCGACTGGCTCCCGGCGACTGGGGCGGGGATTCTTCGCTCGGCCTAGTCCGCTGGTCGCTCGGGAGCTGCTGGGAACCGGGCTCGTGCGCCGGTTGAATGGGGAAGAGCTCCGGGTCCGGGTCTGCGAGACCGAGGCCTACTTGGGGAGGACGGATCCAGCCTCGCATGCCTTCCGAGGCCAGACCCGACGCAACTCAGTCATGTTCGGGAAGGCCGGGGTCGCTTACGTCTACTTCGTCTACGGAATGCACCACTGCTTCAATGTGGTTACCGGATCGGAGGGAGATCCCCAGGCGGTCCTGGTCCGCGCCGCGGTGGGGGGCCGGTCCGTCCCCCAGGCCACCCTCCAGGGCCCGGCCCGGCTCTGCCGGGCGCTGGCCATAGACCTCGCTAGCAACGGTCTCGACCTTTGCCAGGGAGTGGCAGCCGAGATCTGGTTTGAGGCGGCGACGGGTGCAGCTCCGGCGATTCTGACCACCGCCCGGGTCGGAGTGCGAGACCCATCCCCACTTCGGTTTGTGGCCGCAGGCCCGAGCCCGGACGATCCGAGGGGGAGAAAGTGAAGAGCGAGCCCCGTAGGGCTCGCTCCATGGTTTAGCCGGTGCCTTGGCACCAGTCCCGACGGATAAGTCGGGACAAATTTCAGGTGGTGTGATGCCCCTCCCCGGGGCATTGACCTGGTCGGCGGGCACTGTCAGTCAGCCAGCCGCCCGGATCCGGCCCCGGAGGGCCGATCACTCCGCCCGAGTGTGCCTCAGGAAGCTCCAGACGGTTCGCATCGTTGATACCTCCGTCGGACCCGGTCCTACCCCACCACCCTACCACCGCCCACGAGCGGGGTGTCAACCAGCTCTGGTTGCGGAGCGGTGCGCGCTGAAGTGGCCGCGGCCGGGGGCCGGAGCGAGCCCGCTCCGGCCCGTTTCGCAAGGTCCGATAGGGGCGCCCAGGTAGACCGCGACTGCGATTGCGGCACCGGGCTCCCGGCGACCCGGGCGATGGCTCGGTTGAGCCGAGGGGGCAGGAACCGTCCGGAACTGGGCCGCAGTGCTGGTCTCAGTGAGCGCCTCGTTGGGGTGGGCACGGGACTGTTCCAGGAGCCGCTCCCGGTCCTGGCGAGCCAAGACCACAGCTAGGCCCACCGGATCGGCGGTTCCGCGGTGGAGTCCCCTGGACTCCGTGCCTACGCTCTGGCCCGCTAGGCTCTGGGGCTGTGACCAACGCCGAGGAGCTGCTGCGCGGGGTGGTCAACTGCGAGAGTCGGGCCCACCTCTCCGAGCGGCTGGACCGGGGCGAACAGTTGCGAATCAAGTTTGGGGTCGATCCCAGCTCGCCGGACATCCATCTCGGCCACCTGGTGCCAATGCGGCTTCTGCGCAACTGGCAGCGGGCCGGTCACCTGCCGGTGCTGGTGATCGGTGACTACACCGCCCGAATTGGCGATCCCACGGGAAGGTCGGTGACCCGACCCCAGCTCAGCGCCGAGGAGGTCGATGAGAACGCTAAAACCTATCTCGACCAGCTCTTCTGCGTGGTTGACCCGGCCCGGGCCGAGGTCCGCCGTCAGAGCGAGTGGTACGACCCCTTCGATCTGGTGGGGGTGCTGCGGCTGGCGAACACCGCCACCGTGGCGCAATTGCTTCAGCGGAGTGACTTCGAGCAGCGGATGAGCTCGGAGCAGCCCATCGGGGTCCACGAACTCTTCTATCCGCTGCTCCAGGGGTACGACTCGGTGGCGATCAGCGCCGACGTCGAGCTGGGCGGCACCGACCAGCTCTTCAATCTGCTCCGGGGCCGCGACGTCCAGGTCGCCTACGGACAGCCCCCACAGGACATCGTCACCGTACCTCTGCTGGAGGGAACGGACGGCAAGCGAAAGATGAGCAAGTCGCTCGGCAACGCGGTGGCGGTGGCCGATCCTCCCGGAGCCCAGTTCGGATTGCTGATGTCAATCCCGGACGAGTTGATCACCCGCTATCTGGGCCTGCTCACCGATACCCCGGAGGCGGCGATCTCCGGGATCGGGAGCAGGCTGGCGGAGGGATCGCTCAATCCCCGCGACGCCAAGGCGGACTTGGCGGAAGAGCTGGTCGGGCTGCTCCACGACCCGGCCCAGGCGAGCAGTGCCCGCGACGAGTTCTTCCGGGTTCACCACGACCACCAGCTGCCGAGTCAGATCGCGGACGCCAGGATCGCGCGCTTGGGGAGCTGGGAGATCCGCGACCTGTTGGTGGCGGTCGGGTTCGCCGGCTCCAGGAGTGAGGCGGCCCGGCTGGTCCAGGGGGGCGCGGTGGAGCTGGCCGGCGCTCTGGTCGGGGAGTGGCGGGAGCCGGTCCAGGTGACCGAGGGCGCGATTCTAAAAGTCGGGGCCCGACGAGTGGCCCGGCTGGTCCAGAGCTGATCGCGTCGGCTCCTGGACCGGACCGCAACCGGTCCGGTTGGTAGAGGATCCGGCCGAGGGGCACGTTCGGAGCGGACTGCTAGGCTAGGCGAAAGTCGCCCAGGTACACTGATGCCTAGAGAATGGATGTTCGCTTTGGGCTCGTGGCGGGTGGTAGCCGCAGACGACGGAGGTAACCGGTGTCGGGGCATTCCAAGTGGGCCGGGATCAAGCACAAGAAGGCGATCGTGGACGCGCGCAAGGGGCAGACCTTCACCAAAGTGGGGAATGAGATCACCGTCGCCGCGCGTGAATCGGGTAGCGATCCGACCAGCAACTTCCGGCTCCGCCTGGCCATCCAGAAGGCGCGCGAGGTCAACATGCCCGCCGACAACATCGATCGGGCCATCAAGCGGGGTACCGGTGAGCTTCAGGGGGCGGCGATCGAGGAGATCCGGTACGAGGGCTACGGCCCGAGTGGGGTGGCGATTCTGGTCGACGTGCTCAGCGACAACCGCAACCGCACCGTCGCCGGGATCCGCAATCTGCTGGTCCGCTCGGGAGGCAGCCTGGGGGAGTCCAACTCGGTGGGGTGGATGTTCAATCGGACCGGCCTGATCCGGGTCAACCCGGGCGCCCACGACCCTGAGGAGCTGGCTCTGAAGGCGATCGAGCTGGGTGCCGACGATGTCCAGCTCGAGGACGGCGGGGTCGAGGTCTACGTCGCCCCCGAGCGTCTGGAGGAGCTGCGGCGCGCCCTCGAAGGAGCCGAGATCGAGGTCGAGAGTTCCGAGGTGACCATGCTCCCCAGCAACACCATCGAGGTCGACGCCAAGAACGCCCCCGCGGTGGTACGGCTCCTCGAGGCCCTCGAGGAGTTCGACGACGTGCGGGAGGTCCACTGCAACGCGGTCCTTCCCGACGACGTTCTGGCCGAGGTTTAGGCGAGCGCGGGCGTGGCCCGAGCCCGGGACGGGATGGGATGTTAGTTCTGGGGCTGGACCCGGGGCTGGCGCTGACCGGATGGGCGCTGATTGACGGCAACGGCAGCCGGCTCGTCCTCCAGGGGGCCGGGGTCTGGACGACCCCCGCGGACCACGATCAGGGCCGCCGCCTTCTGGCCCTGTGGGAGAGTTTCGGGGAGCTGGTGGCCAGCTCCCCACCACAGGCCGTCTCGCTGGAGCGGCTCTACTTCAGCCGCAACGTCTCGACGGCGATGGCGGTCAGCCAGGCGCGGGGGGTTTTGGTCTGCGCCGCGGCCCGGGCGGGGATAGCCGTCCACGAGTACACCCCAGGCGAGGTCAAGCAGGCGGTGACCGGCAACGGATCCGCTCCCAAGCAGCAGGTCGCCACCCTGGTGCGGATGCTGCTCGGGGCCGAGGTGCCGCGCCGTCCCGACGACATCAGCGACGCCTGTGCCGTCGGCATCTGCCACCAGCACGCAGCCAGCCTGCGCCTGGCGATGGCCCGAGCGAGCGGTTGATAGCCGCACTGCGCGGTCGGGTGCTGAGAGTCGAGGACGACTGGGCCGTGATCGATGTCGGTGGGGTCGGCTATCAGGTGTACGTCCATCCCCGGACCGCCGCCCAGCTTCTCGGAGAGCGGGCCGAGGTGACCCTCCAGATTCACACCGTGGTGCGCGAGGACGCGATCTCGCTCTATGGGTTCGTCTCGACCGAGGAGTTAGCCTTCTTTCGGTACCTGCTCACGGTCGAGCGGATCGGACCCAAGGCCGCCCTGGCGATTCTCTCCCGGAGCGAATGGACGGCCCTGGTGGCGGCGATCATGAGCGGGGATCACGCCCTGCTCGCCTCCGTCCCGGGAATCGGGGCCAAGACTGCCCAGCGCATCGTCCTCGAGCTCAAAGGGCGGGTCGACCAGCTGGCGCTTCCGAGCGTGGCCCCAGCCGGAGCCGAGCGCGGTACCCTCGATGAGCGGGCGATCGCGGCCCTGATCGCGCTCGGCTTCCCGGCCAGCGAGTCCAGGAAGGCGGTGGCCGCGTCCTTGCCCGGCTCGGCGGATGCGGCTGAGCGGACGTTGGAAGGGATGGTCAGGTCGGCGCTCCAGCGACTCGGCCGGGCGGGGGAGAGGAACTCTTGGGAGTGAACGAGGAGCGGGTACTGGCGTCGGACGCGATCACCGACGAGCCTGAGATTGACCGTCAGCTTCGCCCCCGGCGGCTGGATGACTTCGTCGGTCAGCAGCAGGTCCGAGAGCAATTGGAGATCCTGATCGACGCGGCTCGGTCTCGTGGCGAACCAATCGAACATCTTCTGCTCTCCGGCCCGCCGGGCCTGGGTAAGACGACTCTGGCCAACATCGTCGCCGCCGAAACCGGGGTGAACCTGCGGGTGACGAGCGGTCCCGCCATCGAGTTCCAGGGCGCCCTGGCGAGCCTCCTCACCAGCCTGGCCGAGGGCGACGTTCTCTTCATCGACGAGGTGCACCGGCTGCAGCGCACGGTGGAGGAGAGCCTCTACCCGGCGATGGAGGAGTTCTCCTTTGATTTCGTCTCTGGGAAGGGGGTCGGCGCCCAGGCTCTCAGGATCCCGCTGCAGCACTTCACCGTGATCGGGGCGACGACCATGGTGGGGATGATCTCAGCCCCGCTTCGAGACCGGTTCGGGGCCACCTTTCGGCTTGAGTTCTACAGCCGGGAGGAGCTGGCCACCATCGTGGCCAGGTCGGCCGGGTTGCTTCAGGTCCCGATCGAGGACGAGGCGGTCGGGCTCCTGGCGGCCAGGTCCCGGGGGACGCCGCGGGTCGCCAACCGACTCCTGCGTCGGGTCCGGGACTACGCCCAGGTCCGGGGCGATGGCACCGTCAGCGCGGCGGTGGCCGGGGAGGCGCTGCGGCTGTTGGAGGTCGACACCGAGGGCCTGGACGCCTCGGACCGCCGGCTGCTCCGCCTGATCTGCGAACAGTTCGGGGGCGGACCGGTGGGGCTGGGCACCTTGGGCGCCGCTCTGGCGGAGGAGCCGCACACGATCGAGGAGGTGCTGGAGCCGTACCTGATCCAGCTCGGCCTGCTAGCCAGGACGCCGCGCGGCCGGGTCGCCACCGCGGGCGCCTATCGCCATCTTGGTCTGGGGGTGCCCGCTCGAGCACCCGGAGCCGAGATAGCGCAACCGGCAGAGCTGTTTGTCGGCGAGGACTGATCTGGCGGGGACTCCGACCCAGGAGTTCAACTACGCGCTCCCCGCGCAGGCGATCGCCCAGCAGCCACTGGCCGAGCGGAGCTCGAGCCGGATGCTGGTCTTGAGTTCGAAGGGACCGGGGCGGGACACCGGGGTCCGAGAGCTCCCCGGGCTGCTCCGAGAGGGGGACTGCCTGGTCCTCAACGACACCCGGGTGCGCGCCGCCCGGCTGCGAGGATCTGTGGGCGGGCGCCGGGGTGAGGTCCTGTTGATTCGCGGGCTTGGCCGGAACCGCTTCCAGGCCCTGGTGCGCCCATCCCGGGCGCTTGCTCCCGGCGTCGCCCTCGAGGGGAGCGGCTGGCGGGTTGAGGTTGAGGCGAACTGGAACCAGCACCAGGCCGGGCGCCTGGTCCGGTTGGACGCCGAGCCCGGCCTGGACGTGGAGCTGATCGGGGAGGTGCCCCTGCCTCCCTATCTGAAGCAGCCACTGGCCGAGCCGGAGCGTTACCAGACTGTCTACTCGGCCGGCCCCGCCGTCTCGGCGGCCGCTCCGACGGCAGGTCTCCACCTCACCCCGGAGCTCCTGGCCGAGGTCGCTGGCAAGGGGATCCGGATCGCGCGGGTACAGCTCGAGGTGGGGCTGGCCACCTTCACGCCGATCAGGACGAGAACAATCGAGGCGCACCCGATGCACTCCGAGCGATACCGAATCCCGGACCGGGCGGCCGCCGCGGTACGGGCCTCGCGGGCCCAGGGCGGACGGGTGATAGCCATCGGGACCACCACCGTGCGCTGCCTGGAGTCCCGGCCGGACGGGGCTGGGGGAGTTGTGGCCGGGCGCGGGGAGACGGATCTCTACCTGAGACCCGGGAGCCGCTTCCAGGTGGTCGATGGGATGCTGACCAACTTTCACCAGCCCAAGTCATCCCTGCTGGTCCTGGTCAGCGCCTTCTACGGCCGCGACCGCGTTCGCGCCGCCTACCAGGAGGCGCTCCGGCTGGGCTACCGATTCCTGAGCTTCGGAGACTGCATGTTCGGCTGGCGCGGAGAGTGAGTCTGGCGGGACGCACCTTCAGCATCTCGGCCCGGGATGGCCAGGCTCGCCGAGGGGTCCTGACCACCGCCCATGGTGAGGTGCAGACGCCCGCCTTCATGCCGGTGGGCACCCACGCGGCGGTGAAGGCCTGCGATCCCCAAGAGGTTCTCGAGGCGGGCGCCGAGATGCTGCTGGCCAATTTCTACCACCTCTCCCTGCGCCCGGGAGTGGAGCTGATCGCCGAGCTGGGGGGCCTGCATCGATTCATGGGCTGGCCGGGATCGATCCTCACCGACAGTGGGGGCTACCAGCTGGTCAGCCTGGGGCAGATGGTCGAGGTGGACGACGGCGGGGTGACCTTTCGCTCACCCTACGACGGCGACCGGATCCGGCTGACCGCGGCCGGAGTCGTCCGGGGCCAGCTCAAGCTCGGGAGCGACGTGATCATGGTCCTCGACCAGCCGGTTCCCTTCGGGTCCGCACCCGATCTGGCCCGGATCGCCACCCGGCGCACCCACCTTTGGGCGGAGCAGGCCCGCCAGATCGATTGCCAACCGGCGCTCCTGTTCGGGATCGTCCAGGGGGGATTCGAGTCCGGCCCGAGAGCGAGCTCGGCTGAGTTCATTGCCCAGCTTGGCTTCGATGGGGTGGCCCTGGGCGGCCTGGTGCTGGGCGAGCCGCCGCCCGCGCGCCAGCTGGCCATCGACGCCTGCCTCGAACGGATACCCGAACAGCTGCCCCGATACGTGATGGGTATGGGCACCGACCTCGACCTGCTGGATTCGGTGGCTCGGGGGGTTGACCTCTTTGACTGCGTGCTCCCGACCAGGCTGGCCCGGACCGGCACCGCCCTGACCGCGCGCGGTCGGCTCTCCCTGCGCCAGGCCCGCTTTCGCCAGGACAGCCGTCCCCTCGAGGCCGGCTGTGGCTGTCCGGGCTGCGCGCGGTTCAGCCGTGCCTACCTGCGCCATCTCTACCTGGCCGGCGAGATCCTCGCCCATCGGCTCCTCAGCCTGCACAACCTGCACCACCTCGGCCAGCTCATGGCGGGAGCTCGGCAGGCGATCGAGGCCGGCGGGCTGGAGGCATACGTGGCCGGGGTCCGAGCTGGGCTCCAGGGTGAGGGGTAAGCCGGAGCCTGGGATCGGCAAAAGCAAGGGCGCGCCGCCGCCTCCCCTAAAATCAGGTCTCCTCAGATGCATTTGACCTCAGTACGGGCGGGCTCTGGCCAGTGATCCGGATCAGCCGGTGGTGGTTGGCCCTGGTCGTGCTGCTGGTTCTGGGCGCGGTGGCCATCGACGCCTACGGCCCCATCTACAACGTTCTGGTCCGGCACGTCAGCCCCACCGCGGCGATGCCCAAGGGGCATCAGCCCACCTTGCTGGGTACGCCCATCTACATCCATCGCGGCCTCGACCTGCAGGGGGGAAGCTCGCTCACGATCCAGATCTGCCAGGGGGACAACAATCCCCCCGGCTCGGGCTGCACCAGCGGGGTGCCCCGGGGTCGGACCCTGGCTCAGGCCCAGGCGGACACGCTCACCATCCTGGAGCGCCGGGTGAACAGTCTGGGGGTGTCCGGTGCCCAGCTCCAGACCCAGGGCAACAACCAGATCCTGGTGCAGCTCCCGGGGGTCGACGTCGCCACCGCCGAGGCGGCCCTCGGTCAAACCTCGCAGCTGCACTTCGCCGTCCCGGTACCCGGCGCGCCCTCGGTCAACGGCACCCCGGGCACCTGTACCACGAAGACCTGCGTCGACCAGAAGCAGTTGATCCCAGCTGGCTGCTGGCCCGCGGCGCATCCCAAGGCCAGCTGCCAGTTCAGCAACCCCCTCTACTACCCGGTGGACAGCACCACCGGGACCCGGTACCACTGGAAGATCGTTCCCAGCCTGACCGCCTCTGATGTGAGTTCGGCGGCTGTCGCCAGCGCCACTGGCGGATTCGCGGTGGACATCACCTTCAACAGTCAAGGGGCCAACGTCTGGTCCAACCTGACCACCGCCGCCTGCACCAAGAACCCCGGCTGTACGCAGTCGGGAAATGGGGGCACGACGACGTCGGCCCCACCCACCTCCCAGCTGGCGATCTTCCTGGACGGCCAGGTGCTGACCGCACCCGCGGTGGCCAGCCCGAGCAGCAACCAAACCCAGATCACTGGTAACTTCACTTTCAACAGCGCCACCCAGCTGGTCGACGACATCAACGCCGGAGCCCTCCCGGCCCAGATCACCGTCGAGGGGTTGACCTCGGTCTCAGCCAGCCTGGGCGCCCAGTCGGTCCAGCAGAGCCTGACGGCAGGCGCCTTCGGCCTGCTCCTAGTGGTCCTCTTCATGCTGGCCTATTACCGCTTCCCGGGCTTCCTCGCCAGTCTGGCGCTGATCTTCTACGCGGCGATCGTGCTGGCCGTTTTCAAGCTGATCCCGGTCGTGCTGACCCTGCCCGGCCTGGCCGGTTTCATCCTCAGCGTGGGGATGGCGGTGGACGCCAACGTGCTGATCTTTGAACGAATGAAGGAGGAGCTGCGCCAAGAACGCCCCCTGGAACTGGCCACCGAGTACGGTTTCCGGCGCGCCTGGCCGGCCATCCGCGACTCCAACATCTCGACCATGATCACATGCACCGTCCTCTACTTCTTCGGTTCCACCGACGTCAAGGGCTTCGCCCTCACCCTCTTCATCGGGGTCGCGGCCAGCATGTTCTCCTCGATCGTGATCACCCACTCGCTGCTGCACTACGTCCAGCGCTGGTTCCGCTTCGCGCGGAGGCCTGGCCTCTACACCCGGGTCCTTCCCGTGGAGACGCTGGCCAAGTCGGTCCGCAGCGGGGGGAGGTTCGACGTGGTGAGCCACCGCAACGCCTACTTCGCGGCCTCGCTGGCGATCATCCTGCCCGGAGTGCTGGCCATCTTGTTCCTCGGCTTCAACCTGGGCATCGACTTCACCGGTGGGGACAGCTTCACGGTCCAGCCCAAACACACCACCACCGCGGCCGCACTTCAGAAAGTGGCCCTGGACGCCTATCCGGCGGGGCGGGCGCAGGTCGAGACCGAGAGCAAGAACACCTTCGTCATCACCACCCTCCCGATAGCTCCCAGCGAGGGCGTCAACATCCTCAAGGCGGTGAACTCCCACTTCGGGCTGCCCACCGACAAGGCCGGCAACCCGGTTGCGACCAGCGAGACTACCGTCGGCCCCGTGATCGCCGGGGGGTTAGTGGTGAGCGCGGTCTTCCTGGTCATCATCTCCGCCACCCTGATCTCCCTCTATCTCGGTCTGCGCTTCTCGGGGACCCAGATCAGCGCCCGTCGCTTTGCTCTCTGCGCGATGGCGGCGCTGCTCCACGACGTCTTCGTCTTGGCGGGAATCTGGGCCATCCTGGGCCACTTCAGCCTGCTCGGCCAGGTGGACACGCTCTTCGTCACCGCGGTGCTGACCATGGTCGGCTTCTCCGTGCACGACACGATCGTGGTCTTCGACCGGATCCGAGAAAACCTCCGGGTCCAGGGTTCGCGGATGAACTTCGATCAGGTCGTGAATCTCTCGATCGCCCAGACCCTCTCCCGCTCGCTCAACACCTCGCTCACCGTGGTCTTCGTACTGATCACGCTCTTCCTTTTCGGGGGAAGCTCGATCCAGAGCTTCGTTTTGGCTCTGCTGGTAGGGATCGTGTCGGGGACCTACAGCTCGATCTTCAATGCCAGCACCCTGCTCACCGCTTGGCGGGGGCTGGACCGCCGGGTGGCGAGGCGCAGCAGTCCGCGGGTCCCGGCGGGAGCGGTGACTGCCGCGCGGCACTGACCCTGGCGGCTTGCCCTCGGCTAACATCGAGCTCCGGAGGCGGTTTGGTGCACGCTCTGTCCCCTGGCCTAGACCGGTTTGGGCTCCCGTGCGCCTGAGGCCGACATAAGGTGGTCCAAGCGTCGCCGGCGGAGCTGGTCCGGGACTCGCTGCCGCCTGCGCTCGACGAACTCGGCCTCCAGCTGGTCGATGTCTCCTGGCATCCCGGCAAAGGCCGCGCCGTCTTGCGGGTCACCGTCGACCGGCCGGGCGGGGTGACCATCGACGAGTGCGGGCAGGCCAGCGAGGCTCTCTCGGCCTTGCTCGACCGCCTCGAGAATGTCCTGCCCGGCCCGTACTCGCTGGAGGTGTCCTCGCCGGGAGCCGAGCGAGACCTCGAGACCGAGCAGGACTTCGCCGCCTCTCTGGGGAGGCGGGTCCGGTTGACCCTCGTCGACGGCGACTCCCAGACCGTGGTCGAAGGACGGCTGATCGCGCTCAGTCCGGACGAGCTCGACCTGGAGGTCCGCCGGACCAGGGGGGGGCGGCTGCGGGAATGGCGGGTGAGTCGCCGTACAGTTGCGGCGGCGCGCGTGGTGGTCGACCTGTGAAGTCGGTTGCCGGACCATCGCCTGACCTGGAGTGGAACCGGTCCGGGGAGCTTGGCGCCGTGCTCAGGACGCTCCGGGAGATTCACGGTGTTCCCACCGGGGGGCTGGTGGCGGCCATCGAGGCGGCCATCCCCGCGGCCTGGCTGCAGCTGGATCCGAACCCGCCTGCGGTCGAGGCCACTCTCGACCCGGAGACGGGTCGGCTGGCGGTGGTGGCGATTCGCCGAGTGGTGGCTGGCGAGCCTCAGTCCGGCGCCGAGGTCTCGCTGGACTCGGCGCGACAAGCCGACCCGGTAGTGGAGGTGGGCTGGCAGGTGCGCCAGGCGGTGGATCTGCCCCCGGCGGTGGCAGCTCGGGCGGCCAGGCTGGTAAAGGCCGCGGTCGGCCACCGGGTCCGGGAGGCGCGTCGAGAGCGGCTCGAAGGTGAGGCGGAGGCGAGCCGGGGGCGGCTGGTGGCCAGCATCGTGGAGCGGATGGAGGAGGGGACGATCTTGCTCCGGGCCGGCCAGCTCCAGGCCTACCTGCCTCGGGAGGAACAGATCCGGGGCGAACGGCTCATCCGGGGTCGACATCTGAAGGTGGTTCTGATGGAATCCCGGGTCGGCGGGGGAGAGGAGATTCTTCAGGTTCGCGCCTCCCGCGCCAACGCCCTGCTTCTGCGCCGGCTGATGGAGGCCGAGGTCCCGGAGCTGGCCGACGGCTCAGTGCTGATTCGGGCGATCGCCCGCGAGCCGGGCGAGCGCAGCAAGGTGGCAGTCGAGTCGCTGCGAGCGGGGATCGATGCCAAGGGCGCCTGCATCGGCCCCAAGGGAGTCCGCATCCGCGCCGTGGTCGCCGAGCTGAGCGGTGAGAAAGTGGATGTGCTGGAGTGGTCGGCCGATCCCGCAGAGCTGGTGGCGCGCGCGCTGGCGCCGGCCCCGGTCGTATCGGTGCACCTGGATCAGGCAGGGCGCCGGGCCACCGCGGTGGTGAGTCCTCAAAGCCTCTCGTTGGCGATCGGAAAGGAGGGGCAGAATGCCCGGCTGGCGGCCCGGCTGAGCGGATGGCGGATCGACATCCGGCCCCAAGGCGAGGAGTCCTAGTCGTCGGCCACTCCGCCGCGCGACCGGTCCGCACCTGTATTGGGTGTCGGGCTCGGCGTCCCCAGGGTGAGCTGCTTCGGCTGCGCGGCGACGGCGCCAGAGTAGTCGTCGAAGCTGCTCCCGGGCGTGGTCCCGGGCGCGGCGCCTACCTGTGTGCCAATATGAACTGCTGGAAGGTGGCCATGAGACGCCGGGCCCTGGGCCGGTCCCTGCGTCTGGGCGAAGCGCCGATCGACTACGCGGCGGTGGCCGCTGCGCTGGCGGGTATGATCTCTGGTTCGCCCGGCCGGTCTGGTCCCGACCCGGCAGCCCCAGTCTGAGGAGGACACGTTCATCGCCAAGGTCAAGCAGGCGGCCCTGCCCGCCAATCTCACCGTCAAGTCACTCGCCGATGCCCTAGGGGTCTCCGCCGCCGAGGTTGCCAAGGTGCTCATGCAGCATCGGATCCTGGCCACCATCAACCAGAGCATCGACGCCGGGACCGCCCGTCTGGTCGCCGAGCAACTCGAGATCGAGATCGCCGGCGCGGAGGTCGAGGCGGCGGCTCCGGTCGAGCGCATGCTCGACCGGGTCCAGTTCCAAGCCGACTTGGACTCAGGGCATCTCCAGCCCCGGCCCCCGGTGGTCACGGTGCTGGGCCATGTCGACCATGGCAAGACCAGTCTTCTCGACGCCATCCGCGAGACCTCGGTGGCGTCGGGCGAGGCGGGTGGAATCACCCAGCGGATTGGGGCGTCGGTGGTCGAGCGTCAGGGCCGTCGGATTACCTTCATCGACACCCCGGGGCATGAGGCCTTCACCGCCATGCGCGCCCGGGGAGCCAACATCACCGACCTGGCGGTCTTGGTGGTGGCCGCCGATGACGGGGTCATGCCTCAGACCGAGGAGGCGATCAAGCACGTCCGCAACGCGGGGGTACCTCTGCTGGTGGCCCTCAACAAGATCGACCGGGAGGACGCCAACCCAGACCGGGTTAAGCAGCAGCTGGCCGAACACGGTGTGGTGGTCGAGGATTTCGGCGGGGAGGTCGTGTGCGTGCCGGTCTCGGCCAAGACCGGCGACGGCATCGACCACCTCCTGGAGATGATCCTCTTGGTCAGCGACCTGGGCGAGCCCCGAGCCAACCCGGATCGGCCCGGCGAAGCAGCGGTGATTGACTCCCACCTCCAGAAGGGGCAGGGCCCGGTCGCCAGCGTGCTGGTCCAGGAGGGTACCCTGCGGGTTCAGGACTACTTCGTGGTGGGCCCGGTGGCGGGGAGGATCCGCGCTCTCCTAGACGACCGGGGCCAGCGTGTTGACCAGGTGACTCCTGGGTTGCCCGCCCTGGTCACCGGACTGCCGGAGGTGGCGATCGCCGGGGACCGGCTGCTGGTGGCCGAGACGGAGCGGGCGGCGCGCGCGGCCGCTGAGGCACGGCGGCTGGAGCTGCGCTCGGGCCGGGCGGATGCCAACCGGGTCAGCCTGGCGGAGCTGAGTAAGCAATCCGGAGATGGGCTCCGCGATCTCGATCTGGTGGTCAAGGCCGAGAGCCAGGGATCTTTGGAAGCGCTCCGAGCGGTTCTGCTCAAGTTCTCGGACCCCTTGGTCCGGCTCCGCCTGGTCGCCGACGCGGTGGGTCCCATCTCCGAGGCGGACGTGGACTTGGCCGCGGCCGCCAACGCTATCGTCATCGGGTTCAACGTTCGGCCCGACCCGGGAGCGCGGGCACGGGCGGACAGCCTGGGAATCGACGTCCGCACTTACGACGTCGTCTATCAGATCACCGAGGAGATCGACAAGGCGATCCGCGGTCTCCACGAGCCCACCTTCGAGGAGGTGTTCGAGGGACGCGCGGAGGTGAAGGCCCGGATCAGGGTTCCCCGCACCGGGGTGATCGCCGGCAGTCAGGTCACCGAGGGCAAGGTCAGCCGGGGCTCGCTGGCGGTCGTGGTTCGGGAGGGCAAGGAAGTCCACCGAGCCCAGGTCGCCTCCCTGCGGCGCTTCAAGGATGACGTCCGTGAGGTTGCCCAGGGATACGAGTGTGGCATTGACCTCGGCGACTACCAGGACTTCGCCGAAGGGGACATCCTGGAGTTTTACGTGGTGCAGCAGCGAAACCGCTAACCGAGCCGGTCACGGCGCGGAGCCGGCGGTGAGGACGGCCCGCGACGCCGGAAGCACCCACCGCCGGGAGCGGATCGATGTCCAGCTGCGCCAGGAGCTCGCCCTGGCTATCTCGGCAGACGTCAAGGATCCCCGGCTGGCCATGGTCACCGTGGTCGGGGTCGCCTGCGCGCCCGACCTTTCCTTCGCCCGCGTCAAGGTGAGCGTGCTGGGCGATCAGGAGGAGCGTGAGCAGGCTTTGCGGGTGCTCCGGGGCATGACCGGCTTCCTGCGCCACCGACTGGGCGAGCGCCTCGAGCACATGCGCCGGATCCCGCGGCTGGACATCCGCCTTGACGACTCGATCGCGTATGGGGTCAGGGTCAGCCAGCTGCTGGAGGGGTTGGCGAGCCAGCCCGGGAGCAGTCGGGGAAGGGCGGATGGCTGATCAGCTGGCGCTGATCCGCCAGGCCGTGGACGAGCACCAGCAGTTCCTCCTGGTCGCCCACAAGGACGCCGACGCGGACTCGCTGGGGAGTGTCCTAGCCTTCGCTGACTACCTGCTCCAGGAGGGCAAGCAGGCCTACCCCTGGGTGCCAGATCCCCTCCCGCGCGGGCTCGCCTACCTCCCCGGCTACGAGGCGGTGAATCAGGAGGAGGCCCCCCCGGAGGCAGTCGCCATCACGTTTGACGCGGGCAGCCCCGGGCGTTTCGGCAACCTGAGGAAGCGGATCGAGGCGGCGCCGCTCACAGTCGTCATCGACCACCACGCCAGCAACGAGGGGTTCGGGGACATCTCCCTGGTCCAGCCTGAGGCGGCGGCCACCGGGGTGATTGTCTTCGAGGCGCTCCGGGCCTGGGGTGCAGAAATCAGCCCCAAGGCCGCGACCAACCTCTACGCGGCCATCTACACCGACACCGGCGGCTTCCGGCACGACAACACGACCGGCCAGGTGCTCCAGCTCGGGGCCGATCTCGCCCGGCTGGGCGCGGACCCGGCCTGGGTGGCCCTCAAGAGCTACAAGTCGCGCCCGGAAAGCACCCTGAAGCTGCAGGCGCTAGCGGCCGCTGCCGCGGCCTATGAGCTGAACGGGCGGCTGGTCTGGAGCGAGGTGACTCAGACCATGCTGCGCCGGAGCGGCGCCGACATGGAGGAGAGCGAGGGGATCATCGACGTCCTCCAGAGCCTGGACACGATGCTCTGCGCCGTGCTCTTCAAGGAGGCAGGGGCTGAGTTGACCCGGGTCAGCGTGCGGAGCCGGCACCCCATCGAAGCCCATCGACTGGTAGCCCCTTTTGGGGGAGGCGGCCACCGACGGGCAGCGGGCGCTGAGGTGGCGAGTCCGATCGCTGAGGTCGAGTCGGCCATTCTCGGCCAAGCGCGCCGGCTCATCGAATCGGTGGCCCGGTGAGGGTCGCTCCCGGTGCCGGCCGCGGGGGCAGCGGCGTGAGGACCGACAGCCCGGCCGTGACCGGGCTCCTCAACCTGGCCAAGCCGGCGGGCATCACCTCGTTCACGGCCATCAAGATGGCCCGGCGGGCGCTCGATGAGCGCCACGTCGGCCACGCCGGCACCCTCGACCCGGCCGCCACCGGGGTGCTGCCCCTCTGCGTCGGTCGGGCCACCCGGCTGGTCGAATACATCCTCCGCCAGCCCAAGACCTACCATGCTCGGCTCCGCCTGGGCGAGGTGAGCGACACGGGCGATCTAGAGGGTGAGGTGCGCCGGGCGGAATCAGCGGCCCATTTGACCGAAACCCAGGTGGCGGCCGCCCTGGCCCAGTTCGTCGGGATTGTCCAGCAGGTGCCCCCGATGCACTCCGCGGTGCGGCATCAGGGCCGCCATCTCTACGAACTCGCCCGCCAGGGCCTGACCGTGGAGCGCAAGTCTCGTCCCGCCGAGATTCGCCACATCAACTTGCGGGCGTTCTCCCCAGGGGAGGTGGCCGAGGTTGAGGTGGAAGTGATCTGCGGCCGAGGCACTTACCTGCGGGTTCTCGCCACCGACCTGGGAGACGCGCTCGGGGTTGGGGGCCTGCTCGCCTGGCTGGAACGCACCGAATACGGCCCGTTCAAGATCTCCGACTCGGTGAGGCTGGACCAACTGATGGAGTCTCCCGAGCCCCGGAGCTACCTGCTCCCGCCCGAGCTCGCGGTGGAAGTGCTGCCCCGCATCGACCTCCTCCCCGCCTCAGCCCTGGCGGTGCAGCGGGGCCAGTCGGTCTGGATTCAAGCAGTCTCCGCGTCCAGCGCGGAGGTGAGAGCACACGGACCTGACGGCCGCCTGATCGCCTTGGGCGAGGTCACCGGCCTTCGGTTTCGTCCGACCAAGGTTCTGCTACCGGTAAGTGGCTGAGGTATCCGGCTCTGGCCGGCTGACCACCCACGGAGTCGCCGAGTTCGGGCTTGGCGAGACGACCGGCGACCAGGTGGCTGGACCAACCTGCCTGGTCCTGGGGAACTTCGACGGCGTCCACATCGGGCATCAGGCGATTCTGGCGGCGGCAGCGCTGGAGGCCGGGCGGACCCGTGCCGAGCTGACCGCGATTACCTTCGAACCCCATCCCCGGACGGTCATCGAGCCGGGCCGAAGCCTCCCACTGCTGAGCCCCTTCGAACTCAAGCGCCGTCTCCTGGTGGAGTCGGGGGTGGATCGACTTTGGGTGATTCCATTCGACGAGCGGGTTCGGCGGATGAGCCCGGACACCTTCATGGACCGGCTCCGGGACCGGCTCCGGATCGAGACTATGGTGGTAGGCCCGACTTTCTCGATCGGGAAGGGAGCGGAGGGGAGACTCGACTTCCTGCGTGAGTACGCGTCCCGTGGCGGATTTTCCGTCGGGTTGGTGGATGCGCTTCTTTGGGAGGGCGAGGCGGTGAGCAGCTCCGCCATCCGCAGCCGGCTCGCCGAGGGCGCTCTGGGGGCGGTAGGGGCCATGCTGGGCCGGCCGTTCCAGGTGTTGGGCGTGGTGGTCCACGGTGACGGGATGGGGCGGCAGCTCGGATTCCCCACCGCCAACTTGGAGCTCCCCTCCCTGCAGGCACTGCCCCCTGACGGGGTATATGTCATGGAATTGGAGCTCGCGACGGGGGAAAGGCTCCAGGCGGTCGGTAGCCTCGGTACCCGGCCCCACTTCGGCGGCCAGGAGCGCAGGTTCGAGGTGCACTGCCTCGAGGATCCGGGTGACCTCTACGGCGAGATGGTTCGAGTCAGCGTGCTCCGCCTTCTCCGCCCGCAGGAAAAGTTCGCCAGCGACCACGCCCTGGTGGAGCGGATGACCAGGGACGTGGAGCTGGCGGCGGCCCACTTCGCCCAGCCCTTGACCTGAGCCCAGCCTCGGTCGCTCCCGAAAGTGAGCGAGGCGCGGGCGACCGGATCAGGGGGCGCTCACTCCCGACCGCTGACCGGTGCCATGTTGCTGACCGCCGCCGCGATCGCCGCCACAATTGCCGCCAAAACGATCGAGACCACCAGGGAGCCGTACTTGCCCCCGGTGCTGGTGCTGCCCAACGCGGCCAGGGTGACGAAGCCGCCGACCAGGGCCCCGATCAGACCGCCGACGACGCGGATGACCGCCGCTACTGCCCGTGCCTTGCGGATGAAGATGGCGCCGACGACGAGACCAATGACGATGAACGCGATCGTGTGAAGCATTGCCTAACCTCCCTCTTTTGGTGAATCCGTTCGCCCATCGGGGCTCCCCAGGTGGGGTGTGTCTGCGGGCTTGGCCAGCATCTCCTGGCGCAGTTGGGTGAGTTGGGCCTCCACCGAGGCATCGCCGGTGATGGCCTGGAGCTGGCGGTCGATGTCATCTCCGCCCCCACTCCCGAGCGCGTCCAGGGTACCCGACGAGACCAGCTCGTCGATGGCAGCTGCGCGGGCCTGCATCTGAGTGGTCTTGTCCTGAGCCCGCTCGAGCATGAGGTTGACGTCGTTCATGTCGGTCGAGATCCCGGTCACGGTCTCGCCAATCCGAGCGGAGGCTTGGGCCGCCGAGTACTGCGCCTTCAGGGTGTCCTTCTGGGTCCGGAAGGCCTCCACTCGTGCCTGCAGCCGCTGGGCGGTGATCTGCAACTTCTGCTCCTGCTCTTTGAGCTGCCCAACCTGCTGATCCAGGGACTGGAGCTGGGCGTCGGCGGCGTGGGAGCGGGTCAGGGCCAGCCGGGCCAGGTCCTCTTTGCCCTGTTCGAGGGCGAGGCGGGCCTGGCCTTGGAGCTTCACCTGGCTCTGCCGGAGTTGGGCCGCCTGCATCTCCAGCCGCTTTTCCGAGGTCACCACCTCGGCGACACCGCGGCGGACTTGCTGCAGGGCCTCGATCTGCTTTTGGTAGGAGAGGTCCAGGGCCTCGACGGGATTTTCGGCCCGATCCAAAAGGCGGCCGATCTTCTGCTGGGCCAGATTGATCGCGCGCCGGCCCACTGAGGTGCGCATACCAAGATAGACCACAACCACGCCCGCCACGATTTCCGGAAAGGGAAACATCGGGCGGGGAACCTCCTTCGATCACCTGGAGTCCGGACTGACTCGTCGCCGCCATGTTAGCGCCCGGCTGGAAACGGGCCCCCCGCCGCCCGACTGTCTCGGTGGGGCGGGGGATGGCGCCGATGCCAGCTCCTGGGTTCGGCGCCGGAGGGCCGCTCCCAAGTGCGTAAAATACCGAGGTCGCGAGAGCAGTTGGCCCCCTGCCCGCCGCGGCCCGATCGGGCCGCGCCTCGATTTGTTCCCCTTCCAGAGGTTTTTCCTGTGCGCCTTGTCGCCGCGGTCGATCCGGGTCTGCCCGACCTGCGCTCTCCCGACCACTTCCTGTGGTGGCTGGGGCGCCAGCAGTGGCCCAACCTGGCCGCGGGCGCCTGGTACGGGGTGCTTTGGATGGGCAGCTTGGCCGGGCTACCGCTCGTCCTAGGGAGGGCAGTAGGGTCGGCCGCGAACCGCCAGCCGGCGACGGTATTGGCCTGGAGCTTGGGGATTCTCTTGCTGGGTACCTTCGCCGCGGTGGCGGGGGTGATGCGCCACCGCCGGGCGGTGACCAACTACCTGCTCTCAGCGTCGCGGACTCAACAGCTGATCATCCGCTGCGCGACCCGGCTGGGGGCTGAGCTGCCCCGCCAGGTGGCGGCTGGCGAGGTGGCCTCTTTGAGCGCCACCGACGTGGACCGGATCGGCAGCACCTTCGATGTGACGGGGAGATTCGCGGGGGCGGTGGTCACTTACCTGGGGGTGACCGGACTGCTCTTCGCGATGGCGCCCGAGTTCGGGCTGGTGGCCCTGATCGGCGGGCCGCTGACGCTGGTGTCTTTGGTCGCTTGCCTAGGGCCGCTCGGACGGCGCCAGCAGGCGCAGCGGGAGGCGGTGGCGGTGGCCTCAGGTCAGGCGGTCGATGTCGTGGTCGGGCTCCGAGTTTTGCGTGGTCTGGGCGGCGAAACCATGTTTGCGAACCGCTTCGCGATCGCCGCCACCACGATCCGCGATGCCATGAACCGGACCGCCCAGATGGCCGCGGTCCTCACCGCCCTGGAGGCGCTGGTTCCGGGCAGCTTCCTGGTGGCAGTGACCTGGTTGGGGGCGCGGATGGCGGCGTCGGGCCGGGCCGGGGCGGGGGAGCTGGTCACCGTCTACGCTCTGGCGGCCTTCCTGCTGGTCCCCCTGGCCACCTTCGGCGAGGCCGCCCAGTCCCTCAGCGCGGGCCGGGTCGCAGCCCGCAAGGTGCTCTCCGTCCTGGTCCGGCAGCGGGAGCTGGTCGAGCCTTCCGGCGAACCCAACCTGGTCCTGCCTACGCCCCAGGAGTTGGCCCGCGGGGTGCTCGAGGACAGCCGCACCGGGACCCGCGTCGAACCCGGAATCCTGGTCGCCATCACGAGCGCCGACTCCGAGGGCCTGATCGAGCTGGCCGCCCGTCTCGGCCGCTACGCTGATCCCGGCGACGGTGCCTGGGTGACGCTGGGGGGGCGGAGGCTCGATTCTCTGCCCCTGGAGCTGGTTCGGCAGACGATCCTGGTGGTCGATCGCGACGCGACGCTGCTGGCGGGATCGCTGCAAGACAATCTCGATCCCCTGGTCGAGGCCGGGGAGAACCCCCGGCCCGAACTGGATCAGGTGCTCCGAGCCGCCCAGGCGATCGAGATCCTCTCCGGGCTGGAGGGGGGGCTGAGCCATCTCCTACCCGAGAGGGGCCGCTCTCTGTCGGGTGGTCAGCGGCAGCGGCTTGTGCTGGCCCGGGCGCTGCGCAGCGGTGCCCCTATCCTAGTCTTGGAGGAGCCCACCAGCGCGGTCGACGCCTACACCGAGCTGATGGTGGTGGAGGGGCTGCGGCAGCTCCGCTCCGGGCTGACCACAGTCGTCCTGACCACCAGCCCGATGCTGATGGAACGCGCGGACCAGGTTCTGGTCCTCGACCAGCGAGTGGTGGCCAGCGGCAGCCACCGCCAGCTGCTCCAGACGGAGCCTCGGTATCGGACCCTGCTGGAGCGGGAGCTGGCCGGATGAGCGTTTCCGCCCAGTCCCAGCTGCTGCCCACCGCGACCGCTCGCGAGGTGGGGGCCGAGATGCGCCGCGTCCTCGCTGCGGAGCGGCGGCCGGTGGCGCTGCTGCTGCTCATCCAGGGCGGGGCGTCCCTGGCCGGACTGGTCGGTCCCTGGGCCCTGGGGGTGGTCGTCCAGGCGGCGACCCAACACCGCCTCGGCCGCGTGATCGAACCGGTGGTGCTGGTCTTCCTAGCCTCCGTCTTGCTCCGGACCTGGCTCAGCTGGTGGGCCGGCCGCCGGGGGGGGCGGGTCGGCTCCCGGGTGCTCGCCCGCCTCCGCGAGGAGTTCCTGGAGAACGTGCTACGGCTTCCCTTGGCCGTCGTCGAGCGGGCCGGGACCGGGGACCTGCTCACCCGGGCTACCTCAGACGTAGACGGACTGAGCCAGACGGTCCAGCGGGCCCTGCCGGAGATCGTGATCGCGCTGGTGACGATGCTCCTGACGATCGGGGCCCTGATCTGGACCGCCCCGCTCCTGGCGCTCACCCTGATCCCGGCCGCCCTGATCCTGGCCCTGGCCACCAGGTGGTATCTGCACCGGGCTCCCTCGGCCTACCTGCGCGAGCGGGCGGCCCAGGGAAAGGTCAACGGCTTGATCCAGGAGTCGGTGGAGGAGGGCCGGACGATCGAGGCGATGCGACTCGGGTGGAGGCGGCTTGAGGAGGTCGACCGGGCGGTCGTCGAGTGGCTCGCCGCGGAGCGCGCCACCCTGGCCCTCCGCACCGTCTACTTCCCGATCAGCGAGGCCACCTACCTGGTCCCCTTGGTACTCAGCGTGGCGATTGGCGGAGTGCTCCACTCAGAGGGCCTGATTGGACTCGGCGCGCTCACCGCAGCGGCGCTCTACACCCAGCAGCTGATCGAGCCGGTCGACGTCATCCTGAGCTGGCTCGACCATCTCCAGCTGGGCGGTGCGTCGCTGGCTCGGCTGATCGGGGTCGGACAGGTTGAGCGTCAGCCCGTCACCGAGCTCGAGCCCCAGGGCGGACAGCTGGACGCCAGCTCCGTTCACTTCGCCTACCGAGCGGGTGATGACGTGCTCCGGGGCCTGAGCCTGCACCCTCAACCCGGCTCCCGGGTGGCGGTCGTGGGCCCCAGCGGGTCGGGCAAGAGCACCTTGGCACTACTGCTGGCGGGCGTCTACGGGCCCCGCCGGGGGCGGGTCACCGTGGGGGGAGTGGATGTCCATCAGCTGGCCTCGGAGCGGGTCCGAGCCGAGGTGGTGCTGCTCACCCAGGAGCACCACGTGTTCACCGGAACCGTGGCCGACAACCTCCGCCTAGCCGCGCCCCAGAGCAGCGACCAGGCCCTGGCCGACGCACTCGCCGGGGTCGGCGCCGGGGAGTGGCTGGCCGGCCTTGCCGAGGGGCTCCGCACCCCGATCGGGTCCGGGGGCCTCCGCCTCAGTGCGGGCCAAGCCCAGCAGCTCGCCCTCGCCCGCCTGCTGCTGGCCGATCCGCACACTCTGGTCCTCGACGAAGCAACTTCCCTGCTCAACCCGCGGGTGGCGCGCCGGCTGGAGCTCTCCCTGGCCCGGGTCCTGACCGGCCGGACCGTGGTGACCGTCTCGCACCGGCTCCAGAGCGCGGTTGACGCGGATCTGGTGGTGGTGGTTTCGGCGGGCCGCGCGGTGGAGGTGGGGTCGCATCAGCAGCTGCTGCAGGCGGGAGGCGGCTACGCGGCGCTCTGGCACGCCTACCTGGGTGAGAGCAGCGCAGTTCGGTCTGGAGCGGAGCCAGGCTTACGGGGGACGCGCCTCCCCCCGGCGTGAGATGCCCGGAAACGGGTATATAGGTGGCGTATGCATCGCAAGTTGGGAGCGGACGCCGGCCTGACCGCCCGCATGTTCCTGGCCCTCTTTCTGCTGGCGGTGGTCTACCTCGCCTTCGTGGGCGTCCTCCTCCTGCTGCACATCTCGGTGGCCTTGATCGTGGTGGTGGTGGCCGTCTTGCTCGTGGCCCAGTACTTCTACTCCGACAAGCTGGTCCTGAGCAGCCTCCACGCCAATCTGGTCACCGCCCGCCAGCAACCCGAGCTCTTCGACATCGTCGGCCGGCTCTGCCAAATCACCGGGATGCCCATGCCCCAGGTGGCGGTGATCAATTCGCCGGTGCCCAACGCGCTCGCGACCGGCCGCAATCCCAAGCATTCAGTGGTGGCGGTGACCACCGGCATCCTCGACCAACTCGAACCCAAGGAGTTGGAGGCGGTCCTGGCCCACGAGCTCAGCCACGTCATCCACAAGGACGTCAAGGTGATGGCGATGGCCAGCTTCTTCGCCACCGTGGCTGCGCTCATCGTGCAGTCGGGAATGTGGTTTGGGATGTTCGGCGGCTTCGGCATGATGGGCGGCGGCGGCTACGGGGGCCGGGGTCGGGGAGGGGGCCGCGACGAGGGGCAGGGGATGATCGTGATCATCCTGGTGGCGGCGGTGGTCTGGGCGATCAGCTTCGTTTTGATCCGAGCCCTCTCGCGCTACCGGGAGTACGCTGCCGACCGGGGGTCGGCGATCATCACGAGGGAGCCGGCCCAGCTGGCCTCGGCCCTGCAGAAGATCAGCGGCACGATGACCCGAATCCCGAGCCGGGACCTGCGCCAGGTGCAGTCGGCCAATGCCCTGATGATCTTCCCCGCCGTTCATATGGGCAAGGGGAGCCTGGCCGAGATGTTCTCGACCCATCCCTCGCTGGACCACCGCCTGGCCAAGCTGCGGGAATTGGAGTCGCAGCTCTCCAGCTAGAGCGAATCAGCCTTGGGATTTCTCGACTCGCTGATGGGCCGGACCCGGCTCCCCAAACCGAACGAGGACAAGGTCTTCGCCATGAGCACGGCCCTGATCACCCTGGAGACCTCGGCCTCGCTTCAGCCCGGGGGACGGGTGGGGATCGTCTTCAAGGCGCTTCCCCCGGGTCGGTTCGACCAGCTTGTCAAGGACACCGTGGACATGCTCCAGGTCCAGGATCAGACCGCCCCGGACGACGCCCTCAAGGTGCGCGAGATCAAAGACGACCTCGGCTTCGCGTGGTTGGTCGTCGATGGCTCCGACTCCGAAGCGCTCATCGCGGCCCTGCACGGAGTTGCCCAGGGATTGATCGACGAGGGGCTGGGCGATTGCCTGCTGGCATCGGTCTTTCCCTTCCTGCAGGGCCAGCGGAAGGTCTACTTCATCTACGGGTACAAGCAGGGGACCTTCTACCCCTTCATCCCCAACGGCGACCACCAGCGCGACAACGCAGAGGAGATCCGGCTGGCGGCGGTGGTCAAGGACGACCTCCCGATCGAGCCGGTCCTCGGATCGTGGTTCCCGCTCTGGGGCGTGCCCGTCTAGAGCGCAGGCCGCCGGCTCCGGGGATGCCTGGGCCCGGCTGTTAGGAGCCTGCCTGCGCCCCCGCCTCGACCACCCCGCCCCCAGCGAGCAGCTTGGTCGCCTCCTCCAGGGTCATGTCCTGGGAGGGGAGGACCACGTCGGAGGGCTCCAGTGAGTCGCCCGGGAGCTTGCTGCCGTGGGCACGGACGAAGTTGAGCAGGTCGGCGAGGGCCTGCGTATAGGTCGTCTGATCCTGACTCTCGATCGCCCGGCTCAGGTTCTCGTCCAGCGGCTCCAGCTGAGGCCGCTCGGCGATGTTCAGTCGGAACTGGTCCTCCCCCGAGATCCGGACCACCACGCTCGACTCGTCTCCAGCGCCCGGCGCGGCGGAAGGGGCCGGAGCCGCGGTCGCGGGGGAGGGGGAGGCCGCGATCCGGGGCGCCGGCTCCGGGCTGCCCAGCACCTCCTGCTTCATGGCCGCCAGCTGGGCGTCCACCTGGGAATCGGTCAACTGTCCTTGGAGCTGGCGGTCGATGTCATCTCCGGAAGAGATGCCGATGGTGTCCAGGGTGCCGCTGTCGACCAGTGAGTCGATGGCCGCCGAGCGCGCCTGCATCTGCTGGGTCTTGTCCTGAGCCCGCTCCATCATCAGGTTCACGTCGGTCATCTGCTCGGAGAGCCCGGTCACTGCCTCGCCGATCTGCGTCGAGGCCTTGGCCGCGGAGTACTGCGCCTTGATGGTCTCGCGCTGAGTCCGGAAGGACTCCACCTTGGCGGTGAGCTTCTGCGCGGTCACCTCCAGCTTCTGCTCTTGGTCCTTGAGCTGTTGGATCTGGGCCTGCATCCCGTCGGCCTGGGCCTGGGCCTGCTGGGCTCGGGTTAGCGCCAGTCGGGCCAGGTCCTCGCGCCCCTGCTGGAGGGCGAGCTTGGCCTGGTCCTGGGACTTGGTCTGCGTCTGCTGGAGCTGGGCCGCCTGCATCTCAAGCCGCTTCTCCGAGGTGAGCACCTCGGCGACGCTGCGCTTCACCTGCTGGAGCGCCTCGAGCTGCTTTTGATAGGAGAGGTCGAGGGCATCCACTGGGTCCTCGGCCCGGTCCAGGACCTTGTTGGCCTTCTGCTGGAACAGGTCGGACATCCGTCGCATGATGCTCATTGCCGTCTCCTTCTCCGCCCCCCGGCGGTGCCGTCATTTACCCAGCCCTGATGTTACTGGCTGCGGCGCATTGCGGCTGCGATCCGCTCCCCAGCCCGGGCCGAGGGCCAGAAGTCACCCCAACCTTCTTCCCCTGGTCCCCGGGCGATCAGGAACCACGAGGACCACGTCGGCTGGGTCGCCGGCGTCGATCAGGCCCAGCACCAGAACCTGGCTGGGAAACCCCGCAATCCGGCGAGGCGGGAAGTTGACCACCGCCAAGACCTCTTTACCGACTAGTGTCTGGGGGTCGTAGTGCCGGGTGAGCTGGGCGCTGGACTGGAGGACTCCGACCGTCTCCCCGAAGTCAATCCTCAGCTTGAGCGACGGGTTCCGGGCCGCTGGGAAGCTTTCGGCTTCGAGAACCACACCCGCTCGGATGTCCAGTTTCTGGAATGTCTCGAAGTCGACTTTGGGCGAGGGGTCCGCTCCGGGATCGGTCATATGTTCTCCTCGTTCCCGCGGAAGTGCCTTGGAGGGGCTCTCCCGGGAGCGGCCCCTGACCCTCGGTATACTCCGGCGCGGGCGGGTACCGAAGTGGTTAAACGGGGCTGACTGTAGATCAGCTGGCTTTACGCCTACAGGGGTTCGAATCCCTTCCCGCCCAGGCCCAGGTAGCTCAGTGGTAGAGCGCTTCCTTGGTAAGGAAGAGGTCGCGGGTTCAATCCCCGCCCTGGGCTCCACTGATCTCAGGGCCAGCGCTTAAGTGGATAATCGGCCGGTTGGGTTAGGGCGCACCGCTCAACTCGGCCCGGGGTGGATCCCGCTTAGCGGGCCGCTGCGCCAGGGGCGCTCAGCCCTGGCGCTCCGGGCCGGAGAGGCGAAGGTGGGTCGCCGCTCCTTGGCATCCGCCCGAGCCCCGCTGGCCTTCCCTGGCATGGCACCGCGGTAGGCCATCGTCGATAGACTCCGCGCCATGCCTGTCCCCGAGATCATCAACGTCAAGAAGCAGGGCGGTTGCGCTGGCTGCGGGACCCCGGGGCTGGCGGGCCGAGCCCCGCAAGCGCTTCGACGGCGATGTTCATCCGGTCAGCGACTACGAGGCTCAGGGCGCCCAGGGCGTTGGCTGCGTGCTGGCGGCTTGACTGTGTCCGCGACACCGTTCTAGCGCTGCGCCGTGTCCGATCTCGCAGAGCTGCTTGTACGGGACGCCGAGGCGTGGCACGCCTGGTTGGACGGCCACCATGCCGACCACCCTGGGGTCTGGCTGGTACTGCACAAGAAGGGCGGGCGGACGACGGCCCTGACCTACGCGGAAGCGCTTGACGAGGCGCTGTGCTTCGGCTGGATCGACGGGCAGATCGCCCGACGTGACGACGACAGCTATCGCCAGCGCTTCACGCGCCGTCGGCCGAACAGCCCTTGGTCCCAGCGAAACGTCGAGAACGTCGCCCGCCTCACCCAGGCCGGACGGATGCAGTCAGCCGGAATCGCGGCCGTCGACGCGGCCAAGGCGCAAGGACGGTGGCAAGCGGCTTACCGCGGGCAGGCCGACATGCAGACCCCGCCCGATCTAGATCAGGCGCTCGCGGCCAATCCCGCCGCAGCCGCGACGTTCGACCAGTTGGACGCAGCCAACCGCTACGCCATCGTCTACCGACTCAGCGCCGTCAAGCGCCCGACGACCCGGGACCGCAAGCTGGCCGAGTACGTCGACATGCTCGCTCGCGGCGAATCCCTCCCTCCCCGCAAGCCCAAGAAGTCAGGGTTGCTCGCCAGGATGTAGGTGGGGCTAGGGGCGACTGGAAGGGCTCTGCGAAGAGCGCTTAACTGGACAGGTTTTAGGCCACCCCGGGAAGTCAGCCGCACAGCGGTAGGGCGGTTTTACTTGGTAAGAGAGAGGTCGCGGGTTCAATCCCCGTCCTGGGCTCTTCTGATCTCAGGGGCACCTGGCCGGGGACCACAGGTCACCGCGCTCCGGCTGCACAACGCTCGACGGCTACATCACGTGCCCGACCGGTCAGCTGGGGTTTTAGACCTCGGCCAAACCGCCGGGAGTGATCGAGCTGGCTCCTCTGTGGTAAAGATTCGGGAACGGTCGCCGTCTAGGCTCCTCCGGGACCGCCAACTGCCTCTGGCGGCACAGGAGTAGCCACACCCATGTCGAGATGGACGGACAAGGTAGACGGCGGTCCGGCCCCACGAATGTCAGGCACCCTCCGGACGCGCCTGTCGTCGCCGCTTGTGGTCGCCTTGCTGGCGACGATGAGCCTAATCGCGGCAGTGTCTGTCGTGATCCTCTCGGTCCTCACCCGCAGTCAACCCGGAGACGGCTTGCTGGCTAACCTGCCCTGGGTGATGACCAGCTTGGTCTTCGCCGCAGTCGGCACGGTGGTCGCGAGCCGACAGCCTCACAGTCCTATGGGCTGGATCCTGCTAGCCGTGGGCCTCGGCCTGCTGCTCACTTCGGTCGGGAGCACCTATTCGGTCATCGATTTTCGAATTCATCACGGGGAACTTCCGCTGGGTTTGCTGGCGGTGTGGCTAGCGGATCTCTGGTTTCCCTCTATCTCGCTGACCGGATTGCTTCTGCTGCTCTTCCCCGCCGGGACTCTGCCCGCTCCTCGGTGGCGGTGGCCGCTCAGGCTCTTTCTGACCGCCTGGTGCCTGTCCCTGATCGCCACCCTCGTGGTCGCAGCCGCCACACCGATCGTCATCGACTCGAACGGCGATCAGGTCATCAACCACCACGGAGGGGTCCTCGCCACCGTCAACAGCTTGGCCAGCCTGCTCGGGCTGGTGGTCGGGGCTCTCTGGCTTGCCTATCTAGCTCGACTTTTAGATAGCTATCGACGCACTCAGGGTGATCGCCGAAAGCAACTGAAATGGCTGATGGGGGGAGGGGCGATCGGGTTCGGATCGCTGATCGTGCTCACCTCCGGCGCGTGGGGCAGTTCGGCTGGGCCCGCCAATCCCCTTGAAGCCGTGGCCTTTTATGTTTGCTGTCTGGGCATAGGAGCTCTCCCTGCCGCATTCGGAGTCGGCATCCTCAAATACCGGCTCTACGACATCGATCGGATTATCAGCCGGACCCTTTCCTATGCCATCGTCTCTGGGCTTCTGGTCGGAGTCTACGTTGGCCTAGTCACCTTGGCCTCCAGGGTCCTACCGTTCTCATCACCGCTGGGGGTGGCCGCCTCCACCCTGGTCGCTGTGGCGCTCTTCAACCCTTTGCGTAGGCGGGTCCAGAATCTGGTGGATCGTCGGTTCAACCGGGCCCGATACGACGCCGAGGCTACCGTAGCGACCTTTGCCCAACGAGTTCGGGATGATGTCGATCTGGAGGAGGTCAGCTCCGAGTTCGTCCGAACCGCGCAGATCTCGATGGAGCCGGCTCATCTCTCGCACTGGTTGCGGCCGACCGGGGCCAGGAGCTGAGAGAGGCGGCCAAGTGGGTGGAGCTGCCCTGGTCGCGGATCGGTCAGCGGCGCGTCCCAAGGCGTGCCAGATCCCCTTGCGAAGAACAGGTAACTGGACAACTTCTTGACCACCCCAGGAAGTCGGCCGCGCGGTGCATGGCTTCGAACCTTCTAGTGCAACACGGCGGAAATAGGTTGCACATTCAGAGGCAGTGAGAAGATGATGGGGGCATGCCAAATCACCCCGTACCGGCGGCCGTTCTTTCCTCCG
>DATLRH010000015.1:0-163574 GCA_035534755.1 Candidatus Dormiibacterota bacterium
CGCGGAATGCGTGCACGGACCACGTCCCGGTATCGGTCAGGTTGACGAAACCGAAGTCAGGAATGATGATTGAGAGAAACCCGGGAACCGCAACGATCGGGCGGGTTGCATCAGTGTCCGAGAGAAATGCCCGACGTGGATGCGTGTGCAGCTGAGCGATGGGTACGAGGTCTCGCTCATCCAGTGCTTCGAGGAGTCGGGCTGTCGTCTCTGCGCTCACCTTGCTATGGGCCCCTCCCACGCTCAACTTCGGGACGATGATCGAACTCACGTAGGCGTCGTCCCCCGCGAGCGAGCCGGCCCAAACCACGAAGCCCTCATCGCCACATGTTCCTGCCTGCCGGAGGATCAGCTCGGTGTGGTCAACCACCAACGAGGGCACGAATGCTCGGTCAAACGAAAAGTCGACATTCCGACGTCCGAGTGAACGGGTGACGCTCGCGGCAGCCGTGAAGACCCGGACCGTCGTCATTGGGGCGGAGGGGGAGAGCACTGGGACCGCTTCCGGCGCTGGCGGTGGCTTACGACCAAACATTGAGGATCGCATTTCTCACATTCAAAACGAGCTGGAATGGGGCGTGCTCATGGCCGGGAGGGTTGGTCCAACCGCCATGCCAACCGGCTAGGTAGTAATCGCGGTGTCCGATGATGCAGGGGACGGGCAGGGGGCCGCGACCCTGATTGGCGCCGACGATCGACGGTCCGGTCGGATAGAACTGCTCCTCGGGCGATACCGCCAGAGATGGCTCATCGACGACGTGGGGTGCAACGAATCGAAGCTCTGGAGCGATCTCGGGATAGTCGTCGAATCGCAGGCGCATGACGAACACACGACCGCCCGGCTTTTCGACGCGCACGAAGACGGCGATGTAGTCGCCGAGGTCGATCATCTTCGAGCGCCAGGCGTACTCCTCCTGCTGCGCCTCGATGAGGCGATACTGACTTAGCGCTGCGGCCTTGGATTCGTCCTCGGGGGTGGTTGTGGCTTCGGTCACCGCGCGCCGAAGGGTGCCCCGGCAGCAAGAGTGACTTTGTGTTCGTCCTCCAGGTGGTAGTGCTCCACAGTCTTCGCCTCGTCGAGCTGCTCCTCGTTGCCATCGATCTTGGTCCTGAGCACGAACTTGCCCTTATCGGCTGGGTCAATGCCGAACAGCTCCATGGCGTCCAGCTTCACCGTCTCGATGGTCTCGTCAGCCTGCACCGTCAGAGGCTTGTTGACCCCATAGACGATGATCAATCTGATCTCGCGTCTCCCGTCGCTCTTGTCTGCCACGTTCGCGTCCCTCCTCAGGGTGGTCTCGGTCCGTTGCGGGGCCGGGATGGTGTTCTACACTGGCAATGTTACCACCGCGTGCCGCTAGTCAAACATCGCGCCGATATCGCAACAGGAGGAGCCCATGGCCCAGTCGCATCTAGATGTCGCGGCGCTTTACGTCACCTTGGACTCGGAACGACAGCAGCGGGGAATCTCCTGGCGCCAACTCGCTCATGAGGCCCGGGTAGGACCATCGACGCTGAGCCGGATGGCCCAGGGCAACCGCCCGGACGTAGACAGCCTCGCGGCGCTCGTTCACTGGCTGGGTCTCCCCGCGGATCAGTTCATGCGTCATCCGGAGACGGCTGGCGGCGAATCGCGAGGGGCAACAGGCCCCGCCCAGGCGGTGGCGAGCCTTCTTCGCGCCGACAAGAACCTCGATCCCGACTCGGCCGCCGCCATCGACGACATCCTCCAGGCAGCTATGCGGCTCGCTGAAAAGCGGGTCAAGAGCTGACGTGCCACGATCGTGCGCAAAGGGTTCCTGGCGGAGGCCGACCGCCTAGCCACTGCAGTCCGCAGCGAGCTTGGTCTCGGTGTCCATCACCGCTTTGACCCCCGCGTCCTCGCCACCGAGTACGGCATCGACGTCCTTCCGATCACAGACCTCATCGCTGAGGGTGCCGCCGCCACCTCGATTCGTCAGCTCGCCGTCGTCGACGATGGTTGCTTCTCGGCGGGGACGGTGCTCGTGGGCACCAGCCGTCTCATCATCTTCAATCCCGTGCACTCCGATGGTCGCCTGGCCAACTCCGTTGCTCACGAACTCGCCCACGTGCTGCTCGAACACACTCCTGGCCCGGCAATCGGTCCCGGCGGCTGCCGCATCTGGGACCAAACCATGGAGGAGGAAGCAAACACCCTCGCCGCCATCCTGCTGGTGCCTCGCGAGGCAGCATTGATGTGCGCCCGGATCGGGTTACCGCACGCCGTGGGCGCCGCCCGCTTCGGCGTGAGCCCCGACCTCATGCGTTGGCGAACGGATCACAGCGGTGCCGCACGTCAGGCACAGGCCGCGGCCAAGCAGAGAGGCAAGACCATTCCGCGCCTCGGTGCCGCCGACGTCCGTGCGGTCATCGGCGCGTCCGCTCTGGGCTGGCTGAATGACCTTCCGGAGCAGGAGTGGCTTCTCGTGCTCGCGGCATGCGGACGGGCTCTGGCGCTGGCCTCGACGTCGGCGCTCATTGACAGCCTCCAGCCACCATCGGCGTCCTGACTCTGGTATCGCCTCCAGGGCTATGTCCCGCGCTGCAAGCGGCGGACCCACTCGAAGCGGAGGCCGGGCAGCTGATACAGCTCCCGGGTGCCGTGTCACTTCGGACCACCTCGCTCCGACGGACTCACCCGACCGTCTGCTGCCTCCCCCCTCCCCGCACCCGCCGCAACTCCCTATATCTGGGGGCTGGGCCGAGGGGCCGATCTGGTGATCCTCCGGGCTGGCGGGAGCGCCGCCAACTGGGACAGTAGCAGTTGGCTACTCCTCGGCCAGGACAGCCGCGGCGATCCTGGCGACCCGCTCGCGGTCGGCGATCGCGTCGATCCTGGCGATCTTGCCATCAGTCACCGTGAAGCCGAGCACGGCCAGCGGCCTCCCGGCCCCGATGACCACCACCCCGGCGGCGCCGTTCACCAGAGCTGGTCGGATCTGGGCGACCGAAATGACCGAACTCAGGCCCTGCAAAGCCTGCCGGGCGATCGCTTCGGCGCCGCGGATCTCCAGGGCCTGGGAGGGGTGCCGGGCCCCGGGATCAACTCGCAGCACCACCTCGGGGTCAAGCACGGCGACCAGGGCGTCGAAGTTGCCCCTCCGGGCCGCTTGCAAGAAGGCGTCGACCACCTGGCGTTGGCGCTCCAGGTCGGCGTCAGGGGCCGGTATCTCCGCGCCTTTGATCCTGCGCCGGGCCCGACTGGCGAGTTGGCGCGCGGCCGCCGCTGTTCTCCCGACCACCGGCGCGATCTCCTCGAAGGGCAACTGGAACATGTCATGGAGTACGAACGCCAGTCGCTCGGCCGGAGCCAGGGTATCGAGCACGATGAGCAGGGCGAGGCCGACCGAGTCGGCCAGGAGCGCCGCCTGCTCCGGTTGGAGCTCCCCGACCGAACTGACCACGGGGTCGGGGACGTGCACGCCGAAGAGGTCCTCGCGCCGACGGTTGCGCGAGCGCAGCCGGTTCAGGCATACCCGCGCCACGACGGTGGTGAGCCAGGCCCTGAGGTTCTCCACCTCGCTCGCCCCCGATCGGCTGAGGCGGAGCCAGCTGTCCTGAACAGCGTCGTCGGCCTCGGAGAGCGAGCCCAGCATTCGGTAGGCCACCGCCCGCAGATGTCCGCGGTGCTCCTCGAAGCGATCCGCCAGCCACTCCTGCTCGTCCATCGGTCACATGCCTCCGTCGGTTGGGGTCTAAGGAGTAGACCCGGGAGATCCCCCGAGTGTGACGAGGCCGCCCGCCCACTCGGAATCGAAGTTGGGGGCGGAGGCCAGCCTTGGTGGCGGCGGCAACCGCCGAGCGTGGAGGTGCCATGAGATCACCGATTCTGGTCACCGGCGGAACCGGGACCCTCGGAAGTTCGGTTGTCCGGCGGCTGCAGGACGCCGGCCAGGAAGTGCGGGTGCTCAGCCGGAGCGCCCGCCCGGCCACGGTCGGGATCGAGTACGTCACCGGTGATCTAAGCAAGGACGTGGGCATTTCGGCGGCGGTGAACGGTGTCGAGATCATCGTCAACTGCGCCGGCAGCGCCAGGCATGATCAGGAGCAGGCCCAGAGCCTGGTGCGAGCGGCCGCGCGAGCGGGGAGGCCGCACCTCGTGTACGTCTCGGTCGTGGGAGTCGACCGGGTTCCGGTCACCGGTGCCATCGACCGGGCGATGTTCGGCTACTTTCGGGCCAAGCTGGCGGCGGAGCGGGTGGTGGCGGAGTCCGGGCTGCCCTGGACAACGTTGCGGCCCTCCCAGTTCTATCAGTCATTGCTCCTGGTGGCGAGGAAGATGACCCGGCTGCCGGTGCTGCCGGTCCCGACCCGGGTCCGTTTCCAGCCGATCGACAGCGAAGAGGTGGCGGCCCGACTGGTGGAACTGGCGCTCGGCCCGCCGGCCGGCCTGGTCCCGGAGATGGCCGGACCCCGGGTGTACGCAATGGCGGAGCTGCTGCGGAGCTACCTGCGGGCCAGCCACCGGCACCGCTTGATCGTGCCAATGGGAGTCCCCGGCAAGGCGGCCCGCGCGGTCCGGGCGGGCGCCAACCTGGCCCCGAAGCAGGCCGTCGGACACCGCACCTGGGAGGAGTTCCTGGCTCAGGCGCTCGGGGGCGAAGCCTGAAGGCGACTGTTCAGCTGGATCCGGGCGTCGGCAATGCGTGAACGGCGGCGCCCCGCTTAGACGGAAGGCCAGGCTACCGCGATAGCACAATGGGTGCTACAATGGCCCGGTGACCAGGATAGGAGTCAGGGAGCTGCGCCAGCACGCCAGCCGCTACCTAGATGAGGTGAAGCGGGGTGGCAGGATCGAGGTAACCGAGCGGGGCCAGCTGGTGGCGCTGCTGGTTTCACCCTCGCCGGCGCAAACCGCCCGAGATCGTCTCCTGGCGCTCGGCGGCCTACTTCCCGCCAGCCAGCCCTTCTCGCTGCCACCGCGGCGGTCCCTGGCCGAAGGCGAGCTGACCGCGTCTCAGGCTCTGCAGGAGTCGCGGGCCGAGCGCCGGCCCTGATCTATCTGGACTCCTCAGCTTTGGTCAAGCTGCTCTTCTCGGAACCCGAGAGTGAGGCGCTCTGGAGCTGGCTCTCCGCCTGCGCCGAGCAACCCAAGCTGAGCAGTCAGGTCTCGGTGGCCGAGGTGGTTCGGACCTGCCGTCGCGTTGACGCTCAGGTCGAACCCGCGGCTTGGAGATTGCTGGCCGGCCTCGACCTGGTGCCCGTCAGCCCCACCGTGGTGGAGTGGGCCAGCCGTGTCGGCAGAACCTCTCTTCGCACCCTGGAAGCGATCCAGCTGGCGACGGCGCTGACGCTCGCGGAGGATCTCGAGGCCGTGATCGCCTACGACCGGCGGCTGCTGGAGGCGGCCGAGTCGGAGCGACTTCCGGTGGCGAGCCCAGCCTGACGCCTGGCTCAGCCGCCCAGCGGCCGGGACTGCGACTGCATCGCAGCTGATCCCCGCCGCCGGCGGTTCAGCAATTGGGGTGAGGGAAAGTGTTGTGTTGCAGTTGTTTTGGCAAGACGCAACAAATTCGGATCCCAAGCCTTGCCCCGACACCCGTTGATAGAGCGCCGATCCCGGTCCGTCGAACTCAAATGGCCAGGTGGTTGGGGCCTCCCCACCTACCTATATCCGGGGCTCTACGGGAGCGGCTTCGCCCGGAGGGCCGCCTCGGAAGACTAGGACTAAGGTGCCGGCCCGGCCCCGGCTCCACGGATCTGACTGCTATACTGACCATATGACCAGACAAATGACTGCTACCGAGTTCAAGGCCAAGGCCCTTTCACTGCTGGACCAGGTCGCGGGCGGGGATGAGATCGAGATCACCAAGCATGGCCGCACCGTGGCCCGCCTGATCGGGGCGCGGGGGGCCCGAGCCGTCCGGGGCCGGCTGGCCGGCGTCTCTCGGAGCCTGGCTGACGATGAGGGCCTCTTCTCTACCGGCGCGCCCTGGGATCTCCCCTGACCACCCTGCTGCTCGACTCCCACGCCCTGCAGTGGTGGTCTGCCGAGCCCGACCGGCTCAGTCCCCCGGCCCTGGCGGCGATCGAGGCGGCTGACGAGCTGGCGGTGGCTTCGATCTCTTGGTTCGAGCTGGCCTGGCTGGCTGAGCACCAGCGCATCCTGCTGAGCCTGCCCGTGCGAGCCTGGCTGGCCCAACTCGCTGAACTGGTCCGGACCCTGGTCATCTCCCCGGCCGTGGCCGCCACCGCCGTGGCGCTGCCGGCGTCCTTCCCCGGCGATCCCGCCGACCGGCTGATCTACGCGAGCGCTCTCGAGCACGGTTTACAGCTGGTGACCAAGGACCAGCGGCTGCGCGGCCACCCGCAACCGCGGCAGGTCACGATCTGGTAGACGCTGAGGCAGCGGCCCTGGCGAATCTGGCCAGGGTCGAGCCCGGCTAGGGCACGCTCCCCCTTGCCACCACCCATTCACAGGGCTGCCCGGTGACCTCGGCCACCAGGTCGAAGTCCTGGTCGTAGTGGAGCACGGTCAGGCCCGCGGACTCGGCGGCGGCGGCGATCAGGAGATCGGGAATGCTGACACCGCGATGCTGGCCCTGGCGGGCCAGAGCGGTCTGAACCTCGACCGCCCGCTCTATCTGAGCCTCGTCCACCTCCGCCCGGGGCAGGCTGCGGCGGTCACTGAGGATGGCCAGGTAGTCGGCGCCGCTCCGGGCGCTGAAGAGCAGCTCCAGGTCAACAACTCCGCAGGTGGCCACCTCGCCGGCCAGGAATAGCGGCCCCACCCGCCTGGCCACCGGATCGAGGTGGACCCGGGCCAGAGCCGACTTGGCGGCGAGGTAGCGGGCCTTGCCTAGCGCCACGCCTGGCGCATGACCGTCTCGTCGGCGAGGTCCAGGCCGTCCAGGGTGCGCAGGCGCTGAAAGAGCCGGGCCCGACCCTGACTGGCCACGACCTCGGCCAGGGCCTGATGGATGGTATCGGTGGCGGACTTGGTCCCCAGCACGGCCCGGGCCTCCGCCAGCAGCTCCTCGTCCAGGCGCAGTGCGGTCTTGTGCATGAGAGGGAGTCTACCATTTATGCAGCACTCTGGTAGACGTCGCGAGTCTGATTGTCTGGCCGCTGGCATGGGTTAACACGACCAAGTTGGCAAAGTGTTGTGTTGAGCTTATTTTGAGCAGGACGCGACAAATCCGGATCTCAGGCCTCGATCCAGGGTCCTTTCCTAGAGGGCCGCACCCAGTCCGCCGATCTAGCTGCCCCAGGTGATTCGGGCCGCCCCAACTTCGCGCTTGTGGTGGGTGGCCCCGGGGCCACCCACCACAGGGTCTCCCAGAAGAGGGGGCCGGGCTGAAATGGCTCTCACCCCCGAGAACTCGGCTCGGGGGACGAGCCAGCTGGTCCGACTGAGGCGGGGCAGCCTGGCCCAAGACGATCGCTCCCGGAGACCCCCGAGGACAGGGCCGGCGGATTTTTGCAGCGGGGCCCGACCCCGGGGCCCGGAAGTCGGCAGTGCCGCTGCCCGTGGCTCAGGGCCAGCTCGCGGCCCAGCTGGGCGAGGTGGAGAGCCTGGCCAACCGGGCGCTGCTTCCGCTCGCCATCCCGGCCCCCTGCTGACTGCTCTGGGCGCCTACCCTTTGGCGGACCCCCCACCTCAGCCTTGGCTACCTACCCGCCGCGGGGATGGGCCTCGCCGCCGGCGCCCTCTTCCGGGCGCTGCGGCCAGGCCCTGGGGCGAGAGCCGGGGGGCGCCCCGCCGAGACCGGTGCCCGGCTCCCCGACTGGGCGGGATTAGCGCCCACCAGGTTTCGGCCCTGGGGTAGCGATCGGCTCGATACCGGACAGCCACTTGAAGATCTCTACAGGGGGTTAGGCAGCGGTCCGAACTCGAGGCGGATGACTCTGTTCCGGGGACACTCCAGGATGCGATCGCAAGCAATCGCCGGGCGCTGCGCTGGCAGTCTGACCTACCGCCGCTGCCTGACCGGACGCCCGATCTGAAATTGCCGGAAGGACTTCGCTCATCCGGTCGGGCCCCGGTTGATGAAAGAGAAGGCCGCCTTCTCATCCCGTACCGCCGCGGTCCTGCCGGACGGCACCGTCGCACGCGAACCTGTGCCAACCCCCTAGAACGGCACCGGCCGGGGGCAAGGCCGGCGGATCAGCCGTTCCCGGGAGCTCCAGCCCCGGCAAGCTCATTTGAGACAAGTTCATTTGAGAGAGGTGCGGGACGGGCAGCCGCATGACCCTCTGAGAGAAGGGGGCGGGGGAGCTGTGGCAATCTCGAAGGAGAGGCGGGGAGGGGGCGGACCCACGCCAGCTGGGCGCTGTTAGACTTGGCCCTGAATTGAAATGGGGCTGGGCTGCGCCCATTTGGCCCTGGCGCCACCGACCGGGAGATGAGGGGATGAGGATGCTGGTAGCCGGCTCGCAGCGGCGGCTGACCCTGGGGCTGGGGGCGGCTCTCTCCCTTGCCACGCTCCTGGCGCTCTCGGCTGGGCCGGTGCTGGCGGATCCCTCTCTGGGCAACTGGACCGCCGTCTCGGGCGACACCTATCAGATCAACACCACCAGCCTGACTCTGACCGGGCCCGGGACCAGCTTCACCGGGCTCGACGACAGCGGCGTCGCCACCTTCACCTTCGGCACGGTCGATATTCCCAGCGGAGCGACCGTTTCGGTGACCGGCGCCCTGCCGCTGGAGCTGGTTGCCCTGACCTCCTTCACCCTCGGCGGCACCATCTCCGGAAGTGGGGTCAGCGCGACCGACTTCGGCAACACGGCGGGCGGTCCCCCGGGTGGTCCAGGGGGCGGCAACGGCGGTAGCGGCGGCGTCCACGCCGGCTCGGGCCCGGGCGGTGGTGGAGCCTCCTCCACCACCACCGACGGCGCCGGCGGCGGTGGGTTCGGCGGTGCCGGCGCGGCTGGCGGGGTGGATTCTTCGGGCACCGGAGGGGCGGGAGGCGCCACCTACGGGGATCTACTGACCCAGCTCCAGGGCGGTAGCGGGGGTGGTGGTAGTTCGGCCTCCACCGCCCCGACCGAGGGTGGCGGTGGTGGCGGAGGGATCGAGATCGCCTCGCTCACCGGGAGCATCACGCTCAGCAGCGGCAGCGTCCTCAGCGCCAACGGCGGCTCTGGCGCTGAGGCCGGACAAGGAGCCTCCGGCGGCGGCAGCGGAGGGGGGATTCTGCTTGAGGCCTACTCCATCGACAACGCCGGAGCGGTGACCGCGACCGGCGGCAACGGCGGTGCCGGCGAGTGCTGTGGAGGCGGTGGGGCAGGAGGCGGCGGAGAGATCGTAGCCATCTACCACAGCTACGCGGGAGCGGGGTCCACCACCGCCGCCGGCGGCGAGAGTTACGTGGAAATCAACGGCACAGCGTCCGGCAGCTCCACCGGCACCAAGCCCGATCCGACCGGGGCGGCGGGGCAGGTTCTGTTGGAGAGTCCGAGCACCACCACCACCGTGACTGAGACGCCGAGCTCGCCGTCGGTGGGTGAAAGCGCGACCCTGCACGCCTCGGTGACGGCCGCCGTGGGGCCGGTGCCCACCGGGAGCGTAGTCTTCAGCGATTCCTCGGGGATCCTCTGCACCGCCACCCTGACCCCGGGGGGGAGCAGCTCCACCGGATCTTGCACCTACCGGGCGAGATCGGGGAACGACGCGGTCACCGCCACCTTTGACCCCACCGGCCCGGATGCCTCAGGCACCGCCGCGGTGACGGTGAGCGCCACCGTTCCCATACCCACCACCGGGGCCAGCTCCGGTGGGTTCGCCCTGCCCCTGGGCGCGGCCGCCCTGGTCCTGGGGAGCCTACTGCTCCTCCTGGCAGGCGCGCTGGGGCGGCGCCGCCAGCTCATCTGAGCCGGCCCCGGGGTCCCGATGTCGGGGAGCTGGTCGAGGTCTTCCCGGCGCAGTCCAACGACCTTCCAAAAACCGCGGAGAGCCTTGGCCTGCCCCCCGGCTGGTCGAGGCTCCGGTGCATTTCCATGCTTCCCGCCGGGCCAAGATAGAGGTTGTCATTGCCGATAACCGGACCCTGATGGAGGAAGCCGCCGGGGCCCACCAGCGCCAGCAACAGCTCCTCGCCCGATGAGGCTGCTCCTCGATGAGCAGCTGTCCCCGGAGATTGCCCAGCAGCTGCAGCGTCGCGGGCATGACGTCCTCTCAGTGGCTGGGGCCGGGCTGCGGGGGCACGCTGACGCGGCGGTGCTGGCTTTGGCAGTGAGCCAGGAGCGGGCGGTCGTCACCGAACCCATGGGTGACTTCCGACCGTTGCACGCCAACGATGTGGCCGCGGCTACCACCCACGACCGAATCATCCTGCGACGGTCCAGCAATTTCAGCCTGCGACGGGGGTCGCTGGGGGAGGTGGTCACCGACCGGGAAAGACTCCTGTACCAGCACCGCCACCCCGAGGCGTTGCTGGGGCCAGAGATCTCTCTCTGACCGCCGGTTGCCGGTTGCCGGTCGCCGGAGGAGCGAAGGCCCGATCGGGAGGTCTTCAGGTCACCAACCGGGCCGCGGAATCAGCCCGCCCGCGCCGCGAGTCCCAACCGACGGGATGCTACAGCTGGGTGAGAGTAGCGGTGCCGCGGCGTCCCCCTGACCCAGTTGGGCCATGACTGCGCCCGCCCCTTGACACTCGGCTCGACCACCCTGAATAATCCAGATCAACTGCGAGGCGCGGTCGCAGCCGGAGTCGAGAGGGGCCGCGATTCGGGGGTTCGCCTCCTTATCAGCCGAACACAGCTGGTCCGGGCCGCCGGCCGGTAAGGGGGGATGGGTTTCAATGTCCAGTGGACAGGACTCGCTGAAGGCGCTCGGCTACGAGCAGGAGTTGCATCGGAGCGTCTCCCCGCTGGGACACATCTCCTTGATCCTCTCCGATATCACCCCCACGGCCTCCCTGCTGGTGATCGCGACGGCCGTGGTCGCGGTGGCCGGGATGGGCTCCCCGATAGCCTTCGTGATTGGCTGTTTCATCGCCATCAATGTGGCCTTCTGCATGGGCGAGTTGGGCTCGATGTTCCCTGTCGCCGGGGGACTTTTCTCGATCGTGACCCGGGTGCTGGGTCGCCCGGCCGGATTCGTGGCGATGATCGACTACATGGGCCAGGCGGTTTTCCTGCCGGCCAGCGTCGCGATCGGCATCGGCACCTACGTCCACTCCCTGGCCCCCTCCATCCCCGAGAACGTCATCGCCGGGGTGGGGATGATCGTGGTTACCGGAGTCTGCCTGCTCCAGATCCGGTTCAACTCGTGGCTCACCGCCCTCTTCCTCGCCATCGAACTGCTGGTGGTCAGCGCCATTGCCCTGGCCGGCTTTACCCATCTCCACCAGCCGCTCTCGATCCTGACCCACCCCACCGCGCTTGGTAGTCACGGGCTGATCGGGCCGATCGCCGCCAGCGCGATCATCGCCGCCGTCGCCACCTCGCTCTTTTCGGTGAACGGATACGACAGCGGGATCAACTTTGCCGAGGAGGTTCTGGGGTCGGCCAAGGAGGTTGGCCGGGCGGTGGTCACCGCGGCCCTGGTCGGCATCGTGTTCGAACTAGTTCCCTTCGTGGCGATCGTCTTCGCGGCCCCCTCGGTGTCGGCCTTCCTGCACTCGGGAACTCCCCTCACCTACGTGGCCGGCACCGCCTTCGGATCCAATTTCAAGACGATCATCACAGTCGGGGGGCTGCTGGCGATCTTCAATGCCTCGGTCGCCATCACGCTCCAGTTCGCGAGGATCGTCTGGGCCAGCGGCCGCGATGTCGCCTGGCCCCAGCCGATAAGCTCCTGGATCGCCAAGGTCGACTCACGCCGCGGCGCGCCCTGGGTGGCCACCCTGGTCGTGGGAGTTCTGGCGACCATCCTCTGCTTCCAGTCCAGTCTGATCACAGTGGTCACCTTCACGGCGGTGCTGCTGATCATCCTCTATGGCCTGATCGCGGTCGCTGCCCTGGTCAGCCGCATCCAGCAGCGCAACCTCCCGCGCCCCTCCAAGATGCCTCTCTGGCCATTGCCACCGGTGATCGCCCTGGTGGGCGTGGTGCTGGCGCTCACCCAGCAGAAGGTGTCTGACCTGATCACCGTCGCGGTGCTCTTCGGAGTGGGTTTGGTGTACTACTACGGATTCGTGGCTCGGCGTCCGGGAAGGTACTGGATCCAAGCCGACCTGCCCGAGCCCTACGACACCAACCGGCCCCTGCCCAGTTCCGAGTAGCGAGGGTGGCGATGGACGCCCGGGCGATCCCCGACCACCCCGACCTGGTGGTGCGCACCTTCCACCCCACCCCGGACCAGTACGCCTGGACCTTCGGGGGAGTAGATCCCGTCCACGCCGTCCGGCCCGGGGAGGTGCTGGAGCTGTACACCGAGGACTGCTTCGCAGGCAAGATTCGAGGGGTCAGTGACCTCCCCGCCACCTCGATCGAGTTCCCGTTCATAAATCCCCAGACGGGGCCCTTTTTTGTGGAAGGCGCCGAGCCGGGCGATACCCTGGCGATCCACTTGGTGGACGTGTCCCCGGCCCGTGACTGGGCGGTGAGCACGTCCGTCTCGCTCTTCGGATCGCTGACCGCCACCCGAATCACCGCCTCGCTCCAGGACCCGCTCCCCGAGCGAACCTGGTTCTATCGAGTCCTCGAACCGGAGCGGGAGGTCGTGTTCCAAGCGATCGACTCCGCGTTTCAGATGCGCTTTCCCCTGCAGCCCTTCCACGGCACCATCGGAGTCGCACCGGCGGCGTTCGAGGCCCGCAACGTTCTCGTCCCCGACGCCTTCGGGGGCAACATGGACTCCCCGGAGGTCCGTGCCGGAACCACCGTCTACCTGGGGGTCAATGTCCCGGGCGCGCTCTTCTCGCTCGGCGATGGCCACTACACGATGGGTGAGGGTGAGACGTGTGGCGCGGCCGTAGAGGGAGCTATGAACACTGTTCTCGTCGTGGAGGTAATCAAAGAGACCTACTGCGAATGGCCTCGCTTGGAGAGTGACGAGGCCATCATGGTCGCTGGGTCGTGCCGGCCGCTGGAGGACGCGTTTCGGGTCTCCCACGCGCAGATGGTGCGCTGGGTGGCGGGGGACTTGGACCTCACTGTGATGGACGCCTACCAGCTGGTCTCCCAGGCAGCGCGGTCCCGGATCGCCAATGTGGTCGACCCCAACTACACCATCGTCGCCAAAGTTCCCAAGCGCTTCCTGCCCAGAGACGTCAGTTGGATGTCCGGCGCTCATGAGCGCCTCCGGCGCGTGGGGGGTGAGTATTTGGCGGCCATGCAACGCGTGCCGATATGGTCCCCGGGTTGACTGAGATGGCCGCGCCAGTCGGGATGGGTGTGGCCTCGACCTCATGACGCGTGGGCGGCTGCGCGACTTCGGGATCGAAATTGGTCGATTGACTCCTGGCCCCGGCAATAGCATCACCGACGTGGCCGGGACCTCTGTCGGCCACATGACCGTTTCCCATGACGGGACCGCCGCCCGCCAGTCGGTGCGCACCGGGATTACGGTGGTGTGGCCGCACCAGGGCCAACCATGGCGGGACCGTGTGTACGCGGCCACCGCGATTGTCAACGGCTACGGCGAGCTGATTGGAATCAACCAGATCAACGAATGGGGTCTTCTGCACAGCCCGGTGCTGCTGACCTCGAGTCTCGCGATTGGGGCGGTCTATGACGGCGCCGCCCGGTGGATCGCCGACCAGGACCCGGTGCAGGGCGTCGAGGACGTGATCATGCCGGTCGTCACCGAGTGTGACGACTCCTACCTCAACGACTCCCGGTCGTTCCCAATCCAGGCGGCCCACGTACACCAGGCTCTGGACGCAGCTCGGGCGGGAGGCACGGTCCAGGAGGGGAGCGTGGGCGCCGCCACCGGGCTCCAGTGCTTCGACTTCAAGGGCGGGATTGGAACGGCATCGCGCCTTCTGCCGCCGCAGTCTGGCGGCTATACGGTGGGCGCCTTGGTTTCCACCAATTTCGGCGCGCGCGCTGACCTCCGTCTGGCCGGGGTTCCCTTGGGACAGGAGATCACCGATCTCATGCCCAGCGCTCACACCAGCGGATCCTGCATCGTGATCCTCGCCACCGACGCCCCGATGCTGCCCCACCAGTTGCGCCGCCTGGCGAGTCGGGGCGGTCTTGGTCTGGCTCGATGCGGTTCGATCGGAGCCAATGGTTCGGGCGAGCTGGTGCTCGCCTTCTCCACGGCAACCCGAGTCCCGAGAGCGGCGCCCGGCAACACCCTGTCGGTACCTGCTCTTCTGGACGGGGCCTACTGGCATGAGCCGAGTGTCTTCGATCCGATCTTCACGGCCGCGATAGAGGCGGTGGAGGAGGCAGTCGGTAATGCTCTGTTTCAGGCTGAGACCACCTATGGTCGCGACGGGCATGTCCTGCATGCCCTGCCACTGGACCGGGCCCTGGAGAGCCTGGACCGGCACGGGGCCAGAACCCGGGCCCACTGATGACGTCGCCTGCTCCTGCCCCGCCGCCGCGCCGGGGATGGTGCGAGGAGGAAGTCCCCTGATCGGGGCCATCGGCCTTGGCTCGGGGACCCGGCCGGCCTCGGCCGGGCGGGTGCCTGCTTACCGACTCGCAATGGCGATTAGCACTATCGTCGTCCTTCCCGGTTGCCGGCCCGCATCCCGGCGCGCGTTCTCCCGCAGGCGACCTGTCGTCCCCCGAATTAGCTCCGCCAGAGGGGCCCCACCAGATCCCCACCGGCGCCGGGGGCAGGTCCCTGAGCCGAGCACCGCGGTTCCCGGTCAGGCCAGCCGGTCAGCTATGTGGTGCGCCACCCGTACCACCGCATCGCGATATGGGCCGATCATCCGCGAGAGTCTCTCGTCCGGGCCGCTGACCGCGATGCTACCCAACAGGTGGCCCGACAAGAACACGGGAGCCGCAACCGCCGCGATGTCGGGAACGCGCTCGCCCTTGCTGATCGAATAGCCGTCGGTGCGGATGGTATCCAGCTGGCCTCGCAGGACCGCCAGCTGGGCCTTGGTGAGGTCCGTGCCCCTCAGGACGGCTCCGATCACCGGCGGTGCCAGGTTGGCGAGCAACACCTTACTGGCCGCACCCAAGTGCAGCGGGTAGCGCGCGCCCACATGGGCCACATGGCGCAGGTCGCTCGACGCCTCGACCATGTAGGTGCAGACCCGCCAGGGAACGTCGACGATGCTGAACGTGACGGTCTCGCTGGTCTCCCGGGCCAGGTCGAGCGAGGGTCCGGCGATCAGATCGTCGCTGCTCAAGTGGGCCCGCGCCGTCAGGCCCAGTTGCAGGATCCGCGGCCCCAGCATGTAGCGGCTGGTACCACCGTCAGCAGACTGGATGAGCAGAGCGCTCTCGACCAGGGTTCTGAGACTCCGGAAGACGGTGCTTCGGGGCAGGCCGGTCCGGGTCACGATGTCGGCAGCGGTGAGATGCGGCGGCGCGGATTCGAAGGCCAGAAGGATCTGGAGCTGCGACCTCATCGGCCCGATGATCCCAAATGTGGGCTGCCGTGTCTACCTGGGCGGCACGGGCAAGGGTTTGGCCGCCGCCGAACCGGTGCCGATGGCCATGCCGAGCTCAACCCCAAGCACTCCGCCCTGGCCAACCGAAGGCGCCCCTGGGCCGCGTTGCTGACCCTGATCCGGCCTATTCCGAGGGTGGCCGCAGACTTTCGCGCACCGCCTCCGGGGGCGCGGCGAAACGACCAACCCGGCTTATTGGGGGCACCCCGAGGCGGGAGATCGCGGCCGCCGCCAGAAGTTCCTGGACCAGGATCGGGACGTTGGGCAGGATCGGAAGCCCGGCCGCCTGATCGATTCCTCGAAACTGGAGCAGCGACCCCAGCGCGCCGGAGGCGATCAGCACCAGCTCGGCACCGTCCGCGGCTAGCCGCGCGATCTCTATCTCCAGCTGCTCCCCGATCCCCATGAAGGTTTGGTCGTTCTCGAACGCGGAGACTACCTCGGGGACCGCGATCCCAAGGGTGCGAGGCAGCGCGACCCTGGAATTGATTCCGTACCGCGCGACCATCTCCTGAATGCGCGCGGGTCCGCTTCTCCCCGAACACAGCACTCCCAGGCGGGCGCCCATCCGCAGGCCGTGGAAGGCCACGGTCTCGAAGAGTCCCAGCACCGGCACCTCGAACAGCTCTCGTGCCGGCCACAGGCCGGGATCGAATCCATTGGCTATGGCGACCGCCTCGGCCCCCGCCGAAATGGCGCCCGCCAGGCTGCCCAGGAGAGCCGGCAGCTCGAGTGCCTCCGAAGCCGAGAAACCCTTGCCGCCCAGGAGCGCCTGATCCAGGCAGCGCACCTCGACTTCTGCTCCAGGGCCGGCGGCGGCGGCGACCTCGGCGCGCAGGAGGTCCTGGTAGGCCTCCATGCCGGTGAGCTGGCCGAAACTCTGGTAAGTGACCCGGAGTGAACTTGCCCGGCTGGAGGGTGCTCCCGGCGCGCCAGCAGCCGCCCTGCTCGAAGGGTCCGGGCCGCCCTGTTCCGCTCCGCTGGCACCCAGCTCCACCACCTCAGCGCCCAGCCCGCGGAGGCTTGGCTCGGCTCGGCCCGGCTCCGCCAGGGAGCTGGGTAGGGCGGAGCCATGGGAGCCCCGGCGCCTGGCCCTGGTCGGATTCGGCCCTGGCAGTCACGGCTAGCCGGCGCGAAGGCATTGGAACAGGTCACCGGCATTGCCGACATCCTCGAGGTGAGCCACCAGGTCGACGGCTCGCTCGGTGGCGTCGCCCCCCAGCCTTCCGATGGCGGCTCGGCGGAACTTGCCCTCCACGTCCGCCCGCGAGAGCGGGGTCTCAGGGTCCCCCTTGGCGGTATCGCGCCGGTCCGAACGGGCTCCCCCGGCAAAGTTGGTGATCCTCACCCCGACGCTGCTGCCCAGGAGGTCAGGATTCACCACGATCTTCACCCGATCCTCGACGAAGGTTACCAAGGCCGGGTCGTGCAGCCGCTCGGGATGGAACTGGGGGAGTCCGCACTCACCGTCCTGGAGCACCACCCCCGTCACATACGGGGCCGAAAGTCGGGCGCGGAATCGATCGCCGTACCCGGTTCGACCGTGCATGCCGTAGGCGGCCTCGGAGAGTTCCACCCGGACCTCCGCGATGTCACGGAGAGGGACGGCGGTAGTCGAGCTGTACTCCAGGAGAGAAGTGACCAGTGGCTGGAGGTGCACCGCAACCGGCCAGGGCCGGAGCGAGATCTGCTCCAGTTCCCAGCGCTCGCCGAGGCCGTCCATGGCCAACTCGGGCAGACCGCCCTCACTGTGGGTGCGCAGGACGCCACCGTCCGGATGCAGCAGCACGTCCTGGGCTGAGTGCAGACCAGCGCTGGCGAATTGCCCGGCCAGCAGCCCGGCGAGGGCTCCGCGCGCCTGCTGGAACTTGATGGCCGGAGTTCGGAGTTGAGCGTAGCTCCCCGTCGCCTGGCTGCCAGCGATTCCGAGCGCATCCGAGATCCGGGGCGCATCCAGGCCTAGGAGCCGGCCTACGGCCGCCGCCCCTCCAAATGGTCCAGCGATCCCCGGCATGTGCCAGCCGCGCTTCCGGAACTCGTCGTTTCCGAAGGCAAGACCGATCCGAGTGGTCACCTCGGCCCCGGCTGCCACGGCCAGCAGCAGATCGCGCCCCGAAGAACCGGCCATCTCGGCCGACGCCAGAGCTGCGGGGAGCACCTCGGGCATGACGTGGCACGAGGTGGGCCGGTGGATGTCGCAAATCGTCACCGCCGTGATCAGGTACCCGTTGGCGAGGGCCGCCGCCGCCGGGGATGCCCGCCCCCCCCCGATGACGGTGGCCCCCCGGCCCGGCGCCAGGGAGTCGGCCACCGCCGCCAGCGGTCGCACCTCCTGCGCGTCGTAGCCGAGGAGAGCGCTGGCGAGTGCATCCAGGATCAGCTCCTTGACCCGCTCGGCCACTCGGCCCGGCAGCTGATCCCAACCCAGCGTCGCCACGAACTCGGCCAGTGCTCCGGTCGGATTGAGTGCCACCACGGAGTTAGGTTCTACCTTGGGGTCGTCGCCCCGGCCGGGGCTCCGCGCCACCATTCCGGCTCCGCGGTACCGGTACCGGTTCGCCAGAGCGACGCCAGCCAGGGGTGATCGCCGTGGGGCGCTCCAAAGGTCGGGAAGGTTCCGTCCCGAATCTCCTCGGCCTCTGCCACCTCCTCGATGAGCACGTTGCCCATGTTGACGTTGGGTCCGAAGAGGTAGACGAGCAGTCCCTGGAGAGCCCGCTTGCCGGCGTAGTGAAGGAAGGTCCCGGGAATCTCGAAGATGATGTTGTCGACGCCGACTGCTTCAGCCATATCCATTAGTGGCTGCCGAGCGGCCTCGTTCTCGCCCATGTCCCCGCACATGGCGCGCAACAGGTGACCCTCGAAGTAACTGCCCTCGCAGCCGATGTCCACGTAGTGCCGGAAGTTGGCCACCGCGGCCTCCACATCGAGGACGCCGGCAGACTTTCGCACTTGGTCGCCCTCGGGGAACTTCTTGCCCACCTCGCCGTGAATGGTGAAGCCCATGGCGAGGCACCTCTCCGCGAGACGCCTCTCCAGGCCAAGGTCGACCTGGGTGGGCAGGGATTCGCTGGAGATCTCCACGCCGTCGAATCCCAACTTCCGCAGGTAGCCTAGAACCTCGTCCTCCTTTCCCTGCAGGCGGGCCAGCTCGAGGACCGGGCCGCCGCATTGCGCCTCCACCCCAAAGCGCTTGTACATCTCAATCTTGCTCCGCACGATGCTCTCGGGCTGGTGCAGGTGCCAGGCGCTGATCTTCGCAATGTCGATGGCGCCGGCGAACGACTCGAGGACTCCCTCGATAAAAACGGACGGCCAGCCGCGGTCGAAGATCATCGTCCGGCGCGAGTGCCGGGGCTTGCTGGGGTATTCCGGAAGCTCGAGCATCGGTGCGAAACGTTGGTTGTCCATGTGGTCCTCCGAAGTGGTGATCTCATAATCGGGACCCTCAGTCTATGTTTCAGTTTCGCATTCTTACCTGACCCTGTCAAGGGCGGAGCCGGAGCGTCTCCAGGCGGATTCATCACCGGAGCGATTTAGCGAGCCGGGGAACGCGGCTACCGACCAAGGACGGTTCCGCCGCGCAGCGGCATCTTGGCGTCGACCGATGGTGCTTTCGCCGGCCCACCCGGGGCCCCGTACTGGGCTAGGAGGGCACTGCTTGGCGGCGCTGGGCGAGCTCGGGAAGGCGCGCACGAACAGCCTCCAGGCGAGCCCGACTTAGGGTGGCCAGCAGAACCTCTTCCCCCTCGCCGGCGCAGCAGCTCACGATCCCAGAGGGGTCGGCGCACATGCTGGCACCGATGAACGGACCCCCGGCCTGCCCGCAGCCGATCACGTAGACTCCGCCCTCCACCGCTCTGGCCCGAAGGAGCAACTCCCACTGCATCTCCTTCAGACGCCCGCGTACCCAGGCGGCCGGGACGATCAGGGCGTCGGCCCCTAACCGGACGTGCTCGAGCGCCAGCTCGGGTAGCCGCACCTCGTAGCAGGTGAGAAGCCCGACTCTCATTCCCTTCACTTCGAAGGCGAGAAGTTCGCCCGAGCCAGCCTGGATTCGGTCCGACTCCCGGTAGCCGAACGCATCGTAGAGATGGGTCTTGTGATATGAGCCCAGGGCGCGGCCACCGGCATCGAGGGCGATCAAGGTGTTGTAGGGCCGGTCGCCGCCGCTGACCTCGAAGATGCCGGCGACAATCGCGATCTGATTCGCCCGCGCACATGCGATGAGGGCCCGGACGAAGGGGCCATCGAGCGGCTCAGCTTCCCGGTCCCGCCCGGACTGGACGGCGTCCGGGCTGATCATCGCCGCTTCCGGAAACACGACTAGCTCGGCACCGGCTTGGGCAGCGCGGCGGGCCAGCCGCTGGATGACCTCCAGGTTGGCCGCCTTCTCGGGACCGACCAGCATCTGGGCGATGGCCACCACCAACTCGCCCCCAGCCATCGCCGGGTCGTCCTCACTCAAGCTCCTGCCCGCCACGGGCCTGGCCCGCCAGGTCGTCCTTCCCGGTCCGACCCTGCCACGCCGCGACGATCTCCTCGACCGCTTCGGGATTGGCGACGCTATCCATTCTCAGCGACGCCGCGAGCGACGCCCCATTGAGGATGCGCTTGACGGGAACTTCGAGCCGCTTCCCGGAGAGCGTCCGGGGCACGCTGCCCAGCGGGAATACGTGGTCGGGCACGTGGCGGGGGGACAGCTCGGTGCGGATGAAGTGCCGGATCCGCTCCCCGCTCTGCGCGTCCCACACCGTACCGGGGGCGGGAACCACGAATAGGACGAGCTCGCCCTGTCCGTTTTCGGTGGTCACGTCGACGACCAGGCTGTCCGAAATGTCTGACCGCTGACCCAGGACCGCGTAGAAGTCCTCGGTGCCCATGCGAATGCCGCCCCGGTTGAGGGTCGCGTCCGAGCGCCCCAGCACCCGTGCCGACCCGCGGGACGTGATCACCACCCAGTCGCCGTGAGCCCATACTCCTTGGAAGCGAGAGAAGTAGCTCTCGCGAAGCTGGTTCCCACCGGGGTCGTCCCAGAAGTACAGCGGCATCGAGGGCATCGGCCGGGTCAAGACCAGCTCCCCCACATGGCCGACCAGTGGGCGCCCCTCTCGGTCGAACGCCTCGACGCTGGCGCCCAGCATCCGGCACTGCATCTCGTCTCTCCACAGGGGCAGGATCGGGCAGGGCCCCAGGAACGCACTGCAGATGTCGGTACCGCCGCTGGCCGGGCTGAGCAGCACATCGGCCTTGACGCTCTCGTAGACCCAGTCGTACCCGGCTCCCGACAGCGCCGACCCGGTTGATCCCAGCGTTCTGAGGCTCCCAAGATCCCACTCCTGGCCGGGCCTCAACCCGGCTGCACGGCAGGCGTCGAGATAACCGGCGCCGGCTCCCAGCAGGCTCACCTTCTGCGCACTGGCGACCTCCCAGGGCCGCCTCAGCTCGGCATGCGCGGGGCTGCCGTCGTAGAGCACGACTGTAGCCGCCGTAAGCAGGCTGCCGACGATGTAATTCCACATCATCCAGCCCGCGCTGGTGAGCCACATGACCCGGTCCCCCGGGTGCACGTCCCGGTGCAGTACCAGGGACTTCAGGTGCTCGAGGACGATGCCGCCGTGGCCATGGACGATGGCCTTGGGCCGGCCGGTTGTTCCGGAGGAGAACAAAACCCAAAGCGGGTGCTCGAACGGCACGTCATCGATCACGAGTTCCGCGCCCGGCCGATGCAGCTCGGCCCAGGTCAGGGTTGGGGTGGGGCCGAGCGGCTCGGGGGAATCGTCGAGCACCGGGACCACCACCAGCTGTCGTAGGGTGGGAAGCATCCGGCAGATCGCGTGGACCACCTCCAGACGGTGAAATGTCCGACCCCCGTAGCGGTATCCGTCGGCGGCTATCAGCACCTTCGGTCGAACCATGGCCAGGCGGGCGCCGGCGCCAGTGGCGCCAAACTCCGGTGGGCAGTTACAGAAGATCGCCCCCACGGCGGCGCACGCCAGCAGGCAGGTGACCGCCTCGGCCACATTGGGAAGGTAGGCAGCGACCCGATCGCCTTGGCCGACCCCGAGCTCGCGCAGTCCACAGCTGACGGAGGCGACCTCATTCCGCAGTTTCCCGTAGGTCAGCCTGGTGACCTCACCTTCCTCGGACAGCCCGAGGAGCGCTTCGCGCGCATCGGGGCCACGGAGCGCATTGGCTGCGTAATTCAACCGGGCGCCCTCAAACCAGCGGACGCTGGGCATCTCCCCGTCGGAGAGGATCGACTGAGGCTGGGCCGATGCGTCAATTTGGAAGTACGACCAGAGACTCTCCCAAAAACCGGTCAGGTCTTCCACCGACCAGCGATGCAGCTCCTCGTACGAGCTGAAGGAAGTTCCCCGGTGGTCCTGGAGCCACGCCCGGTACCGGGTGATCTCCGCTTCACTTTGGCGCTGCTCGGACGGTGTCCAGAGCGGAATCCCCGTCGAAGCAGTCACTGAGCCAGCCTCGCTCAGCCGCCCGCCCGGGCCACGGGGCACGGCGGTGAGGCCGCGGGGGAGTGGGGCAGCGAAATCATGCGTACCCAGCCAGTTCGCCCCGGTGGTCCTCATCCAGTTCGATGTCCAGGGCCTGGAGGGCCCGGACCACGCCGCAGTAGAAGCTGACCAGAACGGTCAACTCCACCACCTCCTCTTCGCTGCGGCCCTTGGCCAGGGCGCCGAATACCTCCGCGGTGACCTCGCTCCGAGCCATGCGCTCGGCGTATTCGAGTACGACTCTGGCCTCGAGGTCGAATGCCGCACTGGTGCGCCAGTTACTGAGCTGCATCACCTGCTCCTCGCTTGCCCCGTTGGCCAGAGCGCCGCCGCGGTGGTACGCCCAGGCGTAGGGAGCATCCCCCAGCTGAGCCAGGCGGAGGATCACCAACTCCCGCACGCCGGCATCCACCCGGCCGCCGAACCTCAAGGTATCGGCCAGCTGGTTCCAGCCCAGGAGCACCTCCGGGGCGTGGGCCAGGGTGCGATATAGCGGGGACGGTTGGCGCCCTCGGCTCGCCAGGCGATCGAGGACACCCCGAAGCGCGGGGGTCGAATCCAGGTCGACCAGGCTGACTCTAGGCATTCCCACGATCGGGCTCAGCGGTCTCGGCCGCCTTCTCGAGGGTGTCAATGGAAAGCACCCCGGACCGGTAGAGCTCGCGCTTCCTGACCTCGGCGGCTGCGCGAAGCTCGGCCGCGGCGAGCACCTCACCGACGCGACCGGAGCCGACCACGACTACCCCATCGCGGTCCAGGACCACCTGATCGCCGTTGTGGATCTCCGCCCCGCCGACCCTAACGGGGCCACCGACGTGGCCTCGAGCGGTCTTGCTGGCCCCGGACACTCGCACCCAGCGGGCCCAGACGCGGAGCCCCAGTGAGCAGAGCTCCTCGACATCGCGCATCGCCGCATCGACCAGGACCGCCGCCGTGCCTCGACCTTGGGCCTGGATGCCCAGCAGCTCTCCGAACAGTGCCACTGGGACTGGGTTGGGCATGGTCAGGACCAGGACTTCTCCCGGCTCCACCTCCCGCATAGCCACGTGCACCATGAGGTTGTCGCCCTGCCCACACATCACAGTGCGGGCCGGACCCGCCGCCCGGCTGCCCGGCACCGACTGGATCAGGTCCAGCTCCACAACTACGGCCCCAGCCGTCTCCCCGACTGTGGCCGTGCCTAGCTGCGCGAGCCGCTCGGCTGGGTTCAAAGCTGGGTAATGACCTGCGGGGTGAAGCGCTGAAAGACCTCGACTGAGGTGATTCCGGTGCGGCCCGCGATCCGCCTGGCCTGCCAGGCACGCTGGGTCGAGCGCATCTCCTGATAGGCGGGCATGTAGGCCTGGGACTCGATCGCCGCCATGGCGTCCTGCTTCAGCTGCGCCACCGCGGAGATGTCGAGGTAGACGTCCGGCACGAACCCGCTCGCTTCCGGGTAGTGCGGCTCGAAGAGCACCACCCGGGGCTGGGGCACGATCCGAAAGGCAGCGGCTCGGCCCGATCCCACCGCGAGCTGCTGGGCGCGAATCGCCGCCTGATGGGCAACCGGGTGGTCGGGGTTGAAGGGGTCCGACTCGGTGTGGGTGATCAGGATGGTCGGGGCAAAGTCCCGAATCAGTTCCGCCAGTCGTTCCAGGCTGGCGCCATCCACCCAAAGGGGGTAGTCCCCCAGGTCGAAGCAGGTGAATTCGGCGTTCAGGATGCGCGCGGCCTGCTCCGCCTCGGAGTGCCGGACTGCTTTCACCTCCCCGACGTTGGTCCCTCCGCGGCTCCACAACTCCGCCGATTCGCCCCGCTCGCCGTAACTCAGAGCCACCGCCATTGCCCGGCCGCCAGCCTGGGTCACAGCGGCCACCGCGCCGGCGGAGCGCCACACGAAGTCCGCGGCATGTGCGCCGACCACCAGCAGCCGCTCCGTCACGCTCTAGCCTTGCGCTGCATTCTCATCTCCGACTCCTCACCTCTAGGTAGGGCGATACCGGCGACCGAAGCTCCGACGGCGGGCGCGACCCCACCCCCGCGCGCGCCGCGCCCAACTAGGCCGGGAGTTTGTTCGCCGAGAACGGGCCATTGGTTCTGCGGACCGGGGCTGGTCGCACCCGGCCGATGCCGGGTGCGACTCCAGGCTGGCCCGGCGGGGGCGGCCTGGATAGCCCCGTCCGATCTGTCAGTCATCTGCTAGCGCCGGAAGGAGGACATTCAGGCTCAGGGGTACTCAAGCACCGCGGCCACCCGAGCCGGGGCCGCTTCGACGCCGGCGTACTTTGCGGGGAAGGCAAGCAGATTGACGCGTTGGCCGACCAGCTGTCCCAGGGCGGTTGAGAGGTGCTCCACCATCATGATCCCGGCCGGCAGCATCTGCTTGTGGGCATAGGCGCGGGGGAATCGATACGGGTCGATCTCCACCCCATCGAAGATGTCCGGGCGCAGTTGGCGCCACTGCCGCGCGCGCATGAATATATGCTCCGAGCTCGCATTGTCAGAGTACATAGCGCGGACCTTGCGGTTCACCAACCAGTCGACCCCCGAGCGGTCCAGGCCCGGGGACTTGAGGACGTACCGCTCTTCGTCGGTCGAGTAGTACTGGGAGAAGCCGGTCCACATGGCGATTATGTCCCCGGCGCCCACCTCCGATGCGCGCTCGTCGAGGACTTTGTCGGTGACCTCCCCCCAGTCGCCGAGGTCGGAGACGTCAACCACCACCCCGCTGCCGCAGAAGCCCTCCAGCGGGAGGTCGTCGATGTTCTTTCCAGCTGGGTCATAGAGAGATGCCGCATCCACGTGCGTGCCCGAGTGCAGGGATGCGCGGATCTCCCGGGTCAGGGTGCCGTGGGTTGAGTAATGTCGCAGCACCGGGTACTCCACCTGCGGGTGGTCCGAGGATCGTGGCGTGCTCGTGGTCAGCGGCTGGGTTAGGTCCAGGAACTTCAAGACGAGGTCCTCCTTCTAATTTCGGTCAGGCAAAAGCTGCGTCGGTCGGCGAGAGGCTGCGAATGATGGAGCCGATGTGGGGTTGTTCATCTAGCGCGGGTAGGAGCTCCAGGAGCCGGGCGATCGTGGTATCGGGGAGCCTCCCGGCAGCAGCGTTCTGAAACTTGGCCATCACGTCGGCTGGGGACAGAGGATCCGCGGGATCGCCCTTGGGCACTTGACGCTCCACGACCACCTCCCGGCCGTCGGCGTACCTCGCACGCAGGACCACCGCTGAAGCTGGCAGGCTGGGCTGGTGAAGCACGGTGACGTGGTCGCGGGCGAAGCCTCCGGTCCGCGGATCGCTGACCCGCTCGGCGGTGAACTGATCGAGCCAGCATCGCCGGTCGTGCAGGACCACGGCGGCGACGAAGCGTGCCGATAGTCGAGCCTGAAAGCGGTCGTCCCAACCGACCGCGGCATGCAGGGAATGGGCCTGGGTGGGCAGGCTGAGCTCCAAGCCGACCACCTCGGTGCTTGGCTCCGGTTCGTCCTGGACCAGATCGAGCACCGCCGCGACGGTGTTCTGAAGGTGAGCTGCCACTGGCCAGGGCCGGAGCGAACACTTTTCCAGCTCCCAGCGATTGCCCAGCCCGGAGGTCACCGATTCTGGGTCGCCGCCGTCGGAATGGGTCCAATACAGCCCCCCGACGGGAGTGGTGAGGATCTCGGTAGCAGCAGAAATCCCAGCCGCCGCAAGTTTGGCGGCCAGGAGACCGCTTAGCGCCGCCCGCCCCTGGGTGAACTTGATGGTCGGCGTTCCCAACTGAGCGAAGCTGCCGGAGGCCTGACTCCCGGCCAGGCCGAAGGTATTGCAGATGGCCTCGGCGTCCAGGCCGAGGAGCATCCCTGCCGCCGCACCGCCGCCGAAGGGCCCGGCCACGCCCGGGGAGTGCCAACCCCGGCGCCGGAACTCCTCGTAGTGGGTGCCGACCGCGATGCGGGTGGTCACCTCCATTCCGAGGCCCACCGCGGTGAGGAATTCCGCACCCGAAACATCGCGCTCCTCAGCCACCGCGAGCGCGGGCGGGACCACCTCAGGGGTGACGTGACACAAGGTGGCGTGGTGCACGTCGCAGAGGTTGACGGCAGTGATGAGATAGCCGTTGGCCAGAGTCGCCGCAGCCTGCGACAGGGCGGCACCACCGATCACGGGCGATGTCCCGCCGCCCAGGACGAGCGCGGCGGTGGACTGGATCATCGCGCTCTCCGCCGCATCATGGCCGCCTAGGGCGCTGGCGATGGTGTCGATCACCATGAGTCGGACACGAGCCTGGACCGGCGCTGGAAGGTCGCTCCACCGAGTTCGCGCGACAAAGTTCGCCAGGACTTGAGTCGGGCCGGTGGAAGCACGAGCCCCGAGTCCCATTTTTGCGGCTTGGGATCCCATGAGTGGCTTGAGTTTACGAGTTCCCGTCGGGTGGCGTCAAGGTTCGCCGACCGTGTGTCCGCCTAGTCCAGCTCTGTGGCTTCGATCCTCTCCGGGGCGGGACTAGGGGCCCTCCTAGAGGTCGTCGACCAGGGCCGGGTGGTGGAGCGCTGACCGAAGGGCGGTCTCCGGCACGGATCCGGGCCGCGCTCTCCGCTGAGCCATCTGCCTGGCGACGCGCTGGAGGAGTTCATTGACGGGCGTCGGAACCCCCTGCATGCGACCGAGCAAGACGACCTCGCCATTCAGGAAGTCGGTCTCGATGGAACCCGTCGAACGCTGGAGGCTCTGCCATGACGAGCCTCCAGAACTGCGCTCCCGGAGCTCGCCGATGTCGGCCAGGTAAGCGCGCTCCCGGGCGCGCAGTCTCCTTGGCTCAACGAACTCGATGTGGGTAGCCGCAAAGCAGGCCCGGGCCTCGGATACCGCCTCTTTGACCAGCCACCCGTCGCGAGCCTCTGGCCCGCAAATCGCTTCGACGGCGTTCCCAAGGTTGATCAGCAGCTTGCCCCACTTCCACCTGACGATGTCGGACCGGGTCTGCGACTCGAAGCCCGCCTTCTTCAGGGCGGAGCTCACCGCCGTGGTGACCGAGTCGATCCCCGCCGGGTACCGGCCAATGTCCACGACACCCGGCACCGGTGAGCACCGGACCTTAACAACCCCGGGGCTGAGGTGGCTGACCGGACACATCAGGCATGTGCTCTGGACTCTGGGGAACAGCCGAAGTGCCGTGCGGTCACCCTCCATACCATTGCCCAGGACCACCAGGTTGAGGTGGGAAGACGGGCGTGCGGCGACCAGCTCCAAGAGCACCGACGGTATGTCCTGGCTCTTCACCGCGATCAGCAGGACGTCATCCGGGTGAAGAGGCGCTTCTGCGAGCGAGCTGATCACCCGTAGCTTGATGCGCCGGGCGCGCTCCGGATCGACCACCAGAAGACCAGACGCTCGGATCGTCCGATACTGTGGCCCGCGAGCCACGACAGTGACGTCAGCCCCACTCTCATGCAGGCGAGCTGAAACCAATCCCCCGACGGCACCGGCCCCGATCACAATGAATCGCAAATCTGGCCTGCCCTACCGTGCGGTTACAGCCAGCGACGCCACCACCCCCGCCCCGCTCACCGGCGCGGCCGGAGGGGCGGTGCCCAGCGGGGTGACGATCCCCGCCGGGCACCCGGCGAACGGTATCCGGGAACTCCCAGTTATGGCCCCCCCGGGGCCGGTCGCTGATTCGACGGTGTCACGTCGCTGCCCCTCATGGGTGCAGTTGCCCGGCAGCCGCCTTGGCGAGGGTGCTCACGCTGAGGCTGGCCACCGAGGTCAAACTTCCGTCGGCGTTGGCTCGGAAAGCGCCGAAGGTTCCTACCGAGTTGTGGTATTGGTTGAAGCCGGCTGGTCCGCCCGCGCCCACGAAGTGCACCTTCTTCTTGGCCTTGAGGTCCTTCAGGCCCGTGCTCCACGTGCTCACGTCAATTCCCGGCGGATTGCTCACCTTGGCGATCGCCGCGTCGATCTTGGAGCCGTTGGTGCTACCAGCCTCCTGGATGGCGAGGGCGAATTCCAGGATGGCGTCATAAGAGTAGTTGGCCCCGGAGATCGGCGTGGAATGGAAAAGCTGCTTGTAATACTTCACGAACGGGGCCACGCCCGGCCCCGTACTGGTGGTCCCCTGAACTGAGAGCAGGGACTTATGGGCGACGGATGCGCCGATGGCCGAGATGAAGTCGCCCCCGGCAGTCAGGTCGCTGCCCACGAAGGGAATCGCCAGGTTGTCAATCTGCTGGAAGTTCTTCCAGATGGTGGCCCCCGAAGTGGGATCGGTTTGCGTAAATACCACCTGCGGGTGGGAGGCGACCACCGCCTCGACCACCGACGCGTAGCTGCTCGCCCCCGGGGTGATCAACTGGTCGCTGACGATCTTTCCGCCGTTCTGAGTGAAGGTCTGCTTGACCTGCACGCTGAGGGTTCCCGCCGAGGCGTTCTGGGTGAAGAGGATGGCGGCCCTTGTGTAGTGCTTGGACAGGGCGTACGCGGCCATGGCCACGCCCAGCGAGGAGTCTGAAGGGCTGGGCCGCCAGACCCACTTGTTGGTGTTGGTATTGAAGGCAGTGCTTCCTCCCTGGAACATCTCCGGGATCTGGTTCTCGGTCACGATGGGCTCGATCGCCGGCAGCACTGTGCTCTCCGACCCATCGAGCGCGACGATGTGGTTGGTGGCGATGGCGGTGTCCAAGGCCGGCACCGCGTCAGCCGGATCATCAGCGTCGTCGATCTGGACGAGCTGAATCTTGTTGCCCAGAATCCCGCCCTCGGCATTGATTTCGGCCGCCGCCGCTCGCGCGCCGTTCCAAAGGCCGGCTCCGATCTCAGCGTAGATCCCGGTCATCGGACCCTCTACCCCGATCACGATCGGCTTGTTCGACGTTGCCGAGGCGGGGGCGGTGCTTCCGCAACCCGCTATCACCGCAGCCAGGGCGAGTCCTGCGCCGAGCGCGGCTACTCTCCTTCGCGTCCGTCCCGTCGCTCGGGCTCCAGCCAAGAATCCGATGTCCACGAGTGCATTTCTCCCGCCCATTTCAACTCCCTTGGGTGACCCCGGTAAACAGGTTGCCGATGATGTCGGTCTCGAGGAGCGCGGCGCCCGGCCCCTCTGCGGCATTTCGTCCCGTAGCGAGTACGTATCCCCAGTCAGCCCCGCGCAACGCGGCGCGCACGTTCTGCTCCACGATGACCACGGCTACGCCGGTGCGCTTCACGGCTAGGATTCGCTCCCGAACCGACCGCTCGGCTAGAGCGGAGAGCCCAGCCATGGGCTCGTCTAGCAGCAGCACCCTGGGCTCGACCATGAGTCCCCGCGCGATCGCCAACATGTGACTCTGGCCACCGCTCAGGGTTCGAGCCGGACGGCGCACCGCCAGGGCCAGGTCAGGAAAGAGGAGAAGGATCTCGTCGATCTTGCTCTTGAGGCTCCCCTTACGTATGTAACCCCCCATCTCGAGGTTCTCATAGACGCTGAGGGTGCCGAATACATTGCGCAGTTGAGGCACGTACGACATGCCGAGGCGAATCAGTTTTTCGGCCGGCCGATCCTCGACTCGCCGGCCCTCTAGGAGCACCTGGCCCCCGCTGGCGCGCAGGACGCCCGCGATCCCCTTGAGAAGGGTGGATTTGCCTGCTCCGTTGAGCCCGACCAGGGCCGTGATCTGTCCCGCGGCCGCCTGCAGGCTGACTTCGTTTACGATTGGTGGACCCCCATAGCCAACCGACAGAGCCTCCACACGGAGCAGCACCTCAGCCCCCATTTCGCCCCGGACTCGGTCGGGCTCAGTCATCGCTTCCCAGGTACGCTTCCTTGACCAACTCGTTGGCACGGAGTTCGCGCATACTTCCGGAAGCGACCATTCGACCGAAGGCCATGACATACACGTTGTCGCAGCACTCCTCGACCATGGCGAGGTTGTGCTCGATCATCAGTACAGTCACTCCGCGCGCCTTCATGCGGAGGACGGCGTCGCGCACCCGATCGATCATCACCGGGTGAACCCCGGCCAGTGGCTCGTCGAGCAGAACCATGCGCGGTGCGGGCATGAGCAAGCGCGCGAATTCCAGCAATCGCTTCTGCCCTCCGCTCAAAGTGGAGGCCCTGTCGTCGCGCATGGCCAGGAGCCCGAACTCCTCCAGCAGAGCGCGCGCCCGCACCGCGTCGCGCTCCTGGGCCTTTCGAAGCGGCCCGGGCCGGAAGACTGCTCTCCACATTGCCGCCCGCGACTGGTCAATGGCGGCGGCCAGCATGTTTTCCATCAGGGTAAACCGCGGCCATTCGCGCGAGACCTGGAACGATCGCAACAGGCCTAGGCGGCTGACCATGTGCATGGGGAGCGACTGGATGCTCTTCTCGTCAAAGTGCACCACCCCCGAGTCAGGGCGCAGCAGTCCCGAGACCAGGTCCACGACGGTGCTCTTGCCGGCGCCATTGGGGCCGATCAGTCCCGTGATCGCACCCGCTTCGACTTGGAAAGTGGCGCCGTCGACCGCGGCGGTCCCCCCGAAGTGCTTGCGGAGGCCGTCGACCGTGAGCAGGGCGCTCATTGGGTTCCGCGCCTGTGGGCGACCAACCGCACCAGCCGCGCGAGCGGATCGTCTCTGACGCGGGGAACGTCCCGGTAGTGCTGCTCCGGTAGGACGCCCTGAGGTCGCCACCGTAGGAAGGCCAGCATGACAAGCCCAACGGCGATCGCCCGAAGGGCCGCCTCGGCATTGGGCAGCGCAGGGATTGGCGGCAGGAACTGAGTCCCCTCCAGGATCAGCCCGAACACGATGAGGCTGCCCAAGACCGCGCCCTTCATGTTGCCGGTGCCGCCGATGATGATGGCCGCGAAGAGAAGCACGGTCTCGATCGGCGACCAAGCCTGGGGGTTGAAAGCACCGATGTAGGCGACCAGGAGGGTTCCAGAAAGCCCGGCCAGGGCGCCTCCCAGCACGTAGGCCTTTAGTCGGGCCACGTAGGGATCGTGCCCGAACGCCGCGGCCGCGACCTCGTCCTCCCGGATGGCGCGCAAGGCCAGTCCGTACGGGCTCCAGAAGATGCGCTGCAGTAGGAAATAGACCCCGCCGACGATGGCCCCGCAGAGGAGGAGGAAAAAGATGTTGTATGCGCTGGGACTTAGCTTCAGGACGGAGTTGAAGGGCTGGCCCGCGCCGAAGACTCCGGTGAACCCGTTGAACAGGGAGGTCTGCTGGGTGATCACCGCGCTTAGGATCAGGACTGCCGCGAACGTGGTGATCCCGAAGAACACTTGACGCAGGGAACGCAGCGCGATGGACCCGATCACCAGCGACATCACCGCGCAGACCACCACCGCCACGGCAGCTCCGACCAGTGGGGACTGGTTCAGGCCGAGAATGTAGGTGAGGCCGGTATCGTTGCGCGGGGCCGGAGGCAGCACGATTACCGCGTAGGTGTAGGCACCGACCGCGACCAGAGCGTAGACGAAGAAGTCGAATTCGCCAGCCCACCCCCAGCGCACGTTGAGTGCGGTGGCGGCCACGGCGTAGATGAGCGCGAAGGTAACCACCGTGACGATCAGGTAGGTCATTCCGCGAAGTTCCAGATCTCCGCGCGGAAGATGCCCTGAGGACGAATCAAGAGCGCCACGATGAGCAATCCGAAGGCAACTGACTCGCTGTAGTCGGGGGCCACGTACGCAGAGGCCACCTGCATCGCAACCCCGATCACGAGCGCGCCCAAGGCGGTGCCGTAGGGACGGCCGAGCCCGCCCACCACCGAGGCGGCGAAGATCACCACAAGGTAGCTGAAGCCCAGGGTCGGGGTCAGGCCGCCGACGTAGGCCGCCAGGATGAACCCGGCGAACCCCGCCATCATGCCGTCGAGCAGCCAGGTGATGCGGACGACCCGTCGGTACGGGACCCCGGTGACTCGCGCCAGCTCTGGATTATCCGAGACGGCACGCAGCGACTTCCCGAACTTGGTGTATCGCAGGAGGACGTGAAGCGAGCCGAGGATGACTACCGCCGAGATCATGGTCTCGATGTCGATGTTGGTCCAGAGGAAAGGCCCGACGTGGATCAGGCCCGAGGTGGGCAGCTGGAAGGTTGCGGGAGAACCGCCGAAGACGATGAGGATGATGTTCTGGGCGAGCAGTCCGAACACGACGGTGACCAAGAAGATGGAGATCCGCGGAGCGCGCAACTTCAGAAAAGGCTCCATCAGGGCCAGGTTGAGAATGGAGGCAGCGAGCCCTCCGGCCACCACGGCCGCGATGACTTCGGCGGCGATGTTGTGCGTCAGCGTCTGCGCGCCGAGGGCGGCGTAGGCGCCGATGGTCAAGATGTCGCCGTGGGCAAAGTTGGGAGTGGTCGTGACGCTGAACTGAAGGGAGAACGCTACCGAACCCAGGGCAATGATCGCCGCGGCGACCAGTCCGAATCCGACGCTGTGGAGCAGGACGGTCACGCGTGAGTCCTCTTCGGTGTAAAGCCAGCCGCGTCGGCGATTGCCCCCCGGAAGGGGTCAAGCAGGGCCGGCGCAAATCTCATTAGTGGGACTCCTAGGCTCAGCTTTGGCGGGACGGAGTATCGCGCCTCGTACCGGCCATGTCAAGGCTCGGCCCCCTTCCTCCGCCTCGGTGCGCTGGAGTCTCGCGCCGGTCGTTCGGGTGATCGACGGGGAAGTCCCAGCTGGACGGAGAGCACCACCGTGCTGGCGGCGCCGCGCTCGTTGACGCGGCATAGGTTTGGTGTCGGGGGGTCGAGTCAGCGCGGGCGGCGTTGGGTACTTAGTGGAGCCTGCGCCAGAGCGCTCGACGCGGAGGGGAAGATCGCCACCGCGATCCGACAGCGTGGCGCTTCCGGACTGGCTTCACGGTCGATGACCCTTCCACCCACCACTCCGGCGACCATCCTGGCCAGGCCATCGGGGGGACGAGGCCGCGCTCCGCCGCCGGCCTGGCACGCGTCTTCGGACCGATGGACCCGACGTCGGCGAAAAGTCCGCTCAGCTAGGCAGTGATTTACTCGCCGCCGGCGTCCGAGTGGCCCCGCCTCGGCGACGGGCTGCTGGTTTGCGGTCCCTCCCGGCGATCCGCCTGCCAGCCTCCCCGACCCGACGCAACTCCGAGAACGGCGCGGCTGGACTGGGAAGTCCGGGGGGTGGATCGACCCCATGCAGGCCATTACCGCACCGGCTGCGACGAGCGAATCGAGGCACGCCGACCGCCCCCGGACCAACCTCCGCCTGCCCGACTGCTGCTTCCTCCGGGCGGCAGAGCAGGCGGGTTCGTAGATGGCCACCTTCGATGAGGGTCTCGCGGCCACCGCCAGGGAGCAGGACCGTGCGGTCCGGGACCGGTCGTCGGCCGCTCCGCTCAGAAAATCTCGGGTTGGGGGGCGGGAAGTCCGGTCGTGGGACTGAGCCGCCTGTCCGTCGCTGTGACTGCCGGACGCGCTCCCCATAACATCGGAGGCGCGTGCCCAAGCGTCCCCCGAGTCGAAACCAGGAGCGCCAGCGCCGGCGGGCGCAGGCGACGCGCCGGCGCGAGCGCCGCCATCGCGAGCTGCGTTCCTTCATTGATGCGATTGAGGCGGAGTACGAGATGCTCGGCGACCCGGAGACCTCCCCCGAGGCGGCGGCTGCCGCCTTCGGGCGCCTCTTCCCGGGAGCGCCGCCCGGACTCGAATTGGGCGAGCGCCTGTTGATCAATCTCGGTGGGGACCGCTCCCAGGAGCTCGCCGCCGCCGTTCTGCGGGAGTCGGCCGCCGCGCCCGCGCTGGCCCTGGCCGCCGACGTGGCGCTGCTGGTCAGCTCGGACCCGAAGCTGGCCAAGGAGTACCTCCAGAGCGCCCTCCAGATCGAGGACCATCCGTCGCTTCGGGCCCGTCTGGCAAGGGCCGAGGCCGCGGAGGGCCAGCTGGTCGCCGCCGTGGCCCTGCTGGACGAGATTCTGGCCCGCAATCCCGAGGAGGAGAAGGCCGGACTCCTGAGGGGCGCCTGGCTGGAGCGGCTGGCGGCTCTTGAGACCGAGCCCGCTTCGCCCTGCCCTTGCCAGTCGGGGGGGTCTTTCGCCGATTGCTGCCGCGAGGCGGCCCGCCGCCTGCGGAGCCGCTTCAGTGACCGAGAACCGCTGTATCGGCTTCGGGAGGAGGTGCTCCGCTACGCCCTGGGGAGGAAAGACTTGCTCGGCGCCGCTGGGGCCGCCGTTGACGGTTGGGTCGAGGATGGAGCCCTAGCCCCTGAAGAGGTGGACTGGTCAGGCCTGACCGGGGGCGACCCGGAGGCGCAGGGCCTGCGCCTGGCGATCGAGGCAGCCTGGTCGTCTCCGCTCGGCGAGGATGATGACGACGAACGGTCCGTGCTCCTTGAGTTCGCCGCTGATCCTGCGACCCCGCCCGAGTCGGCGCGGAGAGCCCGCGAGTGGGACGGGCACGCGACCTGGGGGCTCTGGCAACTGGACGAGCCGGGCGATCCCGGATGTCTGGTGACCAATTACCTGACCGGGGCCAGACTGTACGGCGAGATACCCCTGGAGCAGCGCGAAGGCCTGCCCAGGTGGTCGATCCTGCTCGGCTACTTCAGCCCGCTCGATGGGATCTGGCGCTCGGGGAGCGCTTTCTACGCGGCCACCCCCGCGGAGGGACGCTCCCTGGCGCAGTTCGCGCTCGCCTTCGTGGAGAGGGTCGCCCACCATGAACGAGGCGAGCGCGCCGCGGCCGCCCAGTGGGCCGGGGAGAGTGCCCGCGAGATTGAGATGGGAGCCTGGGTGCCAGGTCTGATGCCGCTGCCATCGCCGCTCTCCGGGCTGGTGGACACGGTGTGCGCCGTCATGTTCGCCGGGCTGGTGGCCCGGCTCCGGCGGGGCCGAGAGTCAGTCCCCGAGGTCGCCAACACCGACGGCGACCCCCTGGAGTTGATCGAAGCCCACCTGCGTCTGGCCGATCCTGACAGCGCCCGCCAGTCCCTCCTGGCCCATCCGGACTTCGACCGAGAGGGCAAGCGGCTGGTCTGGCAGGGTCGCGCCATGACAAAGGGGGAGCACGCGCAGGCGCTGGCCCAGCTGCGTGGCCAGGGGCTTCACCCCCCTTCGGACCCGACCCCGGGCCGCTACGCTCGGGGCTGGTTGGAGTTCCATGCGACGGGGGCGAGGGTGGAGGTGAACTCGCGGGCCCGCCTTGACCGTCTGCTGGCGCTGCTCGCCGAGCTGGGCCACCCTGCTGAGGTCGCAGCGGAGAAGGTGACTGACGTGGTTGGGTCGCTAGCGCAGCAACGGCTCTGGATGCCTCCTGGACCACCTCAGCCCCGGCCGCCCGCCGCCCAAGCGGCCTGGCTCGAGGCCCTGCCCGACGAGCCCATCCCCGCGCTCGATGGGCTCTCGCCCCGCCAGGCAGCGCACGACGAGAAATACCGGGAGCGCCTGGAGGTATGGCTCCGTGACATCGAGTATGAGACGGCGGGCGGTGGAATCACCGGCCTTCGCGAAACCCTAAGCCGTGACGTCACCCCGGGATCGGCGATGGAATCGCTCGGGAACCCCTCCTGACTCCCCACCTGGGCTGCCGCGATGTGGTCCGGCGCCCCAGCCAGCCCCGCCCTCAGATCGAGACGACGGCGACGATGTCCTCGAGACCCAGGAAGCCGTCCGGGTTTCTTGTGTAGAGGGAAAGGTCGATGGCACGGGCCACCGCGGCGATGAGCAGGTCGGCCACGCGGCCGACGATGGGATCGTCCGGAGGCGGCCACCGCGGCCACCACCTGGCCGAAGCTGCGGGCTGCGGCAATATCGAAGTCGATCGGGTCGAACAGAGCCTCCGCCCGCTGCAGACCCTCCTGGCGCCGTGCCCGCTCCGCCGGGTCGTGGGCCAGATGGGGGCCGGCCGCCAGCTCAGCCATGGTTGATGGTCGACACCGCGCTCTACTCGGGCAGCGCGGCCAGGACGGCGGGATCGTCCCAGGCGATCAGCACCGAGGTGTCGAGGAGGCCCGCGGCCACCTAGAGGCCCTGGTCCACGAGGCGCTCCTGGTCGGCTCGGAAGGTCGCATCGTCGATATGGGGACTGCCAGCAGCAAGCTCACGGATCTCGGCCCGGGGGACGAAAGTCCGGCGCCCGTGGCGGATAGCTTGCAGCTCAGCCATCGGGGTGCCGTTGCGGGTGATGACAAAAGCCTGCCCAGCGGCGACCGCGGCCATGATCGCAGCGTTCTGGTTGCGGAGCTCCCGCTGCGCAATCACTTTGGCCATCGTGCCGCCAGTGTAGGAGGGAACGCTACAGCCTGCTACGAAAGGCTCGGGCGAGGTTTCGGTGGAGCCCCCCCGCACAGAGGGAGGGTGGGCTGCGATGCCCGAGGGCCCGCCGGGGAGTGCGATTGCAAGGGGCCGACGCAGGCCAGCAATGACAATAATTGGAGGGCTGAGTCAGCTCGAGCTGAGCTGCCGATTCCATGAGGTCCAACCACCTTGAAGTACACCCACCTGGGGCGCTCCGGCTTGGTTGTCAGCCAACTCTGCCTGGGGACGATGAACTTCGGGACCCATGCGTCGGAGAGGGACGCCCACCGGATCATGGATCGGGCTCTGGAGCTGGGCATCAACTTCTTCGACACCTCCAACTCCTACGGGCGAGCGATCAAGTTCGGGCTCACCGAGGAGATCATCGGCCGGTGGTTCGCTTTGGGGGGCGGCCGCCGCCAGAGGGCGGTGCTGGCCACCAAGCTCTACGCCAGCCAGAGCAACTGGCCCAACGAGGGCCGGCTGTCGGCCCGCAACATCCGGCAGGCCTGCGACGCCTCCCTGGCCCGGCTCCAGACCGATCACCTCGACCTTTACCAGATGCACCACATCGATCGGGAGACCCCCTTTGAGGAGATTTGGGAGGCCTACGAGGTCCTCCGTCAGCAGGGAAAGGTGATCTACGCCGGCTCCTCCAACTTTGCCGGCTGGCACATCGCCAAGGCGCAGGAGCAGGCTCGGCAGCGCCATTACCAGGGCCTCATCAGCGAGCAGTCGCTCTACAACCTGCTCACCCGGGACGTCGAGCTGGAGGTGCTGCCCGCCTGCCGCGACTATGGCCTGGGGTTGATCCCCTGGAGCCCGCTGGCGTCCGGGATCCTCGGCGGAGCCCTGCAGAAGCAGAGTCAGGGCCGGCGCTCCGATCCGTCGCTGCGGGAGCGAGTCGAGACGCTTCGGCCCCAGCTCAAGGAATATGAGGCGTTCTGCAAAGAACGCGGCGAGCAGCCCGCCCTGGTGGCGCTGGCCTGGCTTTTGCACCAGGAGGGCGTGGCGGCCCCGATCATCGGCCCGAGGACGATGGAGCAGCTGGAGTCCGCCGACGCGGCCACCAACATCAAGCTCAAGAAGCGGGACCTGGAGCGGCTCGATGAGATCTTCCCAGGACCGGGCGCACCCGCCCCTGAGGCGTACGCCTGGTAGCTCTTCCGGGGACCGGGCACCGGCGTCGCGAGTGACGTCGGCCCCGCCTTGACACCGGTGGCGGGGCTGGGCATCATCCGGGAGTCCAGCGCGGGGCGCGGCAACGTCGGATCGCCAGCCAAGGAGAGAAGCATGTCCGCTAGCGCCGGACCGGAGCGGGTCAAGGCGGCCGGGGTCCGCTGGGACCTCTCGCCAATCCATCGCGACCCAGCCGAGGTAGGGAGCGCCCAGGCCCAGCTGCTCATGGACGCCGAGGGCTTCCGGGGCCGGTGGCAGGGACGGGTGGGAGGGCTCGACCCGGCTCAGCTGAGCCAGCTACTCGACGAGCTGAGCCGGCTCACCGACCGCCACCGGGCGACCGCGGCCTACTGCGAGCTGCGCTACTACGCCGACAGCAGCTCGGCGGAGAACCAGGACCTCCGATCAGGCGCCGACGAGGCGGCGGTTCGGTTCGCCAACCTGACCCGTTTCTTTGAGCTGGAGTGGCAGGCGATCCCCGCTCCGGAAGCGCTGGCTCTGGCCGCGACCGGTCCGCTCCCGCCCAACCGCCACTTCCTGGAGCGGCTCACCGAGCAGGCGGCCCACCGGCTGAGCGCCGAGGTCGAAGACGCCCTGGCCGAGCGCTCGACCGCCGCCGTGTCCGCCTGGCAGCAGCTCTTCGCGGCCACCACCTCGGCGATCACGGTCGAGTTCTCCCCGCCCGGGGAGGCGGTCGCCAGCTGCACCATCTCGGAGCTGCTCGCCTTCCAGCGCGACCAGCGCTCGGAGGTGCGAGCCGGCGCCATGAACGCCCTGTTTGAAGCCCTCGAGCCCTGGTCGCCGGTGCTGGCCAGGGCATACGACACCCTGGTCGGAGATCGCCTGGGGCAGGATCGGCTGCGCGGGTTCGTCAGCCAGGGTGCCAGCCCGGAGCCGCTGCCGATGCAGCAGGCCAACCTGGCAAACGAGCTGCCCGACGCCGTCGTAGACAACCTGCTGGAGGCGGTCGGCGGAAACTACGGCATCGCCCAGCGCTACTTCCGGATCAAGGCCAAGGAGATGGGGCTGAGGCGGCTCCGCCTCTCCGACCAGTACGCCCCCCTGGGCGAGGCCCGGCACTGCGGATACGACGAGGCTCAGGAGCTGGTCCTGGCCGCGATGCGGCGCTTCTCCCCGGAGGCGGAGCAGCTCCTCTCTCTCTTCTTCAGCGAGCGGCGCATCGATGCCGAGCCCCGCCCTGGCAAGCAGGGGGGGGCCTTCTGCGAGAGCGTGGCCCAGGATCGGCCCGCCTACGTGCTGCTCAACTACACCGACCTGATCCAGGATGCCGGGACGCTCGCCCACGAGCTCGGCCACGGCCTCCACATGACCCTCGCCAAGAGGCGCCAGGGACCCCTGATGTACGAGTCGGGGCTGGGGATGGCCGAGGTGGCCTCAACCTTCAATGAGCTGCTGCTCTTCGATCACCAGCTGGATCTGGAACCCGACCGGGAGGCGCGCCGGAAATTGACCGCCGATCGGGTCGAACGGGCGTTTCTGACCATCTTTTCCCAGACCATGATGGCCCGCTACGAGCAGCGCGCCTACGCCGCCAAGAGCCGAGGAGAGAGCCTCAATCCCGAGCGCCTTGGCACGCTCTGGAGTGCCGAGGCGGATCGCTACTTCGGCGACGCCGTCGAGCGCCCCGGGGGGGCGCGCCTCACCTGGGCCTACATCCCCCACTTCATCTACACCCGCTTCTACACATATTCCTATGCCTTCGCCCACCTGGTGTCGCTCCGGCTCTACCTTGAGTACCTGGACGATAGATCCGGATTCGTGCCCCGCTACTTCGATCTGCTGGGCCAGGGAGGTGCCCGTCCCCCGGCGGAGCTCCTCTCGCCCCTGGGCATCGACCTCCTGGACCCAGGCTGGGTCAACCCCGCCTTTGCCCTGATCAACTCCTGGATCGATCAGGTCGAGGCACCAGAGACTGGAGCCGGTCCAAATCGGGTCGCTTCTGCCAATTCCGCACCGTAAATTCGTCCAGGCTCGATCACCGCTCAGCGTCCCACGTGGCCAGCCGGTGCCGGCCCGGAGCGACCACGGCCGGACCGGAATCGTCCTTGGTCTACCCCACCGCTGCCCCTGAGCAGCCGACGGATTGGCGGGGCCAAACCTGTCCCGTCCGCAGTTGGGCTCCGGCCGCCCACATCCGATCGCGGCGCACGTTGATGCTCTGGGTGGCGCATCAGTATGCGAGAATCGACGGGTGAGAACCACGGTGACCCTCGACCCGGACGTGGCGGCGGCGCTGGCCGAGCTTCGCCGTAGCCGGTCTCTAGGGGTGAGCGCGGCCCTCAACGAGCTGGCGCGGGCGGGGCTCAATCCCCGCCCTGTCCCCACTCGCTTCCGCCAGCGCAGCGCCCGACTGGGCATCAGGCTTGACGTGAGCAACGTGGCCGAGGCCCTGGATGAGCTGGAGCCGGTCCCGCTCCACTGATGCTGCTCGACGCCAACCTGCTGCTCTATGCGGTCGATCGCGAGAGTCGCTTTCACGGGCGCGCGGTGGCATTTCTGGAGGAGGCGCTGTCAGGCCCCAGCCGGGTCGGCTTCCCCTGGCCTTCTCTCCTGGCATTCCTCCGAATCACCACCCACCCGAGAGCGTTGCGCTTCCCTCTGGACGGGGCGGAGGCCTGGGGGTTCGTGGCCGCCTGGCTGGCCTGCCCCGGTGCCTGGATCCCCGCCCCTGCCCAGGGTCACGCCCAGTTGCTCCAGCGCCTGATCGAGGCCCACGATTTGCGCGGAAACCTGATCGCCGACGCCCACCTGGCGGCGCTCGCGATCGAACACGGCTTGCCGGTTGTTTCGGCGGACAGCGATTTCGCCCGGTTTCCCGAAATTCGCTGGCTCAACCCGCTAGCCTGAGAGTTAGGCGTCCCCCCATGCGCTCTCAGGGTTCCGACCGCCCCCAGCGGCTCGGCCACTTCCCCGTTTCGGAGCGGACACCGCCGGCGCTCCGCCTACTCCGTCAGCCCCCGGAAACCATGGGGATGATGTGCAGCTGAGCCCCCTCGCCCAGCGGCGTCGCCAGCCCCTCGAGGTCGGCGATGTCCCGGTCTCCGAGATAGATCCGGATGTGGCGCCGGACCACGCCCTGCTCGTCCCGCAGCCGCCGCTCCAGCTGGGGCCAGCTGTGGGCGAGGTCGTCCAGGGCGCCGCCCACCGTGGTTGCGGTGACGGGAACCAGCCCCTGCCCGTCTGCCGAGGGGCGCAGCACCGCCGGCAGGTGGAGGGTCGCGGTCACGCGACCATGGCCGCCCGAACCGAGAGCACATCGGGCAGGTGGCTAGCCACCAGTTGCCAGGAGTCACCATCGTCCAGGCTCTGGTAGAGCTCCCCGTCCCTGGTGCCGAAGTAGATCCCGGCCGGGTCGCCCCGGTCAGTGCAGAGGGCGTCTCGAAGCACGATTGCGTGGTAGCCGGACTGAGGTAGTCCCACGGTCAGCGGCTCCCAGCTGGATCCCCCGTCCCGGGTGCGGTAGACCCGGCAGCGCCGATCCGGCGGCATCCGCTCTGAGTCCGCCTTGAGCGGGAAGATATAAGCGGTGTCGGGCTGGTGGGGATGGACCAAAAGGGGGAATCCGAAGTTGGCCGGAAGGCCGTTCTCGATCGCCTCCCAGCTGTTGCCGTAGTCCTCCGAGCGGTAGACCCCGAAATGGTTCTGAGCCAGTAGACGGTCCGGCTGGGAGGGGTGGGTGCCGACCTTGTGGACGCACTGCCCGAACTCGGGGAAGCGCTGGTCCTCGGGCATCCAGTAGGACTGGATGCCGCGGTTGGCCGGCTCCCAGCTGGCCCCCCCGTCCGCGGTCCGGTACACCCCGCCGGCGGAGAGCGCGACCAGGAGCCGGTTGGGATCGGTGGGATGGGGCACGATGGTGTGCAGACAGGCGCCGCCACCCCCCGGCTGCCATTCGGGGCGGTGGGGATGGTTGTACAGTCCCTCGACCAGTTCGAAGGTGATGCCCCCGTCATGGGATCGGAAGAGAGCGTGCGGCTCCACCCCGGCGTACACCAGGTCCGGCTGGGAGTCCAGCCCCGGTTCCACCTGCCAGATCCGGATCAGCGCCGTCCCGGTGCTGGCCGGAAAGGCGACTGGAGCCGCCTCCGGCTCGGACCAGCTTCGGCCCAGGTCATCGGAGTGGAACAGGGACGGGCCCCAGTGTTCGCTGGTGGCCCCCGCGAAGAGGCGGGGCGTGGCCCGGCGTCTATCTATGCCGAGCCCATAGACGGTGCTCATCATCAATTGCAGGGGCTCCAGTTCCCAGCTCTGGCGGGCCTGGTCGCTGCGGGCCACCAGCACCCCCTTGCTGGTTCCGATCAGAAGAACGGTCTCGGTCATTCGATCCTCCTCCCCGCCCACCTGGTGACATTGGTCGGTGGGCTTTCCGGCATCGATGGTTGGCCTCCGAGTCGGGACTGCGGAGGGAGGATACCAAGCGATGCAGGCCCAGGCGGATGCAATCTGGCGACAAGCGTCAGGCTCCACCCTCGACTGCCCGAACCCCTGGCCGACCCCGACTCCGGCGATACCGGGGGCGCCACCGGGCCAGGGACCCATCCGGGAGGCTTTCGCCTCGACCACGCCCCAGGAGGGGGCGGGGTGGATCGACGGTTCCGCTCGCCCGGTGGTGGCACAATCCGAACTGGGGAGCTGGGAAGCTCACCAGCGTTACGGCCGCCGCCGCCGACGGTCCTGTCTTCCCCAGCACCGGGTCCGCCCACCCGTCTTCGGCCACCCGCTCCCGAGCATCCGGCTCGAGCCGGTGCTTCCGATCAGCGCCCTAGGGCGCGCCATCTGGAGTCTGCTCCCAGATCTGAGAACGTTGACAGATTTGGGAACGTTTGACTAAGCTTCCGTCGTGGCCAGCGCAGATCTCCTCCTGCATCCGGTGCGGCTGCGCATCATCCAGGCATTCCTGGGCGACCGGGCGCTCACCACCAGCCAGCTCGCCGCCGAGCTCGACGACGTGCCCGCGGGGAGCCTCTACCGCCATGTCGCCCTCCTGGCCCGGGCGGGCGTCCTCCAGGTGGTCGCCGAGCGCCGGATCCGCGCCGCCGTCGAGCGCACCTACGTCCTCCGGGTCGTCGCCGCCCAGGTGGGAGCGAAGGAGGCGGCGGCGATGACTGCCACCGAGCACGCGCACGCCTTCATGGCCTTCGTCGCTGGGCTGCTCGTCGACTTCGACCGCTATCTCGCGGTCGGCCCCCCCGACCTGGTCCGGGACGGAGTCCAGTACGGGACCTCCGCCGCTTGGCTTACCGAAATCGAGTTCGCCGACTTCCTGCGCGACCTCCGGATCCTGCTCCAGCCCCGGCTCGCCAATGCCCCCGACAGAGGTCGGCGGCGACGGATGCTGTCGAGCGTCTTCCTGCCCGCGCCGGAGAGGACGCGGGGAGATGAAGGGGCGATTGCTCGTGGCCGAAGTACGCGAACTGGACGCCAGGGGAGCTGGTGATGCCGCCAGCGCCGGAGACAACCAGCCTCGCCGTCCTGGAGATGGCCCGAGCCGGCCGATTCGAGGAGATTCGCGAGCTGTTCGCGCCGGGGCTGCGTTCGCTGGTGTCGGCCGAGGCGCTGCAGTCGGCCTGGCAGGGCGAGCTCGACCGGCTTGGCCCCGTCTCTGGCGTAGGCACGCCGCTCAGCGAAGCGGCAGGGCCCGGCATGGTCCTCGTCAGAGTCCCGGTCGCGTGCCAGCGCGGCGAGCTGACCCTGGTCGTCACGGTGGCCGGAGATCGCTGGCTCGCCGGTCTGCAGTTGGCCCCGGCCAGCGCGGCCCAACCCAACCTGCCCTGGGAGCCGCCTGCCTACGCGAACCCCGGTGAGTTCGATGAGCAGGAGCTGACGCTGGGCTCCGGTCGGCTCTCGGTGCCCGGCACGCTCAGTCTGCCCCACCGGCCCGGGCCGCTCCCCGCAGTCGTGCTGCTCAGCGGCTCGGGACCGCTCGACCGCGACGGGACGATGGGTCGAAACAGGCCCTACAAGGACCTCGCCTGGGGGCTCGCCAGCCTGGGGGTGGCGGTGCTGCGCTTCGACAAGGTGACCTACGCCCATGGGGCGGAGGTCAAGCAGAAGCAGGACTTCACCCTGGCCGACGAATACCTGCCGGACGCGGTCGCGGCCGTCAAGAGACTCGGCCAGCTTACGGCCATTGACCAGCGGCGGGTCTTCCTCATCGGGCACAGCCTGGGAGGCACCGTCGCTCCGCGGGTCGCGGCGGCCGCCCCATCAGTGGCGGGGCTGGTCCTATTGGCCGGGGGAGCCCAGCCGCTCCATTGGGCGGCCGTGCGCCAGGTTCGCTACCTGGCCTCCCTCGATTCCGCGACCGTCGCCACCTCCGCATCCGCCATCGTGGCCCTGACCGAGCAGGCAGCCCGGGTGGACAGCGCCCAGCTCTCCACCTCGACCCCGGCGGGAGATCTGCCCTTCGGCGTCCCCGCCCCGTACTGGCTCGATCTGCGCGCCTACGACCCGGTTGCGCTGGCGGCCCAGCTGGCCAAGCCGATGCTGATCCTCCAGGGCGGCCGCGATTACCAGGCCACGGTCGCCGACGACCTCGTTCTCTGGCAAGCTGGGCTGGCCAGCGCGCCGGGCGTGACCATCCGGATCTACCCCCTGGACAATCACCTGTTCTTTCCCGGCACCGGCCCCTCAACTCCAGCTGAGTACGAGCCCGCCCAGCACCTGGATGCGGCGGTCGTCGCCGACATCGCCAGGTGGCTTGAGACGGTCCGGTCCGAGTGAGTCGCTGAGGGCGAAACGCCTTCCCAGGGGCAGGCCAGGCCCGGCGACCGGGCCGACCGACGCTCGGGCCCGACGCCCAAGCCGGCCACTTCGGAGCGGCCTGGCCGGTAAAATCCTACCCACCGGTGTCGGTAGGGTTTTTGGAAGTGGGATCCCACCCGAGTAGGGACACCCGGCCGGGTGCCGCGCAGGATTTCGGGAGTGGGAGTGGCTTGAGTCGAGCCTGGATCGGTCGGCCGGAGGTGCGCCGCGAGGACCCGCGCCTGGTCCGCGGGGCGGGTGCCTACCTGGATGACCTCGAATTCCCCAGGGCGGTGCATCTGGTTTTCGTACGCAGCCTGGTCCCGCACGCCCGCATCGTCTCCCTCGAGGCGACCGAAGCCCGCGCCATGCCCGGCGTCGTGGCCGTGCTCAGCGCCGCCGAGCTGCCCCGAGTTCAGGATCTGCCGCTGCGAGCGGTGCCCCTCCCGGACGGGTTTTCGGTCGCCGAGGTGGCCATGCCGATCCTGGCTCGTGATGAGGTCCGCTTCGCCGGGGAGGCGGTGGCGGTGGTGGTGGCCGAGACCTACGCCCAGGCCGAGGACGCCGCCGAGCTGGTCCAGCTGGAGCTTGATCCGATGCCTTCGGTGGGGCCGCCCCGGGACGCCCTCCGAGCCGAGGTGGTGGTCCACCAGAGCGTGCCCGACAACGTGGTGATCCGGGGAGCGCGTCGGGGCGGGGACGTGGAGGCGGCCTTCGCCGCCGCCGACCTGGTGGTCGCGGAGAAGTTCTCGATCCCCCGCCTCCAGGCCTCCCCGATGGAGACCAGGGGCTGCGTCGCCGAGTACTCGGCCGATCCCGACCTGCTCACCCTGTGGTGCTCTTCGCAGGACCCCCACCGCCCCCGGCTGGGGCTGGCCCACGTCCTGCAGCGGTCGTTGGAGTCGATCCGGGTGGTGGTGCCCGACGTCGGGGGAGCCTTCGGGAGCAAGGGCGGCCTGGCGCCTGAGCACGCGGTGGCGGCGCTGGTCGCCATGCGCCTGGGCCGTCCGGCCAAGTGGGTCGAAACCCGCTCGGAGAACTTCCTCGCCTCCTACCAGGGGCGGGGGATGGAGGCCGACGCTGAGCTGGCTCTCGACCGTGAGGGACACCTGCTCGGGATCCGAGCGAGCCTGATCAGCGACTGTGGCGCCTACCTGCTCGGCCACACCGCGGTGGTCGGGGCCACCGCCAGCAGCCTCATCACCGGTGCCTACGTGATCCCGGCGGCAGCGGTCACCGTTCTCGGGGTGGCGACCAACAAGGTGCCCACCGGACCCTACCGGGGCGCCGGCCGGCCTGAGGCCGCCTTCGTGATCGAGCGGCTGATGGATCTCGCCGCTGCCCGGCTGGGGCTTGACCCGGTCGAGATCCGGCGCCGGAACCTGGTCCCCAAGGACGCCTTTCCCTACCGCACGGCGGTCGGCAGCGAGTACGACTCGGGTGATTATCCGGGGCTACTAGACCGCGCCCTGGAGCTGGTCGACTACCCCCGGGAACGGGAGCTGCAGAGGAGCGCTCGCGAGGAGGGTCGGCTCCGGGGGGTGGGGATCGCGGTTGTGGTCGAGTCGAGCGGCAACAGCAACTGGGAGACAGCCGCGGTCCGGCTCGAGCCGGACGGCCGGGTGCTGCTCCTGCCCGGCTCCAGCGACCACGGCCAGGGGCACGCCACCACCTTCGCCCAGATCGTCGCCGACAAGCTCGGGATTGAGCCCGGGCAGATCGAGGTTAGGAGCGGCGATTCTGCCCAGGTCCCCCTCGGGGTGGGCACCTTCGCCAGCCGCTCGGTCACGGTCGGGGGGTCGGCGGTGCTGCTGGCGGTGGAGGAGCTCCAGCAGCGCTGCCGCAGCTGGGCGGCGCACCTGCTCGACGCCCCCGAGGAGGAGCTTCAGTGGCGCGAAGGCTGCCTCTGGCCGGCCGACTCCGCCCGGGGGATCTCCCTGACCGAGATCGCCCAGGCTGCCACAACCAGGCCGGCCAACTTCGAGCTGCCCGAACTCCGCGGCGAGGGCAAATTCACCCTGGCCGGACTCGCCTACTCCTCCTGCGCCTGTGCGGTCACCCTGGAGGTCGACCCCGAGACGGGCCACCTGACGTTGGAGCGCATCATCGCCGTGGACGACGCCGGCACCATCATCAATCCCCTCCTGGCCGAGGGGCAGGTGATCGGCTCGATCGTCCAGGGGCTGGCCGCCTCGATCTATGAGGAGGTGAGCCATGATGGGGAGGGCCAGCCGTTGACCGAGAGCTTTCTCAGCTACGCGGTGCCGACTCTGCCGGACATCAACATGGAGATCGCCGCCGAGTTCCGACCCACCGTCTCACCACTGACCGAGCTGGGAACCAAGGGGGTCGCCGAGAGCGGCTGCATCGCGGTCCCGGCGGCGATCGCCAACGCGGTCTGCGACGCCCTCTCCACGCTGGGGGTCGTCCACGCCAACCCCCCCTACTCGCCGGAGCGGGTCTGGGGCCTGATCGGGGCCGCCCGATGAGCCAGGAGCAGAAGGTGGCCCTGGTCACCGGGGCCTCGCGAGGCATGGGCCGGGCGATCGCGGTGGCTTTGGCAAAGGGCGGCCACGAAGTCGGGATCAACTTCAGCCGCAGCCGGGAGCAGGCCGAGGGGGCCGCCCAGCTGGTGCGCGCCTGCGGTCGCCGGGCGCTGCTCGTCCAGGCGGACGTCAGCCACGACGGCGAGGTCCGGGCCATGGTCGACGCCTGCATCGCCGAGTTCGGCAGCCTCGACACCCTAGTGAACAACGCTGGGACCACCATCGACACCCCGCCCGAGGACCTAGACGGCCTCCTGCCCGAGGCCTGGGACCGGGTCTTCGCGGTCAACGTGCGGGGGCTCTTCCAGGTGACCCGGGCGGCGCTGCCCTGGCTCCGCCAGTCCGCTGTGGGGAACGTGGTCAACATGGCCAGCATCGCCGGGCTGCGCCCGAGCGCCCAGCCGTTTCCCTACGCCGCCTCCAAGGCGGCGGTGGTCAACCTGACCAAGACCCTGGCCCGGCAGCTGGCTCCCCAGGTGCGGGTGAACGCAGTGGCTCCCGGCTGGGTCACCGGCGAGTGGATGGAGCACACTCTCGGAGACAACTACCAGCGCCTGATGGACCGCCGCGCGACCCACACCCCGATGGGGCAGGTCGCCACCCCCGAGGACGTCGCCGCGGTGGTCGTCTCATTGGTCGAGGCCAATCGCCTGGTCACCGGAGAGGTGCTGGTGGTCGACGGCGGCTACAGCGCCTCCACCTAGCGGCATTGAGGAATTGGAGCCGCTTCGTGCGGAATTTGGGGGGCACACTTTGAAATCAATCGACGTCCACGTTCATCCCTACACCGAGGAGGTGCTCGCGGTCACCCCTGATTGGTTCTGGGGCCACGCCCGCAAGACCTTCAACTTCGGGGGGCAGCCGATCACCGTCGAGGACATGGTCCGGACCATGGACGAGGACCAGGTCGAGACCTCGGTGCTACTCGCCTTTGACTGCGAGACCACCCACGGCTGGAAGGTCTCCAACGAGATCGTGGCCGGGCTGGTTGCCCAGCGCCCTGATCGCTTTATCGGGTTCGCCAGCGTCGATCCGAACAAGCACCAGCTGGCGGTGCTCGAGCTTGAGCACGCGGTTCGTGACCTGGGCATGCAGGGGCTCAAGCTGCACCCTCCGACCCAGCACTTCTACCCCAACGATCGCGCCCACTACCCGCTCTGGGCCAAGGCCCAGGAGCTGGGCATACCGGTCCTGATCCACACCGGTCACAACCAGTCCGGGGGGCGGCTCCAGTACGGAGATCCCACCCTGATCGACGAGGTGGCCCTGGACTTTCCCGACCTCAAGATCATCCTGGCTCACTTCGGCTTTCCCTGGGTGACTCAGGCGATCTCGGTGGTCTGGATCCGCCGCAACTGCTATCTGGAACTCTCCGGCTGGTCGCCTAAGTACATCCCCGACACGGTCTGGCAGTACGCCCGCTCGATCTTCCCGGACCGGGTCCTCTTCGGGACCGACGCCCCGGTGATGAGCGCCGCCCGCTGGCTGCGGGACTTCGCCGCGGTCCCGCTTCCGGACGAGGTCAGGCACAAGATCCTCTACCAGAACGCGCACCGCCTCCTCTTCGGCGAGGGTGCTCCGGCTTCGCCCTCAGAGGAAACCGCAGCCGGCTGACCCCGGCCCGCCCGGGACTTGGGGACGGACCCAGTCAGGCCTGGACTCGGGGGACGCCCCTCAGACGGTCTCGGCCGTGAGGCGCTGGGCGAGCGTCTTCTTGGAGACCTTGCCGAAGGCGGAGAGAGGGAAGCTCTCAAATCGCTCAAGTCGCTCCGGAAGCTTGTACTTGGCGACCCCCAGGTCGGTGAGGTGGGCAACCAGGGCCTCCAGGGAGAGGGCAGCGCCGGGTTGGAGGATGACGCAGGCGCACATCCGCTCCCCCAGCACCGGGTCGGGGAGGGGGATGCAGGCGACGTTGCGGACCGCCGGCAGGGTGAGGATCAAGTTCTCCACCTCCTCGGCGCTGATCTTCTCGCCCCCTCGGTTGACCAGGTCCTTGATCCGGCCCTCGACCAGATACGACCCGGACGGGTGGCGCCGCATCAGGTCCCCGGAGCGGTAGAAGCCGTCCCGGGTGAAGACCCGCTGGTTGTAATCGGCGGCTCGGTAGTAGCCGCGCAGGGTGTAGGGGCCTCGCACGGTCAGCTCGCCCACCTCCCCGTCGGGCACCTCCTCGCCATCCTCGTCGGTGAGGCGGATCTCGTCGTCCGGGCTGACCGGGGTCCCCACCGTCTCCAGGCGCACCTCCTCGGGGTCACCCGGGTGGGTGAAGAAGAGGGTGCCCTCGCTCATCCCGAAGTTCTCCTGCACGAAGGCGTTGGGGAAGGTCCGCGCCATCCGTCGGCGCACCTCGGGCTGCAGCCGCTGCCCGCCCGACTGCAGCAGCTGCACCGAGCCCAGGTCGCTGCTGGCGGCGAGGGGGTCGGCCAGCCAGCGGATGTAGAGCGCCGGCACCGCCGCGACATGGGTCACGCGGTGCTTTTGGATCGCCGGCAGGACATCCCCGGCCCTGGTGCTCGCGGCCAGGACGACCGCGCCGCCCGCCAGGTAGACACCCTGGATCCCCGGGCAGGCGAGGGGCATGTTGTGGGCCAGGGGAAGCACGCAGAGCTGGACCGTGGCGGCGGAGATCTGCTGGGCCAGGCTGGCCATCCGGGTGTTGTAGACGTAGTCGTTGTGGGTTCTCGGGATCAGCTTCGGGATGCCCGTCGTCCCCCCCGAGAGAAGCAGCACACAGGCGTCGTCGGGGTCGGCCCGAAAGGGAGGGGGCTCGGGAGCGGGCTCTGCGTCGCCGAGCTGTTCCCGCCCCATGACCAGGCGCAGAGAGGGGTGCTCCGGCTGCAGCTCCAGGCCCAGATCGGGCTCGGCTCCGAAGTAGGCGGCCGCCTCGGCCAGGCCCACGTAGTGTTCGATCTCGTGGCGGCGATGGGCAGCCAGGGCCATCACCGGAACCACCCCGATGCGCTGCAAGGCGAAGTGGAGCTGGACGAATTCCGGGCAGTTGGGCAGGTGCACTATGACCCGATCCAGGGGGCGCAGCCCGGCCTGCCAGAGGCGTCCGGCCAGCCGGTCCGCCGCCCCCTGCAGCTCGCGGTAGCTCATCGATCCCTCGCTCCAGATCAGGGCCGGGCGATCGGCATACTTGGCGAACGCGGCCCGGAAGACCTCGTCGAGGGTCTCGTCCTGCCAATACCCGGCGGCCCGGTAGCGCGCCTGGAACTCCTCCGGGAACGGCACAACTCCGTCGAGGGGCATCTGTGGCTGACCTCTCCCATCCCGGTCGCGGCGCCAGGCCGGGGATCACTCTCATCGACCGGCTCGGTGCCGGCTGGCCGCGGTTAGGATACCTACTCGGGTAGGGTGGGCACCTTCCCGTCAGCCGGTCAGGCCCTCCAGGTCGTCGACGCTGTCCTCGGCGGCGTAGTCGGTCAGGCTGACCAGCCCCGGGCCGTACTGCTCCTCGAGCTCGGCCGGGAAGTCGGCGTAGATCCGCTGCACGAAGAGGTCGTGCCGGATGTAGGTCTTGACCAGGCTGGCCAGCAGGGGGCTGTCGGCATAGAAGCCGTCGTCGGGCTGGCCCTCTCTGGAGAGGAACCAGAGCCCCCAGCGGGAGTCGACCACGACCGCCAGGTGGCGCACGTTGCGGGACGCGTAGAGGGTGCCGTCGGTGCTGGCGTGGCGGACCACCCGCCCCGGCGGAGTCGCGAAGGGAAGCGCGCCGAAGTGGACCAGCACGAACTCGACGCCGCGCTCTGCTGCCTGTTCCACCGCCCCAGCCAACGGCTTGAGCTCATCGCGCCGGGCGTGCAGGTAGACCCTGGTCGAGGCGCCCTCGATCGCCTCCCGAGCGTGCTCCAGGCCGGCGTCGATGCTCTGCAAATGTTTGACCGCCAGGCCGGTCTGGTCGTCGGCGCCGACGGGCAGAAAGTCCAGGCTGTTGCGGGCCTTCTCCAAGCGGCGCCGGAAGTCCCGCTCCAACCGGCTGAGCAGCTCCTGGGGGGGGACCGCCGCGTAGCGGGCCGGCTTCTCGCTGACCTGCACCGCCGCCCCGCGCTCGACCAGTCGGTGCAGGGTTTCGTACACCTTGGGCTGGGGCACTCCGGTGCCGTTGGAGATCCGGTAGCCGGTGCCGCCCCCGGCCAGCAGGAGACCGACATAGGTGCGGGCCTCGTAGGTAGAGAATCCGAGGCGGACCAGCTCGTCCGCGACCATCCGATGCTCGCTCGATTCACTGCTCATCGATCTCGACTCCTGAGCTGTCCCGTGGCGTCGGTGCTCCCGCCCGGGCGGTTGTCGCGGTCCCCCGCACGCCCCGGCCTCCCTACGACGGAGAGTAATATCATAGGGTCTAGCGCCGCTACTTCGGCGCAGCTGGGCTGGTCGTCGCCCGGTGTCCGGCTGGGGAGGTGACAGTTGATCATCGATGCCTACGCGCATGTGTTCCCGGAACCGCTGATCTCCGCCATCGGCGCCGTGCGCAGCGGCCCCGAGCTGCAGGCACTGAAGGAACAGAGCCCCTTTCTGCGCGATCCCAAGCTGCGGCTCTCCTACATGGACCAGCACGGCTTCGACATCCAGGTGCTGGTGCTGGCCAGGCCGCCGGTGTGGCTGGGCATGGAGCGGGAGGACATCCACCGCCTCACCGTCATTGCCAACGATTCGATCGCCGAGTTTGCAGCGGCGCGGCCGGATCGATTCCTGGGGGTGGGCGTGCTGCCGGTCGTCGACGAGTTCATGATCGCCGAGCTGGAGCGAATCCATGGCCAGCTGGGCCTTCGCGGAGTGCTCATCTTTTCCAACATCGACGGTCAACCGCTCGACCACGAGTCGATGTGGCCGCTCTACGCGCGCGCCGCCGCTCTCGACCTGCCGATTTGGATCCATCCCCAGCACGCCCCGTCCTATCCCTGGATCCGCAAGGACCTGATGGATCGGATGGTGGCCTGGCCCTTCGACACCACGGTGGCCATGATCCGTCTGGTTCTGGGCGGGGTCCTGGACCGCTATCCCAACCTCAAGTTCATGACCCACCACATGGGTGGCATGGTTCCCTACTACGCCAAGCGAATCGAGGCTTTCGCCGACCAGATGGTGGCGGAATACTCCAAGCTCGGCATGGCCGACCAGAGCCCCCAACTGAGCACCCCGGTGCTGGAGCAGTTCCGTCGTTTCTACAACGACAGCGTCAGCAACGGTTCGACCGCCGCGCTCACCTGCGCCCTCGACTTCTTCGGCGCCGAGCACATTCTATTCGGCACCGATTTCCCCTTCGGTCCCGACGGCGGCGAGCGCTGGCCGGTGGAGGAGTTGGAGTTGATCCAGCAGGCCGACATCTCCAACTCAGACCGGGAGAAAATCCTGTTTCGCAACGCCGAGCGACTGCTGGGGGTGCCTCCCACGGCGGGGAGCAGCTGACCGATTTCGTTTTGTCCCGCCCGCTCTTTGCGGGCGGATCGGCCGATTCTCCTGGCCAGGTGGGTTGAGGCGAAGCGGGAGCCACCGGGGCCGAGCCGCGGCGGGGCCGCGTGGTAATCGCGACGACCGACAGTAAGCCCAGTAAACGCTGGGGAAATTAGCAAAGGACGCGGCCGCTCTACCCGGCTTCTGAGGGCCCTCGACGGGCGCAATATCACCGACCGCGTCGAAAGCCAAGCGTGGCCCCGGGGGCGTGCGCCTCCGGAACCGAACTGGGTTCGCGAACGCCCACGCGGCGACGAGTGCGGTTCCCAGAATCGCAGCGCGGAGTGGGGGACGCGGCCCGGCTGATAGTGGTGATGACGCGGTGGGCGGCGACCGGCGGGGGCTCGATCCGCCGATCATCCAGCCTTGGGACTGCGGAACTTGGCCAGCGGCAGAGGCCCAATCGGCGCCGGCAGTTCGCCGCCGGAGAGGAAGGTGCCGAGGTGGTTCCCGGCGGTGATCGGCAGCAGCAGCTGGGACGGGTGCTGCTCACTGTGGTGGAGCTGGATGCGCGCCGCCGCCGACCGCTGCAGGTGGCCGTAGCCCGCCCCCCGGATCGCATCCGGGGGCATCTCGTCGTCGGCCACCTTGATCCGCAGCCCGACCCGGTCACCAGCCCGGAGGAGCCGAGCGCCGGCGGTGAGCGGAATGCGGAGCTCGACCACCTCGCCCGGGGTCAGCGGCGTCCGCTTGGTCAGCGACAGATGGGGCTGCCAGGGGAGTGAGAGGGACTCGTCGAGTGCTCGAGCGCTGGCCCGCTGCCAGCCTCGGGTCAGCTCCTCCTCGCTGCCATCCTGGTGCCGACAGAAGACGGACGCGGTCACCAGGGCGTCGGTGTCGGTGGTGCTCAGGTGCAGCTCCAGCACCATGGGCCCGATGACCTCGGTCTCCTCGACCAGGGAGGGGCTTAGAAAAACCGCTTCGCCGTGCCCAAAGGGGGAGTCCTCGAAGCCGGTCGAGTGCTCTTCGGGCCAGAGCTCGTGCTCGCTGAGTAGGCCGCCCTCGTGGAGCATGAAGGGTGTCCACCTGGTCTCCGGCAGGGGCCAGCTGGATGCCGTGCGCCAGCCGTCGGTGCCAGGCACGAAGAGCCGGATCGGGGGCTCGTCCATGAAGCCGGTGTCGTTTCCCAGCAGCCAGTGGTCGAACCAGCGCAGTGCCTCCCAGTGCATTTGGTAGAAGGGACGGTCCAGGTACAGAGCCGGACCGACCAGCAGCTTCTTCGGTCCCTGCCACTTCTCCCAGCTGCGGAAGGCGCCCGGCAGGTGAAGACCGAACAGTCCCCAGCAGGCTCCGAGGTAGGCGGGCACCTGACTTTTTGCGTAGTCGACCCGACGCTCCACGTAGAAGGGGCCGTCCAGGGGTTGGAGCACGATGTCGGCCACCAGCGCGTCGGCACCCTGGGGGGAGCGCAGCGCCTGGGTCAGCCCGGGCACCTCGGATATCTCCTCGTCGCTGAGAGCGGCGGCGATGGCCGCCCGGAAGGCCTCCTCGCCGTGCTGCTCCAGAAACCAACTGCGGTACCGCAGGGCGTCGAACTTGTCCTTCCACTGGAGCAGAAAGCGGTGGTTGAGGATGCCCCCGTGGTACCACATGTCGCGGTAGAAGTCGGTCAGCCCGAAGGGCGCGAAGATGGCCTTCAACGAGGGCGGCTGGAGCATGGCGGTGCGGATCTGGATGGAAGCGAAGTAGGAGATCCCGAACATGCCCACTTGGCCGCTGCACCAGGGTCGCTGGGCCAGCCACTCGATCGCCTCGGCGACGTCCTCGACCTCGCGCTCGCCCATCATCTGGAACTCACCCGTGGAGGCACCGGTACCGCGCACGTTGAGCACCCCGTGGGCGTATCCCCGACGGGCGAAGAACTCGGGATCGCCAGCCTCGATCCACCCCCGCTGGTAGCTGAATCCGGTGGGTCGGATCGGAGCCGTCTGGTACTCGTTGTTGTAGGGATGGACGCTCAGCAGCATCGGCACCTTCTCGTCCGTGTCCGGCCGGAAGAGGTCGCCCACCAGGCGATTGCCATCTCCGAGCGGGACCTGGAATCCGCGCTCGCGACGGACCCCGAAGCGTCGCGGCGAGGTCTGCCAGGTAGTCCCGAACATCAGCCTCCTCCTCTCTCCTAGGGCCGGATCCGCGCCACCGGCACCGCCACCAGCTCCACCCGCTGCTGGGCCAGGGCGTCCTCGACCGCTGCCGCCGCCTCCTCGGGTGTGCTGGCGGTTACCGCGTGGGCCCCATAGGCGCGAGCCGCCGCGACGTGATCGATCCCGGGCAGCTCGGTGCCGGGATGGGTGCGGGGATCCTCGGCCACTGCGAGCAGGTTCTCGATGGCCCTCTTCACCGCCAGGTAGCCGCCGTTGTCGAGCACGACCACCACCACCGGTGCCTTCTGCACGACCGCGGTCCAGAGGGCTTGAATTGAGAAGTGGAGGCTGCCGTCTCCCACCACCAGCACCACCGGACGGTCCGGGCTGGCCAGCTTGGCCCCGACCGCCGCCGGGACTCCCCACCCCAAGGACCCGCCGCTGCTGCGCCAGATCTCGCCCCCCTTCGGCACGCCTCCGTGGCGGAACAGGGCACGCGAGCCCCGGACTGCCTCGTCGAGCAGGATGGTTCCCTGGGGAAGGACCCGGCTCACCTCGGCGACCACCGTCGAGACCGCCGCTGGAGTTCCTTCCCGGGCAGCGTTCCGCTCGCTGGCGATGGCCGCTCGACGCACCTCCTGGAGCTGGGCCAGGGACTGCCTCCGGGATTGGTTGGCTTGGGCGTGATCCGCGCCGCGGCAGGCCGCCCGCAGTCCCTCGAGAACCGCCTCCGGATCTCCCGCCACCCCGATGTCGGTCGCCAGGCGACGCCCCAGTTCCGCCGGGTCAGGATGGATGTGGACGAGCTGCGCGCCCGGGGGGAGCTTGGGCCTGAGCCGATTCGAGAAGGGGTAGAAGACGCGGCAGCCGACTGCCATGACCAGATCGCACCCCTCGACCACAGCCGGGTCTTCACCGTACACGCCCAGATAGTTGAGATCGGCGGCCGGGAAGCTGAATGCGGCCAGGTCAGTCAGCTCGGCGGCGACGACCGCGATGCCCACCTCGGCCGCCAGCTGAGCTGCCGCCCGGGAGGCCCGAACCGCCGCCGTGCCCAGCACCATGACCGGCTTGCGGGCGCCCTGGAGCAGCTCGGCGAGCTGGGTCAGCTCGACCGGACTCGGGGTCCCGGTCGCCGACCGATGTCGTACCGCGGGCAGCGCGGCCAGGTCCCAGGGAGTGGCCAGAGGAGCTCCCAGGAGGTCCTCCGGGACGGCCAGGTAGGCGGCCCCCTGGGGCGGGGTGGTGGCCGCCAGCAGGGCCCGGGCCAGGTCGGAGGCGACCTCCTCCGGGACCAGGCTCTGCCAGGACCGCTTGGTGAAGGGCCGGAGCAGGCTGGCCAGATCGGGGAAGGAACAGAAGCCGTCCTCGGAGAGCACGTAGCGGTCCTTGTGGCCGGCGGTCAAGACCACCGGGACCCCGTCCCGCGCCGAATTGAAGAGCTGGCTCATCCCGTTCATGGTGCCGACCGTGGTGTGCAGCCCGACCAGCCCGGGCCGGCCCGAGGCGCGAGCGTATCCGTCGGCCATGGCGACGGCGACACCCTCGTGCAGACCGAGCACGTAGCGGATCGAACCCTCGGCCCTAATCGCCTCCAGGAGCGGCGCCTCGGTCGAGCCGGGAAGGCCGAAGAAGGTGTCGACGCCCCAGGCGCGGAGGGTGGCGACGAAGGCGTCGGCTCCGTTCACGGAGCGGGGCTGGTGGCGGCGGGAGCCGGAATGGCCGACCGGCCTAGGAAGATCTCGCGCATGTTGGGATCCTCCAGCACCTGCGCCGCGGGGGCGGAGACGGCCACCTGACCACGAACCAAAAGGTAGGCCCAGTCGGAGACCTCCAGGGCGGCGACCGCCTTCTGCTCCACCAGAAGCACCGACTTGCCCAGCCGGCTGAGTGGTCGCACCTGTTCGTGCAGCACCAGGCGCGACATCTCCGGGGTCAGGCTGGCGGTGGGCTCGTCGAGCACCAGCACCTTGGGATCGAGCATCAGGACCCGGGCGATGGCGGTCATCTTGCGCTCCCCACCGCTGAGCGTCTCGGCGTAGCGGTGGAGCTTGCTCTGCAGGGGTGGGAAGACCTGCAGGACCTGCTCGATGCGGCGCTCGCGCTCGCCCCGGTTGAGCATGTAGCCGCCCATCTCCAGGTTCTCCTGCACCTTCAGGGAGTCGAAGACGTCGTCCAGCTGAGGCACGTAGCCGATCCCGAGCCGGGCCAGCTTCTCCAGGGCCACCCCGGTCACGTCCTTTCCCTCCAGGAAGACCCGGCCCGACATCACCCGGGCGATCCCCAGCAACGCCTTGAGGAGCGTGCTCTTGCCGGCTCCGTTGGGCCCGGCCACCACCACCACCTTGCCGGGCGGGACGACCACGCTGACCCCGTCGACCACGGTGATGTCGCCGTAGCCGGCGACCAGGTCCCGGACCTCCAGGGCGGCCGGGGCGGTGGGGTCGCTAACCGACGACATAGGCGTCCTGGACCTCGCGCCGGGTGCGCAGCTCGGCCATCTCGCCCTGTGCGATCACCTTGCCCCAGGCCATGACCAGGACCTCGGCGCAGATGCGCTCGACCGTGTCCAGCTCGTGTTCGATCAGGATCAGGGTCAGACCCTGCTCGCGCAGCGAGAGGAAGACGTCCTCCAGCTGGCGGCTGAGCCGGGGGTTGAGTCCCGCCATCGGCTCGTCAAGCAGCAGCAGCTTGGGATCCATCATCAGCGCCCGCATGATCTCGACGGCGCGACGCTGGCCCCCGCTCAGCGTGCCGGCCCGCTCGTTGGCCTTGTCGGCCATGCCGAAGGACTCCATCATCGCGTGGGCGCGCTCGACGATCTCCTCCTCCTGGCGGCGCCAGTAGCGGTGACCGGCGACCAGCCCCATCGCGGTCAGCGAGCGCTGGCCGGGGGCCGCCACCACCAGGTTCTCCAGCGCGGTCAGCCCATCGAAGACCCGCGCGATCTGGAAAGTGCGCACCATTCCCAGGCGGGCCCGCCGGTGCATCGGCGCCGAGGTGACGTCGACCCCCTGGTAGTGGATCCGCCCCGAGGTGGGCGGTGTGAAGCCGCTGATCAGACCGAGGGCGGTGGACTTGCCCGCTCCATTGGGCCCGATGATCCCGGTGATCGTCTGGGGCTGGATCCCAAAGGAGACGCCATCGACAGCCCGAACCCCCCCGTACTGCTTGACCAGATCGGTGACCTCGAGCTGCAGCCGGGGCGAACCCCCTGGTACCGGCCCGACGGAGGAGGCGGTCGCGGAGGCCGACTCGCGGCCCTGACCCAGGCTCACGACGGCGGTGCCGGGGAGGTACCCGCGCCGGAGTCCGCGCCCGCCCGCGTGCCCGCCCCCAGCCGCCATCGGTAGCGTGGTCTTCGCTCCCGGAAGATTCCCTGGGGGCGGATCCAGAGAAAGGCGATGGTGAGCACGCCCAGGACGATCCATCCCAGGGCCTCGGTGAGTCCGGAGTGGGACCGGATCGGGGGCAGGAATTGGACGCCCTGGAGGAGGAGCACCGCGATTAGGAAGGTGCCGATGCTGACGCCGAAGTCGTTGCCCATCCCGCCCACGATGATCGCGGTGAGCAGGGCCAGGGTTTCCACGTAGGCCCAGCCGCCCGGCGACCAGCCCCCGATGAAGGCCACCAGGAGAGCTCCGCTGACCCCCCCGAAGGCGCCGCCCACCGCCTGGCTCATCAGTCGCAGCCGGACCACGCTGACCCCCATCGCGGCGGCGGCATGCTCGTCGTCGCGCATGGCGCGCAGCCTCCGCCCCATCGGTCCACCGGTGAAGCGGCGCATCACGAAGTAGCCGACCAGACAGGCGAAGGCGACCATCCCAACGTACACCCACGGACCGAAGGTGGAGTTCAGCGATGAGAAGGGATTGGGGACCAGGCTGAGCCCGGCCAGGCCGTTGAGGAACCCGCTGTCGGCGCCGACCACAGTGGCGGCCATCAGCGAGATGACCAGCATCACCATCGCCTGGTAGTCGGGGCGGATCCGCTTCAGCCCGGTGATCCCGATCACCATGCCAACCGCCGCCCCGGCCAGGGCCGCAGCGACGACTGCGACGAAGAACGGGAAGCGGAAGCCGAGCACGTACTGCTGGAATCCGCCGTTGCCGGTGTCGGGTCCCAGGCTCAAGATGGAGTAGGTGTAGGCACCCGCCGCGACCACCACGATGAAGGCCAGGTTGGCGACACCGGCGATGCCGAACTCCAGGTTGAGCCCCCAGGCGGCCAGCAGGTCGGTGCCCAGGTAGACCAGCAGCACCACGATGTAGAACTCGATCCCGCTCATTTCCTCACCTTCGGCATCTCTCCCAGGTTGCCACGGCTCAGGCGAGCAGCTTGCGGGACGACCAGTTGGCTCCGAAGAGGCCACGCGGGCGCACCAGCAGCATGATGATCAGGATCGCCAGGGCGACCACGTTCTCGTAGGCGGGGTCCCAGTAGGCGGCCGATACCTGGCTGACCACACCTACCACCAGCCCCCCGACCATGGCCCCGTAGGGCTGGCCCACGCCGCCGAGCACGGCCGCGGCGATCATCGGCACCAGGAAGATCGGTCCGATAGTGAAGTCGAACGATTCGATGGTGATCGCCAGGGCGATCCCGGCCAGGCCGCAAAGGACGCCGGAGAGGAACCAGGCGATGTCGCTCACCCGGCTGGTGGGGATCCCGCAGCTCCGGGCCAGGGTTCGGTTGGCCGAGGTGGCTCGCATCGCCCGACCCAGCTGGGTGCGGGTCAAGATCAGGTGCAGGCAGGCCATCAGAGCCACGGTCAACAGGATGATCACCACCTGGCCGGTGGTGAGGGTCCAGCCCAGGAAGTGGAGGGTGGCCCCCTGCAGATTGCCGTAGGACTGGGTGGAAGGGCCGGCGACCGCGACGATCACGTACTGGAGCACGATCCCAGCCGAGGCGGTGACGATGATCAGCGAGGTGCGCTGCATGCCACGCCCGATCAAAGGGGCCAGCAACCCCCGGTTGAGGGCGACCGAGGCGATTCCGATCAGGAGCCCCCCGATGGCCATCGTCAGCCAGACGTTCCAACCGAGGTTGATCATGAACAGGGCTAGGAAGGCGGCCAGACTCATCAGCGAACCGTAGGTGAGATTGAGCACATTGCTGATTCCGAACTGGAGGGTGAAACCGACCGCTCCCAGGGCCAGCACCGCCCCGCTGGCGACGCCGAACCCAATCGCTTCGATCAGAAGATGCACTTCCGGCTCCCACTCACGGTTTGGGCAGGGAGCCACCGAACCGCCCGAGCCGCGGCTCGGGCGGTTCCGCGCCCCCGGATGGTCGGGCTTACCCCAGGAGTCTCGAGACTTCGGCTCCTGAGATCACGGACAGCTGGTGGGCGTTGTTGGCGGCGGTGAACCGGGATGCCGCGAACTGTCCCGAGAAGTTGTGGTACTGGTTGAAGGCGACCGGTCCGACCACGCCGACGAACTGGATCTTCTTTCCCTCCGAGAGCGCCTTCTTCCCTTCGGCGAAGGTGTTGACCACGACCGCCCCGGACTTTTTGGAGACGACCTTGGGGATGTAGGAGTTGTAGACCGATCCCTTGATGCTCTTGGCCATCAGCATGGCCAGGGCCATGATGGTCATCCCGTCGTAGGCGGAGGCGGGCGGCCCGACCGTGGTGATCACATCGGCGATCTTGCGGGTGAGCGGATTGGCGACCATGGCGCCCTTGTAGGCCTTGAACGCCGGGGTGTTATTGCTGAAGTAGGAACCGACCAGGTAGACGTCGTTGAAGATGTAGCTCTTGCCGACCGCCTTCGACACCGCATTGAAGAAGTCAGGGGTGAGCGAATCGGTGGCGGTGATCATGGGGGGAAGATGGCCGTTGTTGAGCTGCGAGTAGTTGGCCATGAAGGTTGCGGTGGTCTGCGGATCGCCCGAGAAGATCAGCGCCTGGGGATGCTTGCTGATGATGGTGGAAACGACGCTCGAGTAGGACGTGGCATCAGCGGGGATGGTCAGGTTGTTGGTTATGGTGCCGTGCAGCTTGGGCATGGCGGCGAGGATTCCGGGCAGGTTTCCCTGCGATCCAATGTTGTTTTCGAAGACCACGGCGACCCGCTTGTAGTGCTTCTCGATCGCCCAGACCGCGAAGGCCACGCCGTTGGCGTTGTCGGCCGGGGTCAGCCGCCAGAAGTACTTCTCATGGGTGCGGTTGTAGGAGACCAGCCCGTTGGTGGTCACGTAGGGAATCCGCGCCTGGTTGACGATCGGTCCCGTGGTGGCGGCGGTGTTGCTCTCCAACCCGATCGCCATATCGAAGTTGGAGATGGTCGAGATCGCCCGAGTGACGTTGGGGACGGCATCCGCCGGATCCCCGGTGTCGTCGACCGGCGTGCACTGGAGCTTGTGCCCGAGCACGCCCCCGTCGCGGTTGATCAACCAGGTGGCGGCCTGGCACGGAGCCGAGAGCAACGTCCCAAATTCGGCGGCGGGCCCGCTGAAGGGAGCGATCACGCCGACGTTGATGGGTGCGGAGCTCCCCGAGCTGGCGAGCGCGGTGCTGGCCCCGCCCAAGGCGAGCGCGGTGGCCACCCCGATCGCCGGGAATGCTAGGTTCCGACGCATCTTCTTCCCTCCATGGTCTGAGTGAGCGCTCTCAAGAGCGCGCACGGTCCCTGACCGGAACAGGTTCCCCTCGGTTGATGAGGGCAACGCTAGCCCGGTGCCGGCGCGCGCCTGTCCTGCCGACCGACGCCGTCGGTCCGAAACGGGTCGTCAGGCGCGACTTGGACACTGGAATTTCCTTCCCCCCTACTTGAGTAGGCAGTAATATATGCCCACTTGGCCGAACGGCGCAAGCAAGGCCCCTCGGGGGGCCAGGAGAGCGGCCCCCGACTCGACCGGGTCGGCCGGGCGTACCCGGACAGCGCTTCGAGTAGGGTGGTGACGATGCAATCTCTCCGGCTCCGAATCAACGGTGTGGAACGGACCGACGAGGTCGAGCCCCGGCTCCTGCTGGTCTACTACCTGCGCGAGGTCTGTGGCCTGACCGGCACCCACGTCGGCTGCGACACGAGCCAGTGTGGCGCCTGCACGGTACACCTGGACGGAGCCCCAGTTAAATCGTGCAACATGCTGGCCCTGCAGGCCGACGGCAGCGAGGTGACAACCATCGAGGGGCTGGCCACCGGCCCCGCCCTGCACCCGCTCCAGCAGGCCTTCCAGGAGGAGCATGCGCTCCAGTGCGGCTACTGCACTCCCGGCTTCATCATGGCCGCCGCCGCCCTGCTGGCTTCGAACCCCAATCCCGGCGACGAGGAGATCGAGGCCGGCCTGGAGGGCAACCTCTGCCGCTGTACCGGCTACGTCAACATCCGCCGGGCGGTCAGGTCGGCGGGCAGAACCCTGCTTGAGCGGGCCGAGGTCCCAGTTGGCGGCTAGAGCCACCGGGGCAGAGCGGTGAGACCGGCCCCCTTCGAGTACTCGCGGGCCAGCACTGTTGCCGAGGCGGTGAGCCAGCTGGGCCAGGCCGGGCCGGAAGCCAAGGTGATCGCCGGGGGCCAGAGCCTGCTCCCGATGATGCGGGTCCGGCTGGCCCAGCCCAGCCACCTGGTGGACGTCAATCAGATCCCCGACCTGAGTCGGATCAGCGTGGCGGATGGAGAGCTCCACCTTGGCGCCCTGGTACGGCACGTCGATTTGACCCGCTCCGAGCTGGTCCGGCAGAACCTCCCCCTCTTGGCCGAGATCGCCACTGAGATCGGCGACGCGCAGGTGCGCACCCGGGGCACTCTGGGGGGCGTGGTTGCCCACGCCGACCCGGCCGGCGACTACCTGGCCCTGGCGGTGATGCTCGACGCCACCGTCGTCACCGACCGCCGCCGGATCCCCGCCGCCGACTTCTTCCAGCACCTCTTCACGACCCTGCTGGAACCGGACGAGCTGGTCTGCCAGGTGGTCTTTCCCATCGCCACCGGAGCCCATCGCTACCTCAAGTTCCGGGTTCGCCGATATGACTGGGCCATCGTGGGGGTCGGGGTCCAGGCGACCGACTCCGGGTGGCGGGTCGGACTCACCCATGTCGGTCCGACTCCGGTTCGGGCGCGGGCGGTCGAGGAGTCCCTCCGGTCGGGGGCCACCCCGGCCGAGGCCGCCGGGCTGGCGGCCGACGGTCTGGAGCCACCCAGCGACGTGCGGGCCTCGGCCGACTTTCGTCGCCATCTGGCCCGGGTGCTGACCCGGCGGGCGCTGGAGCAGGCCGCCTGACCCAGGTATGGCATTTAAGGGTCGGACCGGCCAGCAGTCCTCGCGCCCTCGCGGCCGGGGAACCAGGTTGAGCTCCCATGCGTGAGGTGATGCCGACTTTGGACAGCTGGGAGGCCGATACTCCGCGGGTGGCCATCGCAACCGTGGTGGCCACGACCGGTTCCACGCCCCGCCCGGCCGGCGCTCGGCTGGCGGTCGCGCCCGACGGACGCATGGTCGGCTCGGTGAGCGGGGGTTGCCTGGAGGCGGACGTCGTCGAGGAGGCGCTGCGCACCCTGGCCGGGCAGGCCCCTCCCCGCGTCCTCCACTACGGGATAAGCGACGAGATGGGCTGGTCCGTGGGGCTCGCCTGTGGCGGAGAGGTGGACGTCTTCGTGGAGGTCCTGGCCTGGAGCCGCGGCGATCCCCAGATCGCCGCCCTGCGGGCGGCGATCGCCGAGGACCAGGCGGTCGCCCTCTGCACCGCCCTGGAGGGGAATGACCCGGGGACGCGCCTGGTGGTGGTGGGAGGGGCGGTGGTCGGCGGTCTGGGCTCGGGGCCCGCGCCTGCCGAGCTGGTCCGGGCCGCCTCCCGGCGCCTGCTCACAGGGGTTGCCGGGATCGATCACTTGGAGTCAGGGCCTGTCTTCATCCAGCCGCTGGTGCCGGCCCCGAAGCTGGTGATCGTGGGTGCCGTCGACACCGGCAGCCGGCTGGCGGAGCTGGCCAAGCTGCTTGGCTACCACGTCACCGTCATCGATCCCCGCGAGCGCTTCTGCACCGAGGAGCGGTTTCCGGCGGTGGACAGGCTGCTGGTCGCCTGGCCGGGAAAGGCCCTGGCCACGATTGCCCTCGAGGCCCGCGACGCCGCCGTCTGCCTGACCCACGATCCCAAGTTCGACGACCCGACCCTGACCGCTCTCTTTGCGAGTCAGGTCGGCTACATCGGCGCTATAGGCAGCCGGACGACCCAGCAGCGGCGCCGGGACAGGCTGGCCGAGGCGGGAGCGACCCCGGAGGACCTGGCCAGGATCCATGGCCCGGTCGGGCTCGACCTCGGGGCCGCGACGCCGGTCGAGGTCGCCCTGGAGATCCTGGCCGAGATGCTCGCGGTCCGCTACTCCAGGTCGGGTCGACCTCGCCAGGCCGGCGCCCCCTCCCGGTGATCCTGGAGGCGACGGGCTTGGGGCGGCAACCGATGGTCCTGCTCGCGGCGGGCAGCAGCTCACGGATGGGCCGGTCCAAGCCGCTGCTGAGCTGGCGGGGGTCGACCTTCCTGTCCCATGCCTGCGCCGCCGCCCGAGCGGGCGGGGCCGGTCCGGTACTGGTGGTGGCCGAGAACCCGAAGCAGTTTGTCGATCGGGCGGGAGAGCTGGGAGAGGTCATCTGGGTGGAATGCCCTCAAGCCCAGCGCGGGCAGTCGGAGTCGCTTCGCAGGGGCCTCGCCGCGGCGGTACGGGAGGTTCCCCGAGCCGGCGCGATTTTGATCGGGCTGGTCGACCAGGTCGGACTCCGCCCCGAGTCGGTGCGGCTGGTCCTGGATTCCATCAGAGACGATGACCGGGATGCCTGGGTCGCCGACTATGGCGGAGAGGGGCGGGTCCCCGGCCACCCCGTCGCGCTCGGCCCGGCGACCTGGCCCTTGGTCCAAGCGCTGCGCGGGGACACGGGCGCCCGCGGCATCCTGAGCGCCCTGGGCGAGCGAGTGCGATGGGTGCCGATGCCGGCCGAGTGGCGGCCCATCGACTGCGACACCCCCGAGGATTACCGTCGCCTGCTGGCCCTCGATCGGGGCCGGCCCTGACCCGCCGCATCGTTCTCGACCTGCTGCTCGCCAAACACCGCACCGGGGCTCGGCTCGACCGAGCCTATCTGAGCACGCTCGGCCAAGGGGGGCTCCTGGCGCGGGAGCTCAGCTACCATTTCGCCGACTACGGGTCCGCCGCCAGCGAAGGGGAGTCCTGGTGATACTCGACAACGACTTCCAGGTCGGGCTGGCGCCCGAACAGCTTTGGCCACTGCTCCGCGATCTCGAAATGATCGCTCCCTGCCTGCCCGGCGGTGCCATCACCGAGCGGCTCGATCCGGACACCTACCGGGGCACCATCACCATCAAGGTGGGCCCGGTCACGGTCTCCTACGCGGGGACCGCGACCGTCCTGGAGGTCAGCCCGGAAGCCGGGCGGATGGTGATGCGCTGCGAGGGCCGGGAAACCAGGGGACCGGGCAGCGCCAGCGCTCTGATCACGATTGAGATACGGTCCGAAGGGGGCGGCTCGGCGGGGCACATCCAGTCCGACGTGGCCGTCACCGGCCGGGTGGCGCAGTTCGGCCGGGGGATGATGGCCGAGGTGGGGGACCGGCTCCTGACTCAATTCGCCAGGTGCGTGGAGTCCACCATGCGGGAGACCGCCGCCGGATCGACGGAGAAGCCAATCGAGAAGCAGGACGGGGAGCCCGGCCCGTCGCCGGCCCGTCCCCAGGCGGAGGTCCGGGTGCTCCGAATGCTGCTCAGCATCGCTTGGGATCGGCTCCGTTTCTGGCGGCGGCGGTAGGTCAGCCGTGCTCGCTCCTCTCGAGGGCTGGAGCGTTGTCCCGGCGGCGAACATCTGTACGTTGCAAGTGATAGCCTGGCGCGGATGACCAGCGCCTTCCATCCCGCCGTCCGGGCCTGGTTCGAGGGCCGGTTCCCCGACGGGCCGACCCCCGCCCAGGAGCAGGGATGGCCGCACATCGTCGCCCGCCAGAACACTCTGATCGCCGCCCCCACCGGGTCGGGCAAGACCCTCTCCGGATTCCTGATCGCGATCGACCGGCTCTACCGCGCCTTCGAGCGCGGTGAGGCGGTCGCCGGCAGCACCCGCGTCGTCTACGTTTCTCCCCTCAAGGCGCTCGCGGTCGACATCCAGCAGAATCTCGAGACCCCGCTCCACGAGATCGCCGCGATCGCGGCGAATATGGGGCTGGAGCCCGCTCCCCTGAGCGTCCAGGTGCGCACCGGCGACACCCCCGCGGGGGTCCGGGCGCAGATGCTGCGGCACCCGCCCAACTTCCTGGTGACGACCCCGGAGTCGCTCTACCTGCTGCTCACTGCGGAGCGCTCGCGGGCCCTGCTCAGCGCCGTGGACACGGTCATCGTGGACGAGATCCACGCCCTGGCCCGGGACAAGCGGGGCGCCCATCTCGCCTTCACCCTGGAGCGGCTCGAGCACATCTGCCAGGGACGGCTGGTACGGGTCGGGCTCTCGGCCACCCAGCACCCGATCGAAACGGTCGCCCGGCTGCTGGTGGGCGCCGGCCCAGATCGCGAGGCTCCCGACGGCCGGCCGCGCTGCGCGATCGTCGACGTGGGTCACCGGCGAGCTCTCGACCTGGCGATCGAGCTCCCCGACGACGAGCTGGGAGCGGTCGCCTCCAAGGAGCAGATGGGCGATGTGATCGAGCGGATCGCTAGTCACGTGACCGAGCACCGAACCACCCTCGTCTTCGTCAACACCAGGCGGATGTCAGAACGGGTCGCCCACCAGCTCGCCGAGCGGCTCGGCGACAGCGCGGTGGCGGCCCACCACGGCAGCCTCTCCAAGGAGCGCCGGACCCTGGTCGAGGCCCGGCTTCGCGCCGGTGAGCTGCGGGCGCTGGTGGCGACCGCGTCACTGGAGCTGGGCATCGACATCGGGCCGGTAAATCTGGTCTGCCAGGTCGGGTCGCCGCGCAGCCTGGCCACCTTTCTGCAGCGGGTCGGCCGCTCTGGGCACCATCTGGGCGGCACGCCCAAGGCCTACCTCTATCCCACCACCAGAGATGAGCTGGTCGAGTGCTGCGCCCTCCTGGCCGGGGTCCGCGCCGGCCGCCTCGACGCCATCCTGCCCCCGGTCGCCCCGCTCGACATCCTGGCCCAGCAGATCGTGGCCGAGTGCGCGGCCGAGAGCTGGGGCGAGGAGGAGCTGTTCCGGCTGGTAGGGCGGGCCGCTCCCTTCTCAGCGCTGCCCCGGGAGCGGTTCGACGAGGTGGTCGAGCTGCTAAGCGAGGGCATCCCCACCGGGCGCGGTCGGCTCGGCGCCTACCTGCATCGGGACCTGGTCAACCACCAGCTCCGAGGGCGCCGGGGCGCCCGCCTGGCGGCGCTCACCTCCGGCGGGGCCATCCCCGAGTCGGGGGACTACCGGGTGCTCGCCGAGCCCGACGACACCCTGGTCGGAACCGTCAATGAGGATTGGGCGATCGAGTCCATGGCCGGGGACATCTTCCTTTTGGGGAGCACCTCCTGGCGGATCACCCGGGTCGCCAGCGGCACGGTCCGCGTCGCCGACGCTCAGGGAGCTCCGCCCTCCGTTCCCTTCTGGCTGGGGGAGGCCCCCGGCCGCACCCGGGAGCTCTCGGAGGAGGTCTCCCAGTTGCGCAGCCGTCTCGACCAGCTGCTCGGCGAGGGCAATGCCGACGAGGCGGTGAGCTACGTCGAGAGTCACTGCGGGGTGACCAACTTGGTGGCCGCCGCGGTGGTGCAGTACCTGGCCGCCGGGCGAACTGGGCTGGGCCACCTGCCCACGCTCGAGCACATCGTCCTGGAGCGATTCTTCGACGAGAGCGGGGGGATGCAGGTGGTACTCCACGCTCCCTTCGGGGCCCGCCTCAACCGGGCGTTGGGGCTGGCCTTGCGGAAGCGGTTCTGCGCCACCTTCGACTTCGAGCTGCAGGCGGCCGCCAGCGACGACGCGGTGCTCCTATCGCTGGGACCCCAGCACAGCTTTCCCTTGGCGGACCTGCCCCACTTTCTCTCCTCCCGCACCGTCGAGGAGGTGCTCACCCGAGCCGCTCTGCTGGCCCCGATGTTCCTGGTGCGCTGGCGCTGGAACCTGAACCGCTCCCTGACCGTGTTGCGCTTCAAGGGCGGGCGCAAAAATCCTCCACCGATCCAGCGCATGGAGGCGGACGACGTGATGGCCGCCATCTTCCCAGCCCTGGTGGCCTGCCAGAACGAGAACCCCACCGGCCCGATCGAGATCCCTGACCATCCGCTGGTCCGGCAGACCATGTACGACTGCCTGCACGAGGTCATGGACGTAGAGGGGCTGCGCGAGCTGGTGGCCTCGATCGAGGCGGGGAGGGTCCGAGTCAGCTGCCAGGACACGACTGAGCCCTCGGTCCTGGCCCACGAAATCGTCAACGGAAGGCCCTACACCTTTCTTGATGACGCGCCCCTGGAGGAGCGCCGCAGCCGCGCGGTGGCCCTCCGCCGGGGGCTCCCGGTCGACCCTCAGAACCTGGGTACCCTCGACCCCGAAGCCATCCGCCGGGTCCGGCTGGAGGCGGCGCCTGACCCCCGCGACGAGGACGAGCTCCACGACCTCCTGCTCTCCCTGGTGGTGGCCCGGCCCGTCTCCGGCTGGGGGCCCTGGTTCGCCGGTCTCGTCGAGGCCGGCCGAGCGCTGGCACTGGAAGGAGGGGTGCCTCAGCTGTGGTGCGCCGTCGAGAACCGGCGCCGCGCCGAGGCGCTCTTTCCCGAAGCCCGGTTCCAGCCCGACCTCTACCCTCCCGCCGGGAGCGCCAGCGCCCTGCCGCCCGACCCCGGGGCGGTGGCCGCAGACGCCGTGCGCGGCCACCTCGAGCAAATGGGGCCGGTGACTCTGGAGGAGATCGTCGAGCGGACCACCCTGCCCCAGAACCTGGTCCGGATCGCGCTGGCACAGCTCGAGGGGGAGGGCTTCGCCCTGAGGGGAAGCTTCGACAGCGGGCCGGGCACGGAGCAGTGGTGCGCGCGGCGGCTCCTGGTCCGGATCCACGGCTACACCCAGCAGCGGCTGCGGCGCGAGATCGAGCCGGTTTCGGCGCAGGACTTCATGCGCTTCCTCTTACGCTGGCAGCGACTGGAGCCGGGCAGCCAGCGGGCCGGGCGGGCCGGGCTGGCCGCCACCATTGCCCAGCTCCAGGGACTCGAGATCCCGGTAGCAAGCTGGGAGGCCGACATCCTGGCTCGGCGGGTGGCTGGGTATCAGGCGTCCTGGCTCGACCAGCTCTGCAGCTCCGGCGAGGTCACCTGGGGCCGGCTGCGGGTGCGCGACGGGGGAGCCTCCGAGGCCGCCGGCCACGGCAGCGGGTATCCCTCGCGGATCACCCCGGTGACCCTGGCTCTGCGCGCCGACCTTCCCTGGCTGCTTCAGGCGGTGCGGGCAGAGGCCACCCCAGCGCTGCCCGCGGAGGGCGCGACCGGCGAGGTGGTCGACGCCCTGCGCGAGTTCGGCGCGCTCTTCCCCAGCGACATCTCGGTGCGAACCGGGCGGCTTCCCACCGAGGTCGAGGCGGCACTCTGGGATGCCGTCGGCAGGGGGCTCGTGACCGCGGACGGGTTCGCCGCCGCCAGAACCATGCTCAGCTCCGCCCACGCTAGATCGCGCCACGAGCGGACGGGACTGCGCCCGAGCGGACCCCAACTGGGCGGGGGAGGGCGCTGGGGCATGGTCCAGGCGGCAGGCACCCCGGTCGATCCGGACGCCTTGGCCGAGTCCCTCGCGGAGCAGCTCCTGGTGCGCTGGGGGGTCGTGTTCCGGGACCTGATGGCCCGGGAGACCTTCAGCCTGCCCTGGCGTGACGTCCTCTGGGCGCTGCGGAGGATGGAGGCTCGGGGTACTGCCCGGGGCGGGCGCTTCGTGACCGGCTTCGCCGGCGAGCAGTACGCCCTCCCCGAGGCGGTCGATGTCCTGCGCTCGGTGCGCCGCAGCGAGCGCACCGGCGCCACCCTGCGGATCTCCGCCGCCGATCCTCTCAACCTGGCCGGAGTGATCCTCCCCGGACCGCGGACTCCCGCCATCCGGGCCAATACGGTCCTGCTCAGGGACGGGTTGCCCCTCGACCCGCCGGACTCTCTGCGGCAACCAGGGAGGGTGAGCTCGGAGCTGACCGCCTAGCGGCCGCCGACCTCGAGCGCCGGCCCGGCCGGGCGGCCCCGGACGGGCTGGGAGACCCGGAGTTCCTGAATTGGAGTAGCCGACCCCGAGCACCTCGACGCCCCGCTCTTTCCCAGGTCCCGGCCCATGGGCCGGCGTCGTCCCGGGCTGGCCATGCCACGAGAAGGCGGCAGCCGGCTCCGGAATCAGGGGTTGACTAGTTGGGGGCCACCCGGCGACGGACCCCCGCCGGCTTTCCGCTTCAGCTCCGGGAGCCGTTGGCGGCCGGCGAGAACCGCCTGGAACAGGTCACCTCGAGCTCGAACCCGCTCCAAGACCGCGCTCAGGTGGAAGGCGGCTGGATCCAAGTCATCGAGCTCCTCCCAGGCCAGCGGGGTCGAGACCAGCCCGCCTGGCAAAGGACGCGGGGAGTAGGCGGAGACGAGGGTCTTGCCGACCACGTTCTGGGTGTAGTCGATCCGGACGAGTCGCTTCCGATCGCGCACGGTCCAGGTCTCGGTGATGAGTTGGGGAGCTGCGTCGAAGAGCTGGTGAGCGAGCTCCCCGACCCAGGCCCGCACCTGGTCCTGATCTGGGCCTCGCCGGATCGGGACGTAGATATGCAGTCCCTTCTGCCCAGTCGTCTTGAGCACCGAACTGAGGCCCAATTGGTCGAGGGCGTCCTTGACCATGCGGGCGACCTGAACCACCTGGCCGAAATCGGCGCCCGGGCTGGGGTCGAGGTCGAACGCGGCCCAGTCCGGCTGGGTGGGACGGTCACGCCGAGAGTGCCAGGGATGGATGTCGATCGCCCCCTGATTGGCCGCCCAGACCAGAGCCCCCGGTTCCTGGAACAGTGGGCAGATGGTGGGGGTGCCCGGTCGCGCTCGCCACCTGGGAATCCACCTGGGAGCGGTCTCGGGTACCGAGCGGCGCCAGAACGACTTGCCCTCGATGCCGTCGGGAAAGAGCCGCAGGACGACCGCGCGGCCCCTCAGGTGAGGGAGCAGAAAGGTCGACATCCGTAGGTGGTAGGCCAGCAAGTCACGCTTGCTGATCCGATCCCCCGGCCAGATCAGCTTGTCCAGATGGCTCACTTTGACCTGCCGCCGACCCACCTCCAGCAGGCCGCCTTGGGACGGCATTCGAGCCAGCTCCGCGAGCGCGGACTCGATCGGGGCATCCGAGTCGAGCTCCACCGCTGCCGGGCGACGAAGGGAGAAGGGGTCGGACACGTCAGTCGAGGATCTCACGATCCAGACCCCGGGCTGGCCGCCCTGGCCCCGGCCCGCTCGGGCTGGAAGAGGCCGGTGCTAGCATGCCGGGAGAGACCCAGACACGAGAGGTAGGCAATGAGCTCCAGCCCCGCCGATTTCAATCAGATGGTGATCACCGAGTTCCGGGCCAACCAGGGCAAGGTGGGAGGGAATTTCGAGGGGGCCCCCGTCCTCTTGCTGCACACGAAGGGCGCCAAGAGTGGCCAGGAGCGGGTCCACCCGATCATGTACCTGGACCTGGATGGACGACGATTCGTCTTCGCCTCCAAGGGTGGGATGCCATCCCACCCCGACTGGTACCACAACCTGGTCGCCAACCCGGACGTCACCGTCGAGGTGGGCACCCAGACCTATCCCGCCACCGCGGTCCCCTTGGAGCGCGCCGATCGAGATCGCATTTTTGCGATCCAGGTGAGCCGCTTCCCCGGGTTTGGCGAGTATCAGGAGAAGACGACCCGAATCATCCCGGTGGTGGAGCTGACCCCTAGGAGCTGAGCGGCTGGGCTCGTCGCCAGCGCTCGAGCGGCCGCTGCGGGGAAGGCCCCTCTCAGCCGCACCTCCCTACTTCCGCTCGGTGGCAGCCTCCAGCAGGAGTCCCAGCCCGATTCCCAGCATCCAGACGTCCTTGCTGACCGCGATCCCCTGGGGGCTGGGCCAGACGCTTCCCTCTTTGTGCATGGCGGGAGTTCGCAGGTACATCGTCATCAGGGCTCCCGAGAAGAGGGTGAGCGCCCCCCCGGCCAGCGCCGCCGGAACGAACGGGGCCAGCAGAGCGGCTCCGGTGGCGATCTCGCCCGCGGCCAGCAGCCGGCCGAAGCGCCGAGGCGGAATCCGGCCCACCAGCGGCAGTCCCGCGCTCGCTGCCGCGTGGAGCATCTGAGCCCGCTCCTCGGTGGCGTCCCACTTCTCGATTCCAGAGTGGAGGATGAAGGCGCCGGTGGCCACCCGGGTGGGGACGTCGCGGGCTCGCATGGGAATTCGCATGGTCTCCTCCGACCTCAGAAATCTGGGATGATTGCTCAAGCAACATCATACCGCCGGACCTCCCGAGCCGGGCGGGACAAGTTCCCGCCCAGTCAGTCCCACGGCCGCCGCCGGGGGGACCCAGCCCGTGCGGTCCGCTTCAGCAGGCCACGTCGCCATCGAACGGCCCCAGCGGGAACTGCGCCAATAGGACCTTGCCACCGGTCAGGGGAGGCCCCTGGCACTCATTCTGGGCGGCCCCCTGGGAGCCGGCTCCCAAGATCCAGCTCTGGAGTGGGTAGAGCGGGCCCGAACTGGAGGTCTGGCTGGCGCCGGCGATCTCCAGCCACTGCTGCGGGGAGGCGTAGACGCCTATCCGGGTGACGCCCGCCACCCTCAGCGCCGCGACCATGCCCTCCAGGTCGGCCTGATTCATGCTGGTCGAGTCCTGCCAGGTGTTGGAGGTCTCGACGTCGAGCCAAAAGGGGTACTGGGCGGGCTTTGAGGGCAGCCTGGCCAGAGCGGCCGCCTGCCCTAGCCAGATGGTGTCCTGCTCGGCCTTCATGAAGCCGAAGACCCAGGCACAGGCCACCGAGGTCTGACCCGGGCCGAGGACGTGGGGAAGGGCGACTTGAGGCAGGCAGGAGCCGTCCGGGCTGTCGCCAGACCTGGGCCAGTCCGGGACCGGCTGGCCCAGGTACGAAGTGCCGGGGTCGCCGGTGTTGAGGTAGACCGAGGCCCGGGGTTGCGGGGAGGCACCGGTTGTCTGCTCGACTGCCCAGGCCAGCTCCTCGCTGAGGCACGGATTCAGAGTGTCCGCCCGACCGCCGTTTACACCCACCACCCCGAACGCCCGGCCGAACGGAAGCGCTGCCCCGCACTGGGGATAGGAGATGTCGGCCCCGCTGGGAACCTGGGGCCGGTCCGCCAGGGCGAATGGCTCGGAGAATCCTTGGGGAGGGCTCACCCCTGCCCGCGCGGTGGTGGCCTCAAGCCCGAATTCGGCGCTCCCCACCAGTCCCGCCAGCGTGACGGCGATCAGGACCCGGTTGCCCCACCGCCCTGCCCCACCCACCTGCCCGCGAGCGCCCGCCCTAGTCAGGCGGCTCCAGGCGGACTGGACCAACGATCCGACCCGACCCCGGGACGGTGGGTGCGCCGTCCCGCGCCGCGGGCTCCCTGGTTCGCTAGCTGACCTCAGGCTGCCGCCAGGGCCCCAGCTCTGGGCGACCGGCGCCGGCGCCGGCGGGGCCGGGGCCACTCGTCCCGCTCCAGGTCGAGGTCGGGATACCGTTCCCGGCGGCCGGGGACCAGGGAGTCGAGCACGCCCGACTGCCAGTTCAGCAGCGCCGAGTGCAGGTCGTAGGAATTCCGCGCTGCTTGGACGGCCTCCGGAGGCTCCTCGGAGATCACCCCGGTCAGCTGGGCGACCACCTTCCGGCAGCCGTCTCGGCGGGCGATCTGGACTCCTCGGGCATGGAGTTCCTCGAGCCGGGTGAGGCACTCGTCGATAGCGTTCAGGCAGCGCCGTCGCCCCGATTGCACCGCGCTCTTCCGCTGACTGGCCTCCAGCGCCATCTGGATGTCCCGGTTGGCGAGGTCCAGCGAATCCGGGCTGGGACGCCACCCCAGATTCGAATTGGCCCACCCGACTGTACTACCGGTAGGCCTCAGGGTCATTGTTGCTGACAACTCCTCTCCTCCTACTTCCGGAACCGGCCATCGTTTGGACCCGCTCTCGGCCCAGGTGGCGGCACTTCCGCCTTCGTCGAGCGAGTTGCCGCAGCTCCGGTGTCGTTACGGAATAACGCCGATTAGGAGGCCCGGTTTCGCTGTTTCGGTGGCGAGTTCGCCATTTCACAAAGTTGAAAATTGGCGGCCCTGCCGACTGAGTGAATCGACTTCAATTTCGCGCCGAGTACTTAGCTATGCGTACATTCCGGATTCGGAATTAGCAGCCCTGCGCACTGTCAGTGGACTTCAATATTACCATAAAAAATAAGGGTTTTTCGTGGTGAATCGCTTGCAATCCCGGCGCCCCCTGTGCTAGCTTCCCGTTGTTGGCGGTGACGCGGCTTAGAGGAGGCAGTTGCATTGACCGGATGCTCGACGGCCGACGCGGAGCCCGTGTCGACCACTTCTGGACCCGTGAGCACCGCCGAACAGTTGGCCGCGCAGATGTACTCCGAGCACCACGCTGATGTGTTCCGGTATGTGCGCGCCCGGGTCAGCAGTCTGGCCGAGGCCGAGGACCTCACCAGCGACGTCTTCTGCAAGGCAGTCGCCGGCCTCGGTAGCTACCGGCCGATGCGAGCTTCGGCGCTTCCCTGGTTGTACACGATCGCCGCCCACCGGGTGATCGACCACTACCGCTCCTCCCGGCCGGTGAGCGATTTGGACGCGGCCGCCCACGTGGCCGACGGAGGTCCCAACCCGGCCGATGTGGTGGCCACCCGCCTGATGGTGCGGGAGGTCTGGGAGCTCTCCAAGAAGCTGCCCCCGTCCCAGCGGCGCGCGCTTTGGCTCCGCTACGGCGAGGAGCTCGAACTGCGCGAGATCGCGGCCCTTATGGGGAGGAGCGTGGAGGCCGTGAAGTTGCTCGTCCATCGCGCTGTGCGGGGGGTGCGCAAGGGGCTGCCGGCCGGGGCTCAAGTGGGCAATCTTCCGATCGGCTCTGGAGAACTGGCCATCGTCCGGCCGGCGCCGACGCGGCGGCCAACTCGTGACGCGCCGGCACTGGCCGCCTGAGGCGCTTCGTCCGCCCAGTTGGAGCTGCCCGTCCCCTGCTGAGTGGGCCAAAGACTGCTCAGAACTTCCCAGGCGAGTCCCGACCCGCCCGCCCGAGCCTGGGTTACGCTTCGATCAGCTCCAGGCTGGCCGCGACGAACGCAGGGATGTCCTCCGGTTGCCGCGAGGTCACCAGGTTGCGGTCCACCACCGCCGGCTCGTCTACCACCTCGGATCCCGCCTGTTGGAGATCCCCCTGAACCGTTTTCCAGGCGGTCATGCGGCGGCCCCCGACGCGGCGGGCGCTGAGGAGCAACTGCGGTCCGTGGCAGATGGCTAGCACCGGCTTGTCGTGGTCCATAAAATCGCGCACGAAACCGACCATCCGCTCGTCGGCCCGGAGTCGATCCGGCGAATACCCGCCGGGAAGAAAGAGCGCGCCAAAATCGTCCTCCGTGACGTCGCCGATGGCCTGGTCGGTGGTGGTGGTGACCCTCCCATTCTCACCGGTCAACTCCTCATGGGCCGCGGTCCCGATCACGGTCACCACATGCCCCGCCAGCTGAAACTTCTCGTAGGGGTCCTGGAACTCGGAGTCCTCAAAATCCTTAGCCAGAAGGCAGGCTATCTTCATCGTGTGCTCCTCTCGAATGCGCCGACACAAGTGTCACGTTAGCGAGAGTGCGACTGCGCACCGCTTGAACAGTTCGCGACCGCCCTCGGCGATGATCGCGTCGCCCCAGGGCCGTCCCATCGCGGTGGCCACCGGCTCCGGGGCTGTTCGCAGGTCAGCCCAGATTCTCGCCCGTCTTCCAGAGCTGGGGAATCGGACGCCGGGGTTTGCTGGCGAGCAGGATCGGCAGCCCGTCCTCGGCGGGCATGCAATAGTCACAGTGGGTGATCCCCAGCCGGTGCACCGATCCAAAACTGCGCGCGACCTGATTCGGCGGCAGGCCAACTGTGACCACGACCCGTCCCGAGCAGCGCCCCGGACCGAAGAAAAAGAAGCTGTTGCTGCCGCTGACCGCCGGAGGTAGGCGGGACCCCGCGCCGTAGAAATCAAGTGCCGCCGCCTCGCCGTAATTGGCCGTGAAGATGCAGGCGGCCGGGCGCTCGGAAGGCGGGAGCTGCAGCATCAGCAGGGAGACCCGGCGGGTCAGGGACCGCCACCCGAAGCGGTCGGCCAGCCACTGGGGCAGCGCTGCGCCCTGGTGTCGCTCCATCTGAGCGCCCGCGTCGGTGCCCAGGAAACTGTAGGCGGCGGCGAAGGTCGGGGGCGGCAGGATGGGCATGGCGATGGGGGCGAGCAGGAGTCCGCTCAGAGCCAGTCCCCCGAGGCAGACGGCGCCCGGCCAACGACTCCCCTGACGAGTCAGCTTGGGGGCCAGCCAGACGGCGCCGGCGGCGAACAGAAAGGGATAGGCGGGGGCGAGGTAGTACGACTTCGAGGGTCCAATGCTGAACCAGAGGAAGAGCAGGGCGAAGGCGATTCCCAGGGAGCGCAGCGCCGGGCCGCCCCGGCCCCGCAGGAGCCAGGCCTCGCCCCCCAACCAGAGGGGCAGGGTGAGCGGATTCATCACGTAGGCCTGCTGGAGCAGGAAGTCGACCGGGCTGTGGCCGACCAGAGTCCCCAGGTAGCTGTGCCAGTAGGCGATCGTGGCCCACCCGTTCTGGAGCTCCCAGATCAGGTAGGGGAGAAGGCCGCAGAAGGCGATCGCGGCGCCCAGCCAGAGCCACCTGGAGCGGAGCTGGGAGCGTCCCGGGGTGGCCAGCAGCCCCAGAAGCAGGGCCGCCAAGAAGAAGAGGATGGTGACCTTGGTGAGCAGCCCGATGGCGGCCACGGCCCCGATCACGAGCCAGAGGCGGGGCTGGTCCCGGTGGAGCAGCCGAATCAGCAGGTAGGCGATCAGCGTCCACCAGAGCTCATCGAGTGAGTCCATTGAGAAGATGGACGCCGTGGCGAGGAAGGTGAGGCAGACCAGGCTGGCGCCGGCCGCGAGTGCCTGGGCCAGCCGCCGCCCGCCCAGCTCTCTGGCGATCAGGCCGGTGACCAGGATGAGCAGGCAGTTGGCCAGGGCGGGGACGACGTGGATGGCGATCAGGGAGTCGCCCGCGACCAGCCGCAATCCCCAGGCGAGGACGGCAATCAGGAGCGGAAAGTCCACGTAGCCGAGGGCCAGGTGGTGGCCGGCCGCGATGTAGTACAGCTCGTCCCGGAAGTAGCCGTAACGCCCGGCGACCAGCATGTGGCCGAGGAATCCGAGGGTGGGGATCCCGCCCAGCGCCAGAAATTCGAACCGCTGGCGAACCGGGAACCGGAGCGTCTCCGGGAAGCGCCTCGTGGTGGTGCTCGGGCGGAGTTGAATCATGCCTCGAGTCTCGGCTCGGCCCACCTCGACGTCGCCCCGCCGGAGGGTGAACTTGGAAAGCCGAGAGGATGACCGAGTCTCCTCCTCTGGGGGGACGTCAAGCTGTTTTCCCAGGGCTACGATCGCGCGGTGATCCGATCCGCGAGCGCGTGGAGAAGGGCGGGTCCGGCCGGGCTGGACTTTGGTCTGGCCGCCCTCATCGCGGGGGCGGCTCTGGTTCTGCTCTGGCTGCCACCTGCCCCGCGCTCGGGATCCTCCCCGGTCAGCCTGGTCTTGGTGCTGGCCGCCACCCTCCCTCTGGTCAGGCGGCGCCAGCACCCGTACCCCGTGTTCGTGATCGTGGGCATGGCTGCCCTGGCTCACGTCGCCCTCGGCTACCAGAACGACTTCCCGGTTACCTTCGGGGTTCTGGTTGCGCTTTTCACGGTGGCCCAGTACTCACCCCGCCGGCTGGCCTGGATTGCGGCCGCCCAGGTGGCCCTCTTGCTGCCGGTCAACTTCGGCCTGGACTGGTCTCATCAGCACCAGGTGGTGCTCTCCGACATACCCTTCAACTACGGGCTCTTCGTCAGCGCCTGGGTTCTCGGCGACGATCTCCGGCAGCGCCGGCTGCGACTGCGGGAGCTCCAGGCCAGGGCGGTCCGGATGGAGGAGGAGCACGCGGAGCGGCTCCGCCGAGCCCGGGACCTGGAGCGGGTCAGGATCTCCCGAGAGCTGCACGACGTGATCGCCCACAGCGTGACTGTGATGGTGGTCCAGGCCGGAGGAGCGCGGAGGATCGCGCGGCAGCAGCCAGGCCAGGCCGAGCGAGCCCTGGAGGAGATCGAGCGGGTCGGGCGGGCCGCCATGAGCGACACCCGGCGCCTCCTGGGCCTGACCCGCGACGGCGGCGAGGGCCCGATCGAGCCGCCCCAGCCCCGCCTGGCCGACCTGCCCCAACTGGTGGAACGGACCCGGGGCACCGGGATCGAGGTGGAACTGAGCATCTCCGGAGAGCAGCGCCAGTTGCCCGAGGGGCTCGAGCTCTCCGCCTACCGGATCATCCAGGAGTCACTCACCAACGTGATCAAGCACAGCGGCGCCCGGTCGGCCCGGGTGGTGGTTGACTTCCTTGCCGACGAGCTCCGGGTGGAGGTCACTGATGACGGCTCCCAGGCAGCAACCGGCGATGGCATGGGCCACGGTCTGATCGGCATCCGGGAGCGGGCCGAGCTCTACGGAGGCACGGTCGTGGCCAGGGCCACGGAGGGCCGGGGCTGGAGGGTCACGGCCAGACTCCCGCTTGGGGCCGAGGCGTGATCAACGTGGTGCTCGCCGACGACCAGCCGCTGGTGCGGAGCGGTCTCCGGCTGATGTTCGAGCCGGAGGTGGACATCGAGGTGGTCGGCGAGGCCGGGCACGGTCTCGAGGCGGTCCAGCTCTGCCGCCGCCTGGCGCCGGACGTCGCCATCCTGGACATCCGCATGCCGGTGATGGACGGCATCCAGGCGGCCCAGGAGATCCTCAGCGCCAGCTCGCCGCGCGGCACCCGAGTGCTGGTGCTGACCACCTTCGACGACGACGACTACGTATATCGGGCGTTGCGCGCTGGTGCGAGCGGGTTTCTGCTCAAGGACGCACCCGCGGAGCAGATCGTGGCCGGGGTCCGGACGGTCGCGGCCGGGGATGCTCTCCTGGCGCCCGCGATCACGCGGAGGCTGATCGAGCAGTACACCGCCAGAGCCCGGCCCGATCCTAGTCGGCCTCCGGCCTGGGCAGAGCTCACCGAGCGGGAACTGGTCGTCCTCCGGCTGGTGGCCCGGGGGCTGGCCAACTCTGAGATCGCCGAGCAGCTCCACCTGGGCGCCTCGACGGTGAAGACCCACGTCGGCCACATCCTCATGAAACTGGAGCTCCGCGACCGGGTCCAGGCAGTCGTCCTCGCCTACGATTCGGGTCTCCTGGCCGGGGAGGACGCACCGCCCTGAGACCTCCTCCGGCCGCCGGCCCGACCGTACCCCTGGGTCAGGGAGGTGCGCCTCGTCTCGGCCGGGCCGCCAGACTGGAGCCGCACCGGGCTCAGGTGAGACCATGCCCCCGAAGGCGCGCTCCGCGTCGGGGTGTGCCGGAGCGATCCGAATTCGGGGGATCCTGATGAGACCGTTGCCGGCGGAGCGGACGGGGCCACGCCCCAGATGAGCGGCCCGTTCGCCACCCGCTGGGCGGGGGAGCTCGAACTCTGGGCTATTCCCGAGCCCATCCTGAACCAGGCTCCGGAACCGCCCTGGCCCCTCCCCGCCCAGCTCTTCCAAGTCGACGTCGCCAAGCCGCGCCCGGAGACCCCTTCCACCCGGGCGGCCAGGTCCGCCCTGGGGGACGAGGGGACGGTTCTCGACGTGGGCTGCGGCGGCGGAGCGGCCAGCCTTCCCCTTGCTCCGTGGGCAGGCGAGATCACCGGGGTGGACCAGAGCCCCGAGATGCTGGTCAACTTCGCCACTGCCTGCGACCAAGCCGGAGTCCACCATGTCGAAGTCGAAGGTCTTTGGCCCGACGCCGCGGCCCAGGCCGTGGTGGCGGACGTCGTAGTCTGCCACCACGTCGTTTACAACGTCCCCCAGCTCGGGCCCTTCCTGGAGGAGCTCACTCGACACGCCCGGCGCCTGGTCGTGGTCGAGCTGACGGACCACCATCCCACCTCCGGTTTCAACGACCTCTGGCAGAGGTTCTGGGACCTAAGCCGACCGACCGGGCCGGTGGCGGATCTCTTCGTCGAGGTGGTCCGGGAGCTGGGCTGGAACCCGACTCAGGAGCGGTTTCGGCGCTCGCACGAGCCTAGGACCATGACCAAAGACGACTACCTGGCGTTCGCCAGGCGCCGGCTCTGCCTCGGCGCCGACCGTGACCCCGAGCTCTCCGAGGCGCTCGGGGAAAGCTGGCCACTGATGGTCCCTGGTCTGGTGACCGTGACCTGGCGGCCCGACCAGCGGAGGTCAGGAGGCTGAGGCCGGCCCCTCCGCGACCGGCGCCGCGGTTCGATACACGATCCAGCTGTAGCTGAGCACCGCCACGGCGAAGGCGGAGGCCATGATCATCGAGCTGAAGTTCTCGTTGAAGCTCAGGAATGAGGCGCCGTTGAACCCGGCCCCCAACACTGCCAGCGCTCCCAGTACGCCGGCCGTCCGCACCCGGGGCCCGTGGGCGGTGAAGGTTGCCACCGCGAGCCGGACGGAGCCCAGGAAGAGGAGGATTCCGACTCCCACGTGGAAGGCGAGCAATCCCCCATGGGAGATCGCCCAGAGCACGCTCTGGAACGCCCGGCTGAAGTAGTCGCTGCCGTGGGTGCCCGGGTGATGACGGGTGATCACGACGAAGAGGTTGAGAGCCATGCCGAGCAGGTACTGGATGAAGGAGAGGGCAATCATCCCCAGCGAAAGTCGGCGCAGCTCGTTGGCGCCGGTCGTGGCGCGGTGGGCGTTGGCCATCGGCTACAATTGCCTCAGTAACTAAGTATCTTGCTTTGTAAGGTACAGGGGGCGTGAGCGAGATGTCAACCCGGCGGGACCTGGTCGAGCTGGTCGGCTCCCGCCTGCGGCGGGCGACCACCGCCATCGACGGGCTCGACCAGCGCGCGACCATCTTCTTCGGGGTCAACCGGACCGATCTGCGCCTGCTCGACCTGCTCGCCAGCCGGGGCCCGCTCAGTGCCGGTGAGCTGGGCCGGGCTGCCGGGATCAGCAGCGGCGGAATGACGGTCGCTCTCGATCGCCTGACCAGGGCTGGCTACGTCCTGAGAACCCCCAATGACAATGACCGCCGCAGCGTGATGGTTCAGGTGACCGAGAAGATCGAGGGTCCATCCCAGGCTGCCTTCGGCCCCCTCCAGGCACGGGTCGAAGCGATTCTGGAGGGGTATCGCGCCGAGCAGCTGGAGCTGCTCGCGGAGTTCCTGGACAGCTGGGCGGACGCGATCGAGGATGCGCTTCGAGGCTAGGCCGACCCGGCCCCGGACCGTTTTCCGGAGCTTCGAGGGAACCAATCGGCGCCTCCGGGCGTCTCTCAGTCCGACATGGAACGCCAGCAGTGACCCGGCGAAGCTCAGCCCCCCGGTTGGCCGGGCCCGGCCGGGGCCGTCCCCACCTGAGTCGCCTGCTCCCCTGGCTCACCGCCGCGGTCGGCGCGCTCGGGGCCCTTGGCTTGCTGGGAGGTTCGACCGCCCAGGCGGCTACCTCGGCCGGCTACCAGGTTCTGGCCGGGGATGGAGTCTCGGGGGTCGTCTTTGTGACCCCGGCCGGGTCCACCAGCTCGACTGCTATCCCACCCCCCGGGTCGGTGAGCGGGGGAGTTGCCAGCCTGGCGATCAGCCCGGACGGATCCCGCGTTTACGTGGCCTTCAAGGACGGCATGCTGGGCACGATCGACACCGCCACCGAAAGCTACCTGGGCGCTCCCATCCAACTCGGGGCGAACGCTGAGCCGGGACCCATGGTGGTCACCCCCAATGGCCAGGACATCTATATCGCGGAGGCAGGACCGGTTCAGCTGGTGGAGCTCAACACCGCGACCGACGCTGTAGTGGGGCTGCCGATCAGCGCGGGTGGCGCGCTCAACCTGGCGATCACGCCCGACGGCAGCACCCTATTCGTCGACAGCGGGGTCACGGGCAGCTCGATCAGCCTGATCGCGACCGCCAGCAACACGGTGTCCTCGACCGCAATCGCGGTCGCCTCCCCCGGGGAGATGCTGATGTCCTCGGACGGGACCCACCTCTATGTCCTGACCGACCCTCCTTCGGGGCCGGCACTGGTGGTGATCGATCCCCTGACCGACGCAGTCCAGGGCAGCCCGGTGGCGTTCCCATCGACGATCGTGCCGACGGGATTCGCGCTCAGCCCCGACGGCCAGGAGCTCTACCTGATCGACGCCAGAAGTCAGTTGATGGAGGGCTTCGCGACCGCCACCGCCACCTTCGGTCCCACCCCCTTCGGGCTCCCCGCCGGACTCTCTCCGCGCGACGTGGCGGTCAGCCCCGACGGAGGGACCGCCCTGGTGGACGGGACGGACCCAGCCGGTAACAGTGAGCTCAGCTCGATCGCGTTGTCTAGTGGAGCCAGTGGCCAGCCGGTGATCCTCACCGGAGCCACCCAGCCGACCGGCCTGGTGATCGCCCCGGCGGCGCCCACGCCCACTCCCACCCCGCCGCCCCTCCCAACCCCGAGTCCCAGACCAACCTGCTCTCCGATCGTAGTCGGACCCTTCCCGGGTGGAATCGCTCAGTCCGGTCTGCCCACGTCTTCCTCGACCTCCCGGCCTACCTCAAGTCCGGGGGCGCCCGTCTCCGGCGCCGCGTTCACCCCCAGTTCGGTGCCTCCGACGGGAGTGCTACCCACCGCCCCGCCGCTGCCGGGCGGGCCTCCCTCGATCATCCCCTACCCGATCATGTGCTTTGGCGCAGCGGCGGGACTGCCCGGGGGTCACCGCCTTGACCCGAAAGCCTCCCTGGCCCGCGCTGCCGCGGCGCAGGCTGGCCCGGGAACCCTCCTGCTTCCGGGGGCCCTAGCGGTGCTGGGACTGGTCGCCGCAGGCGGGGCTTTGGCAGTCCGGAGCTTCGGTCTCAGGCTACCCCGTATTCCTCGCCCCTGGCGAGGCTGACGCCCTGCCAGGCCCAGGGCCTGGCCTCCACGCCTAGAGGGATTGGCGGTGGGCGGGAGTCAGGCCCTTCAGGACAGCTGCGCTTCGGGAGGGTAAATACCGAGGCCGAGTCCTGCTGGCGGACATTCCCAACCGGTAGCTCCGAGCCGCCCCGTTCGCCCCATCGGCTCCCATCGACGACTGCGGGGCTTGCCCCCCACGGCGCCGTCGGCCCCGCGCTGGGCGGAGCAACCCCCGGCCACCCCCGGGAACTGGGGCTTCGCGGGTGAAGCGCTCGCTGACCTCGCCAACAGCGAACCCGCGGACAACCTCGCACTTATCGGGGCGGATACTCGGGGCGAGAACCGCGCGAGTCGGCGATCACTTTGCCCCGGCCATGGCGCAGAGCGCGCGGGTCGCGGGCGGGACGGAGCTGCACACGTAGTCTCCTGAGACATTCCACAGGGGACCGAATTGCCAAGCTGATGGATGCACCTCGGGCTCGAATTCGGACTCGTAGTTCCCGGCAATCACTTGCGGTCCGCCGCTGGGCAGGGTGCTGACCGCGGTGCTGCCGTTGGCGTAGGTGGTGAGCAGCCTCTCCTCCCCCGCGCCGTAGTCAGCCACGAACGCATAGGCGGCCGGCACCAGGAGGGTTTCGTCTTCGCCGATTGAGATCGGTACCAGCGTGAGACGGGTTGGGTAGACGCCGGCCTCCACCACCTGGCTACCACCTTGGCGCAGGATCTCGACCGCGGGTGGGCCGCCGTAGAACTCACTCGCTTGGGGGGTTGCCGTCGCGGCTTCCAGCGTCGCGGCGCCGTACTGCGAAGCCCAGTTCGCGAGAGTCATTGCCTTCAGCAACGCGTAACCCCAGGTCTCCGCCTGACAGTCGCTGACTTGGCTTCGGGCGTCATTGATCACGGGTACGTGCGGGATGTACGACTCCCAGTTGGGCGGCACCGCCTTCAGCCCGTTGAGACTTGCCCACGGATCCCCCCGGGGTGCAGCCGCGGCGGGCATGTTGAACCCGAAGGCTTCGGACGTGGCGACTTCGACCGGGTAGCGACTCGGGGGAAGGTCCCCGCAGGTGACCGGCTTGGTCAGGGGGCTGGGCACGGGAGCGACTCCCGTCGAGGGCGTCGGCCGACCCCGAGCCACGGTAAGCGGGACTCCAAGGGCGAACGAGAGCCTGTTGCGGTGGAGCTTGGAGCCGGGGGCGGGGCTCTCCGAGACGACCGTGTCGGCTGGCGCCGAATAGTCGGTTACGTAGTGCGTTTCGATGTCGAGTTGGAGCTTGAGCGCCAGCCACACGGCTTCGGTATCGGTGAGGCCAACCACGTCTGGGGCGCGGCCCGAGCTTGGCCGCGGCAGTCCCACCAGCTCCGTGTGGCCAACGGCGCCCAGCGAGGCGAGACTAAGCGGCTTCCCCACCACGCCCTGGGTGAGATTGAAGTTGAGAGGGACGCGTACCTTGGGAGCAGGGGCTATCTCGATTAGGTCAGGACCGCGCCGGCCCGCCAACGCGAAATGGCCCCCGATCTCGAAAACGTAGCAGGCCCGACTACAGGGCAGCGCCAAAGGGTTGTCAAATCGGACCCGATCTGTCCAAAGGGCTACCTCAGCGGGGCTTGCCCGTACCCACGAGACGGGTGATGCAGGTTGGTAGGCGTTGCCAGCCTCGAAGATTGTCTCCAGCGCCAGCAGCTGGACGATCTTGGGGACGGCTGTCGTGGAGTCCGCGCTGACGCACGAGGAGAGTGACGTCACCAGGAGAGTGGCCGCCAGCGCGGCTCCTGCGGCGCGAGCCTTACGACGCGGAGGCATGACCACCCAGAGACTGGCCCAAATACAGAGAGCTCACTCCCTTGGGGCTGAACCTAGTGGCACGGACTCCTTCCCGGTTGAACATGACTTTCCCCCAGGACCTGCCCGGAGAAGCGGCCGATCAGCCGGAGGGAGGGGCCAGATGCTCTGGCGACCGCGATCGGATGCGGCGGGAACGGGTGACCCCCAGGTGAGGCCAGGCCCTGTGGTCCGGGTGCTGCGGACACCCGCTGAGTGCCGCCTGGTGTCCGCGTGGAGCCCGAGCTCGAGTCCCGCCCTCGGATCAGCCCAGACCCTCCCACCGGCTTCAAGGTGGCCTTTTGGGGGCTCTATCCGAGGAGCTCGGATAGGAGCGAAACCGGCGGGGATCCGTGAGCAAGCACTTCGTCGTAGGAGGTGATCGGGGCGAGTCGGTCGAAGAGGTCCTGGAGCTCGGTGTAGCCGACGAAGTAGGTGGAGAGCTGGGCCGAGCTGAGGCAGGCCCGGCGCCACTTCCCCTGCGCTTCGGCAGGCTCCTGGAAGCCGCGCCCAACCATGAGGGCAATCGCCTCCTCCTCCTCCATGCCCCCGGCGTGGACGGCGGCGTCGAGGATCGCGTTCATGGTTGAGCGGAGCTGGACTTTGATCTGCTGGGTGCGTACCTCAAGTCCGCCCAGCCCCAGCTCCTCGACGATCCGCTCGGCATGGCAGGCCCAGCCCTCGACGAAGGGCCCGTTGGCCAGGGCGGCCCGCACCTTGGTGGGCCCCTGGAATCGGCGGGAGACCGCCAGCTGCATGACGTGGCCGGGCATCGCCTCGTGGGCCATCAGCATCACCAGCATGGCCGAGTTGATCTCCCGGTAAAAGGACTCCGCCCGCTCCGTCGGCCAGTCGTCGGGAGTGGGCGCGACCAGCACCTTGGAATGGGCACCCTCCTCGAAGGGGCCGGCGGGCATACAGAAGGCGGAGGCCATTCCCCTCATGAACTCGGGGACCACCTCCAGGTCGTACGGGTCGTCGGGAACCGTGAAGAGGCCCGAGGCCTGAACCACCTCGGTGAGCTCTCCGAGCGCCTTCTGGGCCTGGCTCAGCACCGTCCGGTTGTCGGGCCGCGACTCGGCCACCTGGTCCAGGGCCCGGCGGATCCGCTCCTGGTCGGATCCGGTCCCCCCGACCAGCTCGCCGGCGGCCTCCGCCAGCTCGGCGGTCAGGGTTTCCAGCCGGGCATTCGCCCGGCGCAACACCTCTTTGGGGTCGAGCGGTGAGTGGAGGGCGAGCCGTAGCTTCTGGGCGAACCGCTTCTCCCCGAGCCTGAAGTCGCCCTGCGCCGACTCCAGTGACTCCTCCAGGTGAACTCCGAACCGCTGCCAGGCGGAGAGCGCCTCGGTCTGCGCGCGCTCCGCCCGACCCCGGAGGAGGGGGTCGGTGACCTCGGCGATGACCCGGTCAACTTCGTCCCGCACCAGGTTAACCACCCCCGGGTGCTGCTGGAGCGCCGTCTCGACGTGCACTCGAGGGGGGTTTTCCAGCTGCTTCAGGGCCAGCTCGACCATCCCCGGGATCGCCTCCAAGCGCCCGCAGAGCCCGCGCAGGCGCACCTCAGCTGGCTGGGTGCGCTGGGACAGCAGCGAGAAGAGCCCATCTCCGGGGTTGTAGGCAAGGGGATTCCAGCCCGGCGCCCGGATCTCCTCGGCGCTGAATATCTCGAGTTCCAGCTGGTTGGCCAGGACCGCCGCATCCACCCGGCTCTCGGGGTCGAGCTGGGCGAGGTCGATGCTGGCCAGCTCTCTCTGGCGGACCCGCATCCGCTGCGCCGTAGCTTCGGCGCTGGCCAGGCTCCGGTCCGAAACCCGGTCGTCGAAGCGGTGGTCGCCCAGCGAGGTCGCGTCCTCCGGGGCCAGCTCGAGGAGCTCGTCGACGGTGGCGTCCGCGATGGTCTGAAAGTCCGCCATGGCCGGGAGAGTATCCCATCAGAAGGGGCTCGCCGACCTCGACCGGAGTGGCCTACCATCGGGATCGGGACCCTTCGGAAGATCTCGGGGCATGGAGGTCGAATCAAGTGGCGGAGCTGACCATAGTCTGCGGAGCCAGCGGGGGCCTAGGACCCGCGGTGGTGACCCATCTGGTCGAGCGCGGAGATCGGGTGGTCGCGGTCGGCTCGCCGCGCGAGGGCCGGGAGGAGCTCGAGCGCCTGGTCGAGGGGGTCACCTGGGAGCAGGCTGACCTGACTGACCGGGAGCAGACCGAGGAGCTATGGCGGCGGATCGACCAGCTGGGGGAGCGGCCGCGCTGGCTGGTCAATCTGGCCGGGGGGTATCGAGCCGCCCGCCTCCTGGAGATGAGTGAAGACGACTACCGGTTCCTGATGGGGCTCAATCTCGATAGCTGCTGGTGGTCCTGCCGCGAGGGAGCCCGCCGGATGGCGGCCGCCGGGGGTGGCGGGATCGTCAACGTGGCCGCCCGCCAGGCGCTCGATGGGGGAGTCGGTTCGGCCGCCTATGCGGTCTCCAAGGCGGCGGTGCTGCGCTTCACCCAGGTGCTCGCGGCCGAGCTGAAACCGCAACTGGTCCGGGCCAATGTCCTGCTGCCGGCCTTGATCGACACCCCCGCCAACCGCCGGGAGCGCACTCCCGAGGCGATGCGCCAGGCGGTCGCGCCGGAGGCGGTGGCTCGGATTATTGGCTGGCTCTGCGGCGACGAATCGGGAGCCGTGACCGGCGCCGCCATCTCCGTCTGAGTCGATCGGGCCCGGCTGCTGTCGAGGTCGGACGGCGGGCGCTCGCAGGCCCGAGCGCTCAGCCTCGGGAGGCTCCCCGCCTGGCGCCGGAGGCCGTGATCGGGGGGCTGGGAGCGTCCGCCAGGGGAGCCGGCGCCGGTTGCGCGAGGCGGGTACTTGGTAGAGCCGGCTGGGGTACTCCGAGCACGTCTCGGAGGACCCCGACCAACTCATCTTTGAGCCCGGCTTCGGCATTGGCGCCCAGTCCCCGGGTGGCCCCGACCGCACCCGCCATCAAAGCGCCCAGGGCAGCCAGCACCCTGACCCGGTCTCGCAGTGAGATCTTGGGGTTGGCGGCGAACCCTGACCACTGCTGCTCCAGCTTTTCGTGCTCGGCGCGGTGCTCCGGATCGCGGGCGCCGAGAGCATCCACGGCAGTTCGATTCCTCTCGATCAGCATGAACACCTTGCGCTGGGAGAGCACGTGTTCCAGCAGCTGCTCGCAGGCTCCCATGACCGTGGCCAAGTCCACCGGACCGTCCAGCGCCGGGAGGACATCCAGGCCATGGTGACCGATACCGTGGACCCGCTCGATCAGAGTGGAGAGAATCTCCTCTTTGCTCTGGAAGTGGTAGTAGAGCGCGGCCTTGGTCACCCCGACTCGCTCCGATACCTGGCGCAGGGACGTCTTGTCGAATCCGAGCTCGGTGAAGAGGTCGAGAGCCGCCTCCAGGATGCGCCCCCGGGTCGAGGCCACCGGCTCTCCGGCAGCGGTCTTCATGCGAGGTATTCTACTTGACGGCCGGTAGTCTCGGGGGGTAGCATCTGAGGAAATTTTACTGGCCGGATGGTAAGGAGATCCGCGGTGGGCGAAGGGCCTCCGATCCTGGTCGAGAAGCTGGTCAAGGTCTACGGCAAGACCCGGGCGGTCGATGGACTCGACCTCCAAGTTGAGAGAGGTGGGGTGGTCGCCGTGCTGGGACCGAACGGGGCCGGCAAGACCACCCTGATCCGGATCTTGGCGACACTGGCCAAACCGTCCGGGGGACGGGCGTTGGTGGCCGGGTTCGATGTCGCCCAGCACCCCGCCCAGGTCCGTCGCCGGATCGGCATCGCCGGTCAGTCGGAGAGCATCGACGAGTACCTGACCGGGCGCCAGAACCTGGTCATGATGGGTGAGCTCAGCCGGCTCTCCCGGGGCGAGGCGAAGCGGCGTGCGGGTGACCTGCTCGACCGCTTCGAGCTCAGCGAGGCCGCCGACCGGACGACCAAGACCTACTCCGGCGGGATGCGCCGCAAGCTGGACCTGGCCGCCAGCCTGATCACCCACCCCGAGGTGCTCTTTCTGGATGAGCCCACCACGGGTCTGGATCCCCGCGCCCGGATGGGCATGTGGCAGCTGATCCGCGAGCTGGGGGCGGCCGGGACGACCCTGTTGCTGACCACCCAGTACCTGGACGAGGCGGACCAGCTCGCCCACCACATCGCCGTGGTGGGCCAGGGCCGGGTGATCGCCTGGGGCACCCCGGACCAGCTGAAGACGCAGGTCGGGGGCGCGGTGCTGGAGGTGACCCTGCCGGCGGCTGCCGACGCCGAAGAGGCAGGCCGGCTGCTGCGCAGTGCGATCTCGGCGCCGGTGACGGTCGACGTCCGCCGCCACCGACTCAATCTCCCGGCCACCGCCGCGACCGGTCTGGTCACGACCGTGGTCCGGGCGCTCGACGCGGGTGGGGTCGAGGTCGACGACGTCAGCGTCCGCCGACCGGCTCTGGACGACGTCTTCATGAGTCTGACCGGGCATGGCGCCGAGCCTCCCGTCGAGGACGCGGCATGAGCGTGGCCGAGCTGACGACCCCGGCCGAGCTGAAGCGGGGCGCCGGAGAGTCCGGCCTCTCCCGAGTCGTCTGGTTTCTCAGGGACGTCCTGGTCCTGACCCGGCGCAGCCTGGTTCATGTGGTCAAGAATCCGGCCCAGCTGGCCGACGTGACCATCCAGCCGATCATGTTCGTCGTCCTCTTCACCTATGTCTTCGGCAGCGCGATCCGGCTGCCCGGCGGGGGCAACTACCACGAGTACGTGGTGGCCGGGATCTTCGGGATCACCATGGCCGGGGCGGCGCCTGGAGTGGCGGTGGGGCTGGCGACCGATATCCAGTCGGGGATCATCGACCGCTTCCGGTCCTTGCCGATGTCGCGGGCGGCGGTGCTGGCGGGACGGCTCACCGCCGACCTGCTCACCGCCGTCCTCGGCCTGGTGGTGGTCGTAGCGGTCGGGCTGCTGGTCGGCTGGCGCGTCCACACCGGCGCCGCCGAGGTATTGGCCGGCTTCGGACTGGCGCTGCTCTTCAACTACGCCATGAGCTGGGCGGGGGCGGCGGCGGGCATGTGGCTGCACAACCCGGAATCCGCTCAGGCGATGGCCTTCGTCGTCTTCTTCCCGATGATCTTCGTTTCCAACGCCTTCGTGGCGCTCCAGAACATGCCCATCTGGCTGCGCGTGGTGGCCGAGTGGAATCCCGTCAGCACCGTCACCGCCAGCCTGCGCACTTTGTTCGGCAATCCCAACCCCTCTGCCTCGGTCAACGTCTGGCCGCTGCAGCATCCGGAACTGGCGACCGCGCTCTGGGCGCTGGCACTGCTGCTCATCTTCGTCCCGGTGTCGATCCGGCTCTACCGGAGGGAGGATCTGACCTAAGCCGCTCGGCGGAGGCCCGAGCGAGGCCTAGGCGGGCCGTCTACCTGGGCAGATCGCTGAGGGCGAGCAGCTGGTTGCCGGCCGGGTCGAAGTTGGTGGGAGCGAGCCAGCGCTCCAGGCGCGCCTTCCGGGCTGGCCATTCGCCATCCAAGAGTGCGTACCAGGCGGTGTCTCGGGAGCGGCCCTTGACGATCATGTGCTGCCGGAAGATGCCCTCAAACGTGAACCCGAGCCGCTCCGCAGCTCGCCTCGAGGGCAGGTTGAGGGAGTCGCACTTCCACTCCAGGCGTCGGTAGCCAAGCTCCTCGAAGACATGGCGGCTGATCAGAAAAAGGGCCTCGGTGGCACCCCGGGTGCGCTGCAGCCGGGGGGTGAACAGGATGTATCCCAACTCCAGGCAGCGGTGCTCGGGCTCGACCCGCAAGAGGGCGGCCCAGCCCTGGGCCCGACCGGTGGCAAGGTCGAGAATCGCCAAGAACAGGCGATTCTCAGAGCGGGCCAGCCGCTCCAGCTGGGCCAGGAAGGCGCCTTCGTCAGAGAAGGGGCCGTCCGGCAGGTAGCGCCAGAGCCGCTCCTGGGCGGGCTGCGCGAGTTCCTCCCAGAGCGCCTGGCCGTGTTTGGCGGGGTCGATCGGGGAGAGCTCCACCGCGCGGCCCCGAATGGTCACCGGTGCAGGTCGGCGAGCGGACCGGGAATCGACCTTCGGTCCCACCCCGAGGGGGACCGTATCACCTCCCTGGGCTGGCATCGGCACGCTCCCAAGTCCTCTCGGGGTCCGGGGATATCCGGGGCGCGCTCTCCCGGTGCGCACGCTCGCACTCCTGGCTCCGTTCGCCTCCCCCGCTCGGAGCGTCAGGCGCGCATCTTAGCAGCGACGACCGGATCGCGGAACCCCGGCTCAGGGCTGGAGCCGCTCCGCCTGCCAGCCCCGACTGACCCTGCGGTAGCTGATCCGGTCGTGCAGGCGGTCCTCCCGGTGCTGCCAGAACTCGTAGCGATCGGGCGACAGTCGGAACCCGCCCCACCGGCTCGGCCTGGTGACCGGCTTTCCCACCAGCTCCTCCCGCAGCCGCGCGAATTTGAGATCTAGCTCTGCCCGAGCGCCGATCGGTTGGCTTTGGTTGGACACGACCGCTCCCAGCTGGCTTTCCCGGGGTCGGCTCGCGAAGTAGGCGTCCGACTCCGAATCGCTGACCGCTTCGACTGCCCCTTCGAGGCGGACCTGGCGCCCCAGCTGGGGCCAGTGGAAGAGCAGGGCGACCCGCGGGTTGGCCGCCAGCTCGGCACCCTTGCGGCTCTCCCGATTGGTGTAAAAGACCAATCCTCGGGCGTCCCAGCCCTTGATCAAAACCATCCGCACTGAGGGCGTCGAGTCGAGGGAGGCCGTCGCCAGGGCCGCCGCCTCCGCCAGGGGAGAGAGCCGAGTCGCCTCGTCGAACCAGACCTGGAACTGGTCCAGCGGGTCGGGCCGGAGGTCCGCCTCAAGGAGCGCGGGAAAGTGGCTCGGCAACCTATTTCGGGTCCGCCGGGAACTGGTGGGCCGGCCCCTCCGCCAGCTGATGGAGCGCGCCGGGGTACCGCCTCATCCAAGGTAGCCCTGGGCCGCGAGCAGCTCGGCATTGAGCAGCGCGGCGCCGGCGGCTCCCCGGATCGCGTTGTGAACGACCAGCGTGAATTTCCAGTCCAGCACCGGACAGGGACGGATCCGGCCCACGCTCACGGCCATGCCCTGGGCCAGATCCCGATCCAGCTGGGGTTGGGGGCGGTCGACCCCGTCCGACACGATCACCGGCTGAGCCGGCGCGCTGGGCAGCTGGAGGCGCTGGGGCTCGGAGCTGAAGGAGCTGAGCGCCAGCTGAAGCTGCTCCGCGGTCGCGGCGCTGCCCAGCCGGACCGAGACCGACTCGGTGTGCCCGTCGAGGACGGCGACCCGGTTGCACTGGGCGCTGACCCGAAGCTCCGCGGGAACGAACCGCTGGGCTTGGAATCCGCCCAGGATCTTCAGGGACTCGACCTCGATCTTCTCCTCCTCGTCGGCGATGAAGGGAATCACGTTGTCCACGATCGACATCCCGGCAACTCCTTGGAGGCCGGCCCCGGAGAGCGCCTGCATGGTGACGACCGAGACCTCGGTCACCCCGAAGGCGGCCTGGAGCGGCTTGAGGGCCAGAGCCAGCCCGATCACCGAGCAGTTGGGGTTGGTGGCCAGGAGCCCGGTCGAGTAGTGGCGCAGCTGGCGCTGGTGGGGCACGACCGCGGTGTGCTCCCAGTTGACCTCGGGGATGAGCAGGGGCACGTCTTCGTCGAGGCGATGGTTTCGGGCGTTGCTGATCACCGGCCGGCCGGCGGCGGCGAGGGACTGCTCGGCGGCCCCAGCCACCTTGGAGTCAAGCGCCGAGAGCACCAGGTCGCACTCGAGCTCCGCGCCCAGTGGCTTGACGACGAGCCCTCTCGCCCGGGCCGGTAGGGGGCTGGCCAGACGCCAGTCGACCGCCGCTCCATAAGGACGCCCGGCCGACCGCTCCGAGGCTACGACCTCCGCAAGCTCGAACCAGGGATGGCTCTCCAGGAGCTGGACCAGACGCTGGCCGACGGCACCGGTGGCGCCCAGGACGGCGACCTGAAATTTCCTCATCTGAGTGGGCAGTTTGCCAGGCCGGGGGCGGCATCGAACGGACCCCGACCGACCCCCGGACGTCTCCGGTTCGATACAGTTGGCGGATGGCGATTGCCGCGACGGTCGGTGGCTGCTCCCTGGCCGCGCTGCGGGCGAGGGTGGCGGAGCCGTCGGCGCGCGCCCGACTGGTTGACGATCAAGGCCTGATTGGCCACTCGGCTGCTCGGAGCCCCTTGTTGGGCTACCGAATGCGCCAGCGCGCCACCGGGGACCCGCGAACTAAGTCCTAGCGCCTCTGGGTGCTAGCTCCCCGGATCGATCCCTCGGGCGTGCGTGGAACCGCTCGGGTGGGCCCAGACGATCCATCTAGCTGAAAGTCAAAGGAGCCAGTCGTGTCAGAACTTTTTCAATTGCGTTGCGAACAGTGCGGACGGTCCTTCGGAAACGGGCCGCTGGTGCTCTGCGAGGATTGCTTCGCTCCCCTCGAGATCGCATTCGACCTGACGGCGGTGCGCTCCCAGGTGAGCCGGAGCGTGATCGAGAGCCGTCCCCGGGACATCTGGCGCTATGCCGAGTTTCTCCCCGTCGCGGAGGGATTCCGGTCGACTCTGCCGGTCGGCTTCACTCCCCTGCTCCAGGCGCCTAGGCTAGGAGCCGGGATCGGCAGCCAGGACCTCTGGCTCAAGAACGACGCCGCCTGCTTCCCGACGCTCTCATTCAAGGACCGAGTGGTGGCCGTCGCGCTGGCCCAGGCCCGCGCCTTCGGTTTCGAGGTGGTCGGATGTGCCTCCACCGGAAACCTGGCCAACGCGGTGGCGGCCCAGGCGGCCCGGCTCGGGCTGGCGGCCTGGATCTTCGTCCCCTCCGATCTGGAGGCGGCCAAGGTGATCGGCAGCGCCGTCTACGGGGCCCAGGTGATCCAGGTGGAGGGCAACTACGACCGGGTCAACCGGCTCTGCGCCGAGATCGCCGACCTCCATCCCTGGGGGTTCGTCAACGTCAACCTCCGGCCCTACTATGCGGAGGGGTCCAAGACGGTCGGGTTTGAGATCGCCGAGCAGCTGGGCTGGCGCCTCCCCGACAACGTGGTGGTGCCCATGGCCGGGGGCGCCCAGATCTCCAAGATCGCCAAGGCATTCTCCGAACTGGTCACGACGGGGCTTGTGGAGCCGAGGCCGGTGCGGGTCTTCGGCGCCCAGGCGCTGGGGTGCTCGCCGATCGCGGGTGCGGTAGCGCAGGGGGCCAGCGAGATCACACCGCAGCTTCCCAGCACCATCTGCCGCTCGCTGGCGATCGGCAATCCCGCCGATGGTTATCGGGCCATGGAGGTGATTCGCAAGAGCGGTGGCTGGGCCGGTTCGGCCACGGATCCTGAGATCGTCGCCGGGATGCGCCTTTTGGCGGAGACGGAGGGAGTCTTCGGCGAGACCGCGGCCGGGGTGACTGTGGCGGTGGCCGGCCAGCTCCTCCGCGAGGGCCGGATCCCGGCCGGCGATACCACCGTGCTCTGCATCACCGGCAACGGCCTCAAGACGACCGACGCCCTGGTCGGGGCGCTTCCCGAGCTCCCCGTGCTGGCCCCTAGCCTGGAAGCCTTCGAGCAGCGACTGGGCGCCTTCGAGGTGAGTAGGTGATACCGGCGGAGCGGGGCGCGACGGCATGGTAGAGGCGACCGTTCCCGCCACCTCGGCCAATCTGGGGTGCGCCTTCGACTCCGCGGCCATCGCGCTCGACCTCCACCTCACCGTCGAGGCGGTGCCGCTATCCTCGCCCGGGCTTGAGCTGAAGGTGGAGGGCGAGGGTGTCGGGAAGATAGCTGAGGACGCCAGCAACCTGGTGGTCCAGGCCATCTCCCGGTTCCACGGCATCACCGGCACCCCGATCCCGGGCCTGCGATTGCGCCTGGCAAGCCAGATCCCGGTCGGAGTTGGTCTCGGCTCGAGCGCTGCGGCGATCGTGGCCGGCCTCCTGATCGGCTCCCAGCTGACCCGGCACCCAGTTGACGACGCCACCCTGCTGGGGCTGGCGGCGGAGCTAGATGGGCATCCCGACAACGTCGCGGCCGCGCTGCTCGGCGGTCTGGTGGTGGTGGCCGCGGCGCCGAATCGAGTGGTCAGCCGAAAAGCGCGCATCCCGGAGGCGCTCCGATTCACCCTGGCCGTCCCTGAACGGCCTCTGCCGACCTCTGAGGCGCGAGCGGTGCTGCCCGGCAGCTTCCCCCGGGATGACGCGGTGCACAACCTGCAGCGGGCGGTGCTGCTGGTGGCGTCGGCCTTCTCGGGGCAGTTCGACTTCGAGCCCGAATTCTTTGCCGACCGCTGGCACCAGAGCCGCCGGGCCGACCTCCTGCCCGGGCTGGCTGAGTGCCTCGCTCTCGAGCATCCCGACCTGCTCGGGGTCTGTTTGAGCGGCGCCGGCTCCTCGGTCCTGGCGGTGAGCCGGGGCGGAGCCACTGACGAGATCGCGGCCCGGCTCAGGGAGCTGCTGGAGCGGCGGGGGGTGGCGGTTCGCACAATGACCCTCTCCGCCGACAACCTGGGCGCCAAAGGGCGTCTCCGGGCCGAGGCGGCCAGCCCTTGAGCGGCCCTGACGACCGGCCTCTGCGGGTGATGAAGTTCGGGGGCAGCTCGGTCGGCGACTCGGAGCGGATGGCCGCGACCGCCGCCATCATCAAGCAGCACGCCGGCGATTCCCGGCTGGTGGTGGTGGTCTCGGCGATGGAGGGGGTGACCGCCTCCCTGCTGCGGGCGGCGGGGGCCGCAAGCCGGCGCGAAACCGAGACCTGGCAGCAGATCGGCGCCGAGCTGAGAGCCCGCCACCTGAGGGTCTGCACCACCCTGGTTCCCGACCGGGATCGCCAGGGGATCCTGGCCCGGATCGATTCCGCGATGGACACCCTGCAGGACTACTGCGCCGGCTTCTCCCTGGTCAGGGAGCTCACCCCGCGCTCCCTGGACGCGCTCTCCTCCTTGGGGGAGGTCCTCGCCGCCGCCCTGCTGGCAGCCACCCTCAGGGCGGGCGGCCTGGCTGCGGAGGCGGTCGACGCCACCGAGCTGATCGTCACCGACGACAGCTTTGGCAACGCCGCACTGGTTTTCGAGCCTACCCAGGTCAAGGTCGGGAGCCGGCTCGGCCCGCTTCTGGAGCGGGGGGCGATCCCGGTCGTGACCGGGTTTCGGGCCGCCGCCAGAGACGGCAGCTTCACCACCCTGGGCCGGGGCGGTTCCGACTACAGCGCGACCATCCTCGGGGCCGCTTTGCCGGCCCGAGAGATCTGGATCTGGACCGACGTCGCCGGCGTGATGACCGCCGACCCCCGGCTGGTGCCCGGGGCCAGGGTGATCCCCCAGCTCTCCTATCGGGAGGCGATCGAGCTCTCCTTCTTCGGGGCCAAGGTGTTGCATCCCAAGTCGCTTGACCTTCCCGCCCGGGCGGGCATCCCGGTCCTGATCAAGAACAGCTTCGAGCCCGACGCCCCGGGCACCGAGGTCGGGGGCTCCCGCCCCCGGAACCCGGGTGTGAGGGCGATCGCCTCCACCGCACAGGCCGCCCTCTTCACGGTCTCGGCCGACCGGTCGGTCGCCTTCACCAGGCTGGCCACCTTGGTCTTCGGCTGGCTGGACGCGGACCGAGTCAGCACTTTGGTGGTGACCCAGTCCTCGGCCGAGAACGTCCTCTCCTTCGCGGTCAACAGCGGGGAGGCCGCCGGGGTGCGGCGCCGGCTGGACCGGGAGCTGGGCCGTTCCCTGGCGGCGGTCGAGGAGCTCGACCAGGTAGGCGTGGTGGTGGCCGTGGGCGAGGGCATGAAGGGGACACCGGGGATCGCGGCCCGGATCTTCAGCTCGATCGCGCGCCTGGGGATCAACGTCGCCGCCATCGCCCAGGGATCATCGGAGCTGAGCGTCTCGTTGGTGGTGCGAGCGACCGACGTTGAGGCCTCGGTCCGGGCCATGCACCAGGAGTTCGGGCTCTAGAGTCCAGGGATGACTCGATCCTTTCTCCGCTGCGCCGACCCCAGCTGTGCTCGGGAGAGCGCCCCGGCGCCGATCGCCTATGCGTGCCCTCGCTGCGGCGGACTGCTTGAGGTCGCCTACGACTTTGCGGGGGCCCAGCCCGAGGGATGGCCCGAACTCTGGCGGCACCGCCTGGGCGGGGCGTCGGAACTCGACCGCAGCGGGGTCTGGCGGTTCCGCGAGCTGCTGCCGTTTCTCCCGGAGGGCCAGGCTCCGATCTCACTGGGCGAGGGCTCGACCCCCCTGGTCAGCGCACCCCGGGCCGCTCGCTGGGCCGGGCTCGCCGGGCTCGAGGTGAAGCACCAGGGAGTCAACCCGAGCGGCTCCTTCAAGGACCTGGGGATGACCGCCTGCATCAGTCACGCCGTCTCCGAGCACGCCCGGGTGGTCGCCTGCGCCTCGACCGGCAACACCTCATCCTCGATGGCTGCCTACGCCGCGCGCGCGGGCCTGCCGGCGGTGCTCTTCGTTCCCGCCGGGGCTGTCTCCAGCGCCAAGCTGGCTCAGGCGGTCGATTTCGGGGCCTTGGTGGTGGAGACGGGGAGCAACTTCGACCAGGCCCTGCGCCTGCTCCGGCAGGTTGCCGCCGAGCTCGGCTGGTATGTGGTCAACTCCATCAACCCTTACCGGATCGAGGGCCAGAAGACCGCCATCGTCGAGCTGCTGGAGCAGCGGGGCTGGCGGGTTCCCGACTTCGTGGTGGTGCCGGGCGGGAACCTGGGCAATGTCTCCGCGATCGCCAAGGGACTCCTCGAGCTGCACCGCTTCGGTCTCATCGGCAAGACTCCTCGCCTCCTGGTGGTCCAGGCGGACGGCTCCAACCCCTTCTTTCGGCTCTGGTCCTCGGGAGGGGACATCCTGGAACCGATGGACGATCCTCAGACCCGGGCGACGGCCATCAGGATCGGCAGCCCGGCCAACTGGCCCAAGGCGGTGCGGGCCCTGCAGTGGTCAGAGGGCGACTGTGCCTCGGTCTCCGATTCTGAGATCAGGGACGCCAAAGCCGCCCTGGGCACTGACGGGATCGGCTGCGAGCCGGCCTCCGCGACCACACTCGCCGGGGTGCGCCAGCTCCGCAATTCGGGAACGATCGGGGAGGCTGCCGAAGTGGTTGCCATCCTCACCGGGCACCAGCTGAAGGATGTCGACTACATCCTGGAGGAGCACCCGCAGCGAGGCGAGGGAGTCAGCCTCAGCCTGGACCAGGACCCGGGGGCGGCCAGCCGGGTCCTCGCCGCCTGGCTCGAGTCCCGCGGCTAGTCGCCGGCGCATCCCGGGCGCGCTCTCGATCTTGGCGCGCGCTCAGCTCAGCGAAGCCGCGACCTCGGGCTCTTGCTCCGCCGCTGCTCCCCGCGCTCGCGAAAGCTGAGCTCGATGACCAGGCGCTGGACGGCCTCCCGGCACTCGGCGATCCGGGGCAGGCTGGAATCGTCCAGGGCCATCGCGGTGGCGGCCAATACCTCCAGCCGGCGCTGTACTGAACGGGCGTCGCGGAGCAGGGCGGTCGTCCGTTTGGCGCTGGCGGCGACCTCGGCGAGCGGGTCGTCGGGGGTGCTCACAGCTCGGGGAGCGTACTCCTCCCGGGTCCGTGGAGGCGCTGGTGCCCGGACGCGGTGGCGTGGGGAGGGCCGCTGGCGCCAGAGCCGAGTTCGGCGGGGAGGGCCCGCCACCCAGCCCCGGCTCTGGTGCCGGAGAGGCTAGAGCAGGCTGCTCTGGTCGGTCAGAGCGTAGTCGAAGCGGATCACGTCGAAGGGCCGCTCCAGGACCCAGGCGAGGAAGCTTTGGTGGAGGGGGTGGATCAGGTACTCCGCGTAGGCGGCGGGGTCGCTGAACTCGGTCAGCAGGCCGAACTGGTATCCGTCGGCGCGCTCCAGGGTGTCCCGCCCAAACCGAAGCATCCGCAGCCCGGGGAGGCCGACCCACCGGGCGATCTGGCGGCGCATCTCCTGTTCGACCTCAGGCTGGGGCTCCTCTCTGAGCCGGAAGAGGACCAGGTGCTGAATCGGAGCCGGCGAGTTCGAGATGAGTGTGGGTTCCACTAACGCGGCCTACCGCAGGTTTGGGGATCAGAAGAATTCAAAGTACTCGTTCTGCTCCCATTGGGTGACCTCGACGGGATCGGCGGTCGAGCCCGCCTCCTCCAGGTAGCGGTTGTATTCGAAGCGCTTGAGCATGACCAGGTAGTCAACGATCTCGGCCCCCAGCGCCTCCCGGAAGAAGCGGTCCCCATCGAGCGCCTCCACCGCCTCCCCCAGGCTGGCCGGGAGGGCCGGCGCCGCCTCGGCGTAGGGGTCGGCCTGGACCATCGCGGGTGGGACCAGTTGGCGCCGGATCCCGTCCAGGCCGGCGGCCAGGTTGGCGGCCATGTAGAGGTAGGGGTTGGCGGCTGGCTCACCCAGCCGGTTCTCCAGGTGAGACCCCTGGTCGCCCGGCTGGCCCTGGACCCGTAGCATCGCCCCCCGGTTCTCGAGAGCCCAGTTCACTCGATTGGGCGCGAACGAGTAGGGCTTGAAGCGCTTGAACCCGTTCACGGTCGGAGTTGAGAAGACTGTCATCGGAATCGCGTGCTCCAGGATCCCGGCCGCGAACTGCCTGCCGGTCAGCGAGAGCGCCTCCCGATCGGTGCTGGAGAAGACGTTGCCTCCCTGGTGTCCATCCTGGAGCGACTCGTGGAGGTGCCAGCCGCTCGAGGAGACGTTGGGCAGGAGCGGCCGGCACATGAAGGTGGCGTGGTAGCCGAGCTGGTGGCAGATCTGCTTGGCTGCCGACCGGAAGAGGATCATGGCGTCAGCGGCGCCTAGCCCCAGCTGGGGGTCGAAGGTTATCTCGGTCTGGCCTGGGCCCCACTCGTCCTCCATCGTCCGCAGCGGTAGCCCAACCGCCTCGAAGTGGTCCCGCAGTGGGTCCAGGATCTCGCTGATCTGGGCAAGCCTGGTCTCAGAGAGGTACTGGTAGCCCTGAGCGATCACGCTGACCGGGGGCGCCGGGGGGGGCCAGCCGGTCTCGTCGATGGCGATCCTCGCCTGCTCCCGGCGGAAGATGTAGAACTCCACCTCCAGCCCGGCGGCGTACTCGTAGCCCATGGCGCGGGCCAGCTCCAGCTGCCGGCGCAGGACCTGACGGGTGAAGAGCCCGACCGGCTTGCCGTTGCTGAAGTAGGCGTCCGAGAGAACCCAGGCGGTCCGATCGGCCCAGGGGAGGACCTGGAACGTGGTCGGGTCGGGGACCAGCACCACGTCGGGGAAGCCGGTCAGCTCGGGGATGCCGAAACCGCCCCCCTCGACGAAGGCGGGGGGGAAGACCTTGTTGGCGCTGTCGAGGCTGAGGATGGCCCCCGAAAAGTCGATCCCGTTGCGCAAGGAGAGCAGGAAGTCGTGGGCGGAGACGAATTTGCAGCGCACCGCGCCGTGCTGGTCGACCACCCCCACCCGGACGGTGCGGATGTCAGCCTCGGCGACCAGGCTGGTGGCCCGCTCTGCGGCCGCCTGCATGGCGTCGGTGAAGAGCCCGTGCTCCCCTATGAAACCAACCTTGCCGACCGCCAGGTCGCGCACCGACGTGCTGCTCATCCACCCCTCCTCGTCATCCGATCATTCCCCCCGAAGCGCGGCCGCGGCCGCACCCCCCGCCACAGCCCGGTCACCGGGATGGGGCTCGCCCAGGGCCTCCACCTCGCCCTGGGCCAGCCTGACCCGGTTGGCGGCAGCAGGGAAACAGAGGCTGAAGATGGCCTCATCCCCCGAGTGCAGGGAGGTGGAGGCGACCACGGCGCCAGCCAGATCGAAGCGCCAGAGGCGGTTATCCGGGTTGCCGCCGTACACCAAGAAGGGCCCGCTGGCGGGCAGGTAGCCGAGATTGGCGGTTCCGCCCAGCTGGCGGTGGACCGAGATCAGCGCCGAGGTGGGCGCCTCGCCGGCGGCGAGCAGGGACTCGAAGAGCCGGAAGCCGACCTCGCTGTCCGCCCTACCCTCGAGCTGGCCCGGGAAATGGTGGCGGACTTCATTCGCTCCCGCCAGCCGGCCATTGTGGGCGAAGGCGAATGACCCGTCTTCAGCGACGAAGGGCTGGGTGTCAGCCAGGGCAACCGTGCTCAGCTGAGAGGGGCGGCGCAAGTGGAGCAGGAAGTGGGTGGAGCTGGTCCTGAGCAGCGCCTCCTGGCCGGCCCGGTCAGCTTCGAGCCGGCCGGGATCCCGATAACGGCGCACTCGCCCGCCTTCCCGCCAGGCCAGGCCCCAGCCGAAGCCGGCCACTCCGACCCGCTCCAGCTCGAGCCCCCAGGGCAGCATCCGCTCGAAGGGCTGAGGCTCGGGCCAGATCACGGCCAGGATCTCACACACGGGGGCGCAGCTCCCCAACGCCGTTCTGGTCCTCGGGCCTGGTTCGGGCAGGGCCAAGCTGCTCCAGGAGGGACTCGGTGAGCTCCAGGTCGAATGATTTGGGCGGGAGTTCGCCGAGGCAGAGCAGGGTCTCGGTGCGCTCGATGCCGCTGATCCTCCAGACCCTTTCGAAGAGCAGCTCGCGCAGGTGCTGCTGGTCTCGAGCCCGGAGCCGGACCAGCAGGTCGGAGTCGCCGGTGACGACCTCGACCTGCTCGACTTCAGGCAGGTGCCTGAGCGCGCCCACGGTGGTGGACTGTTCGCTGCCCTGCACCCCGGTCACCCGGATGTAGACCAGCAAGCCGTAGCCGAGGCGGGCCCAGTCGATCTCGGCGCGGTAGCCGCGGACCACTCCCTGCCGCTCCAGGCGCGCGATCCGTTCGGCAACGGCCGGAGCTGACATGCCGACCTCGACGGCGATCCCCCGCACCGAGCGGCGGGCGTCGCGGAGCAGCAGCACCAGGATCTGCAGATCGGTCTGGTCGAGGGTCGCCGGCTGGACCAGCGGGGGCGGTGCCGAATCGGACGGGGCATCAGTAAGGTGCCGACCGGATTTAACCGCCAGCTCGCGAGGGTCGGCTCCGGTGGTCACCTTTTCATGTTATCGGTAAAAGCCGTAAGTGGGCTATCATTTGCGCCTGGGAGCGGTCGCTGGGGTGGCCGCCTGGACGCGGCCGAGGCGGCACCGATCCAGCCGGCCGATGGTGCCGCTCAGCGGCCCCGAGGGAGAGCGTTTATGAGCGTCGCGGACCAGTACTTTGCCGCCCCGGGGTCGGGGAAGGCTCCGACCGCCAAGGGCCACTTCGTGGACCTGGCCCGGGATGTCGAGCCGGTGGTGTTCGTCCCTGGCCTGGAGTTCCGCCCCGCCCTGGGCGAGGCCACCATGCTCAACTCCGTGCGCTTCGCCCCCCACACCGAGGCGCCTCTGCACAGTCACGATGAGGAGCAGCTCACCCTGGTGGTCGAGGGGGAGCTGGAGTTCGAGATCGACGGCGAGGTTCGCCTGCTCACGCCGGGGATGGTAGCCGTGGTTCCTGCCAACGTGCCGCATGGAGCCCGCACCGGGGCGATGGCCTGCCACGAGTACGACGTATTCAACCCGCCCCGGCAGGCGCTCCTGGACCTCCGGGGGAGGAACCAGGCCAACGTGGGCGACTGAGCGTTGGACCTTCAGCTCACTGGGAGGCGGGCCATCGTCACCGGCGGCTCAAAGGGGCTGGGCGCGGCGATCGCCAGGGAGCTTCTCGCCGAGGGCGCCGCGGTCGCTATCTGCGCTCGCCACCGGGATGAGCTGGAGGCGACCGCCGAGGAGCTCCGTCAGACGGGGGGAAGGGTGGTGGCGGCCGTCGCCGACGTCACCAGCCCCGACCAGATCCAGGAGTTCGTCGACCAGGCGGTGGGCGAGCTGGGCGGTCTCGACGTGCTGGTCAACAACGCCGGGCGCGCCCACCCGGGAAACTTCGGGTCTCTCACCGACGCCGACTTTCAGGCCGACCTGGAGGTCAAGCTCTTCGCCCAGCTCCGCTGCAGCCGGGCGTCGCTGCCCCACCTGCGGGCGGCCGGGGGCGGGGCCATCATCAACATCAACGCCATCTACGGGCGCCAGCCCGATCCCGACTTCTTCGCCACCTCGGTGGACCGAGCCGCCTGCCTCGCCTTCAACAAGGCGCTGGCGATGGAGCTGGCGCCGGAGCGGATTCTGGTCAACAGCGTCAACATCGGGTTCGTCAGAACCCCCCAGTGGGACAACATCCACCAGCGCCGCGCCCCCCAGTTGAGCGAGGACGAATTCCTCGCCCAGACCGCGTCGGGCGAGGTCCCCCTAGGGAGGTTCGGCGAGGCCGAGGAGGTCTCGGGGCTGGTCGCCTTTCTGGCCAGCGCCCGGGCCAGCTACATCACCGGGGCGTCGATTGACGTAAGCGGCGGGATGGGGAGGTACGTATGACGGTGCCAGGCGAGATCGTCTACTTCGGCGGAGAATTCGTGCCCCAGGACCAGGCCCGGGTCCCCATCACGTCCCACGCCTTCAACTACGGCACTGGCTGCTTCGAGGGGATCCGCGCCTACTGGAGCGACCGGCGGGAGCAGCTCTTCCTGATCCGCTTGCGCGACCACAGCAACCGCATCCTGCGCTCGGCCAAGATCCTTCACCTGGAGCCCGATCCCGCGCTCACCGTGGCCAAGTTTGAGGAGGTCGTGGTCGAGCTGCTGGCTCGCAACGAATATCAGCAGGACGCCTACGTCCGACCGATCATCTACAAATCCGGCAACACCATCAAGGTCACCCTATCCGGAATCCCCACCGAGTTCTGCTGCTACACCCTGCCGATGGGCGACTACCTCGACATCCGCAAGGGGCTGCGGATGATGACCTCGAGCTGGCGCCGGATCGACGACAACGCCATCCCGGCTCGGGCCAAGCCGATCGGCGCCTACCTGAATGCCGCCCTGGCCGCCGACGAGGCCCGTTCTTTGGGCTTCGATGAGGCGCTCATGCTCACCCATGACGGGCAGGTTGCCGAAGCCTCCTCAGCCAACCTCTTCATGGTTCAGGACGGGGTGCTGGTCACCCCCCCGGTGACCGACGACCTGCTGGTGGGAGTCACCCGGGACTGCGTCATGGCCATGGTCCAGCAGAAGGGATGGCCGCTGCAGGTGCGCCAGGTCGACCGCAGCGAGCTCTTGGCGGCGGACGAAGCCTTCCTCTGCGGGACCGGAGTCCAGATCGCCCCGGTCACCGAGATCGATGGCCGCCAGGTCGGCGAGGGTCGGCTGGGCGAGTTCACCAAGGCGCTCCAGGACTGGTACCTGCAGATCGTGCGCGGGGAGGTCGAGGACTTTGCCAGTTGGCGCACCACGGTCGAGCCCCTGGCACTGCCGGCGGCGCGCGCCGGGTCCGGGTCGGGGGCAGGTTGAGCATGGCCCTGGTGCATCTGGTCGACGAGTCCGAGGCGGAGGGTCTGGTCAAGGACGTCTATGAGGAGATCATGACCAGCCGCAAGCTGGCCAAGGTGCCCAACTACTGGAAGGCGCTGGCCCACCAACCGGCCTTGCTGGCGGCCACCTGGGAGAAGCTCAAGGTGGTGATGGCCGAGGGGGCCCTGGATCGACAGACCAAGGAGATCATCGCGGTGGCGGTCTCCGCGACCAACAACTGCGACTATTGCCTGCAGAGCCACACCGACGCGCTCCGGGCCATGGGCCTGGGAGATGCCGCACTGGTGGAGCTGATGGCGGTGGTGGACTTCTTCAATGGATCCAACGCCATGGCCTCGGGGCTGAAGGTGGAGTACGCCCCCCCCGTCTTGCGGCCGGAAGCGGAAGTTGAGGCTGCCCTGTGACAGGGGCTGAGCGTCGGAACCAGGTGTCGGCCCAGGGGTCAGGGGCCAGGAACGGTTGGCCGGATCCCTCGGGCCGCGGCGGGCGATCTTGATCGACAGTCACGGCCATCCCATCAGCGACCAGGGAGGCCCACTCGACCTGGCCCAGATCAATGTCGAGCTCCCCGCCGACGAGGGCGCGCGCCAGCGCCGCTCCCAGATCAGCCCCTCGCGGCTCAGCCATGAGCTGATGGGGGTCCGGCTGGCTCAGCATCTGGGCTGCGAAGTCGAGGAGATTCCCCAGGCTCGAGCGGCGGCGAGCTCAGACTGGCCAGGCTACGTGAGCGCTCTCTTCCGGGCGGCTCACATAGACGGCATGGTGCTCGATCCCGGTTGGGATCTCGATGCCACCTCCGCTGCCGCCGACCAGTTCGCGTCCCTGGTCGGTTGCCCGGTGCGCCCCATCTTGCGGCTGGAGCCTTTGATCGACCGCCTCATCGATGCTGGGTTGGGTCCGGCCGAGATTCTCCGTGAGGTCGAGCAATCGATGCGCGACGCTCCTAAGAGTGGCTACTTCGGTTTCAAGACGATCATTGCCTACCGAACCGGACTTGCGGTTGATCCCGAGGCAACCCTGGACCAGGCTGCGGCATCACTTCAGAACCGGACGGACGGCCCGGTTCGCCGCCAAGGCAAGGCGCTGCGGGATCTGGTCCTGCGGAGAGCGCTGGGCTGGGCCGCCGAACTGGGCCTGCCCTTTCAAATCCACACCGGCTTCGGGGACTCCGACATTCGCCTGGCGGAGGCGAACCCGACCCTCCTGGAGGAGCTGCTGCGCAGCCCCGAGGGGCGTGCCGCGACGATCCTGCTCATCCACGGCTCCTATCCCTGGCATGAGGAACTCGCCTATCTGACTCTGGCCAAGCCCAATGTCTACGCCGAGCTGTCAATGTTCAACCTCTTCGCCGCCGCGACCGTGGCAAGCCGCATCGAACGGGTCCTGGAGCTGGCCCCGACCGCGAAGGTGCTCTGCGGCACCGACGGCCACGGCACCCCGGAGAGCTTCTGGTTCGGAGCCTTACTGATCCAGGAAGGCTGGGCGGTCGTGCGCCGGCGCTGGGCCGCTCAGGGAGCGAGGCAGGAGTGGCTGGAAACGGTCGAGCGGGACATCATGGCACGCAACACGAGCCGGCTCTACCGGTTCTGAAGTAATTCCGAGCACAGACTCCCCGCGCGCCGACCCGGTGGACGTCGTCCCAGCTGGCTCGCCGCCTACGCCTTCGCCGCTACTCGGGCGATGGTCCGCGACCGGGTAGCGGCTCGCGGGAGCGGAAGTCGGCGGCGATTTCCTCCATGGTGAGCCAGCTAACTCCCGCGTGGCCGGAGATGTAGGCGATAAGGCGCTCCAGCATCAGCAACACCTGGGGCCGACCACTTACGTCGGGGTGGATGGTGAGGGGAAAGACCGCGTACTCCATCTCGCGGTAGACCCAGTCGAACTGGTCGCGCCAAATTTGCTCGAGGTCGCGGGGATTGACGAATCCATGGCTGTTGGGGGACTGCTTGATGAACATCATCGGGGGCAGGTCGTCGAGGTACCAGTTCGCCGCGATCTCGACCAGGTCGACCACCTGGCCGCGCTCCAGAGGGAGCATCCAGGTGGCGGCCGGCTGGCGGTAGTCGACCTTGGTCCAGCGGTCTCCGACCCGAGCGTAGAAGGGCAGGAAATCGTGGTACCCCTGGCTGTTGTCGTAGCCGAATCCGTACCGGAGCAGGAGCTCGGCGGTCGACCCGGACATCTCCCACCAAGGCGCGACATAGCCCCTCGGACGCCGGCCGCTCATCCGCTCGATCAGCTCCACGCACCGGGCCAGCACCTCCTCCTCCTGGGTCCTGGTCATGGAGATGGGGTTCTCGTGCGAGTAGCCGTGGGCGCCGACCTCGTGTCCCTGGGCCACTACCTGAGCCATCTGCTCGGGAAACGTCTCCAGCGAGTGGCCGGGCACAAACCACGTGGTCCTGATCCCGAGTCGCTCGAACAGCTGGAGCAACCTGGGTGCCCCGACCTCACCGGCGAACATTCCCCGCTGGATGTCGGAGGGAGAATCGGCCCCTCCGTAGGATCCCAGCCAGCCCGCGACTGCGTCGACGTGCACCCCGATGGCACACCGAATCTGCTTGGTCACGGGGCTGGCGCGACCTTGCCTAGGGGTGAGTCCCTAGCGCACGGCCCCCGGGCGGGGCTCTCCCCGGCCGCGGGCCGGGGATGTGTCATTGGGTGGAGGCCAGCGCGGGGGTTCCCAACTCAGGCTCTGGATCCTCGACCACGGAGGTCCCGGTCCAGTGGATGCCACTCCAGTAGCCGATGTAGTAGAAGGCGAGCGCGATCACCGCGAAGATGATCGAGTCATAGGGAAACTGCAGTACGTTGCGGCCGCCGAAGTCGGTACTCCCCAGGAATGAGACCAGGGCGATGACCCCCAGGTAGGCGGGCATCCAGGCTCCGTACACGATGTCCTGGCGGGTGATCGGGCGGGTTCTCCGGTAAAAGCCCAGGAGCAGGATCCCGATCGCTACCGAGGGGATGAGAATGCGAATGGCATTCCATCCCGACCAGAAGACCATGAGGCTGGCGACCACGAAGGCCAGCGGTCCCAGGAAGTTAAGGAAGGGCATGCGGTAAGGCCGGGGCTCGTCGGGGTGCCGGTGTCGGAAGATGGCGCAGGCGAGCGGGCCGGGAGCATAGGAGAGAACCAGCGCGCTGGCGACCAGCGGGAAGAGGCTGGAGAAGGCCGGCAGCAGCACCAGGTAGATGGCCACCACCACGAGAACCAGGAGCAAGGAGGCGATCGGGATTCCCTGGGTCGTCATGCGGGAAAAGATCGGCGGCAGGTAGTTGTCGTAGCGAGCCATCGTCTGCCCGACCCGGGCGGCGCCCCCGGAGTAGATGTAACCGTCCTTGAAGCTTGCGATCAGGGTGGTTACCACGGCGATCAGGCCAATCGTCGCCAGCCCGGCACCGCTGGCGACCGTGACGAAGGGGAACTGAAGCGCGCTGAGTGTGCTCCAGGCGCCGCTGGCCAGCTTCATCGCGTGCCAGTTGATTGCGCCGGTGAAAGCGAAGCTCTCAAAGGCGAAGAGGATGAGCACGATGAACATGGTCAGGAAGACCGCCCGAGGAATCGTCCGACCCGGATCCTTCACCTCTTCGGCGTAGTCGAGCGGTTGGCGGAACCCGCCGTAGCCGTAGACGGTGGCGGTTACCGCCAGCAACAGCCCACTGGCTCCGGCCGGAAAGAGGCCGTGAAAACTGCTGAAGTTGGAGGAGTGAAAGTGACTCAGCAGGGCCACGATCACCACCACTAAGCCGAGGATGGTGAGCACGGTCAAGATATTGTTGATCTCGCCCATGTAGCGGATGCGCAGACTGTTGACGTAGAGCATCACCAGCAAGGTCACGAACGCCAATCCGATTCCCGCCCAGGTGAGGGTGCCGTTGGCGAACAACCCGGGAAACCAGTAGCTCAGGTACTCCACAAAGGCGACGATGATCGAGGGCACGGCCAAGGAGTAGCCGATGAACGCCCCCCAACCATTGAGCACACCAACGACCGGTCCGCTGGCGCGGGCCGGATAGTAGGCGACGCCGCCGGCCCTGGGCCACATCGTCCCCAGCTCGACGTACGACATCGCCAGGATCATGATCATGACGAATGCGATCACCCAGGAGAAGATCCCCGCCGGACCTGCCAGCCCGAGCACCGACACTGGCGTGAAGCCGACGGCGGGACCCAGGATCGCGCCGGTGGCGAGAAAGACTACTGACCACAGTCCCAGGTCTTTCTTGTAGCGCCGCCCAACCTTATCGCTGACCGCAGCCGCCCCTAAGGCCTGATCGGCCATGCCTTTTCCCCCTAATCCGCAGAGCAGTGACGGCTTCACCGCCGGCCGCCACCTTTCCCGGGCGACTGCCGCCCCGGTTCGCCGCGGCCCTACCTCCGGCCAGTCGCGGGAGAATAGCAGTCACAAATTCCGTATGTCAAGCATTGGCCCATCCCGGAATCCGTATCGCGCGGGTGCTCCGGAGTCGCGCCGTCCATATGTAAGGTTACTGGGCTCACATGCCTAACATCTACGGGCTCGGACGCGCATTCGGAGCGCGGAACGGGCGGAGCGGACCCTTCCCTCCTTCGGCGAACCCCCGAGAGCGGTCGCCGCACTTGGAGTCGTCCCGCCCCCGACGACTGAACCTAGAGGTCGCGGGAGCCCGCGGTGGTCGGCGCCTGGAATTGCGATGCCCGGATCCCAACCGGGGCGACACCCCGAGTCTGCTCGGCACCCAAGACCAGGGTGGGGCGACTGGGACCTACGACGGGCCGGAGTAGTAAGGCCTGGATGAGGTACTACTCATCCGGCCGCGACCCTGGGCAGCCAAAGGACCGAATCGCTCGTCCCTCCCGCGCTATCGCTGGGGGCAGATGTCTTCACGGCAGCGATGTGCGGCCCGCTCCCCCGCGGTTTGATCAAGCTGACCAACTGCCTTTGAGCACCGAACCCACCCTTGAAGTCTCCGGGCCGTCCCCGTCGCCGTTTTCCCATCCCCGACCGAGTTCGGCGACAGCTTCCTCCGTCGGACTCGAATCTCCGAGAAGTGCGACGGCGGAGGCTAGGCGGACGGCAGCCGACTACGCCCACCCTGCCACTTTCGCTGCCTCAAACTCTCGCGACGCCACTGGGTGAAGAAAATGCTCTTCATCTTGGGAACCTTTGGTTTCCCTTGAGTTTTTGTTCATATCCATATCAGTGCCGCTCCGAACAGTTGGGTCACCACGGAATGGCGACGCCCGGTGAAGTGACGCGCTTCGATCATGTTCAGCATTTCGCCTAATCGCGCCTGAGCACGAGCGCTAGGCTTGGCACGACGAACGACAGGAGAAAGAGCGGCAAAAACCTCTTTCCGGTGCATCGAAAGGCGACGACTCGGTCCTCGGCCACGTCGAAGGTCTGCGTTCGGCTGGAGTTTCGGCCATTGCGAACTTGCAGGGTGTGACGTCCAGCTTCGACTGGTATCTCGATCGTGTCATTCATTTCGAGCGATCCGGCACGCTGACCGTCAACCACGATGTCGTAGGTGCCACGTCGGACCTCGACCCCGATTGATTTGTGCGTCAGCTTCAGCGTTGCGGCCATGCTCATCCTCCTTTGACTCTATAGACGGTTCTGTACGTACATGGTGAGGTGATGCGAGTGCCGAGCTGCAGCTGACCATCAGCGGCTGCTCGCGGCGAGGCGTTCCTCGTCGAACATGGCCACTACGCCACGCCAGTCCGTCGATGCGTACGAGGCCCGTGGCGGGTCCCAGGGCGAGTCAGAGCCCAGTTCGTCAACGGCCGGAAAAAGGGGTCCGCCGGCGAGATCAAGCGGCTGCCTTGCGCCTCCTGACCGGCGTACAGACCGCTCCGGTGAGCGTGCTGCCCAGCGGCTCTCGATCCTCGCCAGCCTGCCACCCATCGCCATGGTTGCCCTCAGGAATTTCACCGTGATCCCCACTCGCTGGGTCTGGCGGCGCGCCCCTAAACTGATATCATTATACTGATGCGAACGGGAGCACTGCCTGGCCGACCTGCACCCATGGGTTCGTACCGGCCGTTTCACCAGGCGGCGTCGCGACATGAGGCTGGGTCAGGGGATGGGCGTGCTCGCGTCTGAAGCCGCCTCTCGGTTCGGGGGGCTGGCCACCTCCGCCTCACCGGCAATCTCGGTGAACCACCTGACCAAGCGCTTCGGGGAGCGCACCGCTTTCGAGGACGTCTCGTTCGACGTCGCACCGGGGGAAGTGTTCGGCTTCCTGGGGCCCAATGGGGCGGGCAAGACGACGACGGTGCGAACTCTCGGCACCCTGATCGCTCCGACCTCGGGCCGGGCGCTCGTGGCTGGCCTCGCTCTCAGCGCAGAGAACGGCCCGGCGATCCGACAGCGCATCTCGGTGATGCCCGAGTCGCCCGGCCTCTATCTCCGCTTGACCGTCGCCGAGAACCTGCAATGCTTCGCCGGCCTCTACGAGCTACGCGACGCCCGCGCCCGCATCGAACAGGCGCTGGGGGCCGTCAATCTAACCGAGCGATCCAACGATCTGTGCGGATCGCTGTCCAAGGGGCTTCGCCAGCGGGTCGCGCTGGCGCGGGCGCTGCTCAACGATCCCGCGGTGCTGTTCCTGGACGAGCCCACCTCCGGGCTCGACCCGGTGGCCACCAGAGAGGTCCACGAGCTACTCGGAGGGCTACGCGAGAAAGGGGTGACGATCTTCCTCACCACCCACCGCCTCGAGGAAGCCGAACGGCTCTGTGATCGGGTGGCCATCCTCAGCACCAAGCTGCGTCTCGTCGGCCGGCCCGACGAGCTGCGCGCTCAGCTGTTCAAACGAAGCCTCGAGGTTCGGCTGCGCGCCGAGCTCGCCGATCCCGACTCGGTCCTCGCCGCACTTCCCGGGGTCGAGAGATGGGAGGCGTCGGCTTCCGGCTCGTACCTGTTGGGCGTGTCGGATCCCGAGATCGCCGCGCCGGGCGTAGCCCGAGCGCTGGTGAATGCCGGGGCCGACATCCTCTCGATCGCCGAATCCCGTCACTCACTCGAGGACGTTTACCTTGAACTCGTCCACGAGGACGTGGAGGCAAAGCGCCGATGACCTTCAGCTGGACGCGGGTCGGAGCGATCTTTCAGAAGGAGCTCCGGGATTACCGCCGCAACCGCTTCGTCGTCTTCACCATGTCGCTCCTGCCACTCGTCTTCATCGCTGCCCCCATGATCCAGCTCTTCGCGATCAAGGTCACCAGCACGAGCGCGAGGCTGGAGCCCCGTCTCGGGCTCTCCCTCCTCTTCTTATTGATCCTCCCGGCCCTCATCCCGTCCATTCTGTCTGCCTACTCAGTGGTCGGGGAGCGCGAGCAGGGCACACTGGAACCGATCCTCACCACGCCTATCCATCGAGAGGAGTTTCTGATCGGCAAGGCACTGGCCGCGCTCCTCCCGACGCTTGCCCTCTCGTATTTGATCTTCGGGATCTTCCTCGCCGCGGTCGCACTTTTCGCCCAGCCCGTTGTCGCCTCCGCTGTCTTCGAGGGTTCACACGTGCTGGTCCAGCTGCTCTTCACCCCGCTCGTCGCCGGATGGTCGATCTGGGTCGGCATCGCCATCTCCACCCGCGTGGGCGATGTCCGTGCCGCCCAGCAGCTCACCATCTTCGCCGCGCTGCCTCCCGTCGCCGTAGTGACCCTCATGTCGCTCAACGTGATCGCCGCCTCGCTCGGTCTCGCCCTGGGACTCGCCGCGTTCCTCATCGTCATCGACGGACTGGCATGGCGTGTCCTGGCCACCATGTTTGACCGGGAGAGGCTGATCACCGGCTCCCGTGCGGCGAAGTCGACGCGCGTAAGCCCCGGCGGCTCCCGTACGGCGGATTGACCTTGCGGGAGGAGCTGATCAAGGCCGAGACGACGCTTAGACTTTCCCGCGACTTCAGCCTCGGCATTGGGCTCGGTGGTGCCATGAGACGGGGGCGGCTCCTGGAAGATCACCCTCAGGCGAAGCTGAGAAGGCGGGTGCCGAGATGCGTCTCCCTAGGGCATCACCGAGCTTGAAGGTAATCCTCGTCACGGGCGGCAGGCGCAACTCATGCCCTTAGCTTCGCGAGCCGCACCCATAGTGGCAGGCATCTTGGGTGGTTCTGGCACTCACATCGTCCAGATCATCATCGGCATCGTGGTGGCGGCTGTGCTCATCGGATTCTTCCTGTCGCGTCGGGGGTCGCCGAGGCGGTGATGTCCGCGCCGCGGCAGAAGCCGTCAGCCAACCCGACCGCCGGTATCGCTTGCGGGGGCTGACAGGGACCGAGGGGAAGACACCGCGGCAGATCGCTTGGTATCGGGAACGCCCAGCTCCTTAGAAGTCACGTCGCACGCGGTCGTGAGCTTTTTCGAGGATTTGGCCGCTGCTTGTGGAGATGGTCAAACCCGATCAGCAAGTTTCCCTCGGCAGCGGCTGAGTTCCGAGTCAACCATCGGCTCGGCACTTCACAGCGCATCCTTGAGCTTTGGGCGTTCAGCGCGTGCTCTGCGAGGTGCCAGTCGCGCAGATGCAGTCAACCGCGCGCCCACAAGTCAGTGCAGATCACCCTCCTCGGCGTCCCGGCGACCGGAGCTCATGACCATCTAGGCGCACCTGCCTTGATCCGCCTTAGCGCCCACCGGCGTGGAGTCGCGGACCGGGCCCGTGTCCTCTGTGGCGCCTGCGCCCAAGCGCCCGCGGTCGCGGGCGTCCAGCTTGCGAGGTCGTCCCCTAGGCCGCATGGCGGTGACGTTTGACGGCAGCCGCCCTGCCTCGGAGAGAGAACGCCTCAAGAGACGCTCGATCTGAGCATTGGTACTGAGCAGCTCGTCGCCGGCCCAGCGCGTCAGGGCATCGTGTACCGCTGGATCGAGGCGAAGAAGTACGGTCTTACGTTCGGTCATGGAATCATCACCTACTCGCGATCACTAATAGAGCGAGCCCGCGTTGACGATCGGCTGAGTTGGGTGGTCGCTGCAAAGCACCACCATCAAGTTGCTGACCATCGCCGCCTTTCGCTCCGAGTCCAGGTCGACAACGTTCTCCGACTCCAGCCGGGCAAGTGCCAGCTCGACCATGCCGACCGCTCCCTCGACGATGTGTTTACGAGCTGCCACGATTGCGCCGGCCTGCTGGTGGCGGAGCATCGCCTGCGCAATCTCAGGCGCGTAGGCGAGCTCGACGATGCTGACGCTAACAATGTCCAGCCCCGCGGATTCGACCCTGGCCGAGACCTCGCCCGTGAGCTGATCCGTTATCTCGTCGACACTGCTGCAGAGGGAGGCCTTGGTGCCCAACGGGTCGTAGTAGGGGAAGCGAGCCGCCACCTCACGGACCGCCGCCTCGCTCTGGGCTGCGACGAACTCCGCCAGGTCCTCCGTGCGGTAGACGGCTCGCACTGTGTCGGCCACCTGCCAAAGTACGACCGCGGCTATTTCAATTGGATTGCCGGCCGCGTCATTGACCTTGCGGGCTATCGTCCGGTAGGTGCGCACCTTGGTCGAAACCCTTCGCCGCTGGGCTTGCGGGACGATCCAGTACAGCCCTGCAGTCCGCAGCGTGCCTACATAGCGACCGAAGCGCTGCACCACCACCGCCTCGCCCGGGGCCACTGCAGTCAATCCGCGCAGGCCCGACCCGGCTCCCACTGCCAGGACGATCCCGGCGATCCAGAGACCCGCATGGGAGCTGCCTGACGCGCTCGCGTGGAACTGCGACCGAGCTGCCAAAAAGATGAAAAAAGCGGCGATGACCAGGACAATTACGCAGATACCGAGTACCCGCTGGCCCGGCACCCCCGCGATCAGCCGCTCTTGCACCCCTGTCTCGAGGCGGGCGACCGGTCCCCCTTGCCGTGTCGTGGCCATTGCGACCCTCCTACTGCGATTGCAGCCCGTCCAGAAAGGGCTATCATATTTCTCGGACGGCGCCCACCGGGGACCAGACAAGCGCAAGCGAGTTGGTCTCGGGCCAAGCCAATGGGCTCGCTCCGGCGAGGTGGGTAGATCGTGTCGCTGGTTGGGCTGGAAGTCGCAGCCGAGCTCGAACCGTTCCTTAACCCGGTCAGCCCATGGCGGTGGAGAATGGCTCTCTTTCGCCCTGAAGGGGCGATGCCGACCCCCAAATCCCCGACCCCGGCTGGCTGATCTCGGCTAGGGTCCCCAGAGATCGGCGAGTGGCGCGCTTGCCATCCCGGGAGAGATCAGGGCTCGGCTGCGCGCACGCCTGGCACTACCGGCCTGGCCGGCCTCCGCAGACCCCGCCGACGCCGGGGGTGCGATCGTCGCCGCCGACGTCGCCTCACTTGAGCCTGAAATCCGCCATTCGCGCCACCAGCCCAGGAGACCACTCCAGGCCCAAATTCCTACCCAGCAGGCGAATGGATCAGCCCGGGGCGCCCGTCCCGGCAATCACGAAAAGAGCCCTTCGCCGGTGGTCACCGGACGCCAGTCGGGCCGGGACCCCTCAAACTCGGCGATCGCTTCCTCCTGACTTAGGGCCATGGCGATGGGATCGCGCCCGCTGAGAAGGCACTTCTTCCAGAACGGATCGACCACGAAGTCGGCGCTCAGGCCGCTGCCGTCCCGCACCTGCTGGGCTGGCAGATCGACAGTTAGCCGGTGGCCGCCCGGGCTCTTGGCGCGGGCACTTAGTTGGGCCACGAGGAGGGCGGGCAGCTCCACCGGGAGCAATCCGTTCTGCAGCGAATTGACGGTGAAAATGTCCGCGAATGAGGGCGCGATCACGGCCCGGAAACCCATTCCCAGGAGCGCCCAGACGGCGTGTTCCCGGGACGAGCCGCAGCCGAAATTGCGCCCTGTGATGAGAATGCTGGCGCCCTGGAAGACTGGATCGTTGAGCTCGAAGTCGGGGCGCGGGTGCCCGGCGTCGTCGTAGCGCCAGGCGAAGAAACCGGCATCCCCGTAGTCGCCGCGATCGGTCCGCTTCAAGAACTGCTTGGGAATGATCTGGTCGGTGTCGACGTCGTCCCGGCTCAGCGTGGCGCAGAGTCCCTCGTGGGTGGTGAAGGCTTCCATATCCGTCCTATCCGACCGCGCCTGCCAGGGCCGGCTCCAGCTTCCGGACGTCGACGAAGTGGCCGTGCAGGGCCGCTGCCGCAGCCATTGACGGGCTGACCAAGTGGGTCCGGCCGCCCGCCCCCTGGCGCCCTTCGAAGTTGCGATTCGAGGTCGAGGCGCAGCGTTCGCCGGGAGCGAGCACGTCGGGGTTCATCCCCAGGCACATCGAGCAGCCCGCCTCCCGCCACTCGAAACCTGCGTCGGTGAAGACCCGATCCAGACCCTCCGCCTCCGCCGCCCGCTTCACTGACTGCGAACCCGGCACCACCATGGCCCGCACCTTGGGGTGGACCCGGCCGCCCCGCGCGATAGCCGCCGCGGCGCGCAGGTCTTCCAGCCGACTGTTGGTGCAGGAGCCGATGAACACCCGGTCGATCCAGATATCCTCGATCGCGGTTCCCTCGGTCAGCCCCATGTACTCGAGGGCGCGGGCGGTCTGCTGCCGCTCCGCCTCGGTGCCCAAGTCGCCCAGCCGCGGTACCCGGCCAGTCACCTCGGCGACCATCGCGGGATTGGTTCCCCAGGTCACGTGTGGGACCAGCTGGGCGGCGTCCAACACCACGGTCCGGTCGAAAGCCGCTCCGTCGTCGGTGGCGAGGCTGAGCCACGTCTCGGCGGCGCGGTCGAATTCCCCCCCTTTCGGGGATGCCGGCCGGCCCTCCAGGTAGCGAACGGTGGTCTCGTCAGCCGAGACCAGGCCACCCCGAGCGCCGGCTTCGATGGTCAGGTTGCAGACCGTCAGCCGGCCCTCCATCGACAGGGCTCGGATCGCACTGCCCCGATACTCGACCATGGTGCCCTGGGCCCCAGCGACGCCGACCTTGCCGATGATCGCCAGAGCCATGTCCTTGGCGGTCACCCCGACAGGTAGCTCGCCATCCACCCTGATCTCCAGGGTCTCGGCGGGCGCCTGCCAGAGGCACTGGGTCGCCAGCACCTGCTCCACCTCGGAGGTGCCGATGCCGAAGGCGAGGGCTCCGAAGGCCCCGTGAGTCGAGGTGTGGGAGTCACCACAGACAATCGTCATTCCCGGCTGAGTCAGGCCTAGCTCTGGCCCGATCACGTGGACGATGCCCTGGCGCCGGTGGTGCATGTCGAGGAGCGGAATGCCCGCCGCGACGCAGTTCTCGCCGAGCTGGCGCAACTGCTCGGCGGCGACCGGGTCCGGAGTCGGTCGGCTCCGCTCCCAGGTGGGCACCGTGTGGTCCATCACCGCCAGAGTGAGGTCGGGGCGGCGCACGCTTCGTCGGGCTTCCCGCAGTCCCGAGAACGCCTGCGGCGAGGTGACCTCGTGGACCAGATGGAGGTCGATGTAGAGCAGGGCTCGGGAGGCCGACTCCTGGCTGACCAGGTGGGACTCCCAGATCTTGCGATAGGCGGTCTTGGGGCCGTCCCCACCGGGGTACCTCACCGGACTCTCGATTTGCTCGTCCGCATCCATCTCCATCTCCCAAGCTTCCTTGACATTCTCACCCGGTTGGCGAGAGGCAGACCAGCGACGCGGCGTGGCGGGCGGCCCACTCATAGCTGTCCACCAATGCCAGAGCCGACGCCTGGAGGATGTTGGCGGAGCACCCCACCGTGGACCAGACCTGCTCCCCGTCACTGGAATCGATCCCAACCCGCACCGTGGCGCCGGTGCCCTGGTCGCCGTCGATGACCCGGACCCGGTAGTCCAATAGCCGCACCGAGGCCAGACTGGGGAAGTGGGGTGCCAGGGCCCGGCGCAGCGCCAGGTCGAGCGCCTCGACCGGCCCCGCCGCCTCGGCGGCGGTGTGCACCAGCGTCCCCGCGACGGTCACCTTGACGCTGGCCTGGACGCTCTGGGAGGGCTCCTCCGCCCGGGGGCTCGAGGTCTCGTGCGCCACCACCAGCGACTCCTGAAGCGCAAACGGGGGGACATCGCCCGAGGTGCCCCGGGTCACCAGCAGCTCGAAGGAGGCATCGGCGTCCTCGAACGCCCATCCGGCGGTCTCCAGCTGCTTCAGGCGGTCCACGATCGAGCCCCGGGCGTCGCGGTCCAGTCCGGTAAGGCCGAGCTGGTGGAGCTTGCTAGCCACGTTGCTCCGTCCGCTCTGGTCCGAGACCACGGTCCGCGACTCGTTCCCGACCAGGGCCGGATCGATGTGCTGATAGGCGCGCTCGTCGCGGGCCACGGCCTGGGCGTGCAGGCCGCCCTTGTGCAGGAATGCGGCCGGCCCCACGTAGGCTCGCTGCGGGTCGGGCGCCCGGTTGACCAGGGCGTCGAAGAGCCGGGAGACGGCGACCAGCTCCCCGAGCTGGTGCGGGTCGAGGACCGGTCGGCCCAACTTGAGCTGGAGGTTGGCCGCGATAACCAGGAGATCCGCGTTGCCGCACCGCTCGCCACTTCCGTTGAGGGTGCCCTGGACCATGCTCGCCCCCGCGTCGACCGCCGCCAAGGAGTTGGCCACGGCGACGCCGGCGTCGTTGTGGCAGTGGATCCCGAGACCGACCTCGAGCCGGCTGGCGATCGCCTCGGTGATCCTTCCGACCGGGCCCGGGAGCTGGCCCCCGTTGGTGTCACAGAGGACGACCCAACGGGCGCCGGCGGCGGCGGCGGCCAGGACCACAGCCGTGGCATAGCCCGGGTCCTGGGCGAATCCGTCGAAGAAGTGCTCGGCGTCGAAGACCACCTCCCGTCCCTGGGCGGCGGCATAGGCGACCGTGTCCGCGACCATCTCCAGGTTCTCCTCCGGGGTGGTCCCCAGGACCGCCTCGACCTGCCAGCGGGAGGACTTTCCGACCAGAGTGACCACCGGCGCCCCGGAGCCCACGGTGAGGGCCAGTCCGGGGTCGCTCGCGGCCGCCACCCCCGGGCGGCGGGTGGATCCGAAGGCGGCCAGGCGAGCGCGCCGCAAAGGCGCCTTGGCCAGCCGTTCGAAGACCTGGGTGTCGCGGGGATTGGCCCCGGGCCAGCCCGCCTCGACGTAGTCGACCCCCAGCTCGTCGAGGCGGCGGGCAAGCTTGAGCTTCTGCTCGATGCTGAGCTGGAGCCCGAATCCCTGCATGCCGTCGCGCAGGGTGGTGTCGTAGAGGGCGATCCGACTCGGCTCAGCCCTTTCGACGGGCGAGCTCATGCCGCGGCCCCGAGCGGAAGCCGCTCCAGCACCGCCTGGGTGAGTGACTCGGTGCTCTCGGTCCCGCCCAGGTCGGGAGTCAGCCGGCCCTGGGCGATCACCGATCCGATGGCTCGCTCCACCGCCAGCGCCTGCTCCTCCAGCTTGAGCGAGAGCCGGAGCAGAAGCGCCACCGTGGCGATCGCGCCCAGCGGGTTGGCGATGCCCTGGCCGGCGATGTCAGGCGCCGACCCGTGCACCGGCTCGTACAGCCAAGGGCCCTCGCCGCCGCCGCTGGCGGAGGGGAGCACGCCCAGGGAACCGGTGAGCGCGGCCGCCTCGTCGGTGAGGATGTCGCCGAACAAGTTCTCGGTCAGGACCACGTCGTAGGCCTTGGGCTGCTGCAACACCCGGAGCGCGAAGCTGTCCACCAGGCAGTGCTCGAGGGTAACCTCCGGGAACCGCTGGCCGACCTCGGTCACCACCTCGCGCCAGAGTCGGGAGGTGGCCAGGACGTTGGCCTTGTCCACCGAGCTGACCTTGCCACGGCGCTGCCCGGCTGACCGGAAAGCCACCTCGGCGGTCCGCCGCACCTCGGCCTCGCTGTACTCGCTGGTGTCGACCGCGTGGCGCTTGGGGGCATGGCCGGAGACCCCGGTCGGCCGCCCGAAGTAGATCCCTCCGGTGAGCTCGCGGACGAAGAGCAGGTCCGCCCCCAGCAGCACCTCCTCGCGGAGCGGGCTGAACCGTTCCAGTCCGGGCCAGACCTTGACCGGGCGGAGGTTGGCGAATGCCCCGAGCCGGGAGCGGAGTCGGAGCAGCCCCGCCTCGGGGCGGACCTTGGCCTGGTCCCACCCGGGGCCGCCGACCGCCCCCAGGAGGACGGCATCCGCCCCTAGGGCCGCCTCCAGGCTGGCTTCTGGCAGCGGGTCGCCGGTGGCGTCCAGAGCCGCCCCGCCGATCAGGTGGGGGTTGGTCTCAAGGCTCCGGCCGACCGAGCCCAGAACCGTCTCCAGGACGAGGATCGCCGACCGGGTCACCTCGGGACCGACGCCATCGCCGGCCAGCACCGCCAGCCGGACCGGATTCGGCTCCGCCATCATCCCGGGACCGTGGGCAGGGCCGTCCGATTCCCCGACACCTCACCCACGATCCGGGTCAGGGTCTCGTCCTCGACCTCTTTGGAGGAGTCGGCGACCTCCAGGAAGCGGGTCCAGACCGCCTGGAACGACTCCGGGGGAAGCTCCACGCCGATCAGGTCGAGTCGATGCCGCAAGGCGTGGCGGCCGGAGCGCGCGGTGAGCACGATCCTGGACGCGCCCGCGCCGACGTCCTCGGCGGCGATGATTTCGTAGGTACGGCGGTCGCGGAGCACGCCGTGCTGGTGAACCCCGGAGGCGTGGGCGAAGGCGTTGGCGCCGACCACCGGCTTGTTGGCGGGGACCACCATCCCGGTCAGCTCGGCGACCATCCGGCTGGTCGGTACCAGCTCGGTGGCCCTCAGGTTGTCGGCCAGCTGGAGCACCGGGCGGCGCACCCGGAGCGCCATCACAACCTCCTCCAGGGACGCGTTGCCGGCCCGCTCGCCGATGCCGTTGATGCAGCCCTCGACCCGACGAGCTCCGGCGGCGATCCCGGCCAGGGAGTTGGCGGTGGCCAGCCCCAGGTCATCGTGGCAGTGGACGCTGATCAGCACCCGGTCCATCCCGCGGACCTCGCGCCGCACCGTCGCCACCAGGTTCTGGAACTCTTCGGGCAGGCAGTAGCCGGTCGTGTCGGGGAGATTGATCACATTGGCTCCGGCATCGACGGCGACTTGGACCACGGTGCAGAGGTAGTCGAGATCCGCCCGCCCCGCGTCCTCGGGGGAGAACTGGACGTCGTCGCAGAGCGAGCGGGCGTAGGCGATCGCCGCTCCGGTCTGGCTCAGCACGGTGGCCCGGTCGAGCCCCAGCTTGTGGGTGATGTGGATGTCGGAGACGCTCATGAAGACATGGATCAGATGGCGGGGCGCGTCGCGCACCGCCTGATGCACGGCGTCGATGTCGCCCCGCTTGGTTCGGGCCAGTCCGGTCACCGCCGGGCCCTCCACCTCGCGGGCGATCTGCTGCACGGAGGCGAAGTCACCCGGCGACGAGGCTGGGAAGCCGGCCTCGATCACGTCCACGTTGAGCCGGCGCAGCTGGTGGGCGATCAAGAGCTTGTCAGCGTGGTGCAGGGTGGCTCCCGGGCACTGCTCGCCGTCGCGCAGGGTCGTGTCGAAGAACTGGACCAGATCAGGTCCGGCTGCCCGTACCGGAGCCGCTACTGAACCCTCCCCGGTGTTCACGGTCTCCTCTCCGAGCTTCCCGCCGTGGCCGGCACCGGCGGGGCCGCCTCGCTGGGAAGCTCCGCGACCGGGTGGATCCAGGGCATGTGCGAGCGCAGCTCGCGGCCGATCTCCTCGATCGGCTGGTCCGCCTCCCGGGCGCGCCGGGCGAGGAACCCCTTGCGGCCGCTGCGATTCTCGTCGATCCAGCTCTCGGCGAAGCTGCCGTCCTGGATCCGGCCCAGGATCTCGCGCATCCGCTGACGGACATGCTGGTCGATCACCACCTGGCCGCTCGAGTAGTCGCCGAACTCGGCGGTGTCACTGACGCTGTAGCGCATCAGCGAGAGCCCGCCCTGGTACATCAGGTCGACGATCAGCTTGAGTTCGTGCAGGCACTCGAAGTAGGCGAGCTCCGGTTGGTAGCCGGCTTCGGTGAGCGTCTCGAAGCCGGCCTTGACCAGCTCGGTGACCCCGCCGCAGAGCACCGCCTGTTCCCCGAAGAGGTCGGTCTCGGTCTCCTCCCGGAAGGTGGTCTCGAGCACCCCGGCCCGGGTCGCTCCCAGTCCTCGGGCGTAGGCCAAGGAGCGCTGCCGGGCGGTTCCGGTCGGGTCCTGGTGGACGGCCAGCAGCGCCGGGCAGCCGATCCCCTCCTTGAAGCAGGAGCGCACCATGTGGCCCGGTGCCTTGGGGGCGACCATGGCGACATCGCAGTGGCGGGGGGGCTGGACGGTGCCGTAGTGGATCGAGAAGCCGTGCGCGAAGAGAAGCAGGCTGCCCTCTCGGAGCGCCTCCGCTAGCCCTTCCGAGAACAGGGCCGCCTGTTCGTGATCCGGGATCAGGACCATGACCACGTCGGCGTCGCGAGCCGCCTCCACCGCGCTCCTCACCTCGAAGCCATCTGCCTGGGCCTGGGCCCGGCTCCGGCTCTCCGGCCGCAGGCCGACTGCCACCTGGTAGCCGCTGTCCCGAAGGTTCTGGGCGTGGGCATGGCCCTGGCTGCCATAGCCGAGCACCGCGATCCGGGAACCCTGAAGGGCCGTCGGATCGGCGTCGGCGTCGTAGTACATCCTCATGGCTCACTTCCCTCGCCGCTATCCCGGGCTGAATCCTGTCCGGCCCCGCCGGCCCCTGCGGTGGCCAGAGCTAGCGGACCGCTGCAGATCCACGCCGAGCTGGACCGGAGCCGGACCGCTGCCAGAGCCTTCTCGACCATTCCCGGAGGCCCCGAGATGGCCGCGATCGCCCGTTCGCCGACCCGGCGCACCAGCTGGCCGCCGACGCCTTCGGGAAGCTCCGCCAGGGTCGTCCCCACCTCTTCGGAGCTGAGATCGATCAGGGCCGTGCTCCACTCGACGGTCGAGGGATCGGTGATGTCCTCGACGCTGACCACGTCGATGAGCTTGTTGAGCTGCTTGACGATCTGGTCGTGGGCCTGGGTGCCGGCATCGATGCGGAGACTGATCGCGACCACTCCGGGCTCGCCGCTGGGGCCGACCGCACAGGTCTCGATCCCGAACCCGCGGCGCCCGAGCAGGTTGGTGACCCGCTGCAGCACCCCGCGCCGGTCCTCGATCCGGATCGAGATGAGGCGGATCCTTCCCGGGTGACGGGTGGTGGTCAGCCCGTCGGTGCCCGGAGCCAGCCGGGGGGCCGCGATGGCAGGAGGCGTCACTGGTCGCTCGGACACTCGACGAAGTCGCTGAGCCCCTTGCCCAGGGGCACGATCGGGTAGACATTGGCCTCGGGATCGATCTGAAAGTCGACCACCGCCGGGCCCGGGTGGGCAAACGCCGCGTCGAGGGCCGGACCGACCTGACTGGCCTGGTGGACGACCGCACCGAAGCAGCCGAAGGCCCTCGCCAGCATGGCGAAATCAGGGGTGAGCAGATGGTCGACCTGGGAGCGCACGCCGCCGTAGAAGTCGTCCTGAAACTGGCGCACCATCCCCAGCTGGCGGTTGTTGAGCACCACCGCCTTGACCGGGAGATGAGCCTCGGCGGCGGTCGCCAGTTCCTGAAGGGTCATCACGAAGCCACCTTCCCCGCTGACACTGAGCACGATCCGGTCGGGATCGGCCGCCTGGGCGCCGATGGCCGCCGGGAGGGCGAACCCCATCGTCCCCTGGCCGCCTGAGTTGAGGAACTTGCCGGGGCGGTCGCCCCGCCAGGCGACTGCCGCCCAGATCTGGTTCAGCCCAACGTCGGCGACGGTGACGTCGTCCGGTCCGAGCCGCGCGTAGCAGGCGGCGAGCACCTCTTGGGGCTGGAGGAGCCCGTTCTGAGGGTGGCGGAGGGGATGCTGGCGCTTCCAGGACTCGATCTGGAAGCGCCAGCCGGGACGGGGCCTGGGGGCGAGCTGCCCGACCAGCCCTTCCAGGGTGGCCCGCGCGTCGCCCACGATCTGGCAATCTGCCTTGACCGTTTTGCCCAGCTCGGCCGGGTCGATGTTGACGTGGATGATGTGCTCGGCCCGGGGGGCAAACTCGTCCAGGCGGCAGGTGACCCGGTCGTCGGCGCGCATGCCCACCATCAGGAGCACGTCGCAGTCGGTCACCGCCCGGTTGCAGTAACCGGTGCCCATGAACCCGACCAGGCCGAGCGCCAGGGGATGGTTGCTGGGAAAGACCCCGGTGCCCAGCAGAGTGGTGCCGACCGGCGCGTCGCACAGCTCCGCCAGCTCCCGGAGGGCCGCCTGGCCAGCCGCGATGTCGACTCCCCGGCCGGCCAGGATCACCGGCCGCTCGGCGGCGGCCAGGAACTGGGCCGCCCTTTCGAGCTGGCCGTGATCGGGACGGCCCGGGGCCCGATGCTGGCGCAGCCGCAGGATCGGCTCGGCGACCTCGGTCACCCGCTGCTGCTGCACGTCCTTGGGGATGTCGATCAGGATCGCCCCGGGCCGACCGGTGCGGGCGATGTGGAACGCCTCCTCGACAACTCCCGGGATGTCGGCGGCGTCGAGCACCTGGTAACTGTGCTTAGTCACCGAGAGGCTCGAGCCGATCACGTCCGACTCCTGGAAGGCGTCGGTCCCGATGCTCGCCGCGGCCACCTGGCCGGTAATGGCCACGACCGGGACCGAGTCGAAGTGGGCGGTGGCCAGACCGGTGATCAGGTTGAGCGCCCCCGGCCCCGAGGTGGCGACGCAGACCCCCACCTTGCCGCTGGCGCGAGCGAAACCATCGGCCATGTGGGCCGCACCCTGCTCGTGCCGGACCAGGACGTGCCGGATGGGGAAGTCAGGCAGGTGCTGGTAGATGGGCAGGTTGGCACCCCCGGGGATCCCGAAGATGGTCTCCACGCCCTCTTTGACCAGGGCGGCCAGGAGCAGCTCCGCGCCGGTGCTGCCGGGCGCGCGACCGGCGGCCGGGGTGGGCCGCGCCTGGCGCTCGATGGTGGCGGTCATGGTCCTGGGCTGATCCGTCTCAGTCGGATCCGTAGGCGTTGCCGATGGCGGCCGTCACCGCCGCATCGGCGGCCAGGTTGCGCAGCGGTCGGGCTGGGTCGGCCGCGCTCTGGCGGGTGACCCAGTTGCGGCCGGCCTCGTCGAGCTCGATGTCGTCGGGGAAATGTTCCGCGCCGGAGGCCCGGTCGGGGGCGGGCGATGTGGTGGTCACGGGGCTCTCTCCTTGGAGTTGGGCGATGGATCGGGTTAAGGAAGTCGAGGTTGGGTGCGGGGGTTACTGCGAAGGGGTAAAAAAAACCGGCCCCCCGGGGTTTCCGGGGGGCCGGTGATCTCGCCAGGTCGCGCAGACGCTAGCTGATCGGCCCTCCGGTAATTAGGAGTACTAGGACCTGGAGGTCCTCGACGATCAGCAGGACGCGCTCGACGTTCGGCAAAGTGGAGCCAATTATGCTGGCCCCCCCAGGGGGTGTCAAGTCACGGTACGGTTCCGACTGGATCTCAGCGGACGCCTTCCGAGCTGCCCAACCCGTGTACCGGGGCCCCAAATCGGTATGCCCGGGGCAAGTTCAGTGTGATCCGTGGGGCCGCGGTATGGGAGCGCGGTCTCGGCTAGATCTGCCCGGGGCGGGGCGACGGAGCCGAACGGCTCCTTTAGGCGAGCAGCGAGGCTACGGCCTCCAACAGCCGGTCGACATCGGCGTGGTCGTTGTAATGCACGAGGCTCGCCCGCACGGCACAACCCGTCTCTCGGATGCCGAGGGCCCCGGTCACTTCCCAAGCGTAATTGTCACCACTCCAGACGTTGATCTTGCTCTCTGCGAGCCGCTGGGCGACCTCCCAGGGATGGAGCGAATTCACCGTGAAGAAGGCGGTGGGCGCGCGGTGGCTGGCCCTGCCGTAGAGGGTCACCGGGCTCATCTCGCCGAGTCCGTCGAGTAGGAGCGAGAAGAGCTTGCCCTCGTAGGTCTCTACCGCGGTCATAGCCCGGAGAAGTTGCTGGCGTCGTGTACCGCTACTTCCGGGACTGAGCCCTGCCAAGTACCCGACCGCGGCGGTCACCCCGGCATAGTCCGCAAGCGGAGGCGTCCCCGTCTGAAACCTATCCGGCACCTCGTCAGGGGCGGGCGCCAGCTTGTCGGGGTGGAGCGTAGCCAAGAGCGCCGGGTCGGCGATTACTGCGCCGATGTGGGGACCGCACCATTTGTAGGCGCTGGTGGTGTAGAAATCTGCACCCCAGGTGCCCACGTCGACTGGTCCGTGGGGCGTCGCGTGCACGCCATCGACATAGGTGAGCGCCCCGGCCGCGTGCGCGATCGCGGAGATGGCGGCGACATCAGGCCGAGTCCCCAGCACGTTGCTGGCCGCTGTGAATGCGACCAGTTTGGTCCGCGAGCTCACCAGCGAGAAGTACTGCTCGACCGGGAGCTCGGTGGTATCGGGGTCGATTTCTGCCCACCGCACAGTGGCGCCGACGCGGGCCGCCGCCTGGATCCATGGACGCACGTTGGCATCATGGTCGAGCCGGGAGACGACGATCTCGTCGCCGGGGCTCCATTCGCTCGCCAGGACGTTCGCCAGCCGATAGGTCAAGGTGGTCATGTTGGGTCCGAGGACGACCCCCTCGGGGACTCCACCCACCAAGTCGGCAACCGCTTCTCGGCACTCACTGACGATCTGATTGGCGCGCTGACTGGAGGGGAAGGCGCCGTCGGTGTTGCTGAGCCCGGAGCGGTAGGCGTTCGCGATGGCCTCGATCACCGGCTCCGGGACCTGTGTCCCGGCTGCACCATCGAGATAGGCGTAGCCGTCCTGGAGTGACGGGAAGAGCTGGCGAACCCGCTGGGGGTCGTGAACTGCTGCGTCCGCCACTGCCTTCGCCACCTAGAGTCCCACCTCGGACATGTCCCCATAGCGCGGACCCGCGGTGGTTCCCCTTGGGAACGCCCCCTCAATCCTCGCCAGGTCGGCGTCGGAGAGTTCGATGTCAGCCGCCAGAGCGTTCTCATCCAGGTGACGAACGCTCGTGGTGCCCGGGATGGGCACGATGCTGGAGCTACCGTGCAATAGCCAGGCGAGCGCCAGTTGCGACGAAGTGATCCCCTTCTCGGCCGCGATCTCCCCGAGGCGATCGGTCGCCTCGAGGTTGGCACCAAAGTTCTCCCCCTGAAAGCGGGGGCCCCGGCGCCGACTGTCGTCCTCCCCAAACTGCTCGGGAGCTCGAAAGGAGCCGGAGAGGAATCCCCTTCCTAGGGGGCTGTAGGCGACAAATCCGATGCCCATCGCGGTCACGGACTCCAGGATCTCCTCTTCCGGATCGCGACTCCAGAGAGAGTACTCAGTCTGTAGGGCGGAGATCGGGTGGACGGCGTGAGCGCGTCGGATGGTGCGGGTACCTGCCTCGGAGAGACCGATATAGCGGACCTTGCCGGCCGTGACCAGCTCGGCCATGGTGCCCACGGTCTCCTCGATGGGGGTCTGGGGATCGACTCGATGCTGGTAGTAGAGGTCGATCTGCTCCACCCCGAGGCGCCCCAGCGAGTTGTCGCAGCACTGCCTAACGTAGGCGGCGTCGCCGCGAATCCCCAGCCGCTCACCCGCTGGCCCGAGGTGATAGCCGAACTTGGTTGCCAGGACCACCTCCGACCTTCGCTCGCGCAGAACCCGGCCGAGGAGCCTCTCGTTGGCGCCATTGCCGTACATGTCCGCGGTGTCGAGGAAGGTCACCCCGAGATCGATCGCCCGGTGCAAGGTCGCCATCGAGCCGGCCTCCCCGGCCGCTCCATAGGCACCGGTCATAGGCATGCAGCCGAGTCCGATTGCGGAAACCTGCAGCCCCTGGGATCCGAGTTGTCGCACTCTCAAATGAGCTCCTGTGATGAATTCGGGGCGCTGCTGGCGGCCCCGCGACTGTGGAGCCATTCAAGCAGCGACTGGACCTGGGGCGCCAGCCAGGCGGCCCAGCGGCACCCGGCCACCCTCCTGCTGCGCGGGCCATCCTGACCGAGCGGAGACTGCTTCCTCGACGGCCGCAGAACCGGCTTGCCGGAGATGTCATCGAGCCCGGACTGGCGGGCCGAAAGACTCTATTCACCGCTGCCAGCAGGGGCGCGGGGACTGAGATCGCGAGCACTTTGGCGACCGAGGGTGGCGCGATGGCCAGGGGCGCCCGCGTCGAGGAGAACCTCGTCCGGGCGACCGACGAACTCCGGGCGCGCCAGCGCCCCCCCCGCCGACGTCGGCTCCCATCTTCTTCCGGCGGCGAACCGGCGTCGGTTTCGCTCGCAGACCCCCGCCGGCGCCGAACGACTACTCCACGCCTCCCTAGCGATCTCTTTCCGGGAGGGAATCGCGCTGGCACTCCGATCCTCGATCCTTGACATCGTCTACCGGTGCCTGCCATCCTCCCGCCGAGCTGTGCGACTGGCACTTGGCCGCGCTCGGCGCGAACAAGCAGCGCAGTGGCCGGCGCCGCGGGGGCGTCGCTCTAGCGGGAGATCAGGACCGTCAATAGGGAGGACCGGCCGGATGGAGCCAACCGGCGACGAGGCGACCCTCCCCAGCCGGGGCCTGGTCGTGGGCCGCGAGCGCGCCGCCGCCCGGGCCATGCTCAAGGGCACCGGGCTCACCGACGCCGACCTCGCCCGGCCGTTGATCGGAGTCGCCAACACCTGGATCGAGACCATGCCCTGCAACCTCGGCCTGCGAGCGTTGGCGGAACACGTCAAGGCGGGCATCCGGGCGGCCGGTGCGACACCCCTGGAGTTCAACACTATCGCCATCAGCGACGGGGTCTCGATGGGCACCCAGGGAATGAAGGCATCCCTGATCAGTCGGGAGCTGATCGCCGATTCCATCGAGCTGGTCTGCCGCGGCCACCTGCTCGACGGAGTGGTGGCCCTGGTCGCCTGCGACAAGACGATCCCGGGGGCGGCGATGGCTCTGGCCCGGCTCGACCTGCCCGGCTGCCTGCTCTATGGAGGAGCCATCCAGCCAGGTCGATTCCGGGGCCGCGACGTCACCATCATCGATGTCTTCGAGGCGATAGGGAGCGCGGAGGCGGGCCGGATCACCGATCAGGAGCTCGGCGAGCTCGAGGACGTCGCCTGCCCCGGCGCCGGGGCCTGCGGCGGTCAGTTCACCGCCAATACCATGGCCTTGGCGGTCGAGCTGCTCGGGATCGCTCCCCTCCAGTCGGGCGGGGTGGCGGCCACCGACCCGGCCAAGCCCCAGGTGGCGAGGGAGGTCGGAGCCCTGGTCGCCGAGATGGTCCGGCAGGGGAGGCGTCCCAGCTCGTATCTGACTGGGGACTCGTTTCACAACGCGGTGGCGGGAGTCATGGCGACTGGGGGATCGACCAACGCCGTGCTCCACCTGATGGCGATCGCCCGGGACGCCAACATCTCGCTCCCCATCGACGACTTCCACGAGATCAGCCAGAAGACCCCCTGGATCGCCGACCTCCGCCCCGGGGGGCGCTACAACGCGGTCGACCTTACCCGAGCGGGGGGGGTGGCCCTGGTAGCCCGCCGGCTGCTGGCGGGGAATCTGCTGCGTGGAGAGGCGGGAACCTGCACCGGGGCGACCCTGGCCGGTGCCGCCGGAGCGGCCGAGGCATCCTCGCCCGAACTTCCCGCCCAGGACGTGGTCAGGAGTCTCGACCGCCCGCTCAGCGCGACCGGCGGCATGGTGATCCTGCACGGACCTCTCGCCCCCGAGGGCGGGGTGGTCAAGGTGGCCGGCCACCAGCGCCGCCTCCAGACCGGGCCGGCCCGGGTCTTCGACTCGGAGGAGGAGGCCATGGAGGCGGTCAAGGCGCGCCGGATCAGCGCCGGGGACATCGTCGTGGTTCGCTATGAGGGACCACGAGGAGGTCCCGGGATGCGGGAGATGCTGGGGGTTACCGCCGCCCTGGTGGGCCAGGGGCTGGGCGACTCGGTCGGTCTGATCACCGACGGCCGCTTCAGCGGGGCGACCCACGGCTTGATGGTCGGCCACGTCGCCCCGGAGGCCGCCGTCGGGGGTCCGATCGCGTTTCTGATCGATGGCGACCCGGTCACCATCGACGTGGAGGCAAGGTCGATCTCGGCCGCGGTGCCCGCCGACGAATGGGATCGGCGGGCTCGGGCCTGGTCCCCCCGGCCGGCCCTGAGCGGAACCAGCGCCTTCGCCCGTTACGCCCATCTGGTGGGCAGCGCTTCCCGGGGAGCCGTCGTGGCCGTCAACCAGCCGGAGGAGGACTGATCGCGTCGAGCGCTGGCACCCTCGCCGGCCGGGCAGCTGGCCCACACCTGCCGATCGCCTACCAGGGGGAGCCCGGAGCCCACTCGGACGAGGCCGCCCAACTGCTCTTCCCCGGCCTCCCAACCGTGGGTCGCTCGACCTTTGCCGGAGTCTTCCTCGCGGTTCGAGACGGCACCGCCGCGGCGGCCGTACTTCCGGTCGAGAACAGCATCGCCGGGGTGGTTCAGGAGGTCTCCGACCTGCTCTGGGCCCATCCCGACCTGGTGGTCGTGAAGGAGCGGGTCAGCCCGATCCGGCATCACCTGCTGAGCCGCGGAGAGGGCCCGGTCCGGCGCGCCCTCTCTCACCCCCAGGCGCTGGCCCAGTGCGCCGGCTGGCTGGAGTCCCACCAGATCGTCCCGGTTCCGGTCCACGACACTGCCGGAGCCGCCCGCGAGATCGCTCAGGGCGCTGCCGAGGGCGACGGCGCCATCGCCAGCCGGGCGGCTGCCGAACGCTACCGGCTCCTGATCGTGGCCGAGGACATCGCCGATCAGCCCAGCAACCGGACCCGTTTCTTGGTGGTGCGCCGCGGCCCCCAGCCGATCCCTGTGCAAGGTGCGCTCAAGTTGGCCCTGGGTTTGGTCGCCGAGCATCGCCCGGGCGGCCTGGCCCAGGTTCTCCAGGTCTTCGCCAGGGGCGAGGTCAATCTGACCCGGCTCGACTCCAGGCCGGTTCCCGAACAGCCCTTCAACTACCGTTTCTACGTGGACGGGGAGCTTAGCGACCAAGCCCGCCTGGACCAGCTGTTAGCCGAGTTGGGGACGGCTACCGCCGAACTGCGCGTCTTCGGGGTCTACCCCGCGGGCCAGCCGGGCGACGCCCCGGCTTGACCTTCTGTGGGCGACGGCTGCCCCTCCCCACCCCGGGCTGGGACTCCGGGAACACCCCAAGGCGGAGCGGACGGGGAATCGCAAGCGGCTCGCCGCGGCGGCGACCGGGTGGTCCGTCGTGCCGACTGAGGTTATCTCGTCCCGGTCCGGACGTCGGGCGGGGAGGGGTCAGGTGCGCAGGTAGGAGGCTCCGTTCACGTCCAGGACCGCCCCGCTGGTGAACTCCGCCTCCGGGGAGGCGAAGAAGACGGCCGCGGCGGCGACCTCCTCGGGGCGGGCCATCCGCCCGAAGGGGCTTTGGGTGAGGATCTCGTTCCCGCGCGGGCGCTTCAACTCCAGGTTGGACATGTCGGTCGCTACCCATCCCGGGGCGATGGTCATGACCCCGATCCCGTGCGCCCCGAGCGCTCGCGCCAGCGACTGGCCGAAGGCGTTGAGGCCGGCCTTGCTGGCGCCGTAGGCGGGCTGCTCCGGCTCCCCCCGGAAGGCTCCCCGCGAGCTGATGTTGATGATCCGGCCGCCCCGGCCCAGCATCTGCTGCACCGCCCAGTAGGTGACGAAGGCGGGGCCGCTGAGGTTGACCGCCAGGGTCTGGTCCCAAGCCCGCCGCCAGCTCGAAAAGTCGTCCACGGTTATGTCGTGGAGCAGGCTGATCCCGGCGTTGTTGACCAGCACGTCCAGCCCTCCCAGCGCCGCCACGGTGGCCTCGACCAGCTCTTTGGCCGCCTCGGGATCCGCCAGATCGGCCTGGATCGCGACATGCTGTGAGCCGGGCAGCGACCGCACCAACTCCTCGGCCGCCCGTGCCGAGTCGCGGTGATTGACCGCCACCCGATCGCCGACCGCGGCGAAGGCGAGGGCGGTCGCGCGTCCGATCCCACGCGACCCGCCGGTGACCAGGATCGCCCGACCAGACACCGACTCTCCCTCCTCATGACGCGCACCTTCTCCGGCCGGGTCCGATGTTCCCAGATCAGACCAGGCGGGCGATCTGGTCGAGTTGATTCAGGCCTTGTTGGCGGCCAGGATCGAATTCAGCGCGTCATCCTGGGCCGCCAGGTGGGCCTGAATCTGGAGCGCCTCGTGAAGCACCGCCTCGGCGTCCGCGTAGGTGTCCTGAGCCCGCTTGTCGGCGGCGGCGGACTGGATATTGGTGCCGACGATGATGATGCTCAAAAGCACCAGCTGGAGGAAGGTTTGGGCGATCCAGGCGATCGGTCCCTCGCCACCCTTGGCCAGGGCTGCGGGCAGCCCCACGAGGGCGATGATCGCGAAGACGTAGGCGCACCACATCGAGCCCACGCCCTGGGTGATCTTGACCGCCAGCCAGGCGTTGATCCGGGCCGCCCTGGTGCTCCGGTTGAGCTGATCTTTGACCTTGACGGGACCGGATGCCTTGCCGTCGATGATCGCGGTGGTGCGCGGGTGCGGCATGTGGACGAAGTTCATTCGTACCTCCTCGGGATGTTGGGGCTAGGCGAGCGAGGCCCAAGTGGGCAGGGAAAACGGAAGAGTGCTCCGGAATTGGCCGGCGCCCGGGGCAGCTCCGCTGGCCCACTCCGCCGGCCTCGCCAGGGGCTGGTTGACGCCGCCGCAGGCAGGTCGCAACCATGCGCTTGGTGGGACGGAGGGTCGGATGCGGGCCGGCACCGCGGCGATCTTACGTTGGCGGAGTCCGCCGGTGCCTTTGCCGGAGGGTCGGTCCCGCCGAGAGCGCCAGCGAGATTCCCCCCCGGCCCGGGGGGAGGGGTGTCGGGCTCAGCCGAGAGGTGGCGACCCGACCATCGCCGCCGCCAGCGTCGTGTTGGTCGCCGGGTCGATCACGATCAGGCTGCCGGTGACCCGACTGTCGCGGTAGGGATCGGCGGCGATCGGCTCGGCGAGCCGCCAGCGCACGATTCCAATGTCGTTGATCCCGAGCTTCCGATCGGGCCGCAGGCGCAGAGTGGCCAGGTCGAGGCGGCCCTCGACCGCGACCACCGTGGCGGAGGTCACCCGGGTCGTGTGCTTGACCAAGTAGGTCTGCCCGGGGGCGAGGGGCCGCTCGCCGAACCAGCAGGTGGTGGTCAGCAGGTCTGCCGACACCGGGGGCGGGTCCACCTCGGCGGCGATCATGTCCCCGCGCCGAACCTGACAGTCGTCGGCCAGGCGGACGGAGATGGAAAGCGGGGCAGGAGCCGCCGCCACCGGGCCATCGACCGTCTCCAGGTCCCTAATCGTGGTTCGCCGCCCCTGCGGGAGCACCAGCACCGGGTCGCCTCGGCTTAGGCCGGATCCGGTCAAGAGGCCCGAGATCCGGAGCGAGCCATCGCTCTGGGGGACCGCGCTCTGGACCGGAAGGCGGGCCCCGACCCGTCCCAGGGCGGCGAAGGTGGAGGTGGGCGCCTGCTCGAGGGCCTCGAGCACGGTCGGGCCTAGGTACCAGGGGGCAAGAGGCGATCTTTCGACAACGTTGTCCCCGTGGAGCGCGGAGATGGGAACCGACCGGGTGGTGGCCCCCCCCAAGCGCAGGGCGAGCCCCTCCATCTGGCCCGCGATCCGACGGTAGGCGGTCTCGTCCCAGCCGACGAGGTCCATCTTGTTGACCGCCACCAGGAGCTGGCCCACCCCGAAGAGGAGCGCCAGGGCGGTGTGGCGCCGAGTCTGTTCGCGCAGACCCTTGGTGACGTCGACCACCACCAGGGCGAGGTCCGCGGTCGAGGCGCCGGTCGCCATGTTGCGGGTGTACTCGAGATGGCCGGGGCAGTCAGCGATGACCAGCTTGCGCCCGGGAGTTACGGCGTAGCGGTAGGCCACGTCGATGGTGATCCGCTGGGCCCGCTCCGCCCGCAGCCCATCGGTGGCGAAGCTCAGGTTGAGCGCGTCCTCGCCGCGCGAGCGGCTGGCGCTCTGCAGTGCCTCCAACTGGTCGTCGGTGAGCTGGTCGGCGTCGTGCAGGAGCCGGCCGATCAGAGTCGACTTGCCATCGTCGACCGCGCCCACCGCCGCCAGCCGCAGCAGCGACACCCGGTGTGCGTCGGCGCTGAGCCGAGGCGGATCCAGGGCGGCGGCGGTCAAAAGTAGCCCTCCCGCTTGCGGTCCTCCATCGAGCTTTCCGAGAAGCGGTCGTCGCCCCGGGTCGCGCCCCGCTCACTGATTCGAGACTGAGAGATCTCGGCGATCACCTGGTCCACCGTGGCCGCCTGGGAGCGGACCGCTCCCGTGCTGGTGGCGTCGCCCACCGTCCGGTACCGCACGCGCAGGCTCTGGACGACCTCGGACGGGGCCGGAGTCACCCACTCGGAGACCGCCAGCAGCATCCCTTCCCGCTCGACGACGTCGCGCTGGTGGCTGTAGTAGATCGAGGGAAGGTCCATCCTCTCGTGTCGGATGTAGCGCCAGACGTCCAGCTCGGTCCAGTCGGAGAGTGGGAAGACCCGCAGATGCTCGCCCGCCCCGACCCCCCCGTGATAGAGATTCCAGAGCTCGGGCCGCTGGCGCTCCGGCTGCCACCGGCCGTGGTGATCGCGCACCGAGAGGATTCGCTCCTTGGCTCGGGCCTTGTCCTCATCCCGGCGGGCGCCTCCGATGCAGGCGTCGAAGCCGAACCGCCCGATAGCGTCCATCAGGGTCACGCTCTGGATCCGGTTGCGCGAGCCTCCCGGGCCCGGGTCCTCCACGAGACCGCTGTCGATCGAATCCTGAACCAAGCCCACCTCGAGCTCGGCCCCGACCTCCGTCACCCGGCGGTCGCGGAACTCGATCGTTTCCGTGAAGTTGTGTCCGGTGTCGACGTGGAGCAGAGGGAAGGGTATCCGGGCAGGCCGAAATGCCTTCTCGGCCAGGCGGAGCAGAACTGCGGAGTCCTTGCCGCCACTGAAGAGGAGGGCGGGGCGCTGGCACTCGGCGGCCACCTCGCGCAGGACGAACACGGCGTGGCTCTCGAGGACGTCCAGGTAGTCTGGCTCGGCCGGCTCCAGCCGGAGGGGAGGAGAGACGCCGGCGGCGGGCCGGGGAAAGCTCTGAGCCAAATGGCGCTCCAGACTTGGTTTCTGCCGTCTCCGGGGAGTCGTTTGGCAGGGGTCGCGCCCCGGCGTCCGGGATGCATTGCTGACGGGTCGGGATTAAGTCTACTAGGATGATGGTATATCCGGGCGGGCCGGGGTCAGAGAGTGAGCCGGGAGGTGCGCAGTTGGCGGTCGGGGCGATCGGCATGGATGCCGCGGAGCTGGCCCGGACCTCGGAACACCTCGAGCGGCTGGGTGCCAGCGAGTCCATTCACTGGGCGGTGGAGCGCTTTGGAACCCGACTCGCTCTCGCCTGCTCGTTCCAGGACTGCGTCATCGTCGACCTGGCGGTGGCCGTCGAGCCCAGCATGGAAGTCATCTTCCTGGACACTGGGTTCCACTTCCCGGAGACCCTCGACTTCGTCGAGGTCGTGCGCCGCCGCTACCAGCTGAACCTGACCGTGACCCACCCGAGCCGATCGGCCGACCCCTGGCCCTGCGGCACCGCCGAGTGCTGCCAGCGGCGCAAGGTCGAGCCGCTGTTCAGGGCGATGCAGGGGAAGGCGGCCTGGGTGACCGGCCTCAAACGCTGTGACGCGCCGACCCGGGCGCAGACGCCGATCTTGGCCTGGGACAAGGATCGCCAGATGGTCAAATTGAACCCCTTGGCGGCGTGGTCGGACCAGGACCTCCTTGATTACATCGCCGAGCATCAGCTGCCGGTCCATCCCCTGCTCGCCCAGGGATATCTCTCCATTGGCTGCGCCCCGACCACCCGCCCGGTGCAGCCCGGCGAGGATCCGCGCTCAGGCCGATGGGCGGACAGCGACAAGACGGAGTGCGGCCTGCACAGCTGAGGGCCCGGGCCTGCTGGTCGGGGCGGCCGGCGCGGAGGAGAGATGGCTCGGGCAACTGCGCCGGCTAGAGCCGCCTGGCGCCGGTGAGGCTCTGCAGGAACCGCCGGGGTTGCTCCTGTTGGGAACGGCGGAAGATCGGGTCCGGGGAGCGCTGCTCCGGGATCACTCAACGGTCGAGGACGCAGACCCGGGTCACGATCTCACGGGCGCACTCCATCTCGCGGGTGGCGATGGCCATGGTCACCTTCGACTGGACCAGTGACCTGATCATGCCCAGCACCCGGATCGGGGAGGGGTTCTGGAGTACGGTCCTGGGGGGAAGAGGTTGAAGTACGGAAACAGAATCCGATCTGCTGGCGGGGCCCGGTGACCTGCTTGACAGTCCAGCGGGGCTGTCCCCGTCCCACCTGGGCCAGCCTGGCCGCGCCGACGCGGTCAGACCCCCCACCCCCCCGGTGCGTCAAGCCGGTGGGCGTCGCGTCGGGGCAGCTCCGCCGCCCTCCGTCGGGCCGGGAACTGACCACGAACTTCGCCTAGCCGGCTCACCGCGGCCGATCCCAAGGGGTGGCCCGGCTCTACCGGTCAAGTGGCGGTTCGCTGCCCGGAATCGTAGGCTTCTCCCCGAGCATTCTCCGTGAGCCTGCGCCAGCCCGAGCGATCTGGGGGCCATCATCACGAACTCCTCTGCCTGGTCGGCGCCGGTCGGTGATCGGGGCCGCGCGCCGGTGATGGGTCCCCGGTCTGTCCCGGCAACGTGACTCGGAGCCCTCGCGACCTGGCCGGCGCCTCGGATTTGTCGAGATCGAACTCTGCGGGGGCGGGCGCAGCGCCGCTCCAGGGGGTCCGCGTCATCGACCTCACCCACGCGCTCTCCGGACCCTACTGCACCATGCTTCTGGGCGACCTGGGGGCCGACGTGATCAAGATCGAGCCCCCCGGCGGAGGAGACCAAGCGCGGCAATGGGGCCCCCCCTTCATCAAGGGCGAGTCGGCCTACTTTCTCTCCGTCAATCGCAATAAGAGGAGCGCCTGCCTCGATCTCAAGTCGGCGGCCGGTCGGCGGGCCGCCACCGAGCTGGCCCTGGCCGCCGACGTGGTGGTCGAGAACTTCAAGCCGGGCATCGCCGCTGGCTTCGGACTCGACCAGACGACGCTGCGCCAAGCGCGGCCCCGGCTGATCCACGCCTCGATCAGTGGCTTCGGGCAGAACCGGCCTGACCTGGCCGGATACGACCAGATCGCCCAGGGCACCTCCGGTTTGATGGAGCTGACCGGAGCGGCCGACGGACCCCCAACCAAGGTCGGGGTTCCGATCGGCGACATCAGCGCCGGGATGTTCGCGGCCCATGCGATCCTGGCGGCGCTCTTCCAACGCACCAGCAGCGGACTCGGATGCGCCATCGACGTCGCCCTGAATGACTCGTTGCTGGCCCTGCAGACTTATCAAGCGGGACGCCTTTTCGCGACCTCCGCTCCGCCTCGGCGGAGCGGCAACTCGCACTCCACAATCGTGCCCTACGGTACCTTCGCGACCGACGACGGCTTCGTAAACGTCGCGGTCGGGTCCGACCCCCAGTTCCGGCGCTTCGCCGACGCGCTCGAGGCGCCTGAGCTGGCCGCCGACCCCCGCTTCCGCTCCAACGCGGATCGCCAGGCTCATCGAGACGAGATGGTGCGGGAGATCGAGAGCCGGATGCGACTCCGGTCGCGGCGGGAGTGGCTCGAGCGTTTCGAGCTGCACCGGGTCCCGGCCGGACCCATCCTCGACCTGGCCGAGGCCTTCGCGAGCCCGCTCGCCACCGATCGCTCGATGCGCCAGGAGGTAGAGCATCCGGTAGCAGGCCGAGTCGGTCAGGTCGGCTCCCCGTGGCACCTGGACGGAGGCTCAAGCCCGATCCGAATGCCCCCTCCCACGCTGGGGGAACACACGGCCGAGGTGCTCACCGAGATCCTCAGCTACAGCCCGGCGGAGATCGCCGCCGCCAGCCCGGCCGGAGCCCCCCTTCCGGGCCCCGAGCCGAGCCCGGCTCCCTGATCCCGGTGGGGTAGGGGCAACTCGCCCCGGGCCCACTCAGAGGGAGAGCGGTCGGACCGGCGCCAGCAGGAGGTGGGGATCGTTCTGCCAGTCGACTCCGGCCACATCGGAGTAGAGCTCGATCTCGTTTCCGTCGGGGTCCTCGATGTAGAGGCTGTGGGTCACGGTGTGGTCGGCGGTGCCCACCAATTTCACCCCCTGCGCCTGAATGTGTTCGAGGACCGCCTTCAGCTCCTGGTCGGAGTCGGCCACCTTGAGGCCGAAGTGGTACAGCCCCACCCGCCGACCTGAGGGTAGCTCCGCGGCGTTCGGACCAACCTCGATCAGGAGCAGCTCGTGGTGGGTGCGCCCGCTCGAGAAGGCGGCCACAGGTAGCCCCTCGGGCGAGATCCGCTTCCAGCCCAACACCTCGCCGTAGAAGGCGGCCGAACGCCTGATGTCGTGGACGTAGAGGACCAGGTGGCCCAGCTCTTTGACTTCCATCTTCTCCCTTGCTGCGCTGGTGGTGGGGCTCTCGCAACGGTGACCAGGCGAACCAGTTCCCAAGTCCAGCCATGCTGCCTGGCGGCGCTGGTCCACTCAAGCTTGACATAGCGGTGGCCGGCTCGCCGCCGCGCCCGCAGAAAGACGGCCGACGTTTCGCTCTGCCACCATGGGGACACCGAATTGATCGTTTCTGAGTTGGGGGAGCGGGTCTCATGAGCGAATCGGCACCACTGGCCCGTCGCGCTTTAGGTCTGGGCGGACCGATGGTCTCCGTCGTGGGGCTCGGCACCAACAGCTTTGGGACCCGGATGCCGGACGCGGCCGCCGGCGAGGTGGTCAAAACCGCTCTCGGCCGCGGGGTCAACCTGTTCGACACGGCCGACATCTACGGCCAGGGGGAGAGCGAGCGACTGCTCGGGACGGCGCTGCGGGGAAGGCGCGACGAGGCCCTGATCGCCACCAAGTTCGGCATGCCCCGCCGGGGGGAGGACCCCACCCAGCCCCGGGGGGCGCCCGCCTACATCCGAGCCTCGGCCGAGGCGAGCCTGAGCCGACTGAGGGTCGACGTGATCGACGTGTACCAGATGCACCAGCCGGACCCACACACTCCGATCGCCGAAACCCTAGGTGCGCTTCACGAGCTGATCCTGGAGGGCAAGGTTCGCTGGATCGGTTGCTCAAATTTCCCGAGCTGGCAAGTGGTGGAAGCCAACTGGACCGCCCGCTCGCTGGGGTTGACCGCCTTCGTCTCCGCCCAGGATGAATACAGCCTGCTGCGCCGTGGCGCCGAGCGGGAGCTGCTACCCGCGCTGGACCACATGGGAATGCGCTTGATGGCCTACTACCCGCTGGCCAGCGGCCTGCTCACCGGCAAATACCGCCGCGGCCAGCCAGCTCCGCCCGGGTCACGGGCCAGTTTCCCGTCCAACTCGAGAATGTTGAACGACCAGGCGGCCTTCGACCGGTTGGAGCGGTTGGAGAACTTCGCCAGAGCCCGCGGCCTGAGTCTCCTAGAGCTCGCCCTCGGGGGCATCCTGAGCCGACCCGAGGTAGGTGCCGTGATCCCCGGCGCGACCAGTCCCGAGCAGGTGATTGCCAACGTCGAGGCGGCTAGCTGGACCGCCACCGAGGAGGAGCTGGTGGCTCTGCACCGGGCTGACGTGGGTTCCACCTAGCTCCATCCCCTGATGGGGAGGTCATCTCGACCCCGCGATCGGCGAGGTGGGTTCTGGCTGGAGCGGACTCGGGGCCGCGGCGGCGGCCCGCAATCGGTGGAAGTTCAATCCGACTGGCCCGATCGCGATGTCCCACTTGCCCGGTGAACCGGTCGCTCAGTCACGGTCGCTTGATCGCGCCCTTCCCCACCGTCCGTCCCGCTTGGCCGCTTCTATCTGGGCGAGTCCGGCGGGCCGCATTCGACCGGCGGCCGCGAGCCGCTCCGCCAGGGCTCTATTGCGGGGCGACCAGCTCGACTTGGGCCGGCGGAGCTGATAGCGCAGGAGATAGTAGTCGTCGTCGTACCTCTGCAACTTTGAATCCACCCAGCCGAAGAAGGCTGCGACTTCGAGGGCCTCGGGGAACTGGATCGATGGGATGCCGCGATTTTTCTTGGCGAATTTCAGCCACAGTCCGGGCACTTCGCTGTGGTGATCATCGAGCCACGACTCGAACGCCTGCTGGGACGCGAAGGGGATGACGGACCACCCGTCCGCGGGGTGATGTTCTGTGTCATCCCCAGCCATGGGCCGAGTCTGTCACGGAGGCGCGTCGCCTAGTCGGAAGTTTGGGGAGGTAAGCGAGTTCGGCTGAGTTCAGGTCAGGCCGCGAGGTTCTGTCTACGCGTCGGCGAGGCTGGCGCCGGCCAGGGCCAGAGCGCGGGCCTGCAACTCGGTGGGTTGAGTTACCAACTCGAATGCAGCGTCCTCTGGCCAGCCGGTGGGCACCACTGGTTGCGGCACATGGTTGTCAAGGAGCGCAGCAGTGTGGGGAAGCTGTGTACCGGGCTGCCGTCCTCCAGTTGCTGGATAGATGCCTTGCGCAAGGCGGCGGAGGAGCGCTGTGAGGGAGCCACCGGGTCGTCCAGGACCGGGGGCTGCTCGTCGCGGAACAGAAATGGGGCCGAGGCCCGCTCCGGTTGCCAGCGCAGGTAGTAAGCCAGCATGCCCAGCACCATGTGGGCTTGACCCGCTCCGAACTCCAGTGGCGGATGGGCCGGACCTGGATGTCCAGGCCCTTCCAGGTGCGAAAAGCCCGCTCCACCCGGCTCAGCTGCTTGGAGGTGCGCACGACTTGAGCGGTGGCCATCGCCTCGGGCCTGACCGAGGTGCGGATGACGGAGTCGCCGTCGAGCTCGGACTCGGCCAGGAGCTTGGCCTCATCGCGGTGGATCTCCAACCTTTGGTCGGTGATGTCGACTGTGAAGTGCTTGCCCACCTTGTGCTGGTTGAGCACTGGTCCCGCTCGCAACTCGATCTTGGCGCCACCCAGCCGTTCCGGGTTTCGTTCAGTATTGGATCCGGAAGTTGTCGATGAGAGTGATCTTGTTGCCGTCTGGGTCGGTGATGGCGGACAGCTGCACACCTTTGTTGACCGTATCAATCTCTCCGGCAAGCAGGCCCTTTCGGGCGAGATCTTCGATGTGGCGATCCAGATCATCGACGGCGAAGTTCACCAAAGCTGATCCGGCCCTTACTGGGTCGGTGGCGACTTGCAACCAGCCGTTTTCGGTGACGCGCCATTCGACGAGGCGACCCTCCATCGGCAGGTTGTCGGCCGGGCGGCCGAAGAAGCGCTCGTACCATGCATGGCTGGCCGCGAAATCGGCCACGGGGACAACCGCGAGTACATGCTCGATTGCCATTTTCTCCTCCTTAAGTGAAACGGCTGGCCGTGCTCATGTCGGACGCATCATTTGCCGGGCCGAGCGGGCAGCTCCGAGCCGAGGGCGTCTAGCTGATCGCTGGTGCCCTGCTCGCGCCAGGCTGGTTGCTCCCATCCGTCGAGGTAGGCGCCGGCCTCGACGAATACCAATCGAGTCCCGTCGCCGTCGGGGAAGAACTCGACAGTGGTGAGTGAAACGGTTGCGATGTTGTCGTCCTCGGTGAGAACCGAGGTGTAGACGATCCGCACGTCGGTGACAATCTCTCGGTCGAGCGATTCCCAAGCGATGTGCTTGCCATCGATGGTGCCGCGGGTGCGCTCGAGGCCACCGGGACGGAAATCGAGCTCATGGCCGTCTGCATTCCCAGCGAACCAGCGGCCCTTGACCTTCGGGTCGGCCCATGCGCCGCACGTCGGGATCGGCGGTACGGGGTAGACGCGCTCCAAGGTGAAGGTGGCGTGCGTGACGGTGGGGTCGCTCACGAGGTGGTCCTTTCTGATTGTGGTTGGGGGTTCTCGGCGAGAAGTTCGCCAAGGCGGTCGAGTCGGCGTTCCCAGGCGGTTCGTTGACCACTGAGCCAGTCCTCAGCAAGTCTTAGCCCGCCCGGCTCGAGCCGACAGGTCCGAACGCGGCCGACCTTCTCTGAACGGACCAAACCGCAAGTCTCGAGCACCCCGACGTGTTGCATGAACGCCGGGAGCGACATTGCGAAGGGTTGGGCCAACTCCTTCACCGAGGCTGGGCCTTGGACCAACTGCTCAACGATGCTGCGCCGGCTCGGGTCGACCAACGCTCGGAATAGCTGGTCGAGATCCGAAGATTGGTTAGGCATACGCTTAACTGTTGGACGATCTGATCCGATAGTCACGTAGTGAGCTAACTATCTCGCTGCTTGACCACCCTCTTGCCGTTTCGCCAACCAGAGGTGGCTGGTGGGCTTCGGGTTTCAGCCCCGTCGCGTCTCGGTGCTGAGCACTTTGGTGCCGTGGCTTGCCCGCCACCAGGCCTCGAATCCGTACGCGACGGCGAGAATGACCAAAAAGACCAGCCCCTCGACGCGATCGATCAGGCTCCGCCCGAGGCCCAGCTCAACGAATTCGAAGAGGGCGAGAGCGCTCCACCCGCTCCCGCTCAGGATGCAGTGAGCCTCCCGGCAGCGCCAGAAATTGAGCAGGCAGTAGCTGCCGGCCGCGAGAGTGGCGGTCGCCTCGAGCGCCAGACCGGGGCGAGCGGGTAGGTGCGGCGCCCCAAAGACCGCCACCGCCACGGCGGCGAAAAACAGGCACATCCAAAGACCCCTGGGCAGGATCCGGTCGGCGAAGCGCTTGCCGCGGCTGTCGTCGGGCAGCCGGTCTGGCGGCTTGCAGGCTTTCACCAGCGACTCGCCTGAACGCTGTCCCGCACCGGGTTGGTTGGGAGTGGTCACCGGGGGTGTTTGGCGCCACCAGCCGGATCCGCCGCGTGCTGTACTGTCATGGCTCTCCCGGCCCGAGCATACACCGGCGCTGAGGCGCCCCTTTCAGGCAACTGAACTATCTCTTAGGAGCTGAGTGGGGCATGGCGGCACGACCAGTCCGTGCGATTCGGAAGTGGGTAACGGCGGGCGAACAAGCGCGTTCGACGCAGCGATAGTTACCAATGCTGGGGCCAAGATCGTCAAAGAGTCGTTCGCCGCTACCGAGCAAGACAGGCACAAGTGCGAGATGCATTTCATCGATTAGCGAAGCAAGAAGGTACTGCCTGATGGTGGCGGCCCCGCCTCCGACAATAACATCACGGTCTCCCGCAGTTTCGAAGGCTGACTTGAGAGCTGCTTCGATCCCGCCATCGACGAAGTGAAAGGTGGTTCCGCCCTGCATTTCGATAGGAGGATGGGGGTGGTGAGTGAGCACGAAGACTGGGTGATGAAACGGGGGATCCTCTCCCCACCAGCCGGTCCATTCGCTTTTGCCCCACGGGCCACGGATCGGGCCGAACATGTTCCGACCCATGATGGTGGCGCCGACACCAGATTCCCGCTCCGAGAAGAAGTCGTCGTCGAGCCCTTCAGCACCGCCTTCTCTCCCGATCATCTGGCTTCCGCTTCGGGTGGCGAACACCCATTCGTGGAGCTGCGTACCCCCAACCCCGAGCGGATTGTCGAGATCCTGGTGGGTCCCGGCGGCGTAACCATCTAGTGAGATCGAGTAGTTGCGCACGAGCAATCTCGACATTGACCTCTCCTTCTGTTTGCTCCTACTATGCCAACTCTCGCCATCGTCCGGTCCACCCGGCATCGAAGGCTGAACCGTCGTCGAACGGCAGACCCCGCCGCAATCCGACGAGCCACTGAACTGGCGTGCGGTTGGGGCGCTTCCTGGGTGGGATGCGAGGGAGAACTGACTGCGGGAACCGGCGTTTGCTTCGGTAGGTCACTGAGGATGCTGGGCGTTGTTGAGGTTATTCGCGGGTGCCGCCGGCGATACCATGCCGCCATGGAACTTGCCGAGCTCGGTCCCAGCACCCCGCCGCAGCGCCAGTCCGCCCTCGGCAGCCGACCACTATCGGGCTGGGACGACCTGGGCCCGGCCGATCCGGACGACGAGGCTGCGGTCACGCTGGTGCTTCGGCCCCGGCCGGACCGGGTCACCCCTGAACCCTCTGAGCTGGGGATGCTCCATCCCCGCCTGCGGGCGCACCTGACCCGGGAGCAGCTGGAGGATGTCCGGGGGGCCGCCCCCAGCGATGTGGATTCCCTCCGTGACTGGACCAGCGCGGTGGGGGTGCAGTTGCTGGAAGTCGCGCCCGGACGACGCACCGTCGAGATCAGGGGCCGACTGGAGCAGTTAGCTCGACTCTTTCAGGTCGAGTTCCGCCGGGGCCGGGGGGAGGGCGGGGAGTTTCGCTCCATCCGGGGGACCGCCGCGGTTCCCAGCGAGCTCTCCGAGCGGGTGTTGGCCGTCCTGGGGCTGGACGGGGCCCCGGTGGCGAGAACCCAGTTCCGGCCCCTGCCCCTGCCGCACCCCGGAGAGTCGCTCGCCCAGGCGGCGCCACTCAGCTATCTGCCGACCCAGGTGGGGGAACTGTACGGGTTCCCCGCGGGGACCAGCGGCGCTGGTGAATGCGTCGGGTTGATCGAACTGGGTGGGGGCTTTCGGGGCGCCGACATCGCCAGCTATTTCAGCGACCTGAGAGTGGCTCCCCCGGAGCTGGTCGCGATTCCGGTCGGGGGCGGAGGCAACCATCCCACCGGCGTCCCGGACGGCCCCGATGGGGAGGTCATGCTGGACATCGAACTGGTCGGCGCGATGGCGCCGGGGGTTCGCCTGGCGGTCTACTTCTCGCCCAACACCGACCAGGGATTCCTGGCCGCCATCACCGCCGCTCTGCACGACCGGGACAATCACCCGAGCGTGATCTCAATCAGCTGGGGCGGCCCCGAGGCCAACTGGCCGGCGGCGACTGTGGCTGCCTTCGATCAGGCGTTCCAGGATGCGGCGCTGCTGGGGGTGACCGTCTGCGTGGCGGCCGGCGACAACGGATCGGCCGACGGCCTCGCCGACGGCCAGGCGCATGTTGACTTCCCCGCCTCCAGTCCCCACGTCCTCGCCTGCGGGGGTACCCGGCTGACCTCGTCGGCCGGGGTCATCGAGGCCGAGGTGACCTGGAACGACGCTCCCCAGGGAGGCGCGACGGGGGGCGGGGTCAGCGCCTTCTTTCCCCTGCCTAGCTGGCAGCAGGGCGCCGGCGTGCCCCCCTCCGCGGACCCTGGTGGGCGGTCCGGGCGGGGGGTGCCTGATGTAGCCGGGGATGCCGACCCGGAGTCCGGCTACCAGGTCCTGATCGACGGCCAGCCGGCGGTCTTCGGTGGGACCAGCGCGGTGGCTCCCCTCTGGGCCGCCCTGCTGATCCGCTGTTCTCAGGGGCTCGGTCATGGACCGGGCTACCTCAACCCCTTGCTCTACCAGAAGCTGGAACTGGAGGGGGTGACCCGGGACATCACCCAGGGGAACAACGGCGCCTACCGAGCCGTTCCGGGCTGGGACCCCTGCACCGGCTGGGGCAGCCCGATCGGAGCCAGGCTCCTGGCTGCCCTGAAGGGCTGAGTCCGCCTCCGATCACTTTTTCTGGGGCGCCCCGGACCGCTCCCCCAGGGGGTGGTGCAAATCGCTGGCCGCGTCGCGCGGGCCGGGAGTCGGTGGCCGGCCCCAGCCCGATCTCGCCCTACCCCCGAAATGAGCGCACGAGGAATCGCCCCGGGGAGGCCGACCGTCTGTGGCAAGCTTGCTCGGTGACTGAGACCGCGCTGCAGGCGCCCCCCGCCCCGCCGGGCGGGGCGGAGGCGGCCATCGTCGCCCGGGAATTGCGCAAGTCGTACAAGGAGATCGAGGCGGTCCGGGGAGTCAGCTTCGAGGTCCAGACCGGCGAGATCTTCGGCTTCCTCGGTCCCAATGGAGCGGGCAAGTCCACCACCATCTCCATGCTCTGCACGCTGGTCAACCCCAGCGGGGGGAGCGCCCGGGTGGCCGGCTTCGACGCGGTCGCCGACCAGGCCCGGGTTCGGCAGCGGATCGGGCTGGTCTTCCAGGACACCACTCTCGATGACTACCTCACCGCCACCGAGAATCTTCGCTTCCACGCCGAGCTCTACGGTGTCCCCCGGGATCTGGTCGCGGGTCGGCTGCGCCAGGTCCTGGAGATGGTCGACCTCTGGGAGCGGCGGGACGGCCTGGTGCAGACCTTCTCGGGCGGAATGAAGCGCCGTCTGGAGATCGCCCGCGGCCTGCTTCACGCTCCTTCGGTGCTCTTCCTCGACGAGCCCACCGTCGGACTCGATCCCCAGACCCGCTCCCACATCTGGAGTTACATCCAGGAGCTTCGTCGGCGCGAGCAGATCACCATATTTCTGACCACCCACTACATGGAGGAGGCGGAGTACTGCGACCGCCTGGCCATCATCGACAACGGGGTTCTGGTGGCGATCGACACCCCCGAGGCGCTCAAGGCCAGCATCGGCGAGGACCGGGTCGAGCTTCATACCGCGGACGATCAGCAGGCGATCGAACGACTGGCGCAGCAGTTCCAGATCACCGCCCAGGTCAGTGAGGGCGCGGTCACCTTTCACGTCGCCGGCGGGGAGCAGTTCGTGCCCCGCCTGTTCGCCGAGCTGGGGGTGGCCATCCGGTCGATCAGAGTCGCCCGGCCCACCCTAGATGACGTGTTCATGAACTACACCGGGCGCACGATTAGGGACGCGGAGGTGACCAGCTCCGAGCGGCTGCGCGCCACCCCCTGGATGCGGGCGCGAGGTAGGCGGTAGCCGTGGCCACCACCATGGCGGTGCCCGGAGTCCGGGTCGCCGGAGGACGCACCAGCGACGACCTCCGGGCGCTGTGGGTGGTATGGAAGCGAGAGCTGATCCGGTTTCGGCGCAACCGGATGCGGATCATCACCTCCCTGGCCCAACCGGTGCTTTTCCTGTTCGTCCTGGGGACCGGGCTATCGACGGTCATCTCCACCGCCGACGGCTTCAATTTCCGCACCTTCATGTTCCCCGGCGTGCTGGCCATGACGGTGCTCTTCACCTCGATCTTCTCGGCTATATCGATTGTCTGGGATCGCGAGTTCGGCTTCCTGCGCGAGATGCTGGTGGCGCCGGTGCACCGCTGGACCCTGGTCTTAGGAAAGTGCCTGGGCGGAGCCACCGTGGCCACCATCCAGGGCGCGATCATGCTCGTCCTGGCGGGCCTGGTCGGGGTGCCCTACAACCCGGTGATGCTGCTGGTGCTACTGCTGGAGATGATGCTCACCGCCTTCGCACTCACCGCGTTCGGAGTGATGCTGGCGGCCCGCATCTCGGACGTACAGTCCTTTCAAGTGATCACCCAGCTGTTTGTGCTGCCCATGTTCTTCCTCTCCGGCGCCGTCTTCCCGGTGACCAAACTCCCAGTCTGGCTGGGGGTTTTGAGCAAGCTCGATCCGCTCTCCTACGCGGTCGACCCTCTCCGCAAGGAGGTCTTCAGCGCGCTCAGCATTCCCCCTGCGATCCGTCATACCTTCGACCCCGGACTCAGTTGGGGCAGCTGGACCCTCCCGGTCTTATTCGAGCTGGGCTTGGTCGCCCTGGCGGCGGCGCTGATGCTCGGCATCGCCATCCGCCAGTTCTCTCGACCCCAGTAGGGCTCGCTGCGGTCGCGCGACCCTGACCCCGGGCATCCACAGCGACCGTTGAGCGGGTTCGACCGAGGTCCGCGGGGCCAGCCCGAATCCGGAGACGGCGGCCTCCCACTCGACGCCGCCGCGGGGCTGCCGACCGGAGATCGACACTTTGCCCCGCCCGTTGCCCCGAGGGCGGCCCGGAGTAATCAGATTGCCGCTTGGAGGGGCTCGATTGGATCTCGCCGCGGGCGCTACCAACCGGCCGAGTAACTAGGCTCCCAGCACCAGGGCGGCTGCAAGTCGTCCCACCAGGTGGTAGGGAATGGGCTCGCGCAGAGGAAACGGCGGGGTGGCTCGGGCCTAGCGGTAGCGGTCATTCTCACGTTCGAGGGGCTTGGGGACCGAATGTACCGGATACACGCCGAGGTGCTGCTTCCACGCGCGGACCGACACCAGGTGCCTGCCGCCGAACATGAACGCCGGCATCTCGGACCTGATCCCTTCCCCGAGTCCGGGCACGGTCCCGCGTATGGCCCGGCGCACCGATTCGAGGATGGCTGCGACGTCGCTCGGGAGGGCGGCGATTTAGTCGACTACGGTGGTGAACCGGGTGGGCGTCGCGCTCCTCGCGATGGGGGTTGGATCGCTGCAGTTGGCCCAAGAAAGGGACGGTCTCAACTGGCGATCATGGGACCACTTTTGTCAGCTCGGCAAGCGGGTTTGTACGACGAACTCCGGGCCTGTGCGGGTTCGCCGCCAGACTCAGCGGGGGGCCGGCCCCGGCAGTTGGCCCGGTGGGTCCAAACGCTCCGCCAGGCGCGCCATCCCTCCCGCAACCGCTGCCTGTTCCGCCGGGGTCCAGTCCTGGAGCAACTCCTCAAGCAAAGTGCGGCGGGCCTGGTGCAGGCGCCGGCGCAAGCGCTGCCCGGTAGGAGTGATCCGTACCAAGGCCGCCCGGCCGTCGCGGGGATCCGCTTCTCTGGTCAAGAGCCCGGACCTCTCCAGCCGCTGCAGCCGGGGTGTGATGGTGGAGTTGTCAACGCCGTAGTAGGCCGCCAGCTCCGACGGGTGCACCGGTCCGCAGGTGGCGATCCGGTGGAGCAGTGAGGCGGAGGCGACCGGCAGATCGCACCGAGCCCGGTGCATCGTCTCCAGCTGGACCTCACGGCTGTGGGCCCAGCGCACGATCACGGTGACAGCCCGCTCCAACTCGGCGACGGGACCCCCATCGCTCGGGGACGGCCTCGCCGGGGCTTCGACGTGCTCCAGGGCCGGCGCCTCGGTCATGGCGCTGACCCGTCCCGCTCGCGGTCGGCCTGGACCGGCTCCAGCGGGCGCTGGTCAGCGCCGGGCTCAGGCTCGGCCGTTGGCGGAGGCGACGGGGCCGGCTCCAACTCCGCCGGCGCCGAGGGGGGGGCGTTGAAGGCCAAAACCGGACTGAGAGGCAGCTCCTCGGCGATGTACTTGCCCCCGCGCAGCCAGCTGGCCACCGCGGCCAGGGCGCAGGCGGCAAACGCGAAGTCAAATGCCGCATGCAAACCGCTCAGGAAGGGGCCGGAGATGAGATGGGGGAAGAAGGCCCGTCCGGTCAGATAGGCCTGCTGGGCGGGGCTCAGATGGAGCAGGACCGGTCCCAGCAGAGAGCCGATCGGGTTGAAGCCGAGGAAGGAGGCGAACAGACTTCCGACCGCGGGCAGGTGGGAGATCCGGGAGGCGGCGGCCGCCGGAACGCCCTGGGTTACCAGGCCGTGATACAGGGTGTGGGGGAGCGTGGCTGAGAGCCCGACGATGATCAGGGTGAAGAAGATCCCAATCGAGAGCACCTGAGCCGAGTTCTGGAAGGTGGCCGACATGCCGGCCCCGGCGCCGCGTTGGTTGGCGGGCAGGCTGTTCATGATCCCCGCCTGATTGGGCGAGGCGAAGAGGCCGCTGGAGAGCCCGTAGACCGCCAGCAGGACCGCGAACCAGACGTAGTTGAAGTTGGCCGGGAGCACCTGGAAGAGGATGAAGATGAGCGCCGACACCGAGACCCCCACGGTGGCGAAGAGCCGGGAGCCGAAGCGGTCCGAGAGGATCCCTGCGATTGGTCCCGCGACTAGGAACCCAGCCGTGAGCGGAAGCATGTAGATGCCCGCCCAGAGAGGGGTCTCGGCAAAGCTGTAGCCGTGCTGGGGCAGCCAGATCCCCTGCAGCCAGATGATCAGGATGAACATCAAGCCGCCCCGCGCCAGCGAAGAGAGCAGGGCGGCCAGGTTCCCCGCCGCGAAGGCCCGGATCCGGAACAGCTGGATATGGAACATGGGCGCCTTGACCTTGGTCTCCAGGTAGGTGAAGAAGGCTAGGCAGGCGACCCCGCCGAACATCGCGGTCAGCACCAGGGGGTTCCCCCAGCCCATGCTGGCGTGCCCGTAGGGGAGGATTCCGTAGGTGATTCCAACCAGCAGGGCGACCAGGCCGACCGCGAAGAAGAGATTGCCCCACCAGTCGATACGGGCCGGCTGGCGGACCCCGGTGTCGCGCAGCATTAGGTAGGCCCAGACGGTTCCGAAGACCCCGACCGGAACCGAGACCAAGAAGACCAGCTGCCAGGCGACGGGACCGAGAACCCCGCCCAGGACGAGGCCGATGAAGGACCCGGCGATCGCCGCCACCATGTTGGTGCCCAGGGCCAGCCCCCGCTGGGTGCTGGGGAAGGCGTCGGTCAGGATCGCGCTCGAGTTGGCCCACAGCAGCGCCCCGCCGATCCCCTGGAGCACTCGCATGACGATCAGGTAGAGGGCGGCGCCGGAGCCGTGCATCCAGGTCAGCGAGAGCAGGATCGAGAAGATGGTGAAGACCAGGAAGCCCAGGTTGTACATCCGGACTCGCCCGTACATGTCGCCGATCCGTCCCAGGGTGACCACCAAGACCGCAGTGACCACCATGTAGCCCATCAGGAGCCAGAGGAAGTAGGGGGTGTTACCGGGAGCGAGCGGGTTGAGCCGAATCCCGCGGAAGATGTCCGGCAGCGCGATCAGCACGATCGAGGCGTTGATCGTGGCCATCATGATGCCCAAGGTGGTGTTGGACAGCGCGATCCACTTGTAATTCCGGCCCGGTGGCCGTCGCTCCGGCGACCCTCGGCCGACCGCCAGCCCGTCTCTGATGCTCACGTCCAGACTCCCTGCCGAGCGGGCGAGTGCTTGGTTTGATCATACCAAATAGTTCGGCGAAGCGGCCTCGCCTCCCGGAGAAGCTCGGTCGCCCGCCTAAGATGGCGATCACGGTGAAGGGACCCGAGAGCCGATTCGAGGCAGTCAACCTCCTCTCCGACCCGCTCTACCAGTACTGCAGCATCACCAAGCGGCGTGCCGATGGGGCCGGCTCCGAGGAGGCGCTGCTCGATCACCCCTGGCTGCAGCGGCAGCGGCGGATCCACCAGCTGCAGTCGGCCTGGTGGGTGTTCCACACCGCCGAGCACTCCCGCTTCCAGCATGCCGTGGGAGCCATGCACCTGACCGGGGACTTCACCGAGCATCTCATCCCGAGCCTCATTCAGAGCTACCCGGGGGCGCCCTCGCGGGCCTTGGTGGTGGAGACGATGCGGATCGCCGGGCTGCTCCACGACGTCGGCCACGGCCCCTTTGGACACTTCTTCGACGTCGAGGTTCTGGCCCCATACGGCATCGACCACGAGGACATCGGGCGGAGTCTGGTCTTGGGACCTCTGGCCGAGGCCATCGCCAGCCTGCGGGGCAGTCCGGACGCAGACTTCGACCCGGGCGAGGCGATCCTCCCCGAGTGGGTTGCCTGGGTGATGGCGCCCCGGGAGCTGGCCGGGTTCGAGCCTCCCGGCTGGCTGCGGGCGCTGAAACCGGTGCTCTGCGGGCCGGCCAGCACCGACAATATGGACTACGTCCCCCGCGACGCCTACATGTGCGGGGTCGCCGTCGGGCCGGTCGACCTGGCCCGGCTGCGGCACTACATGTTCATCAAGGACGGCAGCCTGGTCCTGCACCAGCACGGGGCGCCCGCCCTGGAGACCTTCCTCTCCGCCCGCCTCTACATGTACAACCATGTCTACTACCACCGCACCGTGCGCCGGATCGACCTCCATCTGCGCCCGGTTTTCGCCAAGACCTGCGCCGGCCTGATGCCGCCCGGGAGTCCCCTCGACCACCTCGATCAGTACCTGCTCCTCACCGACTGGTCTCTGATGGCGGAGGTGGAGCGGCTCCAGCGTCGGCCCCGCGACCAGGCGGAGCGAGAGCTGGGCCAAAGCTGGGAGGCGGTCACCACCCGGCGGCTGCCCTGGCGACTGGCGTTCGAGGCCTACCGCGAGCTCAGCCAAATCCCGTCACCCCCTGGGCTCGACGACTCGGGGAAGATCGAGGCGCTGATTCGATCGGCCCTGCCCGACCGGTTCCGGACGGTCGGCCTGGTGGTGGATCTGGCCAGCACCGCTCCTCGGCCCGACAACCCTGCCCGCGACGAACAGACCCTCCGCCTCTACGACCCCATCTCGGGCCGGGTGGAGGAGGAGGCCGCTCCCGAGCTGTTGGCCAGGCTGCTACCGGTCCGGACCGTCTGGCTCCGGGTCTACAGCGACAGCTCCGAGGCGAGGGAGGCGATCCGGGAGGCGGCCGCTCGCTCCCTGCCGGGGGCGCTTGCCTGAGGTCGTCTTGGCGGGGCGGCGCCGATTTCAGCGCCGGCGCCCGCTCCGATAGCGCCGGAGCAGGAGCACGCCCACTCCCAGCACCAGGATCAAAGTGAGGACCGGCTCCAGCAATCCCATCGACCCCTGCCTAGCCCCGTCCTGGGCTCAGGCCCGCACGATCCGAGGTCCCGCGGGCATCTCGGGGGTCGCGGCGGTCTGAAAGTTGACCTGGCTGATCTGGGCCGCCAGGAGAGATGCGATCTGCTCGAAGGTCCGCGCCGGGGTGGACTCGGGTCGGGCCAGCACCAGGGGCAGGCCCTGCCCGCCGCCGACCCGCACCAGCGTGTCGAGCGGGATCTCTCCCAGAAAGGGGATCCCCCGGGAGGCGGCCAGCTCCCGGCCCCCGCCCCGGCTGAATATGTCGGTCACCTCGCCGCAATGGGGGCAGGCGAAGCCGCTCATGTTCTCGATCACGCCCAGGACCGGGACCCGCAGCTGCTGGAACATGGCGATGCCCCGGCCGACGTCGGCCAGGGAGACGTCCTGGGGAGTGGTCACGATCACCGCCCCGGTCAGCGGGATCGATTGAGCCAGGGTCAGCTGCACGTCCCCGGTGCCGGGCGGAAGGTCGCAGACCAGGTAGTCGAGCTCGCCCCAGTTGACCTCGAAGAGGAACTGCTTGAGGGCTCCGGCCAGCATTGGGCCCCGCCAGACGACCGGCCGGTCGGGGTCGATGATGGTGCCGATCGAGACCACCTTGAGGCCCCCCGACTGGAGGGGGACCATCCTCCCGTCCAGCTCGGAGGGGCGTTCGGTTAGCCCCAGCATGATCGGAACGTTGGGGCCGTAGATGTCCGCGTCGAGGAGTCCAACCCGGGCTCCGGTCCGGAGCAGAGCCAGGGCCAGGTTGATTGCGACCGTGGTCTTGCCCACCCCGCCCTTGCCGGCGCTCACGGCGATCGTGTTGCGGACCCCCGGGATCTCCTGGCGGCCGATCACCCCCCGGGTCCGGCTGACGTCGGCGTCCCACTCCAGCTCGACTCTGGCGATGCCGGCCACGGTCCCGATCACGGCGGCCTCGATCTCCGCCTGGATCCGATCCTTGAGGGGACAGGCCGGGGTGGTCAGGATCACTCGCAGCTTGGCGACGTCGCCGTCGACCCGGAGGTTCTTGAGCATCCCCAGATGCATCAGGGGCCGATGCAACTCGGGGTCCTCGACTTTGGCCAGGGCGTCTTCTAACTGGGCCAGAACGTTCGGCGCGGGAGTGGTGGTCACGTGGCCCCGATCATATCCGGGGAGCGACGGCCGCCCCTTCGCCCTCACGGATCACCTCAGCTGTTTCGGCTTGTTGCAATAGCACGCAACAGGTATATTGGAGGGGCCATGAATGGTCTTGAGGCGCTCAGGCAGCAAGGCAAGCGGCTAACCCCCCAGCGTCGCCTGGTCTACGGGGCGCTCCTTGAGCACCCCGGTCACGCCACCGCCGACGAGCTCTGCAACAGCATCGGCCGCAAGCTCCCCGGGTTCCAGCGAACCACCGTCTACCGGACGCTCGACCTGCTGGTCGAGCTCGGGCTGGCCCGCAAGATCCAGCTGGGCCACGCCAACACCTACGAGGCGGTCATGGCCGGAAGCGAGTCCCACCAACACCTGGTCTGCGACCGCTGCGGCGGCACCTTCGACGTCAGCTGCCCAGAGGTTCCGGAGTGGGTCAGGAGTGCGGCTCTCCCCCTCGACTTCGAGCTGGAGCGCGTGGAGCTTCTGGGGCACGGCCTCTGCCGATCCTGCGTCGTCTCGCACTGACGCAGTACGAAAGTAGCCGTCCCGCGGTGGTCCCATCCTGCTGTAGAGCCGTCCTCTGGAGCTGGTCCCTTGCGGGCGTTCTCGCCGAGAGTCGACTCTCGAAGCGACTCGGTCAAGTTCGTCCGCTGGCGCTCTCCCGACTCGCAAGAAACGAAGCGGACGAGCGGACTAAACAGGCAACGCCGTGCTGGGATGCCGGCCCGGGCCGGCACCCCAGCTGAGTCAGGTCTCGTGCGCGGTCAGCCGACCTACGAGGTCTTGTTCGTACTGATGTCCCACCCTCACGTGCCCGGATTCACGCTGGCGATGTGGGAGAAGGGATAAAGCGTGGCGATACTCGTGGACGTTATGGGGGTGGTCCAGTCGGCGGCCGTGTCGTTGATGGCCGGGCATTGGCCATCGCTGAGCGTGCCCTCCGTGCTGCTCAGTCCCGCCCCCCAGCCAGCGGTGGGCTGGTCTGGGTTGGCGTAGAGGTAGGTCGCCGGGGTACCCGCCTCCGGGTCGACAATCCCGGGGCAGGTGTTGAGGGCGTTGTCATACGCCTGGACCGCCTTGACATTCAGGGTCACGGTTGCCTGGGCGCCCTGGTAGATGTTCTGGTCGGCGCTGTTGCCCAGCGGCCAGTAGACGGCGATCCGATAGAGCACCGTGTACCCGTTCTTAACCGGGCAGTCGGTGCCGTTGGATTGGCATGGGGCGGTGGAGCTGCTTCCCGACTGGAACGTCTTATCTACCGCGCCAGAGGCTCCTGGTTGGGAGATGGTCTGGTCGGGTCCGATTCCGAGGGCATACGTGCCGCTCGATTTGGCCTGCGATTCGCCTTCGATGACGTTCGGAACCGTGTAGGTGGCCCAGACCTCGAGGTCAGTGGGCTCATGCCCAGCTAGCTGGGGTGAGTAGAGGCCGGCGCATGGACCGGAAGTTCCGCAGTCGGCCGGCACAAAGTTGCTGATCGTCGTCGCCGAACCGGCGTCCGAGGAGACCGTGACATCCGTCGACATGAAGGCGTCCATGGTGCCGGTGTACTCGACCTTGAACTCGCAAAGACTGCCCTTCTGGTCACCGAGCATGCTTGGGTAGCCGTTCGAGCTGTAGCCCGGGTAGACGCTGGTCGTTCCGGTGGTGTTGAAGGTGACCTTGCCAGCGCCGGCGCCCGAGTTCTGGCTGCCAATGCTCTGGGAACTGTCGGCTCCAGTGCTGCACCTGTAGACGGACGGGTTTCCCAGGCTGACCGTGCCGGTCGCGAAGGTCTGGACGATCGGAGCTGGTGGGTCGTAGAAGAGGGCCAGGCTCCCGGCGGTGGCGATGGCCGCGATGGCCGCCACCGCACCGATCGAAGCAAAGGCAATCGTCGAGCGCTTTCGTAGGAAATTCAACCGCGGATCCTCCCTGGAGTTCTGCTGAAAATAGGTCGTGGCCGCTCGACTCTCGGGCGAGCGGGGCAGTGCCATTTGGGGCTAACTTTTCGTTCCTCCTGAACTGTTGCGGGTCGGACCAGCCGCCTTCCAGCGCCGGGTCCCCTCGCTCGCGACCAGCAGGACGAAGGGGGAGCTGATCAGCAGGATGAAGACGACCGGGTTGTGCAGGACGTTGAGCGCGTAGCCGGCGTACGGAATCCGAAACTGGTATTGCCCCAGGATCTCAGTGGGCTGGAGCAGGTTTCCGTCCGGGGCGCCGTTGGCGTCCCCTTTGGTCTCGTAGGCTGGCGTCAGCTGGTGGGTGGTGGGATTCTCAATCTGATGCACCTGGTAGATGCGGTGGGTGATCAGGACCGAGGTGGGCGCCGAGGCCGGCCCGGCCTCGAAGGTGATCACCTGGCCCCGCTGCAGGTGGGCGGCCTGGCGGGGGGTCAGGGTCTTGTCGATGACCACGTCCCCGGGGTTGAGGGCGGGGGTCATTGACCCGCTCAGGATCACCACGAAGGTGTGGCCGAAGACCCGGGGCACCCCCCGGTCGCTGGTTCGGGAGACAACCGCCAGAAAGATTGCCCCGACCAGGACCACGATCAGGAGTCCCCCCAGGAGTGACCCCAGGGCAACCCGGGCAGCGCGCCAAACTGCCCCCGCCTGCTCGCCCGTGGAACGAGTGGCGGGAGAGGCGTTCTCCTCGCCCTCCCCGACTGCCGCCGACATGGACACCCGAAGACCCCTACGCCTGGAATACCGAGTCGAGAGGACCGCACCTGGAGACCAGGGGGTCGGGCTGAAGTCGCAAGCCCGCGCTGGCATTCTGCCGGTGGCGGTGGGCCGCCGTCCACAACTTGGCTGTGACAAATTCGTCAGCCGGGTGCGACTGACAGGTTACATTCTCGGGCCGCTCGCGATCTCTCCGGGAGCCAGCGGCGCCAACCGGGGCCGCGACGCCTCCTCGGCTAGACACCCGGTACCCGGAGCAGCTCGGCGAAGTCGGTGCGCTCCACCTCGCGGGCGAACTCCATGCCGGCGCGCTCGATCTCGAGCGCCGATTCGTACACGAAGGCGTAGACCTCCCGGAACTGATTGGGCTGGAATCCTCGCAGCTGGAGCTGGGCGCCCAGCTCGGGGTCGGCCCGGAGGGTCTCGTCGAGCGCCCGGGCGGCCCCCAGCAGGGCGGACAGGATCTGGACCTCGGCCGCGTACTCCTCGAGGAGCTTGGCGGCGGCCTCGTTCTCCTGGAGCTCGAGCAGCTTGCGCTGGAGCTCTCGGATCTCCTCCTGATACTCGGCTAGCTGGGCGTCTTGCATGGGGAGGGCGGATCCGGTCGCTCCCTGTCGGGAGGACGGCTCCCACCCGGGCTCCGTCCTCAGTGAATCAGGAAGTGGGTTGCGATCAGAGGCGCGATCAGGATGGCGATGATGTTGACCACCTTGATCATCGGGTTGATGGCTGGTCCGGCGGTGTCCTTGTAGGGATCTCCGACGGTGTCGCCGGTGACCGCCGCGGCGTGGGTTTCAGTTCCCTTGCCGCCGAAGTTGCCTTCCTCGATGTACTTCTTGGCGTTGTCCCAGGCGCCTCCCCCGGAGGTCATCTGGAGGGCCAGGAAGAGCCCCACCACGATGGTCCCGATCAACAGGCCCCCGAGGGCCACCGGGCCCAGGACGAAGCCCACGATCAAGGGCGCGGCGACCGGGATCAAGCCGGGGAGGATCATCTCCCGCTGGGCCGCCCGGGTGACGATCGCGACGCAGCGCCCGTAGAGGGGCCGGGCCGTCCCCTCCATGATCCCCGGGATCTCGCGGAACTGGCGTCGCACCTCCTCGACCACCCCCCCTGCCGCCCGTCCCACCGCCTGCATCGAGAGCGAGGCGAAGAGCACGGGCAGCATGCCCCCGAAGAGGAGCCCGACGATAACCCGGGGGTTGTTGAGGCTGAAGTCGAAGTGATGGTGGCCCAGGGTCTGGGTGTAGCCAGCGAAGAGCACCAGCGCCGCCAGCGCCGCCGATCCGATCGCGTAACCTTTCGTGACCGCTTTGGTCGTGTTGCCGACCGCGTCCAGGGGATCGGTGATGGCCCGGACCGACTCCGGCAGATCGGCCATCTCGGCGATGCCACCGGCGTTGTCGGTGATTGGCCCGTAAGCGTCGATGGCGACCACGATTCCGACCATGCTGAGCAGGCTCATGGCGGCGATGGCGATGCCGTAGAGCCCGGCCAGGGCATAGGCGCCCAGGATCCCGATCCCGATCACCAGAACCGGGGGGGCAGCCGCCTCCAGCCCCACCGCCAGCCCGGCGATGATATTGGTGGCGTGACCGGTCTGGGAAGCCCGGGCGACGCTCTTGACCGGGTTGAACTGACCCCCGGTGAAGTACTCGGTGATGGCCACGATCAGGATCGTGATCACCACCCCGATCACCGCCGCCCAGAAGAGGTTGAGGACGGGATGGCCCAGGACTCTGGCGGAGAGCCCACCGTTGCCCCGCAGCACCAGGGTCACGACCAGGAACCCGGCGATGGCCAGCAGCCCGGCTGCGACCAGGCCCCGGTAGAGCGCCCCCATGATCCAGCCCCCCTTGCCGATCCGGACGAACATGGTGCCCAGGATCGACGCCAGGATGCTGATCGCGCCCAGGAGGAGGGGATAGACGGTCAGCCCGAAGTTGTGGAACTCCAGCCCCCCCAGGAGCATCGCCGCGACCGCGGTCACGGCGTAGGTCTCGAAGAGGTCGGCGGCCATCCCGGCGCAGTCACCGACGTTGTCGCCGACGTTGTCCGCGATCACCGCCGGGTTGCGGGGATCGTCCTCGGGGATTCCGGCTTCGATCTTGCCCACCAGGTCGGCGCCGACGTCGGCCGCCTTGGTGTAGATGCCGCCCCCCAGGCGGGCGAAGACGGAGATCAGGGAGGCTCCGAAAGCCAGTCCCACGATGGCCGACGGCTGATCCAGGATCCAGAAGGCGATGGTGACCCCCAAGAGGCCGAACCCGACCACGAAGAAGCCGGTCACTGCGCCCCCGTTGAAGGCCACCTTGAGGGCCGGCCCCAGCCCCCGGCGGGCAGCCTCCGCGGTGCGGTAGTTGCTGCGCACCGAGACGTTCATGCCCACGTAGCCGGCGCTGGCCGAGAGGACCGCGCCGAAGAGGAACAGGAGTGACGTCTTCCAGCCTAGGGCGGGACTGACCAGGCCGCCCAGGAATAGCACCAGGGCCAACACCAGGCCGATCGCGGCGATGATCGTGTACTGCCGATTGAGGTAGGCGGAGGCTCCTTCCCGGATGGCCTGACCGATCTCCTGCATGCGCTCGTTCCCGGGCGACTGTCGCATCACCCCCAGGGCCAGGAAGGCGCCATAGGCTAGGGCCAGGAGGCCGGCGACCAGCACCGGAATCAGCACGGTTCGAGTCATTGCGGGGGGTTCCTCCAGCCGCGCGCGGCGGCAGGTGAGCAGAGAAAGGGGGTCGACCGGAGCCGCCGAATTATATCGGCGGGCGAGACCCGGCGACCATCCCCTGGCACTCGAAGTGCGGCCCCGAGTCGCCTGGGGGCGGCATCATGGAGTCTCCCGGGCCGGGCCCGGGCCGCCAGGGTGGGGCGCACAGGGAGGGCAGACGGTGGACAGCTGGATCGTGGCGGTCGGAGACGAGCTGCTCTCGGGCCACACCGCCGATACCAATTCGAGCTGGCTGGCTCGCCGGCTGCGTGAGAGTCCTCACCCCTGCGCCCGGATCGTGGTCGTGCCTGATCGAGTCGAGGCGATCGCCGCCGAGCTTCAGGCGGCTTCCACCGCGGGCGCGGGACTGGTGTTTTGCTGTGGCGGATTGGGACCCACCCCCGACGACCGCACCATGGCCGCGGTGGCCCAGCTCCTGGGGGTGGGGTTGGTCGAGGACGCGCTGGTCCTGGCCCGGGTCAGAGAGCGGGTGGCGCGACGCTTTCGGGAGGGGCGGGCAGCCAGTCCGGAACCGAATCCGGGCACCCTCAAGATGGCGCTCATCCCCGAGGGGTCGACAGTGCTCCGCAACCCGGTGGGAGGCGCGCCTCCTCTGGCGATTCCGCTGCCGGGGGGAGAGGGGAGGGGCTGGCTGTTCGTGCTCCCGGGCGTGCCCGCTGAGCTGATGGCGATCTTCGACCAGGAGATAGCGCCCGCGTATCTCGGCGGCGAGGGGAGCCGCAGATACCGGGAACAGTACTTCCCGGGCATTGCCGAGTCCACCTTCTTCCCGGTCCTGACCGAGCTGGAGCAGACTCACCCGCAGGTGAGCTTCGGCTCCTATCCCCAATCCGCCGGGGGCGTCATCATTCGGGCCAGCGCCGTCGACGCGAAGGCGTTGGAGGAAGGGTTCGAGTCCCTGCGCCGACTGGCACCCCGGCCGCTCGCCGGCTAGCGTGCCGCCCGGTGGTTCTCGAAGCAGTTGCTGCAGTAAACCGGGCGATCGTACTTGGGCTGGAAGGGCACCTGGGTCATGTTGCCGCAGTCGGCGCACACGACGTCGAACATCTGGCGCGGGGGCCTAGGTCCAGCTGAGGCGTAACCGTTCGATCCCTGGCGCGAGGCCTTGGCCAACTGGCGGCAGGGCTGGCACCGGGTGGGCTGGTTGACCAGTCCCTTGGACTGGTAGAACTGCTGCTCTCCGGCAGTAAAGATGAACTCCGAGCCGCACTCGCGGCAGGTCAGGGTAACGTCGGCGAGGCTCAATCCGAGCATCCTCCAAATCGCGTTCTGGCCAGGACTGCTCGGTGGTGCCTTGTATCGCCGCCCGGGACTTCGTCTGGCGGCCGCAACTATAGCAGGGGAGACCCGAATTGGGGCCTAATTTGCGGCCTTGTTCACCTCAAAAGGTGAAGAGATCGATTCCCCCCGCCACCGGCAGGGCCACCCCGGTGATGTATCCCGCCTCCGGGCTGGCCAGAAAACAGATCGCATGGGCCACGTCTTCGGGGGTTCCCGGGGCCCGCATCGCGGTGCGCAGGACCATCCGCTCGCGCATGCCGGCCGGCCCGGTGTTGAAGGCCTCGGTCGCGATCACCCCGGGGACGATGGCATTGCTGGTGATGCCGTGGCGGGCGCCCTCGAGGGCGGCGGAGCGCATCAGGCCCAGCAATCCGGCCTTGGTGGCGCTGTAGCTGGCCTGGCCGAAGCCGCCCAAGGTGCCCGCCACCGAGGACATGTAAATCAGCCTGCCAAAATCCCCCTCGCGCAGGTAGGGCCAGGCCGCCTGGGTGCAATTGAAGGCACCGCTAAGGTTGACCTGCAGGTCCCTCTCCCAGAGTTCGGGTGACTGGTCCGCCAGCTGGCCGAGGTGGTCCAGAGTGCCGGCGTTGTTGACCAGGATGTCGATCCCCCCAAACTCAGCCGCCGCCTGCTCGATCACAGAGCCGACCTGCTCGCGATCAGTCACGTCCATCCGGATTGCCCTGGAGCGCCTGCCCATCTGGCGGATCTCCTCAGCCGTCTGCTCGGCGTAGACCACGTTCTGGGCCGCCATCACCTGGGCCAGGACGCTGGAGGTTCGCGCGGCTGCCTCGAGCAGGCCGGGATCGGTCTCAATCAGAACGTCGGTGACCACCACATCCGCTCCCGCTCGGGCCAACGCCAGGCAGTCGGCCCGGCCCAGCCCGCGCGATGCCCCGGTCACCAGGGCCACCTTTCCGGAGAGGTCGAACATGGACATTCACCCGAGTGTAGCCCTCCGCACGAATCGGCCCGGTTCGGGCTCGGGCGCAGGACCGCGGTCGCCGGGAGCGGCGCCCGCCGGGGCCAGCTGAACCGCCTGGTTCGGATAGGATGCGGGCGTCGTCGGCAACGGTCGATCGCGACCTACCGCCCCTCCCGGGTTGGGGTCGTCACCCCCAGGGCTCGGTTCGCCGCCGTCTCAGGATTGCCACTTGATGTTTCTCCGAGCCCTGCCAAGAGGAGGCGGCCGGTCCCCACATCCGCTGCGCCCAACGCTTGTGGCGGGGCTGCTTCTCGGCCTCCTCCTGGCCGCCTGCGCCCCCGCCGCCAACGGCGTCCGGCAGGAGACGGGACCGGCCATCATCAGGGCGGCCGGACGTGCTCTCGGAGGCGCCCGCAGCTTCGCCATCGAAGCCACCTCCACCGCCAGTGGCACTCCCGGGTCCTTCAGTTTCGAGGTCGAGGGACCCAATCAGGGGGGTGGAACCTTCACCACCCCCACCCTGTCCTTCCAAGCGGAGGAGCTCAACGGCGTGGACTACTTCCGCAGCAAGACGCTCTGGAACGGGGTCGGGGGCGCCACCCTCCAGGCAGCCCTGGGGGACCGTTGGGTCTACATTGCCGCCTCCAGTTCCACCGCCGTCCAGCTCACCCAGGCGTTTGCCGGGTTGACCTCCGCCAGGGCGCTGGCGGCCCTGCTCACCAAAGGCGCCGCCACCGCGGTCCGGGGGAAGGCGAGCAGCTGGGCTGGGCAGACGGTGGTGGCGGTCTCCGAGTCCAAGGCGGGAACCGTCTTCGTCGCCACCACCGGTCCCCCCTACCCCTTGCGCTGGCTGCAGAGCCCGACCGACCGACTCGTGTTCCGGGACTACGGTCGCAAGTTCAATTTAAGGGTCCCCCGCAAGGCGCTCAACCTGGCGGCCATCCTGGCTGGCTGAGCCCCCTATGCTCCCGGGATGGACTGGGCCCGGCTGGCCGCCTTCGCCGTGGTGGCCCTGGTCGTGATTGCGATCCCCGGTCCGAGCGTGCTCTTCGTCGTGAGCCGGGCCGTGGCCCTGGGCCGCAGGGCGGCCCTGGGCACGGTGGTCGGGAATTCGCTCGGCGAGCTGCTCCAGGTGCTCGTGGTGGCGCTGGGAATGGGACCGCTCTTGGAGCGCTCCGCGATCGCCCTGACCGTAGTCAAGCTGGTCGGAGCCGCCTATCTCGGCTACCTCGGGGTGAGCACCTGGCGGGGCCGCCGCCGGCCGGCGCTGGCTCCCCAGGCGGTCTCTCCGCCGCGGAGCCGCGCCGCGATCCTGCGGGACGGGCTGGTGGTGGGCGCCAGCAACCCCAAGTCGATGGTGTTCTTCGCGGCCGTTCTGCCCGAATTTGTCGTTCGCGGTCAGGGTCAGGCTCCCTTCCAGTTCCTGGTCCTGGGGCTGGTCTGGGTCGCCATCGCGCTGCTATCGGACAGCGTCTGGGCAGTTGCCGCCGGCACGGCCCGGGGCTGGCTCGCCAGACGACCGCGCCAGCTGGAGCACGCCCAGGGAGCCAGCGCGGTTGTGATGGTCTCACTGGCGGTGGGACTGGCCGCCACCAGTCGGGCCAGCTGATCGGGTAGGAGCGCCCCCAGCGGCCCCAGATCAGATCCCTAACCCCAGCACCGTTCGGGCGACCACCAGCCGCTGGAAAGTGGCGGTGCGCTCCAGGAGCCCTTATCTGGGGGTAGTTTGCTTCGGCTAGGGGAAACTGGCTTGTTTTTTGGCCACTTGCCACCTCTCTCCTGATCCGAAAAACCGAGAAGACCCCGAGGTAGTTCAAGGCTCGACCCCGAGATCGAAGCCAAGAGAGAGAAGTATCCGCCCCACGGCCCAGGCAACCGGAGACCTCCTCCTCCACCCGAACGCCGCCAGGCTCTTAGACGAAACGTGTCAGCTCCAGCCTGGACATGGCACTACCTGTTGCTTAACCCCCTCGTCCTGGGGGAATTCTCCGCCGGCGGAGCGCGCGAATTGTGGAGGAGCCGGTGCCCAGGTGGAATCGGCGGCAAGCGCGGCTTCGGAGCGACTTTCGCGCCGGGGCGGGCCCGATGGACGTCTGGACCCATCGGGTTCGCGAGATGGTCCCTCAGGCGGACGCCCTGGGCACTGGGGTCAGCCAAGTGGCAGTGGCCGTCGGGGTGATTCTGATGCTCAGATCACCCTGGTCAATGTTGCCAATCCAGGCGAGTCCCAGGCTCTTTCATGTCGTCTGGATTTACCCGTGTGGTCGGTCTGTCTCGGTGCAGCGGCGTCGCGGTCGGGTGTTCCGCCTCAACTCTCCGACCGGCCCCTTTGGAGCACCCGCACACGCTGATATTCTAGGAGGGTACAAAGGCAGAAGAAATACCAGTCCGGAGAAGCGAAAGGAGCCTTGACCGAAATGAGCGGAAAGCTATTTCTCGTGCCTTACCTGCTCGTGATGGTGGCCATTATCGTCGCAGTAGATTTCCTGTTCCTAAGGTACCGGGTCGGGCTCCGGCTCATCGTCAATGTTGGCATTGTCTTGGTGTTCGCCGCATTCTATTTTGTATTCCTAAGGAATCGGTAGCCTTCCTCTCCACCTGAAGGACGCTGGACCTCAGGACTCGCGGATTGGGTGCGCCTCGACGCGCTGCTACGGGATTGGACTGGGAACTGGGTGAAGGTAGCTCACGTCCAGCATAATCCCCTCCCGGCAACCCACCGGTCACCGCTACCGCGACCTGCTGGCTGCGCCGAAGGCGCCATCGGTCCAGACCATTTCCACCTGCTGAACCACCTCGGGAAGGCTTGTCCAGCCGCTGTACCCACGTACTAACCTGAGGATTTCAGCAAGGAGCTGAGCAACTGGGCGGTCCAGTTGCGGAAATGCCCTCCTGGTAAGGGAAAATGTGGGTGTTCAAGTCCACCATTCCCACCTGGGAGGGCATCACCTTGAGGGTGAAGTTTAGCGACCGGCCGCGGCTGCGTGTGGAGGCAGATGGAAGGGGGCTGGTGGGCCACGCCGGGAGCCGGCTCCTGGCCGAACTGGCGGAGCGCAGCGGGCTGGACCAGGGACTCTCGAAGGCGCTGTCCCAGCTGGTGCAGCGGCGCCGCCGGCACGACCCGGGACGAGTGCTGGTGGACCTGGCTGTGACCCTGGCCGATGGTGGGGAATGCATCGCCGATTTGGCCACGCTGCGGCAGCAGCCGGACCTCTTCGGGCAGGTGGCCTCTACCCCCACCGCCTGGCGGGTGTTGGACTCGATCGGGGAGCCTCTGCTGGAACGGCTGCAGCTGGCCCGGGCCCGAGCGAGAGCCCGGGTGTGGGCCTGGGGCATGGGGCCCAAGCAGTTGACCCTGGACTTCGACGCCACCCTGGTGGAGGTGGAGTCGGAGAACAAGGAGCAGGCGGCTCCCAACTGGAAGCATGGCTTCGGCTTCCACCCTTTGCTGGTCTATCTGGACCAGACTGGGGAGGCCCTGGCGGGCAAATTGCGGCCCGGGAATGCCGGTGCCAACACAGCCTTGGACCACGTGGAGTTGCTGGACGCAGCGCTTCAGCAACTGCCCCTGCCGACCAATGCCAAGGATGCGGAACAGGGGCCCCGGGTGCTGGTGCGCTCGGATTCGGCGGGGGCCAGCCACGGCTTCGTGGGCGCGATCGCCGAGCGGGGGCTGGAGTTCTCGGTGGGCTTCGATGTGACCGAGTCGGTGCGGGAGGCGATCCTGCAGCTGCCGGAGCGGAGCTGGGAGGTGGCGATCACCAAGGAGATGGAGGAGAGAGAGGGAGCCGAGGTGGCCGAGATCACCTCCTTACTGAATCTCTCGTTGTGGCCCTGTGGCTCCCGGGTCCTGGTGCGCCGGGAGGAGCCTCACCCCGGTGCCAGCTACCACCTCTTCGACCCCCATGGCCTGCGCCACCAGGCCCTGATCACCAACTCCCAGGATCCCGACATCGCCTACCTGGAGGCCCGCCACCGGCTCCACGCCCGGGTGGAAGACCGAATCAAGGAGGCCAAGGAGTGTGGCCTTGCCAACTTCCCCTGCGCGGGCTTCCAGGCCAACCGGGTGTGGCTTTTGCTGGTGCAGATGGCCCAGGATCTGCTGGCCTGGGCCCGGCAGGTTTGCCTCCCCGGTGAGTTCCTTGAGGCCGCCCCCAAACGGCTGCGCTACCAGGTGCTGCACGTGGCCGGGCGGCTGGTGCGCAGCGGGCGGCGGAACACTCTCCGCCTCGACGCTCGCTGGCCGTGGGGAGCAGAACTGGCAGCGGCGTTCACGCGCCTGCGATCCCTACCCCTG
>DATLRH010000016.1:0-42936 GCA_035534755.1 Candidatus Dormiibacterota bacterium
GAGTGTGGTGGGCGGCGCCCCTTGGGGCGCCGACCACCGGCAGATGGTCAGGTGGGCATGGGAGCTGGTTTCAGCTCCGGAGTAGGTATCGGATCGGGGGGAGGTATCGGATGGTGCAGTTCGAATACCTCCTCGTCAAAGAGCATCCGGTCGCCGTGCTCGAGTTCCAGTGCGCTCATGCGCAGCGGGACCACCAATCCGATTGCCTTCAGGATCAGGAAGGTCATCCCTCCGTCGTAGACGGTGACCACGACCAGCCCGAGCACCTGCACCAGAAGTTGGTGCGGGTTGCCGGAGAAGAGCCCGCCTACGCTGACCCCGGCGCCTCCCACCCCGACATACACGATCATGGCCGGATTGGCGATGAGGCCGACCAGCACCCCGCCCACAGCACCGGCGACGAAGTGGGTGTGGATGACGCCCAGGGTGTCATCCACCTTCCGGAAGGGCCAACGGCCCGCCAGCTTGTTCATGGTCATCCAGGCGATACCGGAGCCGCAGAGGCCGACGATGATCGCCCCGTAGCCGTCGACGTAGCCGGCCGCTGGGGTGATGGCCACCAGTCCACAGATCATGCCGTTGATCGCGCCCAGGAAGGAGAGCTTGCGATTGATCGTGATGTCCAAGAAGAACCAGGTCAGGAGCGCGACCGCGGTGGCCAGGTTGGTATTGAGCAAGGCGGCCGCGGCGTCGGCATTGGCGAAGTAGGGGTCGCCTCCGTTGAAGCCGTTCCAGCCGAGCCAGAGGATGCCCGCGCCCACCGCCGCCAGCAGAACGTTGTTGGGCTTGAAGTCCTGTTGATCTTTGAGGGTCCTGGGCCCAATCACCGCAGCTCCCACGAACCCCGAGATTCCCGCCGCGACGTGGATGACGTAACCACCGCTGTAGTCGACCGCCCCCAGCTGGGAAAGCCACCCTCCTCCCCAGAGCATGAAGGCGTTGACGCTGTAAACCAGCAGTGACCACAAGGGCACAAAGATCATCCAGGCCTTGAAGTTGATCCGGCCGAAGAGAGATCCGGCCAAGATGATGGGCGTGATGGCGGCGAAGACGAACTGGAAGTAAATTAGCGAAGCCTGTGAAAAGGCGAACTTGGGCATGAGACCGGTAAGCAGCGGAATGGTGGCCCGAGCCGTTTCGCCGAACGAGCTCAGGACCGGTCTTGGTAAGCCCACCACCGAGCCCAGCCACGGGTGTCCGAAGCCGACGCTGAACCCGGCCAGCACCCAGACGATCAGCACCGCAGAGAAGGCGTAGAAGCACATCACGGCGGAGCTCACCGCCCATTTGCGTTTCACCACCCCGCCGTAGAGGACGGCGAGGCCCGGCAGGGACATGAGGCCGACTAGGGTGCCGGCGGTGAGCTGCCAGGCATTGTCGCCAGCGTTCAAATAGGGCGGTGACGGAATGTACATGACCAGGCAATTCCTCCCATCGGCTGAAATTCGACCCCGGCTGGCCGGGGCAAGATCAGGCGAGTCTTCCAGAATCTCGCCGATGGGTCACCGTGACTTACATATGATTGCGATGATGGCAATTGGTGGCTGCATCACAAGTGCGGCCGAGGTCGAAGCGAACCCGGAGCTGGTTTAGGCCACCAGCCTTGCCAAGGCGGCCGCGATCGAGTGGGCCGCGGCGCGCCCATCCGCGATCGCCTGAACCACCAGGGACGCGCCGCGAACCGCGTCCCCGAATGCGAACACTCCCGGGACGCTGGTCTGGTGGCTAGCATCGGCGCCGAGGCGACCGCCGGGGATCGACCCGATGCCCAGCTCGGAGGTGATGGCGTCGGCGTCCGCCCCGGTGAAGCCGAGGGCGAGGAGGACCAGATCGGCAGGGATACTGGACTCGGTGCCGGGGACCGGTTCCAGGCGCTGGTCGCGGCCGGGCTCGGCACTGAACCGAACCTGGCGGACCTGGAGCGAGCTGACCCGTCCGGCTGCGCCGGAGAAACCCACCGTCTCGACGTTGAAACCGCGCCGTCCCCCCTCCTCGTGGGCCGGCGACGTCCGCAGGACCAACGGCCAGTCGGGCCAGAGGTTGTCGGCGGCGCGGTGGAGGGGAGGGCGAGGCAGCAACTCGAGTTGGTCGACGCTGGCACAGGCCTCGCGGTGGGCATTACCCAGGCAATCGGCCCCGGTGTCTCCGCCCCCGAGGATCACCACCCGGCGGCCCGCGGCGCTGATCGGGGTGGCGCCCGGAAGCTCGGCCAGCCCGGCACGGCCCCGGTTCTGCTGCTCCAGGTAGTCCATGGCCAGGTGGACGCCCTGCAACTCGCGTCCCGGAACTTCTAGGTCCCGCGCCCGGCGCGCCCCGAGTGCGAGCCCGACGGCGTCGAAGGTGCTCCGGAGTTCACTCGCGGCGAGGTCACGACCCACCTCGACTCCGCACCGGAAGGTGACCCCCTCCGCTTCCAGCTGGTCGATCCGGCGATCGACCAGCTCCTTGGGCAGCTTGTAGTCGGGAATGCCATAGCGGAGGAGTCCGCCCGGGCGGACGGCCCGCTCGAACACCACGACCTGGTGACCTCCGCGCGCGAGTTGCTGGGCAGCAGCTAGCCCGGCAGGTCCCGACCCCACGATCGCTATCCGACGGCCGCTGCTGGGAGCCGGCTTCTGGGGGACGACCCAGCCTTGCTGGTAGCCGCGGTCGATCAGGCTCCGCTCGACCTCCTTGATCGTGACCGGCTCGTCATTGATTGCGAGTACGCAGCTGGCCTCGCAGGGCGCCGGACAGACCCGGCCGGTGAACTCGGGAAAGTTGTTGGTCCGGTGCAACCGCTCCAGGGCGGATTCCCAATCGTCGCGGCCGACCAGGGCGTTCCAGTCGGGAATCAAATTGTGGAGGGGGCACGCGTGATGGCAGAAAGGGATGCTGCAGTTCATGCACCGCCCGGCCTGGACGCGCAGGTCATCCGGGGCGAGCCCCAAATGCACCTCCTGGTAGTCGCCCAAGCGGTCCGGGATGGGTCGGTCAGCTCCGAGCTGGCGTCGATGCCGGACGAATGCCAGGGGGTCCGCCACCTGCTCAGGCCAACGCCGCAGCCGTCTCGGGAAGGGTGTTCTGGAGCCGCTGGGGAAGACCCGAGACGCCCGCGCCGCGCCGGCGGGGGCGGACCAGGCGCAGGCGCTCGGGGCTGATCGGCCAGTCGGCGATCAGTCGCTGCGCCCGCTGACTTCCGGTGTATCGGAGATGGCGCTCCAGCAGTTCGCGGACGATCTCCAGGTCGCCTCCATCGGGGTGGGCCAACTCGACCGAGGAGGGGTTGCAGTGGCGGAGCACGGCGGTTGGGTTATCGACGATGTAGGCGACCCCGCCACTCATGCCGGCGCCGAAGTTGGGTCCGACCGGCCCCAAGATGAGCACCACGCCTCCGGTCATGTACTCGCAGCCGTGGTCGCCGATCCCCTCGACCACGGCGGTGGCGCCGCTATTGCGGACCGCGAACCGGTGCCCGGCCCGCCCTTCAAAAAATGCCTCGCCCGAGGTCGCCCCGTAGAGCGCCACGTTCCCGACGATGACATTCTCGGAGGGCGGATAGCCGACTCTCCTCGGAGTGCGCACCACGAGCCGACCTCCGCTCAGGCCCTTGCCGGGGTAATCGTTGGCAGCGCCGGTGCAGGTGAGGCTTATACCAGGCGCCAGCCAGGCGCCTAGGCTCTGGCCGGCGACGCCAGTGAGCTGCACCCGGATCGAGTCCTCGGGGAGCCCATCCTCCCCAAAGCGTCGGGCCACCTCGCCGCTGAGTCGAGCGCCGACCGCTCGATCCGAGCTGCGGACCGGCGCCGAGGCGCTGCCCGGCTGTCCGGTCGCCAATGAGTCGCGCAGGCGCTCCAACAACCGCAGGTCGAGCGCCGTCTCCAGGTGGTGTTCCTGGGGGCGCTGTCGGGAGCGCGCCTCGACATCGGCCCGGTGCCTTCCCCGTCGCAGGGCGGCAGGGCCAGGGACCGGGACCTGGAGCAGCGGTCCCAGGTCGAGCCGACCGGCCTTCCAGGGGCGGGGGCCGATTCGTTGACCGAGCCGGTCCACCCGACCGACCATCTCGGCGACCGTCCGAAAGCCCAGCTCCGCCATCTGGCGGCGCACGTCCTCAGCAACCATCATGAAGAAGGTGACCACGTGGTCGGGAGTGCCGGCGAAGCGCTGGCGCAGGACCGGGTCCTGAGTCGCGATCCCGACCGGGCAACTGTTGAGGTGGCAGACGCGCATCAGGACACACCCCGTCGCCACCAGGGCCGCGGTCGAGAAGCCGAACTCCTCAGCCCCCAGCAGGGCCGCGATGACCACGTCGCGCCCGGTGCGCAGACCGCCGTCGGCCTGAATCGTGACCCGCGAGCGGAGTCCCTGGCGAAGCAGCGCCTGCTGGGTCTCGGCCAGCCCGAGCTCCCAGGGGATGCCTACGTGCTTGATCGAGGAGAGCGGAGCCGCGCCGGTGCCGCCATCGTGCCCGGAGATGGTGATGTGATCGGCCCGGGCCTTGACCACGCCGGCGGCGACTGTTCCCACTCCCGCCTGGGAGACGAGCTTGACGCTCACTCGTGCGGCCGGGTTGGCCTGCTTCAGGTCCCAGATCAACTGGGCCAGGTCCTCGATCGAGTAGATGTCGTGGTGCGGTGGGGGAGAGATCAGATCCAAACCGGGAACCGCGTGGCGGAGGCGGGCGATGTTGGCGTCGACCTTGTGGCCGGGCAGCTGGCCACCCTCACCCGGTTTGGCTCCCTGAGCGATCTTGATCTGGATGTCGTCGGCGTTGACCAGATAGTGAACGGTGACTCCGAAGCGGGCCGAGGCCACCTGCTTGATGGCGCTCCGACGCGACCGGCCGTCGCTGGCGACGGCGAAGCGCGAGGGGTCCTCACCGCCTTCACCGGTGTTGCTCTTGCCGCCGAGCTGGTTCATCGCCAGGGCCATCGTCTCGTGGGCCTCCTGGCCGATCGAGCCCAGCGACATGGCCCCGGTCACGAAGCGGCGCACGATCAGGGACGCCGGCTCGACCAGGTCGAGTGCGACTCTCTGTCCCGGCCGGGGATCGAGCAGGTGACGCAGCGTGGTCGGGGGGGCGGTCCTGGCGTCGGCGAGCTCGGTGAAACGGTGGAACCGCTCCGGGTCCTCGGTGCGTACCGCATGCTGGAGCGCCGCTACGCTGGCCGGGCTCCAGGCGTGCGACTCTCCCTCCTGGCGCCACCGGTGTTCGCCGCCGAGGTCGAGCTCGGAGATGCCGGCCGCGGGGGCGAAGGCGATCCGATGGCGGGCCAGCACCTCTTGGGCCAAGATCTCGAAGTCGGCGCCGTCCAAACGAGAGGGCGTCCCGGAGAAGCAGCGAGCGATGACGTGGTGCGCGATTCCCACCGCCTCGAAGACCTGGGCTCCGCAGTAGCTGGACAGGGTCGAGATACCCATCTTGGACATCACCTTGAGCAACCCCTCCTGGAGGCTTTCGAGATAGGCCTCCCGAGCCTGCGAACGGCTCCGCGGCTCGACCAGGTTGGCGGTGCTGGCCAGGGCGGCCACTGAGGCCAGGCCCAAGTACGGATTGACCGCCTCGACTCCATGTCCGATCAGACAGGCCAGGTGGTGCACGCTGCGGGCGTCCGCGGTCTCCGCAACCAGACTCAGCGCGGCCCGAGCTCCGTGGCGCACCAGGTGCTGGTGAATCGCTCCGGTCGCCAATAGGCTCGGGATCGGGGCCATGTCGCGGTTGGCCGACCGATCGCTGACGATGAGGATCCGGACTTCGTCCTCGACCGCTAGCAGGGCCTCGGAGCAGAGCCGGTCGAGCGCCCCTTCCAACCCTCCTTCGGATCCCGCCGCCGGGAAGACGGCGGAGATGGTGCGTGTTCGGAGGTTGGGGGGCAGCTCACTTTGCAACTGGCGCAGCTGTCCATCCGTCAAGATCGGGTGGGGCAGCTCTAGCCGGGCGATCGGGCGGCGCCGGGGATCGACCAGTTCGCCACCGCCGCCGAGCGTAGTGCGCAGCGACATCACGCAGCGCTCCCGGATCGAGTCGATTGGAGGGTTGGTCACCTGGGCGAAGCCCTGGCTGAAATAGTCGAAGAGGAGCCGGGGATGCTCCGAGAGGACGGCCAGCGCGGCGTCGTTGCCCATCGATCCCACCGCCTCGTGACCTGTCACCGCCATGGGACCGAGCACCTGGTGGAGCTCCTCATCGGTGTAGCCGTGGCAGCGCTGCCAACTGGCGAGTTCCTCTCCTTTGAGTGGTGGGGGTGCGGGAAAGTCGTCGGCGGGGGAGGGGAGGTGGTAGAGGGAATCCGCTGCCAGCCGGCGGTAGGGGTGGCGCCTGGTGACCGCACTCTTTACCTGGCGGTCCTCGAGCACCCTGCCGCTGGCCGTGTCGACCATCAGCAGGTGGCCCGGCTCCAGCTGTCCGGTCCGCCGCACGGTGGCCGGATCGAGGTCGACGACGCCTACCTCGGAGGCGAGCACCACCAGCTCGTCGGTGATCGAGTAGCGGGCCGGCCGGAGACCGTTGCGGTCGAGCGCTGCGCCCACCCAACGGCCGTCGCTGAATGTGAGGGCGGCGGGGCCGTCCCAGGGTTCGAGCAGGTTCGACTGATAGCGGTAGAAGGCCCGCAGCGCGGAGGGCAGCTCAGCACCGCTTTCCCAGGCCTCAGGCACCGCCATCATCACCGCCTCCGAGAGCGACCTGCCGGTTCGGATCAGCAGCTCGATGACGTTGTCGAAGGCGCTCGAGTCGCTGCCTCCCGGTTCGATGACGGGCAGAACCTCTTGGGGTTGGACGCCGCCCAGGGGATGGCGCCAGCCGCGCTCGCGGGCCCGCATCCAGTTGACGTTGCCCCGCAGCGTGTTGATCTCCCCGTTGTGGGCGATGAACCGAAAGGGCTGGGCGAGGCGCCAGCTGGGGTCGGTGTTGGTGCTGAACCTTTGGTGGAAAAGAGCCAGCCGGCTGTGCAGATCCGGCGCCGACAGGTCGGGATAGAACGGCTCCAGCTGAGTAGCGCTGAGCTGACCCTTGTACACCAAGCTGGTGGTGGAGCAGCTGGTGATGGAGAAGAGCCGGGCTGAGTCGGAGTCCTGAAGCGGCAAGGCGCGGACCTGGCTCTCGATGCTCTTGCGGATGGGGTAGAGGGCAGCCTCCAGAGCCTCGGCGCTGCGGCGCCCCGCGATGAACGCCTGGCGGATCACCGGCTTGCCGCGCCGCGCCACCGGCCCGATCCGGTGTGGGCGAACGGGCACATCCCGCCAGCCGAGTAGCCGCAGGTGAGCGCCACCTATGGCTGCCCGGACCGCTTCGGAGCAGGCCGCCAGATCATGGGGGTCCCGGGGCAGGAAGAAAGTCGCCACCGCGTACCGGCCCGGGCCAGGAAGTGAGATCCCCTGCTGGGCGGTGACCCGGCGCAGGAATGCGTCGGGGATCTGGATCAGCAAGCCAGCACCGTCGCCGGTCTTTGGGTCGGCGCCAAACGCGCCCCGGTGCAGCAGGCGACGGAGAGCCCCCAGGGCCAGCTGTACCACCTCTCGCGAGGCCCCCTGGCGGCGGCTGGCGATGAAGCCCACCCCGCACCCGTCGTGCTCGAAGCTGGCATCCAGGAGGCCGCCGAGAGGGGCCGGGGTGGGGAGCTGAACGGTGCGCTGGGAGGGCTGGGGTTTCATGGCGGTTGAGCTGGCGGCTCACGCCGATAAAAAAAAGACCGGAGCCCGAACTCTCGGGAACCGGTCTTTTCTCTAGCGATGCGGATGCGCTAGCGGACCGGCCCTCCTACGGGTAGGGCTGCGCCGAGCTTTAGCTCAGCCTCGGTCGGTCGAACCCCGCACCTGTACCGCAAAGTGGCGCCATTGTAACCGGCATCCGGCGACCCGTCAAACGAGCCCCCGATCAACTGTCTCCGCCCGGACCCTGTCACTGGCCCCGTCTCCAGACGGGCGGAGAGGGCGGGATTCGAACCCGCGGTGGCTTCTCACCACACCGCTTTTCGAGAGCGGCACCTTAAACCACTCGGACACCTCTCCCCGACCTGGGGGAATTGTAAAGCCGGTCCGGATTCGACCAGTTCCCGTCTAAGTGCTTAGGCGGTTCGGGACCTCAGACCCTTAAAGAAGGTGCGCAGGATCCGTCCCGCCGGCTCCCCCTCGCAGCCCGGTAGCACGACCGGGTGGTGGTTGCCACCCTGGTTGCCGAGCACGTCGTAGACCGATCGAAAGGCGCCCTTTTTGGGGTCGTCGGTTCCGTAGACGACGCGCCCGACGCGGCACAGCAGGATGGCGCCGGCACACATTGGGCACGGTTCCAAGGTCGAGTAAAGGGTGGTTCCCTCCAGGCGCCACGAGTCCAGCCGGCGAGCCGCCTTCCGAAGGGCGAGCAGCTCAGCGTGGGCGGTCGCGTCTTTGGCCCGCTCCACCCGGTTGGAGGCGGACCCGAGGATCTCCGTTCCCCGCACCACCAGGGCCCCGACGGGGACCTCTCCACGGGCTGCGGCCCTCGCCCCGAGCCGCAGCGCCCGGCGCATGAATTCGCGGTCCGGCAGCGCCGCCGTGGTCAGGTCGACTTGGTAGGCTGGCAAATTGACCCTCGCGGCGATGAGAACTGGGGCCGCATCTATAATTTGGCCCCGCGTGGTGGCTATAGCTCAGTTTGGTTAGAGTGCCAGGTTGTGGCCCTGGAGGTCGAGGGTTCAAGTCCCTCTAGCCACCCCAGGACGGGGCGGGTCGGGGACGGAGCTCGGGCTCCGGCGGCTCTCGGGACGGTCCCGATGCCTGTGCTATGCTCCGGCCTGACCCGGAGCCCAGCTCAACCCCGATAGTGCTGTGTGGGGCGGGCTCCGTGGCGACTCAAGGAGAAATGCCCAGGCATGCTTCAAGGTGAAGCCAAAGCTGCGGTGATCGAAGGTCACCGCCAACATGAGGGTGATACCGGTTCGCCCGAGGTCCAGATCGCGATCTTCAGCGAACGGATCCGCGAGCTCACCGAGCACCTCAAGCTCCATCCCAAGGATCACCACACCCGGAGAGGACTCCTCAAGTTGGTCGGCAAGCGTCGGCGCCTGCTGGACTACCTGATGCGGGTCGACATCACCCGCTACCGGGCCTTGATCGCCAAGCTGGGGCTGCGCCACTGACCCTGCCCGTTTTCCGGCTGACTCGCTTGCAACCGAGTGCCGGTTTCAGTAACGACCGCGGACCCACCCGAGGGGAGCAGCGGCAGACTTCGCCGGAGCGCCAGGCGCGCGGTTGGAGACTGGCGATCGGAGCCGAACTGAGGTTCAGCTCTCATCCCCTTTCCCTAACCGCGACGGCCAACCCGACGCGGGGCCTACCTCTGGCTCAGCTCGGGTGGCGCGGGGAGGATTCCTATGGAAACGACCGTTGTTTCACGCACGTTTGACGGCGCCGAACTAGCCCTCGAGACCGGCCGGCTCGCCGGTCAAGCCAATGGTGCGGTCTGGGTTCGCCAGGGCGACACGGTAGTGCTGGTCACCGCCACCGCGAGCAAGTCCCCGCGGCCGGGGATCGACTTCTTCCCACTCACCTGCGACTACGAAGAGAAGATGTATGCGGTGGGTCGGATCCCGGGCGCCTTCATGCGCCGCGAGGCACGCCCCTCAGACGCGGCCATTCTGACCTCCCGGATGATCGATCGCCCGATGCGACCCCTTTTCCCGAAAGACTTTCGCAACGACGTCCAGATCGTCGCCACGGTTCTCTCCACTGACCAGGTGCACGACCCCGCCATCCTGGCCCTGATCGGAGCCGGAGCCGCGATCGCGATCAGCGACATCCCCCACGACGGACCGGTGGCCGCGGTGCGGATCGGCCAGTTCGAGGGGCATCTGGTCGAGAATCCGGGCATGCCCGACCTCGAGCGCAGTCAGCTCGATCTGGTAGTCGCCGGCACCCGGGATTCATTGAATATGGTCGAGGCAGGTGCCCGCGAGGTATCCGAAGAGACCCTGGTCGAGGCATTGGCTCGGGCCCACGAGCGCATCCGCGAGATCATCGCGATGATCGATGAGCTGGTGGCCAAGGTCGGCAAACCCAACATGGAGTACCCCCGGGTGGGGATACCGGCGGAGATCAAGGCGGCGGTGGCGGAGGTCGCCGCGGACCGGATTGACCGGGTCTTCCGGGAGGCGGACAAGGCGCAGCGGGACGACCAGGTGGACGCGCTTCGGGCCGACGTGGTGGCCCAGCTCACGCCGCAATTCGCAGAACGTGCCGGCGAGATCGCGGGCGCCTTCGAGTCGGTGCTGAAGTCGGCCGTCCGCAAGGCGATCCTGGAGCAGGGAGTGCGTCCTGACGGGCGCCGCACCGACGAGATTCGTCCGATCTGGTGCGAGGTCGGGGTCCTGCCCCGGGCCCACGGGAGCGCCATCTTCACCAGAGGCCAGACCCAGGCGCTCTCGGTCGTGACCCTGGGCACCATGTCGGACCACCAGAAGCTGGATGGGCTGGGGCTGGAGGATTTCAAGCGCTACATGCATCACTACAACTTCCCGCCCTATTCGGTGGGCGAGGCTCGCCCGCTCCGTTCGCCAGGCCGGAGAGAGATCGGCCACGGGGCCCTGGCCGAGCGCGCGGTAAAGGTGATGGTGCCCCCGGCTGATGACTTCCCCTACGTGATCAGGATCGTCAGCGAGATCCTCTCCAGCAACGGGAGCACCTCGATGGCCAGCGTCTGCGGCAGTACCCTCGCCCTGATGGACGCGGGAGTCCCCCTGGCCGCCCCGGTGGGCGGCATCGCCATGGGCCTGGTGACCGACGAGAGCCAGCCTGGCCGCTACGCCATCCTCTCCGATATCCAAGGCATGGAGGACGCCCTGGGGGACATGGACTTCAAGGTGGCCGGCACCCGGCGCGGGGTGACGGCCCTGCAGATGGACATGAAGGCCCGGGGGCTGAGCTCCGAACTCTTCCGCCGGGCACTGGAGCAGGCCCGCCTGGGTCGCCTCCACATCCTGGACAAGATGGCTGAGGCGCTGTCCTCTCCCCGGCAGGCGATGTCCACCTACGCGCCCCGGATCACCACCATCCAAATCCACCCCGACAAGATCCGGGACCTGATCGGTCCCGGCGGAAAGACCATTCGGCGGATCCAGGAGGAGACCGGCTGCCAGATCGACATCGAGGACGACGGCAAGGTCTTCTTGGCCACCGTCGACGAGGAGGCGATGGAGCGGGCGGTGGCCATGATCCGGGACCTCACCGAGTCGGTCGAGGTGGGCCGGATCTACAAGGGCAAGGTGGTCCGGATCATGCCTTTCGGAGCCTTCGTCGAGATCCTGCCCCGGCAGGACGGGCTGGTTCACATCTCCCAACTTGCCGATCAACGGGTCGGCAAGGTTGAGGACGTGGTCAATATTGGCGACGAGATCATGGTCAAGGTCACTGAGATCGACGACCGGGGGCGGGTGAATCTTTCCCGCAAGCAGGCCATCCTGGAGTTGGCCGGCCGGACCGAGTCGGGGGGCAACGGAGTCCCCGGCCCTGAGCGGCCCCCGGTGGGCTGACCTGGCCGGGGAGCCGGCCGGCGAGGTGCAGGCCCGCCTGGAGGAGATCGCCTCCCAGGTGAGGGCTTGTGTCCGCTGTCCGCTCCATCTGACCCGGACCCAGGGCGTCCCTGGCTCCGGGCCGGCGGAGGCGCGCTTGATGGCCGTGGGGGAGGCACCTGGTGAGAACGAGGATCGCGAGGGCCGTCCATTCGTGGGCGCGGCCGGGCGCATCCTCACTGAGCTCCTCGAGGGGATCGGCTTGAGCCGGCAGGACGTCTTCATAACCAACGTCCTCAAGTCCCGTCCACCGGGGAACCGAGATCCCCTGCCGGAGGAGGTAGCCGCCTGCGCTCCCTACCTGGACGACCAGATCGAGGTGATCAATCCCGCGGTGATCCTCCTCCTCGGCCGGCATGCCCTGCAGCGGTTGCTTCCCGAGGCCCCAGGCATCTCCCGAGCGCACGGGACCCTGATCCGCCGCGACGGCCGGACCTACATGCCCTGCTACCATCCCGCCGCCGCCCTCTACAACGGTGGCCTTCTCGGGGTGCTGCGCCACGATTTTGAGCGGCTCCGAGAGCACCTGGCCCAGCCCCCGGTCCCGCCTGGTCAACCGTTGTCCCCGGCACCCCCTCCGGCGCCCGCGGCTGAACAGCTTGGTCTCTTCTAGCCCCGGCGTAGGGCGTCCCCGAGGAGACTTCCTGGGGCCTCCCGACCCAGGAACCCTGCGCTTCATCCCCCTCGGTGGACTGGGGGAGATCGGGAAGAACCTTGCCCTGCTTGAGGCAGGACCCGACGTGTTCATGATCGACGCGGGCTTGGCCTTCCCCGAACAGGAGACTCCCGGAGTCGATGTTGTCCTGCCTGACATCTCCTTTCTGCGGACCCGAATGGAGCGTCTGCGGGCCGTCTTGCTGACCCACGGCCACGAGGATCACATCGGAGCCTTGCCCTTCTACCTGAAAGAGCTGGGGGTGCCCGTATTCGGCACAAGGATGACGATCGGGCTCCTCCGCAACAAACTCGAGCGGCGCGGCTTCTCGGGCTCCCCAGCGCTTCACGAGACCGAGCCCGGTGAGCCATTCCGGGTCGGCGAGGCGGAAGTCGAGCTCTTCCACATGACCCACAGCGTCCCCGGGAGCTGTGGCTTGGCAATCCACACCCAGGCCGGCCTTGTGGTGCACACCGGAGACTTCAAGCTCGACCAGACCCCGGTTGGCGGCCGGGTATCTGACCTGGGACGCCTGAGCGAGCTCGGAGCCCAGGGGGTCCGGCTGCTTCTCAGCGACAGCACCAACGCCGCCGTGGCCGGCCTGACCCCATCGGAGCTGACCGTACGCCCCGCCCTGCAACAAGCCTTGACGGATTCGCCCGGGCGCGTGCTGGTAGTGACCTTTGCCAGCAATCTGGCCCGGATTCGGCAGACCCTGGAACTGGCCGACGCCGCGGACCGGCGCTGCTGCCTGGTCGGGCGCAGCATGCTGCGCAACGTTGACACGGCTCGCGAACTGGGCTACCTAAAGATCCGCCCCGCCTTGCTGGCCGCTCCCCGCGAGCTCGCCAGCCTCCCGCCCCAGCGGGTCTGTCTGCTGGCCACCGGATCTCAAGGGGAGCCGCTGGCGGCCTTGAGCCGGATCGCCGCGGGCACCCATCCGTTCATCAAGCTGCGCCCGGACGACACCGTGGTGCTGGCCGCGAATCCTATTCCCGGGAACGAGGCGACCGTCGGGCGGATCGTCAATCAGCTGGTGGAGCGCGGAGCCCGGGTGCTGGCCGGGAGCGGCTCCGGCGTGCACGCGAGCGGGCATGCGGCGGCGGAGGAGCTCCGTTTCCTGCTCGAGGTGGTCAGACCGACATTCTTCATCCCAGTTCACGGGGAGCCCCGTCACCTGGCCGCCCACGGCCGCCTGGCCGGTCAAGTCGGACTGGCCCCGCCAGCGATCGCCATCCTCGAGAACGGGTCCGTGGCCGAGATTTCGGAGACCGGACTCCGAATCAGCGGCAGCGTCAGCGTGGGGTCGGTCCCGATTGACGGGGAAGGGAAGAGCGTCCGGCCGAAGGCCGCGGCGCCGCCATCGGGGCACCAGCTGGTGGTCGTCTCGGTGACCCTGGACGGGCGAACCCGTCGGCTCGTGGCCGGGCCCGAAACGCTGCTGGTGGGCGAGGCGGGGGAGGGGGACCGGCGCCTGATCGATCAGGGGCGGAACAAGGTCAGGGAGGCTCTCCGACACCGGGTGGGGTCGAGGGATGCCGGGGAGGTGCGCCGCCTGGTCGGGGCGGCCATGGACGACCACCTGGCGGGCAGCGGGAGCTGGCGGCCGCGGGTGGTGGCGGTCGTCAGCCTAACCTGAGCGGCTGGTGAGCTCCCTGGGACGACGGCTGACTCTGGGCGCCGCGATCCTGCTTGTGGCCACCCTGGCCGTGCTCACGGCCGTGCAGCTGGAGCGTCCCGTTCCCGCCCCGACCACCCGGTCTGAGCTCGCGAGCTCGGTCCCGTTTCCAGGCCTACCAGCGACTCTCCCCTGGCCCGCCCAGGGGCAGGGCGCCCTCTACCTATCGGGCTTCGGGTGGTTGGGCGCCACCTCAGGTGAGACGCCGGTCCCGATCGCCAGCGTCACCAAGATAATGACCGCTCTGGTGATTCTCCGGACCCGTCCGCTCCAGCTGGGCAGCGCGGGGCCCGAGGTTGCCGTCTCCCCGGCGGCGGTGGCGCTCTATCAGAGCCTGGTCAGTCAGGGCGACTCCGTGGTGCGGGTCGCCCGGGGCGAGTCCCTCAGCGAATTTCAGCTCCTGGAGGGGCTGCTGGTGCCATCGGGGGACAACCTGGCGGTGCTCCTGGCTGACTGGCAGGCGGGCTCCGAGCCGACCTTCGTGGCTGAGATGAACAGTCTGGCGCAGTCACTTCACCTGACCCAGACCCATTTTGCCGACAGCAGCGGATTGGATCCGGGCAGCGTCAGCTCAGCCCGTGATCTGGTCGCCCTGGCGATGGTGGCGATGGCGGAGCCGGTGTTCGCCGCGATTGTCGCCATGCCGAGTGTGCTGTTGCCGGTGGCTGGTACGGTCCGCAACTACAATCCGCTCCTCGGGCAGGAGCGAGTTGACGGCGTCAAGACCGGTTGGACCAGCGCCTCACTGGGCTGCCTCGTCTTCGCGGCTCCGGATACGGTGGCTGGGCAGACCGTGCAGCTGGTCGGTGCGGTTCTGGGTCAGCCTGGAGGACCGACCTCGGCCCTCCAGGCCGCCGCTAGGACCTCCCTGGCCCTGCTCATGGCGAGTGAGTCGGAGCTCCAGCGGTTGGTGGTCCCCAGCCGGGGAATCGCGGTCGCCCAGCTCAGGCTCGCCTGGGCCCCCGAGATCACGCTCGAAGTCGGCGCGCGCCCTCACCTGGTGGGTCCGGCCGGGGCCGCGGTCCGGGTTGGCTTGACGGTGGGACGGCTCCGGGCGCCCCTGCGGTCGGGGAGCCAAGTTGGCTATCTGACTTTGACCACCCCGGCAGGGTGGAGGTCTCGCTGGGCTGTCTTCATCACGCGGGGATTGAGCAGTCCGAGTCTCTGGTGGCGCCTTACCAGGCCCTGGTAGAGCGAGCAGATGTGCGATGGCGCTGCTAGACTTCGCCCAGCGGGTGGCAACACCGCTTCAGACCCATCCAATCCCACCCATGTCAACGCTCTCATAGATGGTGAAGACGAAGCGGCGCCGGGCGCCGAAGCCGCGGGCGACCCGCCCTCGGCGCCGGCCGTCGACCGCCCGAACCGGTCGCCCCGCCAGTCCAGGGCTGCGCCTGAAGTCGAGTCAGCAACGGGAGCTGGCCGGAATCTCCGCGATCGCGTTCGGCTTGGTCTGGATGATCCTCCTGGCCTTTCCTCAGGCCAAGCTCGCGTTTGACTTCGGCCATGTGATCGGGGCCGGGGTCGGGGTCGGGGGCTGGATCATCGGCGTTTCCCTGGTGGCCGCGGGGTTGGGCATGCTAGCTTCTCGAACCTCGGAGCGGAGCGGCGGCCAGGTGCTGCTCGCCCTGGTGGTCTCGGCGATCGCGGCGATTTCCATGGCAGCCACGGTTCATGCCGGGAGCGGGGGCGCGCTCGGGGCCGCCATCGGTCCCCGGATGAGCTCCCTGATCGGCGCGCCGGCAACCCTGGTGGCACTGGCCGGACTAGCTCTGGCGGGGCTCATCATCGGACTGGAGATCTATCCATCCAGGGTCTCTGCCTTGGCATTGAATCGGATGGGTGATGCCGCCTCCAAAGCATTTACTGGCACCCCCACCCTGGGGTCGTCCGGACGGGCCGGTCTGGCCCCGGCAGCCCGGGCCCAGCTGGGCGGCGCCGCCCCCCTGCCGGGGGATCACTCCGATCCCGGCGCCGCTGAAGAGGAGCTGGCCCCGGAGGCGTTCCAGCGGATTTTTGAGGGGCTTGACGAGGTGGAGGTGGATCCGATCGCGGAGGCCGCCGCTGCCGAGGCAGTCGAGGTCGAGGGCACCCCCGTGGTGGCGGTCGCGCCGCTGCCCATCGCGACTGAGATGCAGGAGCTCGACGACGAGCCAGAACCGGTCTGGGCACTGCCCAGCGTCGACCTGCTCGATTCCGCGAGTGGAAAACGGGAGCGGCTCCGGGACGAGATCCGGAGCCGGATCCGGACCATCGAGACCACCCTGGGCAACTTCGGCGTTCAGTGCAAGGTGATGGGGGTCAACGCGGGACCCACCGTCACCCAGTACGAGCTTCAGCCCGCCCCGGGTGTGGCGGTCCGCAAGGTGCTGGCCTATCAACCCGACCTCTCGATGGCGCTGGCGGCTCCGATTCGGATCCAGGCCCCGATCCCTGGCAAGTCGGCGATCGGGATCGAGGTCCCCAACAAGGCGGCGCAGCTAGTCACGCTCAAAGAGGTGGTCCAGGCGCCCACCTTCAACGCCGTGAAGAGCAAGTTGGCGGTGGCTCTGGGAGCCGACGTCAGCGGTCACCCAGTGCTTGGCGACCTCGCCGGCATGCCCCACCTCCTGATCGCCGGCACCACTGGGTCGGGGAAGAGCGTCTGCATCAATGCGGTCCTGGCCGGGCTGCTCCTGCAGTCGACTCCCCGCGATCTGCGCTTGATCTTGGTCGACCCCAAGCGGGTGGAACTGAGCAATTTCTCGGGACTGCCTCACCTGCTCGTCCCGGTCGTGGTTGACGCCGACCCAGCGGTCGCAGCGCTGCGCTGGGCGGTCATGGAGATGGAGCAGCGATACAAGCTGTTCGCGGGCCACGGAGCGCGCAACATCACCAATTTCAACGAGCGGGCGCCCCAGCTCGGGCTCCATCCGCTGCCCAAAATCGTGATCGTGATCGACGAGTTGGCCGATCTCATGATGGTCGCCGCCAACGAAATCGAAGATCTGATCTGCAGGATTGCCCAGCTGGCTCGGGCGGTGGGGATCCACCTGATCGTGGCGACCCAGCGTCCCTCGGCCGACATCATCACCGGGCTGATCAAGGCCAACATCCCCTCCCGCATCGCCTTCGCGGTGAGCAGCGGCGTCGACTCCCGGGTGATCCTGGATGAGATGGGGGCGGAGAAACTCCTCGGCCGGGGCGACATGCTCTATCTGCCGATCGACGCGGGAAAGGCCGTGCGCCTCCAGGGGGCGTACGTTTCGGACCGCGAGCTCGATCAGTTGATTGGCTGGTGGAAAGCTCAAGGGCGACCTCGCTACCAGGAGGAGATTCTCCAGGCTGCCGCGCTGGCTCCGACCCAGGGGGATCCGGCCCTGCGCCGCGATCCGCTCTTCGAGAGGGCCGGCCGGATCGTGATCGGGGAACAGCGCGGAGCGGCCTCGCTGCTCCAGCGCAAGCTCAACGTGGGCTACACCAGGGCCGCCCGTCTGATCGACCAGCTCTCGGATGCCCGGGTTGTCGGCCCCTACGAGGGGAGTAAGTCCCGCGAGGTGCTGATGAATCTCGCCGAGCTGGAGCAGATGCTCGACGCCAGCGAGGACGCTGAGTAGCCGCTAGGCTTGGCGGATGGCCAGCGCTGAGCACTCGTTCGACGTGGTCTCGGATTTCGATCGCCAAGAGTTGGTCAACGCGGTCGAGCAGGCCAAGCGTGAGATCGCGACCCGTTACGACTTCAAGGACATCACAGCCGAACTCGACCTGCACGAGAAGGAGATCGTGGTACTGGCGGCGTCGGAGAGCCGCGCCGACGCCATCTTGGACGTCCTGAAGAGCAAGCTCGTGCGGCGCCAGCTGTCGCTCAAGATCCTCGACCCGGGCCTGCCTGAGCCCGCCGCCAAGGGCAACGTGCGCCAGACGATTCAGCTTCGCAAAGGCATCGCCGAGGAGACGGCCCGCGACCTCACCAAGCGCATCAAGGGTGGCCACCCGAAGGTTCAGGTTCGCATCCAAGGTGACGAGCTGCGAGTCACCAGTAAGGACAAAGACGCCCTCCAGGCGGTGATCCAGGAGCTGCGCGGGCTGGACCTTTCGGTACCGTTGCAGTACACCAACTACCGATGACGATGCGGGGGACAGCCGCTCCCCCTCGGGCCTCGGCTGAGGCCGCGAAGCCGCTGGGAGCGACCTGGCGGGGCTTCGCCAACCTGATCACGCTGAGCCGGTTGGGGCTGATCCCTGTGATCCTCTTCTGCCTGGAGGCGGGATTCGCCGGAAGTCACCAGATCGCCGCCGGACTCTTCGTTCTGGGGGCGGCGACGGACAGCTTGGACGGAATGGTGGCCCGACGGCGCCAGGAGGTGAGCAGCCTCGGGATCTTCCTGGACCCTCTGGCCGACAAGCTGCTCGTGATTGCGGCCCTCTTCCCACTCGTCAGCGAGGGAGTGCTCCCGGCCTGGGCCGGTTTCGTCATCGTGGCCCGCGAGGTGGCGGTGGTGATCCTGCGAACCAAGGGAAGTCGGGTGGGCGTTTCCATCAGCGCCAATCGCGTGGCCAAGCTCAAGACGCTCACCCAGGACGCGATGGTCGTCGCCCTCATCTTGCAAGCGCCGTACGCCGGGCTCAGACCGTACGGAGGCTGGCTGGTAGCGGTCGCCGTCGCCTTCACGCTCTGGAGTGGGGGGATCTACCTCTGGCGGTTTCGCGGCCTGCTCGGCTGGCGGTGACTACTTCCGACCTCGGCGATCTGGAGCTGGCGTTCCCCGAAGCCAGGTTGGTAATCGAGCGGGCCGGCCACGACCCGATTCAGACCTTGGCCACCGCCGAGTCCTGCACCGGGGGTCTGCTGGCGGCCGCCCTGACCGCGGTCCCGGGCAGCTCCAGGTCGTTCCGGGGTGGGGTAGTCGCCTACGCCAACAGTCTCAAGCATCAGGCGTTGGGCGTTACCGAGTCCTCCCTGGCGGACCACGGCGCAGTGAGCCAGGAGGTGGCCGAGGCGATGGCCGAGGGAGTCAGACTCCGCTTCCAGGCCGATTGGGGAATCGCCACCACCGGCGTCTCCGGCCCGGGTGCCTCGGAGGCCAAGCCTGCCGGCCTGGCCTGGGTGGCGGTGGCCACCGCCGAGGGGGCCAGGGTGCGCCGGCTGGATGATGACCAGGGCCGCCACCGCAACCGAGTGAATGTCGTCCGGACTGCCCTGGGACTCCTGTTGGAAGCTCTCCGGTGACCGGCTGCAGCCCCGCGCCGGGCGTTGCGCCGGACCTTCCAAAGCGGGGCCGGACCAGCTACAATAGCGAACAACTGTTCTGCAACCAACCGCAGTCGTCCTGGGACCGAAATAGCCCGTGCTCCACCCCCAGCGATACACCCGGAGGTCACCCACATGAGCGCTACACTCGAGGTCACCGGTCGCCCTCTGAGCGGCCCGGCAAACCGCGACGCCAAGGAGCTTGCGCGCGTGGCCACTGAGAAGGAAAGGGCGCTGGGGGCAGCGCTCACCCAGATCGAGCGGAGCTACGGGAAGGGCGCAATCATGCGTCTCGGGGACGGCTCCGGCGCCAAGGGCATCGAGGTCATCTCCACGGGCGCGCTCACCTTGGACCTGGCGCTGGGGGTCGGGGGGATTCCGCGGGGGCGCATCGTGGAGATCTTCGGCCCCGAATCGTCCGGCAAGACCAGCCTGAGCCTGCACATCGTCGCGGAAGCTCAGAAGGCCGGCGGAGTGGCCGCCTTCATCGATGCCGAGCACGCGCTCGACCCCGCCTATGCGGCTCGGATCGGGGTCAACACCGATGATCTGCTGATCTCGCAGCCTGATACTGGCGAGCAGGCCCTGGAGATCGTCGAAGTTCTGGTTCGCAGTCAGGCGGTGGACGTGGTGGTGGTCGACTCTGTGGCCGCCCTGGTGCCCAAGGCCGAGATCGACGGAGAGATGGGCGACAGCCACGTCGGACTTCAGGCCCGCTTGATGTCTCAAGCGATGCGCAAGTTGACCGGGGCCATCAGCCGGTCCAACTGCGTAGTCATCTTCATAAACCAGCTGCGCGAGAAGGTCGGGGTCATGTTTGGCAATCCAGAGGTCACCAGCGGGGGACGGGCGCTCAAGTTCTACGCCTCAGTCCGGCTGGACATCCGCAAGATCGACTCGCTCAAGCAAGGGTTGGACGTGGTGGGCGGCCGAGTCAGGGTGCGGGTCGTCAAGAACAAGGTGGCCGCACCCTTCCGTTTCGCCGAGCTCGATCTCCTCTACAACGAAGGAATCTCCTACGAGGGAAGCGTTCTCGATGGGGCAATCGAGTCCGGAATCGTGGACAAGAGTGGAGCCTGGTTCAGCTACGGCGAGATGCGGCTGGGGCAGGGGCGGGACAACGTCCGCGATCTGCTTCGGGGCAATGCCGAGCTCACCCAGGAGATCGCCAACAAGGTGCGCCAGGCGGTCATCGGAGAGCCGGTGACGGCGCCCGTCGCTCTGGATGACCCGGCCTCCGAGCCAGAAGCCGCGCTGGCCTGAGTCCCACCCCGGTATCAGCAACGCCGGCCTGAGGGACGCCGGGCGCTCTTGAGTTCGCGATAGAATCGGTCCCGTTTCCAATTAATTTCCTACTCCTCCGGCTTCGTGAGGGGTTGAGGTCGGGGAGGGGCTGGCGCTAGTCCCTCGCTCGGCACTGCGAGGTCTGGACCATGGGTGCAGCACAGGTCGTGTTGCTGGTCGTACTAGCCGTGCTCGCGGTGGGCGGGATCGCCTTCGGGCTGATGGCTTCCCGGCGGGGGACGAAGGGTCAGGACGAGCTGGCGGCATCTCGAGCCGCGATCGAGGCCGACCGCAAGGCGGTTGGCCTCGAGGCCAAGGCGGAGGCGCTGCGAGTTCGCTCCGAGCTGGAGGAGGAACTCCGGGAGCGACGAACCGAGGTGTCCCGCCTGGAGCAGCGGATCGTCCAGCGGGAGGAGCAGTTGGACCGGCAGCAGCAGGATCTGCTGCAGCGAAGCGACGCTCTGGCCGCTGAACGCTCGCAGCTGGAGCTCTCCCGGGGTGAGCTGGCCGGACTCCGCGATGCGCAATCGCGGGAGCTGGAGAGGGTCGCGGGGCTGACCCGAGACGATGCCCGTCAGGAGATCCTGCAAACGATCGACCGTGAGCTGGTTTCCGAGAAGGCGGATCTTATCCGCCACTCGGTGGCTGCCGCCAAGGCCGAGGCAGACGAGCGCTCCCGGGAGGTCCTGGTTACCACCATCCAGCGCCATGCCGCGGACCAAACCGGAGAGACCTCAGTATCCGTGGTGCCGCTACCCAACGACGAGGTGAAGGGGCGGATCATTGGCCGGGAGGGTCGGAACATTCGGGCTCTGGAGGCCGCCCTCGGGGTGGACTTGATCATCGACGACACCCCGGAGACCGTGGTGCTCAGCGGCTTCGATCCGGTGCGCCGGGAGGTTGCCCGGGTGACCCTCAACAAGCTTCTCAGCGACGGGCGGATTCATCCCACCCGGATCGAGGAAGTGGTGATCAAATCGCGGGAGGAGGTCACCGGGCGGATCGTCGAGGAAGGACAGCAGGCGCTCTTCGAGCTCGGGCTGCAGGGGGTGCATCCGGAGCTGGTCAAGCTGGTTGGCACGCTCCGATTCCGCTACAGCTACGGCCAGAACGTACTCGCCCATGTCAAGGAGGTCGCCTATCTCTCCGGCATGATCGCCGCCGAGATCGGCGCCGATGAGCACCTCGCCAAGGAGGCGGGCATGTTCCATGACATCGGCAAGGCGGTGGACCACGAGGTCGAGGGGTCGCACGCGATCATCGGGGGCGAGATCCTGCGCCGCCTGGGGCGGCACCCCGAGGTGATCAGCGCGGTCCAGTGCCATCACTACGACATCGAGCCGACCACCATCATGGCCTTCGTCGTGCTCAGCGCCGATGCTATTTCTGCCTCCCGGCCGGGCGCTCGTCGGGAGACGTTAGCCAGCTACATAAAACGGCTGGAGAAGCTGGAGGAGATCGCCAACGCGTTCGAGGGAGTGGAGCGGTCATTTGCCATCCAGGCGGGCCGTGAGGTTCGGATCATGGTCAAACCGGACCGAGTCAATGATGACGCCGCGGTGGTGTTGGCCCGCGACGTGGCCAGGCGCATCGAGGGAGAGATGAGCTACCCAGGAACCATCAAGGTCACCGTCGTCCGGGAGACCCGGTCCGTCGATTACGCCAAGTAGCTCGGCTGAGTAACCCGGGACATCTGTCCCGAATCTGTCACAACCGTGCCGCAATGCCCCTGATCTCCCCCTGAACTCAGATATGGCGGGCTAGACTGCGCTGGTCCGTTGGAAGGGACGACCATCTGGTGAGGGATTTAATGGCGCGACTCGTGGTGCGGAGGAAGGCTGTCTGGATGCCGCACGCGCCGGCCTCGAGGGGCGATGGTTGGTCGGCAGTCGCGGGTTCGTTGGACCATGAGTAGCCGGTCAGTCCCCAGCGGCGCCGTCGCCGCACCCAAGTCGGAGAGGGCAAAAGGACGGCCTGGAGTCGGCGCCGCGGCGCGGGCAGCTCCCGAGGTTGCCAAGGGATCGGCGGGAGCAGGGCGGCCGTGGCAGGTGTTTGCCGTCGTCGCGAGCACGACCGCGGCGGCGGCCGCGGTCGGGGTCGTGTACATCCACCCGCCCTTCGATTGGAGGGATCTCGCCGTAGTCTTCGGGCTCGTCGCCCTGCTGGAAACCCGCGGAGGAGTGGGCCTGAAGATCGGGCGAGCGACCATGCATTTCAGCGCCAAGGCTTACGCGAGCATCGGCGCCGTCTTTCTCCTCGGGCTACCGGCGGCTGCTGCGTCGAGCCTGGCCTCGCTGGTGACCAGCCTCGTGTTCCGCCGCGATTTCAGCATCAAGACGCTTTTCAACAGCGCCATGAGTCTGCTGGTGTACGCGGCCGCGTACTGGGCCTTCATGGATCTTGCAGACCGCGCCGACCTCACCATTGGGTGGTTGCTGATCGCGGGTGCCATCGGGGGTCTTGCGGCCTGGTTGGCGAATCAATTTCTACTTGGTCTGGTCCTGGTCGCGGACCAGGGCTTGCGGGACTTTGGGTACCGCGCCTTCCTTCGCAACGTCGTCGACGTAATGCCCTATTACCTCGGGTATGGATTGACCGGGCTCGGCGTGTTCGCGGCGAGTCTCTGGCTGCAACCGATCGGCGGGTTGCTCACCCTGGCCGCGCCGGTCGCGATTGTCCAGACCGCCACCAATCGGTGGATGCGGGCGCAGCAGGCACGCGCCCTGGAAGCTCAAAGTGGATTCAACGCAACCCTGGTGAGCCTATCCAAAGCCATTGACCTCAGGGACAGCGATACCGAGGGACACTGTCGGCGGGTGGTGGAGTACTCGTTGATGATGGGCCGATACCTGAAATTCTCCGACGAAGAGTTGCTGCGCCTGTGCCACGGGGCGCTGCTGCACGACATCGGCAAGATCGGGGTCCCGGACGCGATTCTGCACAAGCCAGGTCCCTTGACCGAGGAGGAATGGAAGGTGATGCGGACCCACCCCCAGCTCGGGGCGCTGCTGGTCGCCGACGTACGACAGCTTGAGAAGGCTCGTGAAGTCATCCTGGCCCACCACGAGCGCTACGACGGAAACGGATACCCGAACGGCCTGGCCGGAGATGCTGTGCCGCTGGCGGCCCGGGTCTTCACCATAGCGGACGCGTTTGACGCCATGATCTCGGACCGGCCGTATCGCGCCGCCATGTCCATGCCCGCTGCCCGCGCAGAAGTTAGGCGCTGCTCAGGCACCCAATTCGACCCCGTCGCTGTGGGAGCCTTCGAGCGAATTACCGATGCTGAGTTGATGGCCGTATCTAACAAGAGAGAGCAGCCCACGGAGGAACTGCTCTCTCTTTGATCGGTGGTCTGAGGGCGTCTGATCTGCCCTCGGAGCGAATCAGGCGCTCAGCGCCACTCGTAAAGGTCCCACGTGCTCATGGTTTGTGCTCTCCTACGACGTCTATTGCGTTCCTTGCTAGGACCGGACCCTCGCAGAAACCCTTCGTTGCGACCATACCCCGCGCCGGGGCTGTGTCGCAGCCGGCTTACTTCCAAGTGACGAAGCCGTAACATCCAGCTGAGGCGAGGACGTCTAAGGTGGACGGGCTGGCTTGGCGGCGCCCTATTCCTCCTGGCTGCGGCCCCCGGTGGACCGATCCGGGTTGCGCACGATTCTGGTCGACCACTTTGCGGAAGGGTGGAGGATTATCCGTGGCGGATACCCGACCCGGGTGGAGAGCGCCCCTCGGGGTCCCGCGGTTCCGAGCGATGTGGCTGGGAGCGCTGCTTTCCTGGTACGGGGACTTCCTGACCCTTCCCGCGCTCGTCATCATCTGCTACCGACTCGGCGGGGAGGTTGGTGTCGGGCTGCTGTTCGTCGCTCAGTCGGCTCCGCTCCTAGTGCTTCTGCCGATCGGGGGCCGGCTCGGGGATCGCGGCGATCGCCGCCGACGACTTGTCACTCTGGACACCGTAAGGGCAGGTCTCGCGGCGCTGACTATCGCCGGTGCCCAGGGCCATGTGCTGTTCGCCGTTCTGGCTGCGGTCGCCCTGAGCCGTTCTGCGTCGGCCCTTTACGACCCGGGAAGGGGCCGGCTCGTCGCGATGCTGCTCGCGCCCGAGCTCGTGCCAGCCGGAAGCAGCCTTTTGTCGGTCGTCTCCGAGTCGGCCCTGGTGATGGCGCCCGCCGTGGGAGCCCTGTTGCTGTTCCTCATACCTCCTTCGATGCTGGTCGCTGTTGACGGTGCGACGTTCCTGGTGGCGGCCGGGCTCATGGGACTGGTCGGAGCCCAACCGGCTCCCTGGGTACGCCGCGCCTACACGCGGCAGCCGGTTTGGCCCACCCTGCGGCGGGGCTTCGAGCTGCTCCTATTCGAGCCCACGACGAGGCTTTTCGCCTTCCAGGCAGCTTTGGGAGCTGCGTTGGCGAGTGTGATCCAGGTCTACTTCGTGCCTCTTGCGCGCTACATCTTCCATGCCCACACCAACCAGGTTGGACTGATGTACGTCCTGGTCGGAGCCGCGTCGATCCTGGCCAGCGGCGTCGCTCTCCGGCTACCCCAGGTGCGCCGCAAGAGCGTGGTCCTGATTGGCTACATCCATCTGGTGGTCGCGGCTGCCGTGGGCGTCATCTTCGGCGTCGGCCTGGTGGTGGTCGCCCTGGTCGTGTTTGCTGGAAGCGGCGCTCTCCAGGAGGTCTGGGGGTTCAATCGTATTCAGACCAAGACGCCCAGCGACGGTGTTGGCCAGGCAATGGGAGCCGCGCTCTGGTTCATGTGCCTGGGGAGGGCCATGGGGGCCCTGGCGGCGACGGTGGGAGCCTCCCGGTTGCCGGAGGGGGATTTCATGCTCATCATGGCCGTGGCGGCGGTGCTGGTCTGCCTGAGCGTCAGCTTCGTCGGTCGGCTGAGGTGGCGCCCGAATCCGGCTTCCTGGCCGCCCGGGGGCCCTCCGCTACCTTTTTAGCCGTAGAATCCGCAACACACCTCAGAACCTTGGACAACTTGTCAATTCCTACGTCGCCCACCGGCGGGAGCGCCACCACCCCCGTGGAAGTACTCAAGGTCTCTGCCACCTCGCAGCCCGTGCGGGTTGCAGGGGCGATTGCTGGCGTGGTCAGAACCCAACATCGGGTCGAGATCCAGGCGATCGGGGCGGGGGCGATCAACCAGGCCGTCAAGGCGATAGCCATCTCGCGAGGGTACGTCGCCCCCGGAGGACTGGACTTGGTTTGCATCCCCTCCTTCATTGACATCGCGATCGACGGCGAGGAGCGGACCGGTATCCGTCTCGTCGTGGAGGTCCGCTGACGGGCTCAGCGGGGCCCCGGTCGGTATTCAGCCCCATCCCTCTGCTTGAGGCTCGTCCCCACCGCACCCCAATCGCGGTGAGCGGGGACCGGGCCCCGCGGGTGAATATCTGGCAGGTTGGCTGCCAGATGAACAGCGCCGATGCCGACAGCCTCGCCGAGCAGTTTGCGGAACTCGGGATGGTGCCTGGTGTCGAACTCGAAAACGCGGACCTGGCGGTCCTCATAACCTGCGCCGTGCGGCAGCACGCTGAGGACCGCGCCAGCAGCCGACTGGGCGAGCTGGCGATCTGGAAGAGCGCTCGCCCGGGGAGAGCAGTGGCCCTCACCGGCTGCATGGTGGGGGAGCACGGCGGCGGGCTGCTGCGGCGGTTTCGTCATCTCGACTACGTGTTCGACATGCGCGACCCCGACGGCTTCTTCGCCCGCTTGCGCGATCTCTACCAGGGCACCCTCGAAGGCCCGGTTCCCCTGCCCGCGTCGGACCGCCTCTTCGCCTATCTCCCGGTTATCCTCGGCTGCAACGAGATGTGCACCTATTGCATCGTGCCTTTCGTGCGGGGCAGGGAAGCGAGTCGGCCCGCCGATCAGATCGAGAACGAGGCCCGGGCTTTGGTCGAGCGGGGAGTGGTGGAACTCACTTTGCTGGGACAAAATGTGAATTCCTACGTCAGCCCCGCCGACGGTTCGGGACTTCCCGAGCTCATGGCCAGGGTGGACAAGGTCCCCGGACTACAGCGCCTTCGCTTCCTAACCTCCCATCCCCGAAATGCCTCGGAGAGGCTCCTCGACGCAATCGGCGAACTGGCCACCGCCTGCGAGCAGTTCCACCTACCAGTTCAGTCCGGGAGTGACTCCTGTCTCTCCCGGATGAAACGCGAGTACTCGGTCAGCGAATATCTCGGGGTGCTGGAGCGGGCCCGAGCGCGGGTACCCGGGATCTCACTCAGTACTGACGTGATCGTGGGCTTCTGCGGCGAGACCGATCCGGAGTTCGCGGCCACGCTCGACATGCTCGCCCAGGTGCGATTCGACACTGTTCATGTGCAGGCCTATTCGCCCAGGCCAGGAACGGCAGCCTACCGCCGCGCCGACGATGTTCCTCTAGCTACCAAGAAGGAGCGCCTGCAGGCGGTGCTGGCGCTGCAGAGGCGTATCAGTGAGGAGCGGAACCGGTCCTTGATCGGGGCGGAGATCGAAGTCTTGGTCGAGGGGACTGGCGAAGACGGGCGGGCCTATGGCAGAACCCGCCAGAACCGGGTGGCCTGGCTGCCCGGCCCGGCCCGGCCCGGGGAGACGGTGAAGGCGCGGGTGACGTCCGCCACCGCCTGGCAGCTCGTGGCCGCTTGACCCCCCCGGGCGCCTTGAGCCCGGCGGCGAGGCGGCGAGGGGAGGCTGCCGAGACGCCGGCGGTGCGCCAGTACCGAGCCGCCCAAAGTTCCCACCCCGACTGTCTGGTGCTGTTTCGGATGGGCGACTTCTTCGAGATCTTCGGCGAAGACGCCGGGCGGGCGGCCCCCATTCTGGGGGTGACACTGACCTCGAGACCGTTCGGGAAGGGGGGGCGCATCCCCATGTGCGGGGTACCCCACCAGAGCGTCGCGCAATATGCTCGCAAGCTCCTCGACGCCGGTATCAAGGTGGCCGTCTGCGACCAGGTCGAGGTCGCTCGCCCGGGTAAGCTCGTGCCCAGGCGGGTGGTGCGGGTGCTGACCGCCGGGACGCTGGTGGAGGAGAGTTTCCTCGCCCCCGGGACCACGGCGCGGTGTGTGGCCCTGCAGGCCCGGGGCGGATGGGTCGGGCTGGCCGCGCTCGATGTAAGTACCGGGGGCTGCCAGCTCGCCGAGGTAGTCGGACCGATCACTTCTCCGCGCGTCGGCCATCAGCTGGCGGCGCTGGAGACGGCCGAACTCCTCCTTCCCGAAGACTCACCGAGGCCGAGCTTCGCTCCCGCCACCGGCGCCGTCTCTTATCGACCCATCGTCGAGTTCCGTCCGGAGCGCGGTCAGGACCTGATCACCGCGTGGGGTGGGGCCGCGCCGGACTCGTTTGATCCGGACGGGCGCGGGCTCGCTCTGGGTGCGCTGTCGGCGCTGGTCGGGTATTGCCAGGAGAGTGCCTTGGCCCTGGACCCGGCCTTTCTCAGAGTTTCCTGGCGAACGGCGGGAGCCACCATGGCCTTGGACGCCGCAACCCGTCGGAACCTGGAGCTGATCGAAGCTCCAGGCGGCGGCCAGTCCCTCTTCCGACTGGTCGATCGCACCCTGACTCCCCTCGGGGCCCGCCGACTGCGGAGCTGGATCCAGGAGCCGCTCACCCTGCTTCCGGATCTCCTCGAGCGGCAGACGGCGGTAGCCGAACTGGCACTTTCCAGCTCGTGCCGGGTTGCCCTGCGAGCCGAGTTGCGCCGGTGCCGGGATCTGGAACGTCTGCTGGGCCGGTGCGTGCACCAACTGGCCACGCCCCGTGACTTAGATGCGCTGGCGCTGACCCTGCATCGGCTGCCCGGGCTGGTTGATGTGCTGGGCGCGACCCAATCGGAACGCCTGCGAGCACTGCGTACCGACCTGGCGGCCCCGGCCGGGGAGCTGGCCGGGTTGCTGAGCCGGGCCCTGGTCGAGGAGCCTCCGGCTCAGGCCCGAGACGGTGGGTTCATTCGCGCGGGGTTCGACGCTCAGCTGGACCAGGTCCACCGGGCGAGCAGTGGGGCCAGAGAATATCTCTCCACGTTGGAGGAGTCGGAGCGGGAGCGCACCGGAATCCGCTCCCTTCGGGTGGGCTACAACCGCGTCTTCGGGTACTACATCGAGTTGCGCCGCTCCGGGCGAGAGCCAATTCCGCCCGAGTATGTCCGGCGCCAGACCCTGGTCGGTGCTGAGCGCTACGTGACCCCGGAGCTGCGCGAGCAAGAGAACATCGTCCTGAGCGCCCGCGAGGCGGGGTTGCGGCGTGAGCTGGAGTGCCTCGACGGCCTTATCCAGGCCGTCACCGAACAGGCCGCGCCGCTGGCCCAGGCGGCTTCGGCGCTGGCCGACCTGGACGCGCTCCAGGGACTCGCCGAGCTCGGGGGGGAGCAGGGCTGGGTGATGCCCACGATAGATGACGGGCTGAGCCTGGAGCTGAGGGACGGTCGCCATCCCCTGGTCGAGGCCAGTTTGGAGGTGGGCCGGTTCGTCCCCAACGACGTCACCATGGATGGCGAAGCTGAGCGGATCTGGGTGGTGACCGGCCCGAACATGGCGGGGAAGTCGACCTTCCTGCGCCAGGCGGCGCTGATCTGCCTGCTCGGGCAGGTCGGCTCGATGGTGCCGTGCCGCAGCGCCCGATGGGGACTGGTCGACCGGATTTTCACCCGGATCGGTGCCCAGGACGACATCGCGGCCGGCAGGAGCACGTTCATGGTCGAGATGGAGGAGATGGCGCAGATTCTGGCTCAGTCGTCGGCTCGGAGCCTGCTGATACTGGACGAGGTCGGCCGGGGCACCAGCACCTATGACGGAATGAGCATCGCCCAGGCCATTCTGGAGTACCTGCACGACCAGCCCGGAATGGCCCGCCGGGTTCTCTTCGCCACCCACTTTCATGAACTCACGAGGCTCGAGCAAACGCTGCCGGCGATGCGCAACGTCCGTGTCGAGGTGGTGGAGACGGAGGTCGGGGGTGAGCCGCGGATCACCTTCCTGCATCGGATCGTCGCCGGCGGGGCGGACCGGTCGTACGGCATCAACGTGGCCCAGCTGGCGGGGCTGCCGAGCCGGGTACTGGATCGAGCCGCCCAATTGCTGGCCGGGCGAGAGGCCGACCGCCCTCTGGCTCCCGCTTCCCAGACCGAAAACCAGCTATCGCTTCCGCTCAGTGCTCCGCATCCGGTCATCCTGGAGCTGGAGGGACTTGAGCTCGACGGCATGACCCCCCTAGAGGCACTCCAGAAGATCGCCCAGTGGCAGCGGCAGGCGGGGGAGAGGAACTGAGCCCGCCGGAACCCGCTCGCGTGGGCCGTTGGGCAGGGATTCAGCAGCTTCCCCAGGAAGTGGCCAACGCCATCGCCGCCGGCGAGGTGGTGGAGAATCCCGCCTCGGTCGTCAAGGAGCTCGTGGAGAACAGTCTTGACGCCGCCGCGACCCGGATCAGCGTCGACATCGAGAATGGGGGACGTGACCTGATTCGGGTGGTGGACGATGGCCAGGGCATCCCCGCCTCCCAGCTGCTGCTCGCCCTGATGCGCCACGCCACCAGCAAGCTCACCGCGATTGCCGATCTCACCACGATCTCCACATACGGGTTTCGCGGTGAGGCGCTCGCGAGCGTGGCTGCGGTGGCCCGGGTGGTGGTCGTCTCCCGAGAATCAGACGAGCTCGCCGGCGCCATGATCGAGAGTGGAGAAGAACGGCTCAGCCCGGTGCGACCGGTCGCCGCCGCGCCAGGAACCAGCGTCGAGGTCCGCGAGCTCTTCGGCAACACCCCGGCCCGTCGAGCCTTCCTGCGGACAGCGCGCTCGGAGTCGGCTGCCTGCCTACGGGTGGTGTCGGAGGCGGCGCTGGCCAGACCCGATGTTCGCTTCGAAGTCCGCCTAGGCGGTCGGAAGGCGCTGGGGACCTCGGGGCAGGGGGGTCTGGCCGAGGCGGCGGCGTCAGTCCTGGGCCGGGGAGTCGCCTCTAAGTTAGTCCCCGTCGAGCGGAACACCGGTGGGGTGCTGGTGGTTGGGGTGCTGGGTCACCCGAGCGCGGCCCACCCCACCCGCAACCGCCTCATTCTGATGGTGAACGGGCGCCGGGTCCAGCAGCGATCCCTGACCGCGGCGGTCGAGGCGGCGTATCGAGGTTTGCTGGAAGTCGGTCGCCACCCGCTGGCCATCCTGGATATCCGTTGCGACCCCGGCCTGGTCGACGTGAATGTGCATCCGACTAAGCGGGAGGTGCGCTTCCGGGACGAGGGCGCCATCTTTGAGGCGGTCCAGCGGGCCTGCTGGGGGGCTCTGCGCGAGCTCGGCCCGGCCGCGCTCGCCGTCCCCACCACTCGCGGTGCCGACCTACCCGCGGACTCCGGATGGTCAGGTCTCACGGCTCCCACCAACTTCCGGGTAGGGCAGTCCAGCCCACTGCTCGCCGAGCAATTGCCGAAGCCAGATGGCGCGGACGCACTCTCCGGCGCTGCCCGGTGGCGCTACCTGGGTCAGGCTCACAACCGCTACCTGGTGGTGGAGACCGAGACCGGCCTGGGGCTCCTGGACCAGCACGCCGCCCACGAGAAGGTGCTCTACGCCCGGGTGCTGGCGGACTTCGAGAGTGGCGCGGAGTCCCAACCCAGTCCGAGCCAGGGTCTGCTCACCCCGATCCTCCTAGAGGTTGCTCCCGAGCTGGTGGCCGGACTGGCCGGGGCGCACGCGCTGCTGGAGCGGGCCGGGTTTGACCTTGAGCTCTTCGGAGCGGCGACATTGAGGTGTTCCGCGGTCCCGCTTGGGACCCGGCTTTCGGAGTTGGATCGGCTTCTCGAAGAGGTCCTCCCCGAGCCTCCGGACGGAGGGACCGGGGAAGCCTTTCGGCGTCACCGGCTGGCCGCTTCGGTGGCGTGCCACAGTGCGCTTCGCTTCGGCGACGAGGTCACCCGCGAGGAGGCTGAGGCGCTGCTGAGGGATCTCTCCCAAACGCCGGGGGGGATCACATGTCCCCACGGACGGCCAGCCCTGCTGATGCTCTCCGGGGCGGAGCTACTTTCGGCATTTCGGAGGCGCTGATGTCCAGCACTGTCGGGCGTCCGAGGCTCGGGGTCCGACCGCGGGTCCTGGCCGTAATGGGTCCTACGGCGTCGGGGAAGACCACGCTCGCGGTGGGGCTGGCTCAGGAGCTCGGCGCCGAGCTCGTCAACGGTGACTCCCGGCAGGCGATCGCGGAGTTGGCTATCGGCGTGTGCAAACCGACTCCTGGGGAACTGAAGGGCGTAGCCTGCCACGGGCTCGACTGGGCTCACCTCGGCGGTTCCTTCTCGGTCGCGGAGTATCGGTTGCTGGCCAGCTCCGCGGTGGAGGAGGTCGCCGGCCGAGGTCGAACCGCGATTGTGGTGGGCGGCACTGGTCTCTACATCCGAGCCCTGCTAGCTGGTTTCGACTTCGGGGCGGTTGCCCCTAATCCCGAGCGGGTCGCCTCGCGTCCAGGACTCACTCGGGAGCGGGTTGGTGCCGCCGCCCTCCGGGCTGAGCTTCAGCAGCTACACAGCTCTGGAGCTGCAACTCTGGATCTGCAAAATCCCCGGCGCTTGGCGCGCGCGGTCGAGCTGGCCCGAGCCGGGGCGCGGGCCGGCCGGCGCGCCCCCCGGTGGCGCGCCCTGAAATTAGGATGCTGGGTGAGTCCACCCGTGCTCCGCAGCCGAATCGAGCAACGCTCGGCGAGGCTGGTCGGCGAGCCGCTCCGGGAGGAGGTGGAGAGGCTGCTCGCAGCGGGCTACTCCGCCGAGCTGCTCTCTCGGTCAGCGATCGGGTACGCTGAAGTCGTCGACTGGGCGCGCGGAGCCTGTGAGTGGGACGAGGCAGTCGAGCGGGTCGTGGTCCGAACCCGGCGTTATGCCAAGGCGCAGATGACCTGGCTGCGGAGCGAGCCGGACCTGGTTTGGATCGACGCCGGAGCGGGCTCCGCCGCGATCGCGACGCTAATCCGGGCCGTGCTGGCGGCGGCCAACCCCTGAGGGAGTCATGAGAGTCTTCGACGAGTCCATGCAGCGTGAGCGGGAGCGCGCCTTCCTGCTCGGCTGGGCTTCATCCGAGCGTTCCCTCGGGCACGTTGAGCTGGAGATGGACGAGCTGGGTGACCTGGCCCGCACCGCAGGCGCCACCGTGGTGGGGTCGGACGTCCAGAGAAGGGCCCAGGTCGACCCCACTCTCTTCTTTGGGAAGGGCAAGGTGGCCGAAGTGGGTGGGCTCCGGGAGAGCCTCGACTTCGGCCTGCTGATCACGAATGACGACCTCTCCCCCCGGCAGCAGCGCAACCTGGAGGCGGAGCTGGGCATCCCGGTCGTCGATCGAACCGGCCTGATTCTGGACATCTTTGCTCAGCACGCACGCTCTCGGGAGGGTCGGATTCAGGTAGAGGTCGCCCAGTTGCAGCACCTCCTGCCTCGCCTAACCGGCCCGAGCGGTCTGTCCCGGCTGGGCGGCGGGATTGGCACCAGAGGACCCGGAGAGCAAAAGCTGGAGACCGACCGCCGCCGGATACGGAATCGCTTGCGCACACTGCACAAGGAGCTCACCGCCCTGCACGAGGAACGTGCCCTGCATCGCGAGGGCCGGCGCCGGCGGACCTTCCCGACCGCCGCCCTGGTTGGTTACACCAACGCCGGCAAGTCGACCCTGCTCAACGCCCTGACGGCCGGGGGGGCGCTCGCCGAGAATCAACTCTTTGCCACCCTAGACCCGACCACGCGGGCGGTCAGGCTTCCGTTCGGGCAGCCCTGCCTATTGGTGGACACGGTGGGCTTCATCCAGAAGCTTCCCCACGAACTGGTCGCTGCTTTCCATGCCACCCTGGAGGAGGTAGGGGAGGCGGACCTCCTGATCCACGTTCTGGACGCCAGCCATGCCGGCTCCGAAACCCGTCTGGAAACAGTCCACGAAACCCTGCGTCAGCTGGACCTGGGGGACCGGCCGATGCTGCTCGCGATCACCAAGATTGATCTCTGTTCGCCGGAGAGTCGACTGCGGCTGGAGACCTTCTGCCCGGAGCCGTACCTGGCCGCGGTGCTGGTGAGTGGCTCTGAGGGGTCCGGGCTTGATCAGCTCCGGCGGGCCATCGCCACCACGCTTTCCCGCGACATGCTGGCGGTCGAGGCGGTCATCCCTTACGACAACTGGCAGGCGATCTCACGTTGGCGGCGCTACGGTGTGGTGGAGGGGGAGGAATTCGCCGGCGACGGAGTCCATCTCCGCGGCCGTCTCCCTGAGGGGTTGGCGAATCGACTGACCGCCGAGAATGGCGAGGGCGACCCAGGCGATTGATCCGCCTCGGCTACTGGTGGAGTAGCCGGATCACCGCGACGACCTTGCCCTCGATGTGAGCGTCGGCAACGATGAGCGGCCTGAAGGCATCGTTGGCTGGCTGGAGCCGCACATGCCCTTCCTCCCGGTAGAGCCGTTTGACGGTGACCTCACTCTCCCCGGTCGCGTCACTCTCCAAGCGGACCACTGCGACGGAGCCATTTTCGACATCGGTGCTCGGCTTCACGACCACGAGGTCGCCGTCGAGGATGCCATCGTCGCGCATGCTCTCGCCCCTGACCCGGAGCAGAAAGGAGTCATCGCCGCCGGCGATCTCCGGGCCAATAGCGAGGCGGTCTTCGATATTCTGCTCGGCCAGCAGGGGCTCCCCGGCTGCGACCTGGCCGACCAGGGGAAGCCAGAAGGCACCGTTTGAGCCTCGGCTCGGCTCGGGTGTGACCGTCAGCAGAACCGTTCGCGACTTAGTTGGGTCGCGCCGGATGAGCCCCTTTTTCTCCAGCACATTCAAGTGGTTCTGCACCGTGGAGCTGGAGCTCAGCCCCACCGCTCGCCCGATCTCGCGGACCGATGGGGGGTACCCTCCGTCCCGGCTCCTCGTGCGGAGGTACTCGACGATTTCTTGTTGCCGAGGGTGGAGGCCTTCCGTCATCTTGAAGCTCCCTTCGGGCTGGCGGGCCGAACCTCGGCTAGGCCCAGAACAAATGATCGGTGTCGATGGTAGCACCGAACGCACTAGGATGCAAACGGCTGTTCGCCCAGGGCGCTCCGCTTGGCTGTTCTCCAGCGGGGTAGGGGACTCGAAGGCGAGATGGCGTGACCCTTGACAGGCGAACAGGTGTTCTGTAAAGTACGAACCGATGTTCGCTATCCCAACGGCGAAGGACCCTGGAGTCCGCTCCAGCAGGTCGCCCAGGTCGTCGCGGCGCCGTGCTGGTCGGTCCTGGCTACTGCTCCTGAAGGTCGCCGTCCTGACCGCCTTGTTGGGGGCGGTGATGACGCAAGTCGTGCTCGGCACTGCGGGGGCAAGGGGTCCCGCGCTGGTGGTCCGGCCCGGGCAGACACTCTGGGGAATCGCTGTCGCTCGCTATCCCCAGGCGGATCCGCGGGACGCGATCGGCGCCATCGAGTCTGCCAACCACCTGGATGGGGCCAACATCACGCCAGGTGAGCGACTCCTCCTGCCCCCTGTCTGACCCTCAGCCGAGCTGGGTCCCACCACGATCTGTAGTCTTGGGCTCGGTGGAGATCTCGGCCCGAGCGTCTGAGCTGATTCGGAGTCTGACCGCGTCCACCCAGGCGGCGCGGCGGTTACCCAGTCTAGTGGTGGCGGTGGCCCACGCGGGCCGAATGATCGATTACAGCTGAATCGGTCAGGCGGATCTTGATCAGGGATTGCCGGCCGGACCTGACGTTCAGTACCGGATCGGCTCGATAACCAAGACCGTGACCGCAGCGGCGGTCATGCAGTTGGTGGCCAACGGACGCCTCGACCTACAGGGCCCTCTCAGCCAAGGATGGCCTGATGCCCCGTATCCGGACATCTCGCTGGCCGACCTGCTGACCCACGGATCCGGTCTGCAGCGAGAGCCGGCGGGGGCAGTCTGGGAGACGCTTCAGTTCCCCGAGCGCCACCAGTTGCTGCAGGCCGCAGCCCAAGCCCAGCGCCTCTACCCCCAGCGGAGCTGGTTTCACTACTCGAACCTCGGGTTCGCTCTGCTCGGCGAGATGGTTGCCCAGATGCATGACACCAGTTGGGAGGAGTACGTCCAGGAGGGCATCCTCCAGCCCCTGGGGCTGGCGCGAACCCGGGGCCAACCCGAGGAGCCGGCGGCCCGTGGCTATGCGGTAGAGCCCTACCTGGACGGCGTGGTGCAGGAGCCAGCCGTGGACTGTCGCGGCCTGGCCCCCGCGGGGCAGCTGTGGAGCACCGCCGAAGACCTGTGCCGCTGGACTGGTGTCCTATCGGGTTGCCGCCCAGACGTTCTGGACCAGACGGTGCTCGCCGAGATGCGAGCACCCCGAACCATGGCCGACCTGGAGCACTGGACTTGGGGCTTTGGCCTTGGGCTGATGCTTTTCCGAGACGGGGAGAGCGTCTACGTGGGGCATACCGGATCCATGCCCGGGTTCCTCGCCTCGGTGGTCTGCCAACCGAGCACCTCCCTGGGCGTCGTGGTGCTCGCCAACTCCACCGCCGGCGTCAGGACCGGTGCCCTGGCCGTTCAGCTTCTCGGCATGGCCCGTGAGGGCCGACCCGAGACAGTCGCGTGGAGCCCGGCGGATGCACCCCCCGATCGGATCCGGCCCGTCCTGGGCAGATGGTGGTCGGAATGGAACGAGTGGGTGTTTCGGTGGCGCGACGGCCAACTTCAAGCCAGTCCGGCCGAGGACCGGCCTGACACGACGGCGGCGCGGTTCGTGGAGGTGGCAGAGGATCAGTTCGTTGCCGTCAGCGGAACAGAGCGAGGAGAGCGGCTGGTGCTGGTCAGGGGGGCCGGGGGCGACCCGATCGCGATCCGCAAGCTGTACTGGGCGACCTACGCGTTCACCAGGGAACCGCGAGCCTCCGTCGCGCCGCCCGAGCACGAGGCCGGTACCCCAATCTGAGGTACGAAGAAGGCTGGCCCCGTCCCCCTCACAGGGCGGCTGAGCTCAGCAGCCGGGCGATGCCCTCCAGGGGGATGGAGACCCACTCCGGCCGGCTGCGAAGCTCATAGTCGACTTCATACAGCGCCTGGCTCGCCTGAAGGCAGGTGAGCAGGAGGCGGATCGTCCCGGAGTCGGATGGGAGCAGACCGGTACCTCCGATGCTGGCCAGGTACTGGCCCAAGAAGGCGTCCCGGGCGAGCCCGGACCAGGCGCGCCCGTAAGGCTCGAGGCTGGCGGCGCTCGCGTCTGCGGAGTCCAGCTGCTGCCGGAGGGCAACCGTGGCTGCGTAGTCGAAGGAGCGGAGCATCCCGGCCAGGTCTTGGAGGGGGGTGGCCTTGCGTCGTCTCACCTCGATGGACAGCGACGGCCGACCCTCGAAGTCGAGGGCGTGCCAGCCCGAATCGGTTCGGAGCAGCTGTCCCAGGTGGAAGTCGCCGTGGATCCTGATCGCGCTGCCTGAAGGCCGCAGGTTGACCACCTGGCGGGCCAGTTCGTGCAGTGCCCCGGCGTGAACGGCGAGCGGCTCGAGGCGAGGATCTGCCAGGCCGAGGAGCTTCTCGACCAAGGAATCTAGATCGTCGGCGATGATCTGCAGGTCGTCGCCGGTCAGGGGGCGGGCGAGCAGATCGGGATCGCTGTCCAACCCTGCCAACGCCAGGTGCATCGCTGAGGTCAGGCCGCCGATCTGGGCGGCCGCTCCGGCAAATGAGGCTCCTTGGCTCTCCACAGCGCGGACGCAGTCCGCGGGTAGGGGAACTGCGCCGTCGGCCTCGATCAGCAGGTCCCCGTAGAGGTCGCGCAGCGAGGTCAGGGCCAGGGCGAACCCGTCGGTGCCGTTACGGAGGTATGCCTGGGCGACCGCGAGCGATGTGGTGACCCCCGCCGAGCTCGCCTCGACGACACCGAGAGGCCTGGCGATCCCAGCGAACCCGGCCGCGTCGAGCGCCTCCAGCAGCTCGACCTCGGGGCTCATCCCGGGCCAGATCCGGCGCAGCACCTTGATCAGGAGCTGGTCACCGTAAAGCACCGTCGACTGGCTCTGATCCCTCGGCCCGAGCTGATTGGGCTCGATCCGGGGACTGGTAGGTAGGGGAGGATGGAGAAGGCGAAAGCGCATGTTCCCGGGTCTCTCGCCAGAGATCGACTCGTTCTCGGTCAGCGAGGTCAGGAACTGGGCGCCCAGAGTGGCGTCCGCGAACGCATCGTAGATCGCCCAGCCGGCGTTCGGTCCGCCCTCGCCATCCCCCGCAGGTGGGCCGACGCGCCGCGCCACGGCGCGAATCGCGGCCGGCAGTTGGCGATCCCAGGGCCGGATCCCCAGCACCAGCTGGTAGTCCGCCGGGTCCCCGTCCTCAAACTCCGCTTGGACCAGTGCGACGGCCAGTCCTGGAGAGTCACGGCGAAGCCAGAAAGTCTGTTCCAAACGGATCTGGCGGATGCGACGGTGCTTGTCCGCGAACCAGCGCTCCTGGGCCAGGCCCTGGGCCAAGCCGGCCTCGATTCCCGGTAGCTCGGAGAGGGGTGGGACCGGGATCAAGGCGCGGCCTCCAGGGTTAGCCAGTAGAAGGCGTGGGGACCGAGAGTCAGCGGATAGGGACGCGCGTCGACCTTGGGAAAGGGAACGCGGCCGATCAACTCGACCGGGGTCGCCCCCGCGAATTGGCGCAGGTCCAGTTCCACCGGTTGGGCGAACCGGGAGAGGTTGTTCACGCAGAGGATGGTCTCTCCATCGGAGCTGCGGAGGAAGCCAAGGATCGAGGGATTGGTAGCCTCGACCACCTCGAAGCTGCCCCGGCCGAAGACGGGATGGGCCCGGCGGACCCGAATGAACCGGCGCAACCACTGCAGCAGCGAACTCTCGCTGCGCTGCTGCTGCTCGACGTTGCAGGCCTGGTATCCGTAGAGGGGATCCATCAGGGGAGGCAGGTAGAGCTGGGCGAAGTCGGCCCGTGAGAAACCACCGTTGCGGTCTCCGTTCCACTGCATCGGAGTGCGCACACCATCGCGGTCGCCGACGTAAAGGTTGTCGCCCATCCCAATCTCGTCCCCGTAGTAGAGGATGGGAGTGCCCGGAAACGACAGCAGAAGCCCGTAGAGAAGCTCCATTTGGCGCCGGCCGTTGCCGAGCAGGGGCGCCAACCGGCGCCGGATCCCGATATTCAACTTCATCCGGGGGTCGCGAGCATATTCCGCATACATGTAGTCGCGCTCCGCGTCGGTGACCATCTCCAGGGTCAGCTCGTCGTGGTTGCGGAGAAAAATGCCCCACTGGCAGTCCTCTGGGATGGCCGGAGTCTGGGCCAGGATCTCGGTAATCGGGTAGCGCTGCTCCTGGCGGAGAGCCATGAACATGCGCGGCATGAGCGGAAAGTGAAAACACATCTGGCATTCGTCGCCTTCCCCGAAGTACGCCCGCACGTCACTCGGCCACTGATTGGCCTCGGCCAAAAGCAGCCGGTCGGGAAAGCGGGCGTCGACTTCGCGGCGGACGCGCTTGAGGAACTGGTGGGTCTCCGGGAGGCTCTCACAGTTGGTTCCTTCGGCCTCGAAGAGGTACGGAACCGCGTCGAGGCGGAGCCCGTCGAGACCCAGCTCGAGCCAGAACGCGATGATCTCGAGCATGGCCGCCTGGACTTCGGGATTCGCATAGTTGAGGTCAGGCTGGTGGCTGAAGAAGCGGTGCCAGAAGTAGGCGCCGGCCTGGTTGTCGAAGGTCCAGTTGGAGACCTCGGTATCGACGAAGATGACGCGAGCGTCCGGGTAGCGCGTGGTGGTGTCGCTCCAGACGTACCAATCGCGCTTGGGCGACTCCGCGCTGCGGCGAGCCTCCTGAAACCAGGGGTGCTGGTCGGACGTGTGGTTTACGACGATGTCGGTGATCACCCGAATGCCCCGGGAATGAGCCTGGGTGACCAGCTGCCGCATGTCCTCGATGGTTCCGTACTCCGACTGAATCGAGTAGAAGTCCGAAATGTCGTAGCCGCCGTCCCGCTGAGGTGAGGTGAAGATGGGCAGCAGCCAGATGCAGTTCACCCCGAGCCAGTGGAGGTAGTCCAGCTGGGAGATGAGCCCGGCTAGGTCGCCGATCCCGTCGCCGTCGGCGTCGAAGAAACCCCGCACGAAGACCTCGTAGATGATGGCGTCGCGGTACCAGTGGGGGTCGGGGACCAGGTTCACGGCTCAAGCCAGAGAATCTGCGCCGGTGCCGCGGCCGGATCGAGTTCGACCTCGTGCACGAAGCCGGTCCAGGTCGAGGCGGTTCCCTGGAGCAGATCGTGAACGCGGTAGCGCTGGCGCGGCCGCCGGCTAAGCTGCCGCCGGGCCAGCGAGACGGTGGCTCGTTGGGGCTGTCTGGGATCGAGATTGATGATGGTCAGGACCACATCGGAGCGATCCGCGGTGTGTTTGGAGTACGCCAGCACCTGGGCGTTGTCGGTGCGATGGAAGTGGAGCCGGCGCAGCTGCTGCAAGGCGGGGTGCTCCCGGCGGATCCGGTTTACCTGACTGATCAAAGGCGCCAGTGAAGTGGCCCGATTCCAATCCCGCGGACGGTACTGGTACTTTTCCGAGTCCCAATACTCCTCTGAGCCCGGCGCCTGGGGTTGGTCCTCGCAGAGTTCGAACCCGCTGTAGATCCCGTAGCTGGGAGCCAGGGTGGCGGCCAGGATGAGCCGGGTGCGGAAGGCGGCGGGGCCACCCACTTGGAGCTCCTGGGTCAGGATGTCCGGGGTGTTGGCGAAGAAGTTGGGTCGTAGGTAGTCGGCGCTGGCGGTGGTGAGCTGGGTCAGATAGCTCCGCAGGGCGGACTTGGTCGACCGCCAAGTGAAGTAGGTGTAGGACTGGCTGAAGCCGACCTTGGACAGTTCACCCATGAGTGCCGGTCTGGTGAACGCCTCGGCGAGCAGGATGACGTCTGGGTGGGCCGCCCGCAGCCGGCGGAAGACCCAGGCCCAGAACGGGACCGGCTTGGTGTGGGGGTTGTCGACTCGGAAGATGCGCACTCCCTGGCCGATCCAGAACTCGAGGATCTCGTAGCAGGCCTGCCAGAGTTGCCGCCAGTCCGGGCAGGTGAAGTCGAGGGGGAAGACGTCGTCGTACCGCTTGGGCGGGTTCTCGGCGGCACGAATGCTGCCGTCGGGACGGTGCTCGAACCAGTCGGGATGTTCTGCCACCCACGGATGGTCGGGGGAGCACTGTAGGGCGTAGTCGAGGGCGACCTCGAGCCCCAGTTCAGCTCCGGACCGGAGAAACTCGCGGAACTCTGCCAGGGTGCCCAGGTCAGGGTGAACCGCCGTATGACCGCCGGCCGGCGAGCCGATCGCCCAGGGACTCCCCGGCTCGCCCGGTTTCGCCACCGGAGCGTTGTTGCGGCCGCGGCGGGCGGTTGTGCCAATCGGATGGACGGGGGGCAGGTAGACCACATCGAAACCCATCGCGGCCACCCCGGCAAGACGGGACCGGGCTGACAGGAAAGTGCCTGACGACTTGCCGTCCGATCCCTCCGAGCGGGGGAAGAGCTCGTACCAAGAGCCGAAGAGGGCCAGCTCCCGCTCGACCCAGAGTGGCATCGAGGGGCTCCGGGCGGGAGGGCACCGGATCAGCGCCTGGACCATCAGCCGCGAGGCCTGGGGGCTGAGGAGATAGGCCTCCAGCCGGGCATCGGAATGGGCTGCCAGCTGATCCAGGTGTCGATGGATCCGGTCGCGGGTCGGGACCGGAAGCGCCTCCGCCGCCAAGCGCATGAGCCAGGCGCCCTTGGGAAGTTCCTGGCGAGGGTCGGCCCGGGCCCGCAGCCAGCGCCGGTAGTCCTGACGCCAACTGCCGAACTCGTCTCGCCACGCCTCCACCTGAAATTCGGCGGGTCCGGGATTCGGAAAGGAGATGTTGCCGACCCAGAAGTCGTCGATCTGGCCGCGAAGGAGCTGGTGACGCCAGGGGGTAGGCCCGGACTCGGCCGCAGCACGGTAGCGAGCTCTGACCAGGAGAGCCGGCTGGCCCTCGCTGAAGACGCACGCCCGCACGGGCAGCTGCTCCCTGACGGCCACCTTGGCGGGTATCTGCCCTCCGTCGACAGCGGGGCTCACCTCATTGATGACGATGCGCTCGATGCGGTCCGGCAGGGCGGGTGTCAGGGCGGCCGGGCGTGGCTGGGGCACGGCCCTAGATTGCCACCCGCGGGTCAACGCGTGCGTCCACGGACACGATTGGTGACGATACCCACTTGGTTAGTCGCGTCTGTTGCATCCGAGTCGCAATAGAGGTACGATGCCAAACAGCCTACATGGGAGGACTCGGAGATGGCCATCTGGGCCGCCAACCCTAGCGGCAGACTCGCCCGAATCCGGAACGGGCTGACCCCCGCAGAGTGGGGGAGGGCAGGCGCGATGGCCGCCGCCATCCTGGGCCTGCACGTGATCGGCTGGGGTCTGCTCTTCGTGGTGATCCTGCCTCAGCACCTCAAGGTATTTGGAATCGGCATCGCGGTCACCGCTTACACCCTGGGCATGAGGCACGCCTTCGATGCCGACCACATCGCCGCGATCGACAACACGACCAGAAAGTTCATGGGGGAGGGCAAGCGACCGCTGAGCGTGGGCTTCTGGTTCTCGCTCGGTCACTCCAGCGTCGTCTTCGCCCTGGCGATCGGATTGACCTTCGCCGCCAAGGCGATTTACGGCGCCACCACCAATCCCCACTCGGCCCTACAGGGGTTCGGCGGATTCTTTGGGACTCTGATCTCAGGAACGTTCCTCTATCTGATCGCGGCCCTGAACCTGGTCGTCCTAGTCGGGATCGTCAAGGTGTTCTTGAGCATGCGCCAGGGGCGATTCTCCAACGAGGAACTGGAGCAGCAGCTCAACTCCCGCGGGATGATGTTCCGATTCTTCGGCAAGCTGATGCGGGCCATCCACTCGCCCTGGCAGATGTACCCGGTGGGCGTTCTCTTCGGGCTCGGCTTCGACACCGCGACCGAGATCGCCCTCCTGGTGATCGCCGCCGGGGTGGCCACCGCGGGGCTGCCCTGGTACGCGATCCTTTGCCTTCCGGTGCTGTTTGCGGCGGGGATGAGCCTGCTTGACACGATTGACGGCTCATTCATGAACTTCGCCTACGGGTGGGCCTTCGCGAAACCGGTTCGCAAGGTGTACTACAACATCACCATCACCAGTCTCTCGGTGGGGGTGGCTTTTCTTATCGGCACCATCGAGATTCTCGCCCTGATCGCGACCGAGCTTCACCTGCGTGGGGGCTTCTGGCACGGTGCCGCGAACTTCAACATCAACGCTGCGGGAATCTTCATCGTGATCCTCTTCGTTGCCACCTGGGTGGTGGCGCTCGGAATCTGGCGCTTCGGGCGGGTTGAACACCGCTGGGAGCAGGCTGCCCGGCGGGCCAGCTCAGGCCCGCGCCTCAGCGACTGAGGCCGATCCGCTACCGGATTTCCGGCCATCGCGAAGGGGGTCGAGGCCCGGCGCCGGGTACGCCCCCGGGCCTGAGTCGAGCCGAGCATGGCGGCGATGGCCCAGCAGCGCGCAGGGGGATCGATCGGTGCGAGCGGATCCCCCGGTCAAAGTTTTGGCCCGAGCGGACTCTCCGAATCCGAGAGCGGGTCAGCCCGCCGGGTTTTGGTCGCTAG
>DATLRH010000017.1:0-65870 GCA_035534755.1 Candidatus Dormiibacterota bacterium
GGACTTTGGATCCCCCATTCGAAGGTTCGAATCCTTCCGCCCCAGCCAAACTCAGCACCCTCTACGGCGGGTAAACCGGAACAAAGTCCCCAGCCAGCGGTGACGCGCCGCGTTGTCGCAGCGGTCTGCGCCGGAGCCCCCTCTCCGTAACTGACCGTGAGGAATCTCGTGAACTAGTACCTGTAGCTGTTGCAGGCAATGTCACCGAGCGGGCGTTAGAAGACCAGACCTACTTTCGGTTCCCCACGGACCTGAAGCTCGTGGCTGACGATCGACTGTCGGGTTGTCTACGTAAACTGATGGTCATGGCATGCCGCATCAGTGAACTGGTCATCTCCGCCGCCGACCCCGACCGGCTCGCCGCATTCTGGAGCAATGTCCTCGGCTACGTCGAACTCGGCCGGGAGGACGACGGAAGCATCGAGATCGGCCCCCCCGGAGCTGGCTTCGGTGGCCCGCAGCCCACCATTGTCCTCTGCCCCAGCAGCGACCCGCGGACCGGGAAGCTCCGACTGCACATCGACGTCAACCCCACCGACCGCGACCAGGCCGCCGAGCTGGAGCGGCTGCTCGCTCTCGGCGCCAGGCCCGCCGACGTCGGCCAGACCGGCACCGAGAGCTGGCATGTCCTGGCCGACCCAGAAGGCAACGAATTCTGCCTCCTGCACACCCGGCTCCAGCCCCTCTGACCACGTACGTCCTGGCGCCAAGGCGCGCGGACGTTCGAGTGCGGCCGGGGGGTACTCGTCAGTGTCAGCGCCTGAGCTCCCCCTTGAGTTCCGCCTTGTACATCGACGAGCGGCGGCGGATGTTGCGGCGGCGGGCCGGATCCCGCGGGTCGAAGCACTTGTTGGGCACTGCAGTCAACACCGTCACGCCCGTCAACCGTCGAATACCGACCAGCAGATCTCGTTTCGCAACCGCTGATCCTCAAGGACGAGTTCGCGAATCGCATCCGGTAGCTGGTCGCGCTGCCATCGGCACTCGAGCCGGCCAGCGCTCTCACCCTCGCATCCGGCAGCCGCCGCCCGCGCGGCCTTGATGGCGTAGGCCGCAGCCCCGAGCTCGTGCGCGGCGACATGCGCCACCACTGCTGCTTGGCCGGCAGCATATGCGGCGTGCCGAGCGGCTCCGCTCAACTCTCGTGCGGCAGCCATGGCATGGCCACCCGCCGCGCGGGATTGAACCATCCTGGTCTCGCCGCGGGCCCAAACCCGAATCTGCTCGATCGCCTGACGGGGCCGCGGGTCCGAGGGCCGCACCGACTCGAAGAGGTGCAGAACGTGCTCTGCGCACGCGGCTGCCCACAAAGCCAGGAGCCGATGGTCGGAGTCCGGGAGCGTCCCCCCGCGGCGGATGGTGATGAGGCGGGGGTCGCGGTCTTTGGGGAGGATCACAGTTGCATCGCTCCTGACTGCATCAGCCCAACTTACGACACGCGTCCCGTCGGGCCTCGGCTCGTCCTGGACCCGGGTGCTGCGGCGCCCGGTTCGGGCATGCACTGCGCTGAGGCGTAGGCCGGACCCTCCCCGACTGGCAAAGGAATTGCAGTGTGAAAGGGAAGGCCAGCCCGACCCATGGCTACCGACCAAGACTGGTCAGCGGCGGCTGTAGCCTCGGATTACCTCCATCACCTCGTCGAGATAGGCGTCCCCCTCGCCGGCGCTGATCCCGTCGGCGACGCAGTGAGCCAGGTGGTCACGCAGGAGCAGGTATCCGATCTGGTCCAGCGCGGCGCTCGCCGACCGGATCTGGATCAGTACCTCCGGGCAGTAGCGCTCCTCTTCGACCATCCTGGAGATACCCCCGACCTGGCCCAGCACTCGTTGGAACCGGATCAGGAGTTCCTGCTTGCTGGCTTGATAGGAGCCGCGACGACCGCTGTGCCGCTGAGAACCGCTCTCGGCAAATTCGACTCCGGTCGCGGTCGGGGTGCGGGGGGTGGCCGGGGATCGACTCATTCGGCGACCACGCGGGCCGATGCGTACTGGTCGGCACAGGGCTGGCAGCAGAAGTACACAGGCCCCTCGGGCAGTTCCAAGGTCGCTCCGGGGTCGCTCGGGTCTACGCTCATCCCGCAGATGGGGTCGATGGCCATCGGGGTTGCCGCTGCGGGGATGCTGATCGTCCGCATCCGCCGGTAGCTATTCGGGTTCTCCTGGAATCGATCTCGGCAGGTGGGCGAGCAGAAGTAGAACTGCTCGCCCTGGTGCGCGAGCCCGAGGGTTGCCGAAGTGGGGAGGACGACCATCCCGCAGACGGGATCGGACCACCCTTCCGGCGCTGGGGCTGGGTCTGCACCTTGGCTCTTGCCTCGAAAACGCTCTGGCGCCGCCTGGAATCGGTCTCGGCAGGTGGGAGAGCAGAAATAAAGTCTCTGGCCCTGATGATCGAAGTGAGGGGCCACTCCCGTCGGGTCCACCGGCATCCCGCAGACGGGGTCGAGCCGACCGGCGCTGGCCGGCGCTCCGGGCGCCGCCGGGGCCACTCCAAAGAAGCGATCGGGGTGCCGCTCGAAGCGCTCGCGGCAGCGGTCGGAGCAGAAGAAGAACTGCTGCCCGCCGCGGCCGAGGGTGGCCGGGGCGGACGCCCGCTCGACCTGCATGCCGCAGACCGGGTCGAGCGCGTAGAGCCCGCTCTCGCCGGTGGCCGGTGTGCGCCGGGTGAGTACGAAAAGAGCTCCCAGGATCACCAGCGCGAGCAGGTCTAGGCCGGTGGTCAGATTCCAACCGAAGGCATGGAGCGCGATCTGGTGAGGCCGCGTCGTGGGGATCGCCCCGAGCGCTTGGAAGAGGTACTGGGTGGCCAACCCGGCCGCTGACATCACCAGCCAGAAGGTCCCGACCATCCGAAGGGTAAGTCGACGACCGTAGTACTTGCGGTAGATGAGGATGAGTGGGAAGGTGATCAGATCGGCGTAGATGAAGCTGGCCACGCCTCCGAAGCTGATGCCGCCCTTCCAGAGCGCGGCCGCGAGCGGGACGTTGCCCACCGAGCAGACGAAGCTCAACATGGCAATGAGGGGACCGATTAGTGCGTTCTCGATCGACGAGCCCAGCCCGTGGCCGCTCAGGAACAGAGCTCGCCAGACTCCGGAGGGGACCAGGGCGGCGAGAAACCCGGCGGCGAGGAATCCCCCCGCGATCTCCTTCCTGAGCATGCGCAAGTCGGCCAGGGCGTAGCCGGCGGCGGCGCTCCAGAGAGCCTTCGACCTCAAGCGAACCGACCAGGGCAGCTCGCCGGGGGCGGCTTGGCCACTTCCGCCGGAGCCGGACGTCGCGAGGCGGTCCCGGGCGGACTGCACCAGCCAGGGATTGATGGTCAAGCGGGCAGCGGCGACGAAGAGAACGATCATCAGGAGCCCACCCAAGAGCTCGCTGGCGGTGAACTGCCACCCGATCAATACCGCCAGCACGATCCCGAGCTCGATCACGAGATTGGTGGAGGCGAACATGAACACCATCGCGGTCACGAAGTCGGCCCCATCAGCGAAGAGCGACTTGGCCATCGCGGCCGCCGCGTAGGAGCATGACGAAGAAGCGGCCCCGAATCCGGTGGCCCGGAGCAACGAGGTGACTCCGGAATCACCGAGCAGGCGGCGCATCTCCCGGCGGGAGACGAATGCCTGGACTGCGCCCGAGAGCGCGAAGCCCAAGATCAGGGCCCAGAGCGTCTCCCAGAACATCTGGGCTGCCTCCCGGATTCCAGAGAACAGAAGTTCGACTATGTGTGCATCCACCAAAACGCTCCCGGGATAACTCTCGGTTCGAGTATACCCCCCGGGGGTATTACTTTGGGTGGGTCGCTCGACCGGTCGACGAGGGCCGGTGGTGGGCGGGGCGGGCGAGCAGCACGCCGAGCACGACCAGGCCCCGAGTTCGCGCTTCCGACTCGAGGGAGCGGAGCACCTCGGCCGCGGGGGGGGAGATCGACTCGGCCCAGAGTTGGAACCCCTGGTTCAGGACGTCCCGTTCCCGGATTCGGGGCAGGGTTCGATCCAGGGCCGCCTGCACGGGAGCGGGAAGAGGCTCGGCCGCGTGGGTCCGCAGCCAATCCCGGGCGAGAATTCGGGCTCCCGAGGGGCGCCCGGGTGTAGCCGAGGAGAGGCTCAGGATCTCGAGGGCAAGAACCCGGATGCGGCGAAATAGCTCCTGGTACCCGTCCGCCCGGGCTAGCTGTTCGAGCAGATCGGTGACCGCAGCGGGCAGGAGCATGCGCCCGAATATCGAGGGCACAGGCAACCCCCAGCCCCCGCCCAGGACCTGTTCGTATACACGGCTGGTCTCGACCGAGAGCGGCTTGCTGAGTCGCCCGAAGATCCCCAGGCTGTCCTGGGGGGTTGAGTTGGCCGACGCCAGCAGGGCAGTGACCGTCTCCGGGCTGGTGGCCTCGGACTCCAGGGCGGCGTCCAGCGCCGCCAGGAGGCGGTCGAGCCGCTGCCGCTCGGCCTGAAGCGTGGCTCGGTGGCGTTCCAGGGTTCCGGTCAGGGCCCCGCCGTCGAGGCGGCCGGGGAGGGAAGTGCCGATCTCGGTCAGGCTTACACCCAGGCTTCGGAGCAGGTCGATCTGCAGAAGGCGCAGCAGCTCGATGGTGCCGAAGTAGCGATAGCCGCTCTGGCTCCTGGTCGGCTGGAGCAGTCCCAGCCCCTGGTAGTGGCGAATGCGACCCGGGCTGACCCCGGTGAGGGTCGCCGCCTCGCCGATCCTGAGCAGCCTCGGCGGGGCGCCGGGCGGACCGACTTCGGAGCCCATCGTTTGACTCTACAAGCGTCATAAGGTTTAGAGTCCTAAACCATTGAGGCTGGGCTAGCGGCACTTTAGAGGTAGGGCATGTCGATTCCGTTGCGACAGAAGGTCAGAGTGGGCGCCTATCTGATGTCCCAGCGGCTCCGCCACATCGAGAAGTTCCCTCTGGTGCTGCAGCTGGAGCCGCTCTACCAGTGCAACCTGGAATGCGCTGGGTGCGGCAAGATCCAGCACCCGGACGATATCCTCCGCCGCCGGCTCACGGTCCAGCAGTGCATCGACGCCATCGAGGAGTGTGGAGCGCCGGTGGTTTCGATCGCCGGGGGCGAGCCGCTGGTGCACAAGGAGATCGATCAGATCGTGGGCGCCCTCCTGGAGCGCAAGAAATTCGTCTACCTCTGCACCAACGCGATCCTGATGGAACGCAAGATCGACCTCTTCAAGCCGAATCCCTACTTCGCATGGTCGATTCACATGGACGGCCTCAAGGAGCGCCACGACGAGTCGGTGTGCCGCGACGGCGTCTTCGACAAGGCGGTGGCGGCGATCAAGGAGGCCAAGAGCCGGGGCTTTCGGGTGACCACCAACACCACCTTCTTCACTCAGGACGATGCCACCTCGGTGCGCGACGTGCTCGACTTTCTCAATGACGACCTCAAGGTCGACAACATGCAGATCTCGCCGGCCTACGCCTACGAGAAGGCCCCCGACCAGGAGCACTTCATGGGCGTGGAGCGGACCCGAGCGATCTTCAAGGAAGCCTTCGCCGATGGAAGGCGCCGCAAGTGGCGCCTCAACCACTCGCCACTCTTTCTCGACTTCCTGGAAGGCAAGGTCGATTTTTCCTGCACCGCCTGGGGGATTCCCTGCTACTCGATCTTCGGCTGGCAGCGGCCCTGCTACCTGCTCTCCGATGGCTACGTGGGGTCCTACAAGGAGTTGCTTGAGACCACGGAATGGGAGAACTACGGCCGGGGCCGGAATCCCAAGTGTGCCAACTGCATGGCCCATTGCGGCTACGAGCCCACGGCGGTGATGAGCACGATGGGATCGTTGCGGGAGTCGCTCCGGGCGGCGGTCGCCCACTAGGTTCTGGTAGAGCGGCCCGTCTCCGATCCGGAATCGTCAAGTGGGTCGCGCTAGGATGACCAGCGTGACACCTTCGCGCGATCTCCTGGGAAGGCCTCTTCGCGACCTCCGGGTCTCGGTCACCGACCACTGTAACTTCCGCTGCACCTACTGCATGCCCAAGGAGGTCTTCGGGCCCGGATTCAGGTTTCTGCCCCGCTCCGAGATCCTCACCTTCGAGGAGATCGCCCTCGTCGTTGGCGCGGCCAGCACCCTGGGGGTGACGAAAATCCGGCTCACCGGGGGCGAGCCACTGCTCCGGCGCGGCTTGCCGACCCTGGTGGGGATGCTTGGGGAGGTGGCCGGAGTCACTGACATCGCCATGACCACCAACGGGGCGCTGCTGTCACGGTGGGCTGGCCCCCTGGCCGAGGCCGGGCTTGGGCGGGTCACCGTGAGCCTGGACTCGGTCGACCCGACCGTGTTTCAGCTCATGAACGGGGTGTCGCTGCCGATCGAACCGGTTTTGGCCGGCATTGAGGCGGCCGCCCAGGCCGGCCTGGGGCCGATCAAGCTGAATGCGGTCGTGCGGAAGGGCGTCAACGATCAGGGGGTCGTGGCGTTGGCGGCCTTTGCCCGGGAGCACGGCCACACACTGCGCCTGATCGAATACATGGATGTGGGGGAGAGCCACGGCTGGCGCACCGAGGAGGTCGTCCCCAGTTCCGAGCTCCTCGAAGTGATCAATTCCCACTGGCCACTGGAGCCGGTGGCGGCGGCCCACGCCGCCGACGTCGCCCAGCGTTATCGGTATCGCGACGGCGCGGGCGAGATCGGGGTGATCAGCTCGGTGACGGCCCCCTTCTGCGGAGCCTGCTCCCGGCTCAGGCTAACCGCAGACGGCCGTCTGCACACCTGTCTTTTCGCCAGCCAGGGGCACGATATCCGTGCCCAGCTGCGAGCAGGCGCCGACCAGGCGACGCTAACGGCCGAGCTGAAGACGTTGTGGGAGCGGCGGACCGACCGGTATTCCGAGCTCCGTTCGAGCCAAACCCTGCGCCCGGTGGGCAGCAAGCCCGAGATGTCGTATCTCGGCGGCTGAGCTGTGGCTTCAACGCCTGGAGCCCGGTATCGCGCGGGAGAACCTCGCGGAGGGGTGCCCAGAACCAGCGGGATGGGAGAGCCCCCGAAGATGGCGATTCGGCTAGTCGGGGGTCAGGCCACCACCCAGGTGCCGGGGGGAAGTCCGCGTCGTCAAGGAGCCCTGTGGCGTCGGCAATGAGCATCCCGGGAGTGATGCTGGAGACCTGAGACATGAGCGCGGCAGGGCGGCCCCTGCGCTCAATCGATTGCGAGCTGGGACATCGATGGGCTGGCGCTATCTGGCCAATTGGTCGGGCGAGCGATGCCGGAGCTCGAGTCCCGAAGTCCTTTTCTGGTAGGTCTGAGGCCAGGCTCGACGCAGCACCAGCTCGCGATCTTTGGACTGGTGGTCCGTGTCGGGCGATGCAGTACCCGCCGTCGTGGGCGTTACGCAAGATGGCGTCGGGGTTCCGATAGGACCTTGCCCCGCGGGTCTGGGCCTCGATCTGCACTCAGGCCCACTCGGCGGGGGGGTGCTCAGCGGAGCGGCCGGAAAAACGCCCTCACGTCAGCAACGAGAAGGTCGGGCGTCTCCATAGCGGCGAAGTGTCCGCCCCGGTCGAACTCGGTCCAGCGCACGACGTTGTGCTCACGCTCGGCGATGGGTCTGATTGTGACGTCCATTGGAAAGACCGCGACACCGGTGGGAACAGCGGAGGGCTCACTTGTCTGGCCCCAGCTTTTGGCGCCTTCGTAGTAGAGGCGGGCGGAGGACCCCGCCGTCGCCGTCAACCAGTAGATGCTGACGTCGGTGAGGAGCCGGTCACGGTCGACGGCGTGCTCCGGGAGTTCCCGGGCGGGGTCGGTCCAGTCCTTGAACTTCTCGACGATCCAGGCGAGCTGACCGACGGGGGAGTCGGTGAGCGCGTAAGCGAGCGTCTGGGGGCGGGTGGACTGAAGGATGGCGTACCCCGACAAGTCGTTCTGCCAACGTTGCATGAGCTCAAGACGTTGTAGATCGCCGTCGCGGAGGTCCTTCATCTCGTCGGCCTGTCCGGAGGGGAAGGTCACCAGGCTGTTGACATGGATGCCGATGACATGTTTCGGGTCAATTCGACCCAGCTCCGGCGAGACCATGGCGCCTGTGTCTCCGCCCTGGGCGCCATAGCGCTCGTATCCGAGGCGGCTCATCAGCTCCACCCAGGCGTGGGCGACGCGGAGTGTGTTCCATCCCCTCTCGTGCGTCGGGCCGGAGAACCCGAAGCCAGGGATCGAAGGGGCGATCACATGGAAGGCATCTGCCGGGTCGCCACCGTGAGCGGCTGGGTCGACGAGGGGCCCGATGATGTCGAGGAACTCGGCTATAGATCCGGGCCACCCGTGGGTGATGAGTAGCGGCAGCGCCTGGGGCTCCGCCGATCGCACGTGGAGGAAGTGGATGTTCTGGCCGTCGATGGTGGTGGTGAACTGGGCAAACTGGTTCAGGGCAGCCTCCTGACCGCGCCAGTCGTAGGTGCCGCCCCAGTATTCGGCGAGCCCTTTCAAGTAGTCCAGGGGGACGCCTAGTTCCCAGCCCACCCCGGACAGATCATCGGGCCAGCGGGTGCGCCCGAGACGGGCTCGGAGGTCATCGATTTCGGCCTGGGGGATATCTATTCGGAAGGGTTTGATCTCGCTGTTTTGGGGCATAGGGAGATGTTAACGCCGATCTAGGCACGCTTCGTTCCTAATTCTCTGGCATTATTGGCGGGTGCTCGAAACCTCGGCTCGGCTGCTCCGCCTCCTGTCGCTGTTCCAAAGCCGGCGCGACTGGACCGGCACCGAACTCGCCAAGCGTCTCGGGATTTCCGGTCGGACGGTTCGCAAGGACGTCGAGCGCCTACGCCAACTGGGGTACCCGGTCGACAGCACCATCGGTGCTGCGGGCGGATATCGGCTCGGGACCGGCGCTGCCATCCCACCCCTCCTACTCGACGACGAGGAGGCGGTCGCCGTGGCCCTGGGATTGCGGAGCGGGGCAGGAGGGTCGGTGTGTGGGATCGAGGAGGCCTCGGTACGCGCCTTGGCGAAGGTGCAGCAACTGCTTCCCGCGACACTCCGGCGCCGGGTGAGCGCGCTGGAGACGTATTCCGTGCAAGCACCCGCCTCCGGTCCGGCGGTCCCGGCCGACACCTTGACGACCATTGCCAGTTCGTGCCGCGACCAGGTCCAGATCCGGTTCGACTATCGACATCACGACGGTACCGAGAGCAGTCGCGACGTTGAGCCCTACCGGCTCGTCAATGCTGGACGACGCTGGTACCTCGTCGGCTGGGACCCAAGCCGCGACGCGTGGCGCACATTTAGGGTCGATCGGATCCGCCTCGTACCTAACCACGCCGGACGCCGATTCGTACCCCGCCAACTCCCCGACGACGATCCGGCAGCCGACTTGATCAAGGGCATCAGTCTGGCCTGGCCGTATCGGGCCAGCGTGATCGCTCGTGCGAGTGCCGAAGCGATCCTCCCGCGGTTGCCTCAGCAGCTGGTCATCGAGCCGATCAGCGAGAACAGCTGCCGGGTCGAGCTGAGTTCAGATTCTCCCCAGGCCCTTGCCGCATGGCTGGGAATGTTGGGGGTCGATTTTGACATCGAGAATCCGGAAGGCTATCCGGAGCTCCTCGAACATCTCAGGCAGACAGCTGCGAGATACAACCGTGTGGCCGGTGCTCCGGGTGAATCACCGGCCGCCTAGGTTCGGTTTGGTTGGCCCGTGTTCGGGGCCCAATCAGGCTGGCGTAGGCGGGGAGCCGTCAGCCAGTTAGGTTGCGCGTCCCGGCAGGGCTGCCTGAACCCGGGCCGCGAGCGCCTCCGGGTCGGCTGAACCGACTACAAGCTGCGCGTAGGTCTGGCCCTCAAGGTGGACCACGATTCCTCGGCTGGCGTGGTGCTCGGCGGCGAAAGTCCGGCCGTCGGAACTCACCCAGGTGCCCATGGCAGTCACCCCGGGTATCCCGGCTCCGGCGAGCTTGAGCCCGTGGATGAACTCAAGGGGATGGTCGACGACCTCAACCTCCCGGACGGAGGTTAGCGGTACGCGAATGTCGCCGTGCACCCCTTCGACCTTCTCAAGTCGGCCCAAGACTAGCACCAAGTCGTCGCCGTCGATTCGGATGTCAGCCATATCAGCCCTCGGGCCCGGCAGTCCCGGCCGAACGGAACTCGGAGTTCTCCAGGCCGTCGCCGATCCTACCAGCACCCATCCTCGGAGAGGGTTCGGGCGTCAAGGGACCTGGGTCAAGAGGCGGGATCAGTCTTGGACGCTGAGCCGGATGATGGGGATCTCGCGGTCGGTCTTCTTTTGATACTCGCCGTACCGAGGTGCGATCGAGCTGATCCGGCGCAGGGCCGCCTCCCGCTGCTCGCCCCTGAGTGATTGGGCTTCCACTCTGTATTTGTGGGGGCCGACCTCGACCCAGATCTGGTCCGGATGGCGGGCCATGTTGAGGAACCAGGCCGGGTGCCGGGCCGCTCCGCCCACTGACGCGACCACCAGCCAGGCCCGTTCGCCATCGGGGAAGCCCCCCAGGGGAACCGTGCGGAGCTGCCCGGAGCGGGCTCCGAGGGTGGTCAAGATGAGGGCGGGGAAGCCCATCATGTGGGGCTGCTCGGGTCCCTGGTTGCGTCGGTATTTGGCGATCTGTAGCTTCATGAACGGGGCGAGGAGCCGATTCAGCAGCCGCGGGGACCGGGTGCCGCGAGACCCGGTCGGAGTCACGTCGATCCCCATCCAAACTCCTCCAGGTCAGGGCAGGCGAGGCTGCCGCCACTGCCCACCCCCGAGTCCGCCGAGCGGCGCCGGCCGGGTGACCCCATTGTTGCGCGCGGCAAGGGCCGACCGCTAAGCTCACCGCCTCGAGACGGAAGCCCAGGTAAGTGCGGAGGTGAGCCGGATGAACGTCCTACTCTCGCTGGCCCCGCGCGCGAACCGTCCAGCTGGCAACACCTGGGTGCTCAGCCCTCGCTGATCAAGGGATCCTGACGGCAGGCACCTTCATTTCGGAGGCAGCCGCTTGATCGCTGATCGTCCCCTGGGAGTGGATTCCCTGGCCGTACTGGGCTGGGACTCGGCCTGGCAGGAGGAGCTCGACCGGCTCGGTCCGGGAGCGGGTCGACCGGCCCGCGTATCCCGGGTCGACCGCGGAGTCTGCACGGTACTTGGCCCGGAGCCTGGGCGCGCCGATGCGCTCCACCTGCTGGTCGCTACCGGCGATTGGGCCGTGGTTGGGCCGGGGCGTCACCCCGGCGACCGGGAGCTGGTGCTGTCGGTGCTCGCCCGGCGAACGGCATTCGTTCGCGACCGGAGCGGGCCCGAGGCTGCTGCCCAAGTGATCGCCGCCAACGTCGACCGCGTCTTCATCACCTGCGGGCTGGAGGTCAAGCTCAGCTCAGCCCGTCTGGAGCGGTACCTGGCCCTCGCCTGGCAGAGCGGAGCGATTCCGGTCGTGGTCCTGACCAAGGCGGACCAAATGCCGGCATCCGAGCTTCGCCGGGCCATCGGTTGGGCCCGGGCGATCGCCATCGGGGTTGACGTGCGCGCGGTCAGCTCCACGACCGGATTGGGGCTCGCCGAGCTGGCCAGCGAGCACCTCGCCCCGGGCCGCACGGTGGCCGTCCTCGGGCCTTCCGGCGTGGGCAAGTCGTCACTGATCAATGCCCTGGCCGGTCGGGGTCTTATGGCTGTCGGGGCCACCCGGCGGGACGGCAAGGGAAGGCACACGACCAGCCACGGTCAGCTGCTGGTGGTGCCCGAATGTGGGGTGCTGCTGGACACCCCGGGGATGCGCGCGCTGGGCCTTTGGGACGCCGCCGAGGGCCTGGCCCAGACCTTCTCGGACCTGGAGGAGTTGGCAGCCAGCTGCCGGTTTGGCAACTGCCACCACGGCACCGAACCGGGCTGTGCGGTGACAGCGGCGATCGCGTCGGGACGGATTTCAGCGGCTCGGCTAGAGAGTTGGCGCAAGCTGCAGCGGGAGCTGGCTTCGCTCGCCGCTCGGCAAGGCGACCAGGCCCTTCGTCAGCAGGCTCGACGGCGCTGGTCGGCGCTCACCCGGGAGTCGCGGCGACGTCCCGAATAGGGCGCCCTAGGGTCAGCCGTCCAGAGCTTGGTCGAGGTCCTGGACGAGGTCGTCGAGGAGTTCGAGTCCGACCGAAAGCCGGATCAAGTTGGGAGCGACCGCGAGGGGGGATTCAGCCGTCGACGAGTGGGTCATCCGAGCCGGATGCTCGATCAGGGACTCGACCGCGCCGAGGGACTCGGCCAGGGTGAAAAGACGAGTCAAACCGACAGTGGCGACGGCGGCCGCCTCCCCGCCTCGGTGGAGGAAGGAGACCATCCCCCCGAACTGGCGCATCTGGCGGCTTGCGATCTCGTGGCCGCGGTGCTCGGGCAGCCCGGGATAGAAAACCTCGGCGACCATCGGATGACCCTGCAGGAAGGTGGCGATCGCCTCCGCGTTGCGGCAGTGCCGGTCCATCCGGACCGCGAGCGTCTTGACCCCCCGCTGGACCAGATAGCAGTCGAGAGGGCTGGGGACGGCACCGGTGGCATTCTGCAGGTATCCGATCTGATCAGCCAGGGCGGGGTCGTTGACGGCGACGAAGCCCCCGACCACGTCGGAATGACCTCCCAGGTACTTGGTCGTGGAGTGGACGACCACGTCCGCTCCCAGCGCCAGCGGGTTCTGGAGGTAAGGGGTGGCGAAGGTGTTGTCCACCACCAACCGGGCGCCGCGGGCGTGGGCGAATTCGGCCACCCCGGCGATGCCGGTGATGGTAAGGAGCGGATTGCTGGGGGTCTCAACCCAGACCAGCGCGGTCGCGTCGCGCCAGACACGGGCCAAAGAGTCGAGGTCGTCGGCGTCGGCGACGTCGTAAGCAACCCCGCTCCGGGAGTGGATCCGGTCGACGAGCCGGAAAGTGCCCCCGTAGGCGTCGCTGTTGAGGACCATGTGACCCCCGGTCGGGACCAGGGCTCGAAGGACGGCGTCCTCAGCCGCCAACCCGCTCGCGAAGGCGAATCCGAAGCCTGCCCCTTCCAGGTTGGCCAGCTGGGACTCCAGGCTCTGCCGGGTGGGGTTTCCCGAGCGGGAGTACTCGAACCCCTGATGGGCTCCCACGGCTGACTGCCGGAAGGTCGTGGAGAGGTGAACGGCGGGCACCACCGAGCCGGTGACCGGGTCGGGTTCCTGGCCCGCGTGGATGGCTCGAGTCTCGAAGCCGGGCTCGGCCCCTGTCACCGGGTCGAGCGACCCAGCATCGCGCCCAGGATGTCCGACCGGGTGAGGATGCCCACCGGATGACCATCCTCCAGGACCAGGACGGCCCCACTGCGCTCCATGCGGGTGACCGCGAGCTCCAATGAGGTTCCGCCCCCGATCGTCGGCAAGGGCGGTCCCATCACCTCACCAACCGGACGCGAGAGGAGGCTGGGGTCGTGGAAGGCCGCCTCCAACAATTCGCGATCCTGAACCGCGCCCACCACCTCGGCGGCCGCGAGGGGAGGTTCGGCCTTCACCACCGGGACCTGCGACACCTCGTACTCGCGGAGCAACTGGATGACCGACTGCACCGTTTCGTCGGGGTGAACGTGGACCAGTGGGGGCAGCTGCCGACCCTTGGCGGCGAGGACGTCGGCGGCGCTCCGCCCGCTGGCTCGCAGGAAGCCGAAATCAGCCATCCAGGCATCGTTGTAGAGCTTGGAGAGATAACCCCTCCCGGAGTCCGGGATCAGCACCACCACCACCTGGTCGGGACCTAACTCGCGTCCGACTTGAAGTGCGGCCCACACGGCGGTGCCGGCTGAGCCCCCGGCCAGGATTCCCTCGTCTCGGGTCAGGGCTCGGGCGGTGAGAAAGGAGTCGCGGTCACTGACCGCCACCACCCGGTCGACGGCGGCGCGGTCGTAGGCGGCTGGCCAAAAGTCCTCGCCGATGCCCTCGACCAGGTATGGGCGTCCGGTCCCGCCCGAGTAGACGGAGCCCTCGGGATCGGCCCCGACGACCTGCACTGCGGGGTTGACTCCCTTCAGGAAATGACTCACCCCGGAGATGGTGCCCCCAGTGCCGATGCCGGCCACGAAATGGGTGACCCGGCGCCCTGTTTGGCGCCAGATCTCGGGTCCGGTCGTGGCCTGATGGGCGGCCGGATTGGCGGGATTGCTGTACTGGTCCGGTTTGTAGGCGCCCGGAATCTCGCCCACCAGCCGGTTGGAAACCGAGTAGTAGGAGTCAGGATGTTCCGGCGCGACCGTGGTGGGGCAGACCACGACCTCGGCCCCATAGGCGCGCAGCAGGTCGATCTTCTCGGCGGCGATCTTGTCGGGCATCACGAACACACAGCGGTAGCCGCGGCGAGCCGCCACCACCGCCAGACCGACGCCGGTGTTTCCGGAGGTCGGCTCCACGATGGTGCCGCCCGCCTTCAGCAGACCCGCCGACTCGGCCGCTTCGATCATCGCGAGCGCCGGTCGATCTTTCACGCTGCCACCCGGGTTGAGGAACTCGAGCTTGGCCAGGAGGTGGCACTCGAGATCCCTGCCGATGCGATCGAGCCGGACTAGCGGGGTGTTGCCAACCAGGTCAAGCAGGGAGTTGGCGGCCTCCATCGTGGCCCCAGGGTCACTGAAGGGCCGGTGCTCGATTCCGTTACCCGGAACTGACGGCTCATCGGCGATCAGGGTGACCGAGAATCCGGCCCGCTGCAGCTGCTGGGCGGCGGCCAGTCCAGATTCGAGGTCGACTGGAGCCACCACGCTGACCTGCCGAGGATGCCGCTCCTGGAGCTTGGCGACCATCCCCTGGTCCAGAGGTGAGCTCGGCGACCGCACCACCTGGCGGGCCTTGGCGAGAATCCGCTCCGGCAAGTCGCCGGGCCCCACGACCAAGAGGAGATCCACAGCCCCAGCCTACCGGCACGGGTGGGTTCCCGGGGTCGGACGCGGGCTTCCGCGGCCGCGACTGAAGCTGCTCGCGGGCGGCCGCGGCTCTGTTAGCGTCGCCTTCAGAAATGAACGGCGGAATCATCGTCGCCGGGGGTGGACCGGTCGGCTCGGCACTGGGCTTGATGCTCCCCGGAGCCACGGTCTTGGAGGCGGGGACATTCCCTCGCGACAAGCCTTGCGGGGAGGGGATGATGCCCTCCGGTGCCCGCCTCCTGAGGGAGCTTGGAGTGGACCTAGGGGCGTCCGGCTTTCCGCCGCTCTTGGGCGTGCGCTATTCGACGGCGGGCGGGGAGACCGCCCGCGCCCAATTTGCCGACGGCCGCGGCTTCGGGGTCCGGCGCACCCGCCTCGACGCGCTGCTGGCTGAGCGGGCCTCGGTCAAGTCGGGGGTCCGGGTCACCGCGGTGCGACCCTTTGCCAATCGGGTTGAGGTGGACACCACCGCCGGCACGCTTGTCGGGTCGGCCCTGGTGGCGGCGGATGGGATGCGCTCCTCGGTGGCGCGCATGCTCGGCTGGTGGCGCCCTTCGAGAGGAAGGCGAAGGTACGGAGTGGTCGGCCACCTGGCGGTAGAGCGGGTCGGGCGGGACGTCGAGGTCGGGTTGTGGGGGGACTTCGAGACCTACCTGGCCCCGGTTGGTCCGGGTGAGGTCCTGCTTGCGGTGCTGGGCGCCAGGGGGCACCTGCGGGACCCCGGCCTGAGCGGCGAGCAGACTTACCGAGCGATGCTCGAGAGGGCCCACCCCGATTTGGCGGGGGCTCCTCTGCTGGGGCGTCTGACCGGGGCCGGACCCTTCAACCTGCGACCTCGCCAGGTGGCGGCGGGGAGAGTCTTCCTGGCTGGAGACGCCGCCGGCTTCCTGGATCCACTCACCGGCGACGCGATGAGCGCAGGGTTCGCCCAGGCCCAGGCGCTGGCGAGGTTCCTGAGCCATGATCCGGACGGGGCGGCGGCAAAATACCGAGCCTGGGCCGGGGCGCAGTGGCGGCGCCGGTGGTTCGTCGCCGGCCTGGCCCGCCGCCTCTCCGGTTCGGCCTGGCTCAGCCGCCGCGCGATCGCCGGCGCCGGGCGGCGGCCCGAAGCGCTCCAAGCCCTGCTGAGCGTGAATGACGGCAGCCGGTCGCTTGGCTCGGTCGGCCCGCGGGACTGGGCCGCCCTGCTCGGGGTCACTTCGCGATGACCCGGTTTGCCGGATTTGGCGTGGCGCTCCCTGAGTACGAACTCAGCCCCGAGGCCAGTCTGGACGCCTTGAGCCAGACCTGGCCCCATTTGCGAAGCGCTGCCCTGGACGCGGTCACCCGCTACACGGTGCAGCCGGTCGACCAGGTCTTCGCGCCCCGATCCTTGGGGGAGCGGATGGCGCTCTATCGGCAGGAGGCTCCCCGTCTGGGGGAACTGGCGGCGCGGCGTGCCCTGGCCGAGGCCGACATCGCGCCGAACCAGGTCGACATCATTTTCGCGGTCTCCTGCACCGGCTACATGGTGCCGGGGCTGGACGTGAGCCTCGCCAATCGCCTGGGCTTACGGGGCGACGCGATCCGGGTCCCCTTGACCGAGCTCGGCTGCGCCGGGGGAGGGGCCGCGATCGCAGCCGCGCACCGCCATCTGCGCCTGGAGCCGACCCACCGGGCCTTGGTGGTGTGTGTGGAGCTCTGCTCCTTGAACTTCCAGCCCCACGATAAGTCGATGGACAATCTGACCGCGGCGATGGTGTTCGGGGACGGGGCGGCGGCCGCGCTGTTGACTGGGAAGCCGGGGGGACTAGAAGTCGCCGCCACCGGAACTCGGCTGATTCCGGGCACTGAGCTTCTGTTGGGGTTCGACCTCCGTGATGATGGGTTCCATCCTGTCCTGGATCGCCGCCTTCCGCGACTCATCGAGGTCGAGTTAGGGGGTGCGCTGGCCGGCTTCGGCGAGGGCCACTACGACTTCTTCGCGGTCCACGCCGGGGGTCCGCGGATCTTCGACGCGGTGGAGCGCGGCCTGGGACTTGCGGAGGGCGCGCTGGAGCCGTCTCGGACGGCCTTCAGCCGCTACGGCAACCTCTCCTCAGCCTCGCTGCTGGTGGTGCTGTCCGAGCTCCCCAACAGCCCTCTGGGCTTGGGCCTAGGGCTGGCCTTTGGCCCGGGGGTGGCGGTCGAAATGGCGACCCTCAGAAGATCCCCGGAATGAAGCGGGCCTTGCCGGCAAAGGCCTCGACATAGCCGCTGGCTCGCTCGAGCAGGGACTCCTCGGCCCGGATGCGATCCCAAAGAACGACCCCGTCCAGAGCCGAGAGTCCGATCGCGCTCATCCAGGCGCCGCCGGCCATCGGCAGGGCCGCGAATTCCAGGACCACGGCCAGGTAGTTGGGGTGGCGGATCCAGCGGTAGGGGCCGACGGTGACCGGAACCAGATCCGGGGAAACCGCGGCCCGGACGTTCCACTGCGCGCCGAGCGCTCGGATGCTCCACCAGCGCAGGCCGGTGGCTGCCACCAGCAGCCCCACCCAGAGGCCAGGGCGCTGCGGCCGCCGCCCGCGCCAGCGCGCCTCGAGGGGAGGCAGGACCATCAGTGCGGTGTGGGCCGCGACCATCAATGGATAGCTGCCCGAGGCGGCCCGGGGACCCGGTCGAGCCGCTTCCTGGCGGCGCGAGAGGGCGAGCTCTCTTACCCGTTGCAGGGCCACCGCTCCAACTAGGATTGGGTACCAGGGCCGCATCACGGCAAGCTTAGGAGACGTTGACGGGTTCCTCCTGCCATCGCTGGCCTAACTGAGCTGGCGGCAGTCCGGACAAGAGACGTGGTTCCCGGGCTGAACTCGGGCGTCTTGAAGAGTCTCAGCTCCGGACGGCTGCGACCGCGATCCCCAAAGCGGCAACCCCGAGGACCGCGCCGAGGGCAGGACGGAGCCCACCCACGTGGGCGGCCGCGTGGACCGCGGCCAGCCCCAGGCTCCCCGCCGCGACGATCCCCGCCACGGCAACGGTCCCCCGGGCGAGCCGAGGAGAGCTGAGGGCAGTCGTCCCTCGCCCCGCCACGGCGGCCAGCATGAGCCAGAGGAGCAGCCCCAAGACCGATCCCGCAGCCCGGTCCGGGGCGGCGTTGAACATGGATCGATTGGTGGCCAGAAACTGGGCCACGTCGAGGCCACCAGCGAGCGAGATCGCCAGCAACGCCCAGTACCACCGGCGGGACTGGACCAGCTCGGGCGGCCTGGCGCCGGCCGGACGAGGCGGGGCGGATGGCTCGGCGCTCACCAGCTCAGACTAGCGGCTCGGGTCGGGCCCGCTCCAGCCCGGCGTGGCAGATCGGGCTGGGGCCCCGATCGTGTCGAGGTCCGCTCCTGGGCTGGTCGCAGCTACCAGTCTTCGAACCCAGTTGGGGGTCGGCCGGAGCTGTCCGTCGGGGAAACTTGGAGTCGTCCCGTCTCGTCCAGTTGCGGCGGAGCCGGCGGGGAGCCGGCGGACGTCCTGGAGCGTGCCAGGGGTGGGAGACTCTTCCCCATGGCAGCCTCCCCGGCCTCCGCCCGGCGCCCACATCCGTTCCCGGTTGGGGTCATGAGCCGAGATGGCGAAGTCCCGGAAGAGGGTGGCGATCGGGCCTGTTGGCAGGCGCGTGTATGTCCCCACTGCGGGGGATTCGCCGTTCAGGATCCCCCCACGGCATGCCCCGAATGCCACCAAGTGATCGAGGGCTAAGCCCCTGGCCCTGACCGACCAGAGAGGGTCAGGTTTCGGTATCTGCCTTGGGCAGGCGACTGTCCCGCCGCACCGAATCGGCCAGCACCAGCCCGCGCAGGGGGGTCCGTGAGATCAGGGCGAGGAAGGCGGTGAGCGGCAACCTGGCGACCCGATAGAGAAGCAAGGCCACCGCGGCGCCGATCACCAGTCCAACCATCACGTCGGCTGGGTAGTGGGCGCCGACATACACGCGGTCGAAGGCGAGCGCCAGCCCGAAGACGGTGGCGACGAGTCCGAGCCGCCAGCTGTAGATCAGGATCCCCGTCGCCACGGCGCCGGCGACGATGGCGTGATCGCTGGGCATGGACGGGTCCTGGACCCGGGCCACCAGGACCAGGACGTGGTGCAGGGTGCGGTATGGGCGAGGCTCATTGATCCAGACCGAGAGGGGCTGGTTGAGCAGGAACCCCAGCACCGCAGCGGCTCCCGCGGAGACGGCCGCGGCAACGTGGCGGGGCGAGCGCCTTCGGGCCAGTAGCCAGCCCGCGATCAGGAGCGCAGCCAGTACGAGAAGCCCCCCCGCCACAGCGTAGGCGGCGGCGATTCCATGCGCCCAGGCAGTGTGGCGGCTGATCTGGTTGAGATCGAGGTACCAGCGTGAGTTCCAGCTCAATCCCGACCCGTCCTCTGCATCACGCGCCACGCTACCAGTCCGGGGCCCTGGCAGGATTCGACTCCGCCGGAGGTTCCGCCAGGCGGCCCTGGCCCCATCGGCCCCCGGGTTCGGGTGGGGGAGTACCGGGGATCGCCTGGGGTTGACGCCGAGGAGAGGGTGACGCCACCGGACGGGTGCGGCTCTCCCGGTTTCCCTTAGCGGGATCTTTATGAGCCTGTTAATTCTCGTTAACAAGTCAGCGCTAGGATCGGGCCGTGCTGTCCGAGGAGCTGCAAGTGCAGAACGGCGTCGAAGTCGGCGCTGGGGCGTCTCTCTCAGTGGACGATCTCTTTGTCCAGTTCGGCGAGCGCCGAGTGCTTAAGGGAGTCAGCGCCGAGTTCTCCCCCCATCGGGTCACCGCCATGTTGGGACCGACTGGGTGTGGCAAGACGACCCTGCTGCGGTGCCTGAATCGGCTCCATGACAACCGGCCGGGATTCCAATTCGACGGTCGAATCATGCTCGACGGCGTGGATATCTACCGACGCAACAGCGACATCCGCGATCTCCGCCGACGGGTGGGGATGCTCTTCCAACGCCCCAATCCGTTTCCCCAGAGCATCGGCGAGAACGTGTCCCTGGGAGCCAGGGTGCACGGTCTCTGGACGCGCCGCGACATCCCCGAGCGCACCGAAGCGGTCCTGCGCCGGGTGGGACTCTGGGACGCGGTCAGCGACCGCTTGAAGAGCACCCCGTTCATGCTCTCGGGGGGCCAGCAGCAGTTGCTCTGCCTGGCCCGGGCCCTGGCGGTGGAGCCGGACGTTCTCTTGCTCGACGAGCCCACGTCGTCGCTGGATCCGCGCTCAACCGACCGGATCGAGGAGCTTATCGGACAGCTCAAGGGCCACATGACCGTGGTCTTCGTCACTCACAACGTGCAGCAGGCGGCGCGCTGCGCCGACCAGGTGCTCTTCATGCTCGAGGGAGAGGTGGTCGAATTCACTGACAAGGACCGCTTCTTCAGCAATCCTGCAGACGTGCGCAGCCGGGCGTACGTGGAGGGCCGACCGGTCTGATTTGGGCGGGGCGCTCCCCGCACTGGGACCAATCCGTTTTAGCCCTGAATTCCTTAAGGGAGGATTCGATGCGCCCGAAAATCGATCGATGGTCGGTGGGTCTACCCGTCGTTTTGGCGGCGCTGAGTGCGACGCTGCTGGCTGCCTGTGGCACTCCCGCACCGTCCCCGCCGAGTCCGGCGCACTCCACCAAGCCAAGTGCGCCTCCGACGGGTAACACCAGCAGCCCGGTGACTCTGAACGAGGCTGGCTCAACTCTCATTTATCCGTACCTTCAGGTGCTGGCGCCCCAGTTCCACAGCGCCTTCTCCAACATCACGCTCGCCCCCGGCCCCGGTGGTTCCGGAGTCGGCATCAACGACGCGATCGGCAAGCTAGTCCAGATGGGCGGCTCTGATGCCTATCTTTCGGCGGCGCTGGCCGCCGCCAATCCGACCCTGCTCAACATCCCGATCGCGATTTCGGCCCAGGCGGTCAACTACAACGTTCCCGGCGCCCCCGACTATCTGAAGCTCAGTGGCGGCGTGCTGGCGCAGATGTATCAGGGCAAAATCACCAATTGGAACGATCCCAAGATCGCCGCGCTCAACCCCGGGGTAAGCCTGCCCAACCTGGCCGTGGTCCCGGTGCGTCGGCTCGATTCTTCGGGTGACACCTTCATCTTCACGAGCTACCTCACTGCCACCAACAGTGCCTGGAGCAACGGACCCAACGAAGGCACCACGGTCACCTGGCCTCCGGTCTCCAACGAGCTGACCGCCAATGGCAACCCGGCCATGATCCAGACCTGCCACAACACCCCCGGCTGCATCGCCTATATCGGGGTCAGCGTCGAGAACACGGCTATCGAGACGGGACTTCAAGAGGCCAAGATTGAGAACCGGTCGGGCTCCTTTTTGACGCCCAATCAGACGGTGATCTCAGCCGCGGTCGCGGCCGCCGCCGGCAACACCCCGGCCAACCTCCGCCAGTCCCTCATCTACTCGTCGGGCGCAAACTCCTACCCGATCATCAACTACGAATACCTGATGATCCCGGAGCAGCAGGCGGACAGCAACACCGCCCAGGCGATCCGCACCTTCTTGGACTGGGCGATCAGCTCCACGGGGGGGGCTACCCCCGGCAACCTCTCGTCGGTTGACTTCGTCGCCCTGCCCAGTTCGGTGCTACCCAAGGTCCACGCAGCCATCAACAAGATCACGGGCTGACCCGGATCGAGCCCAACCCGCAGTAACCGATTTTGCTTCGCGCTAGACGGGGGGCCGGCGGAGACGCCGGCCCCCTAGCACCCCGGCCCCGGGGAAGGCGATTGGAGGGTCGCGACCTGACCCGGAGTGACCGGGTGGGTCGAGCGATCTGCTTGGTGGCGGCCCTGGTCCCGGCCGCCCTCCTGCTGTTCCTGGCCGGGGAGATCATTTACGAGGCGATTCCGGCCTTCATCTACAGCGGGTGGGGTTTTTTCACCGGCCAGATCTTCACCTTCGGAAGCCTCTACGCGACAACTCTCAGCCACCACAACGGGATCACCGCCCCCCACGGCGCTGCCTACGGAGCATTGCCGTTCGTCTTCGGGACTCTGGCCTCGTCCCTGATCGCCCTCGCCATCGCGGTGCCCGTCGCGGTGGGCGCCATGCTGGCGCTGACTGAGCGCCTCCCTTGGAGGATGCGGAGCGGGCTCTCGGTCTTCGTCGAAGTTCTGGCCGGAATCCCTAGTGTGGCCTACGGTTTCTGGGGCGTCCTCTACTTCGGTCCCTTCCTGGCCCACGACATCTACCCCGCCCTCTCTTCAGCGCTTCGCTTTGTTCCCGTTTTTCGGGGCAGCGTCGGAGCCGGAGAGGGGTTGCTTACCACCGCGCTGGTGCTGGCCGTGATGATCGTTCCGATCATCGCCGCTACCACGAGGGAGCTGATGCGGACGGTACCCATCCTCGCCAAGGAGGGGGCCATGGCGCTCGGCATGACGCCCTACGAGACCTTCAAGGTGGTCACCCTGCCCTACGTGCGCCGGGGGATATTGGCCGCCGCTGTCCTGGGGTGGGCCCGCGCACTGGGCGAGACCATGGCGGTTTTGATGATCAGCGGCGACCTGCTCAACCGCCTGCCCAGCAACATCTACGGTCCCTTCTCGACCCTGGCAGGCACAATCGTTGACCTGCTGGACTCGGCCCTGACCGATGCCACCGGGATGGGCGTGCATGCGCTGGCGGCGCTCGGGTGCGTCCTCCTGCTGATCACCGTGGCGACCAATCTGCTGGGCCGCATCATCATCCGCCGCGCGGCGGGGGGCCTGGTGTTGCCCATCGGGCGAGGCATCTAGGCCATGCGCCGTGCCTTCCGGACCGGACGCGACCTGGCCTTCTGGTCGCTCTGCGCGGTCGCCCTCCTAGTCGTCATTGCGCCTGCCCTGGCGATCGTCGGCGGCCTGCTGCAGCAGGCGTGGCCAGCGCTCACCCTGCACCTGATCACCGCCACCACTGCCGACGGGGGGTTGCAGAACGCGATCTTGGGAAGCCTGCTGCTCTGTCTCGGGGTCTTGATCGTTGCGGGTCCGCTCGGGATAGCGGCCGGGATCTACCTGGCCGAATTCGCGCCGGCGGGCCGGGGCTCAGTCCTGCGCCTGGGTTACGAGACCCTGGCCGGGATCCCCTCCATCGTGGTCGGCTTCGTTGCCTACATCGTCCTGGCTCAGGCGCTTCACTGGGGCTTCTCGCTGCTGGCCGGGATCCTGGCTCTGTCGGCCCTGGTTCTCCCGTATGTGGTCAAGACCACCGAGGTGGCGCTGGTCCAGGTCCCGACCACTCTTCGCGACGCCGGGGCGGCGCTCGGGCTCTCCCGTCTGACCACCCTCCGGCGCGCGGTGCTGCCCCCAGCGGTACCGGCCATCGCTTCGGGTCTGGTGGTGGCCCTGGCCATCTCCTTGGGGGAGACCGCACCTCTCCTCTACACGGTCGGCTTCACCGACCAGAATCCCACCTTGAACCTGTTCCACAGCCCGCTGGCATATCTCACCTACGTGGTCTATTTGAATTCCACCCTGCCCACCCGCCTGGAACACGAGGTTGCCGGCGCGGCGGGAGTGATCCTGATTGGCTTGCTCTTGGTGTTGATCGGAATCGGGCGCGCCGTGGCGCGCTGGTCGGCCCGATACTCTGCGTCGATGCCGGGGTGAGAGCCCGCTCCCGTACCCGGCGGGCTGCAAACGCGGGCCGTCCTGGCGCGAGTCGCGAGTATCGGCGAGGGGGCCGCCGAACTCCTGGCGACGGCCGCCAGGCAAGAGGGGAGTGACACCGAGATTCGCCGGGTGCAGCGCTGTTTCCCTGCCGCGACCGGCCCCGCAAGTAGGTTCGGTACCAGCCAGGGGTCGGGGTCCAGTCAACGGCGATCCGCAGAATCGTTCCATCTTTCTCTTGGGTCAGCAGGAAGGCGAGATCGCCCGGACTTCCGGCGAGTTGCCACGCGGCAGAAGGATAGGGCCACTCACGGGAGCTGCCCAGGGCGAGATGCGACGCGGATTCTGTGGCCGCGGCGATGTCGGTTGCGGGCGGATCGCTTCGCCAGAACGGCGTCGCGAGCCCGCCCCTTGCTTTTGCCGGCCGCAGGGATCCCGCCCGTCCGTTCCCTGAATCGTCACGCCGACACCTCCCTCGCGCCGGTCGGCGACCTCACCGTTGGGTGGACCGATGGTTCGAGCTGGGTGGTGGGGCGGCCTTGAGTCACCACCGCAGGCGCGCTACCCTCGTCCCAGCGGAGAGGGTCGGCCCGCTTGCCCCGAGCCCGGTGCCGCGGAGGAGATAGTCGCAGCGATGGCACAGAACGGCCAGGTGATCGAGAATCCGACTAGCGGTGAGCGGATCGTCATCCGCCAGACTGCCCGCGAAACCGGCGGCCGTCTGCTCGCCTTCGACCTCTTCCTGGGTCCCGGGGGCCGAGTTCCATCTGGGCACGCCCACCCCGCCCAGGAGGAGGCGTTCACCGTGCTCGAGGGACGCATGCGCTTCCGGCGAGGCTTCCGGGTAATCCGAGCGGGCCCGGAGGAGCGGGTGGTTATGCCCCCGGGCGTCTTCCACTCCTTCGCCAATCGTGGGCCTGACCCAGCCCACGTCCTAGTCGAGGTGCGTCCCGCGATGCGCATGGAGGAGGTGCTGGAGATGGCAGCCCAGCTGGGCCGGCCGGCAGCCTCAACCGGGCCGTTCGGAGTGCGCCGGCTGACTACCATGGCCCTCTTTCTGCGCGAGTACCGGCGTGAGATCGGGCCACCCGGGGTGCCGCCCTGGGTGGTCGCCGCCGTTACGGCGCCCTTGGCTGCGCTCGCCGGCGGGCTGGGGCAGATCCAGCGCCGCCGGGCCGGGACGGTGACTCCACGTTGAATCGACGAGTAGGCGTCGCCGCCGGGAACCTAACCGGCCCAATCCGCAGGGTGACCGCCGGGGCGGCCTGAATGGTGGCCTGGCTCGGGGGCGGCGTCCTGCTCTTGGTCGCAGTGCTCTGGGTCACCGGCTTGTTGCTCGCCAACGACTTCGCCGTGCCCTCGCGCGCGGTCGATGACTTGCCTCGAACGATGGCCGTGTTCCCGCACCCGGACGATGAGACGGTCAGCGCGGGGGGGACTCTGAGCGCGATCGCGGAGGCCGGGGGGAGCGTGACCCTGGTGATTTTGACCAGAGGGGAGCTGGGGGTATCCCCGTCAGGAGTAGGCGGCGGACTGGGGCGGGTGAGAGAGAAAGAGGCAGCCCGGGCGGCAGCCCGGCTCGGCATCCCGGTAGTCGTCCAGGGCGGGTTCGCCGACGGAGGACTGGGCTCTCAGCGAGCCGAGGCGGCCGCGTGGCTGGCCACCGAGATAGCACGGTGGCGGCCCGACCTGGTCATCACCTACGACCTGTCGGGCCTCTACGGACATCCCGACCACATCGCCTGCGCCGAGATCATCACCCAACTGCGCTCCAGCCGATTCCCCGAGCTGGCAGTTTGGCACGCCTGCCTGCCCGGTCGACTGGTCCGCACGCTGGCGAGGCTGGGTACCCTCCAGGCGGATTTCCCGGAAGCGTCCCGACGGGCGCGGCCGACGCTGAAAGTCTTCGTCGGGGGCCGGCTCCTGGCCAAGGCCAGGGCCTGGCGGGAGTACGCCAGCCAGCGCGGTTCGGTAGGCGGCTGGGGCGGCCGGTTGGTCCCGGCGTGGATATTCCTGACGGTCCAACCCTTCGAGTACTTCGAGGCGGCGGGCTGAGTTGACCTCGGGATTGGGCGGGTCCCTTCGCCGTCACCGAAGCCAGCTGGGGCTGGTCGCTCTGGGGCTGGCCGCCGCCCCCATGCTGGCGGAGTTTCGGGTGGGCAGATCTTCCCGGCACCCCAACCAGGACTGGCGCCTGCGCCCCATCCAGCCGCGCGGCCGAACGGAGCTTGGCATCAGCTTCCGACCCCTCCAGGCGGAGGCGTTGGGGCTCGACCCGGAGGTCACGCTGAGGGCCTTGCTCGCCTACCCCTTCCACCTGGTGCGGCTGGCCGCGTACTGGAGCCGTGTCGAAACCGCTCCGGGCCGCTTCGACGCTTCGGAACTGGACCGCCAGATGGAGCTGGCTGAAGGTGCCGGCAAGCGAATCATCCTGTCGGTGGGAGCGATCAAGAACTTTGGCTACCCCGAGTTCTTCGTGCCGCCCCACCACCTTCGCGAACCCCTGGCTGAGCACACTTTGGTGAGCGAGGCCAGCCACCCGGCGCTGTCCGAGGCGGCCGTGGAGCAGGTCCGGCGCGTTGTCGAACGGTACCGGGGGCGCCGGTCGATCATCGCCTGGCAGGTAGAGCACGAGGCGGTGGACCCGCTTGGGGTCGAGCACTCCTGGCGCCTGAGCCGGGGAGTGGTGGCCCGGGAAGTGGCCGCCGTGCGAGCGCTCGACACTTACCGGCCGGTATTGATGAACGGATTCCTGTCCACCACGACGCCGGTGGGCTGGATGCAGCGCTGGCGCACCCGGGGACAGGGCGACTCCCTGCAGCTGGCTCAGGGCCTGGCCGACATCGTCGGGATCGACTACTACTCGCGGAATGCCGTCCTCGCCTGGGGGTCGCGGTCCCTGTACCTAACTCAGCGGCAGGCCCTCGAACAGAATCGCAGGTGGCGCAAGCTGGCTGGCTGGGCCGCCCGACCCCGGCACCGGCTGATCGTGTCCGAGGGCCAGGCCGAGCCTTGGGAGGCGGAGACGGTACCCCCGGACCGGCCGGGAATGGTCGCATTCAGCTGCCCTCCGGAACGGCTCATCGACAACTACAACAGCTGCCTGCGACCGGCGGCGAGCGGAGTCCATCTCGAGGCCTATCTCTTCTGGGGCGCCGAGTACTGGGTGCAGCGCCAGGCAGGGGGGGATGGGAGCTACCTGGCCGCCTTCGCCAGGGTCCTGGACGAGTCCTGAGCCACTCGGACCGTTAGGGCTGACTTGGGTTCGAGCCGGGCGCCGTCGCTGGCCCAGATTGAGTGGGGATCGAGGGGGCTGAGCCCGGAACTGGCTCCTGTCTTTTGGGTTCTCTTGGCCGTCTGGGTGTTGGGAGAGTGCTGGTTGCAGTGGCGGCGGCGCCTACCCTCGGCCGCCGTCGACCGGGACGCCGGCTCGAAGGCCGTCCTGGTCGCGGCGGTTTGGCTCGCCGTCGGGGTGGGGCTGTTCGGCTCCGAGTTCCTGCCTGGGCTATCCCTGGGGGCGAGCCGAAACCAGGCGACCGTCGTCGGCCTGGTCCTGATGGTCGCGGGACTGGGCGTGCGCTGGTGGGCGGTCGCGGTACTGGGCTCGGCCTTCACGGTGGCGGTGGGTATTCAGGTCGAGCAGAAGCTCGTGGTGAGTGGACCCTACCGCCTGGTGCGCCATCCTTCGTACTCGGGAAGCTTGCTCACGGTGATTGGGGTTGCCCTTTGCTGGGCGAACTGGCTGGCACTCGCGGCCCTCCTGCTTCCGTTTGCCGCCTACGCCTACCGCATTCAGGTGGAGGAGCGAGCCCTTCTGACGGGCCTGGGGCCGGCCTACTCCGACTACCGGGCCCGGACTCATCGCCTTGTCCCGTGGCTCCTTTGAGACCAGGAGCCGATCGGGACCCTCGCCGCGACCCGCGGTCAAGGCTTAGCGCCGGCCCGCCCCGCGAGGCGCGACTGAGGCGGTTCAACTCGACCCGGGGCGCAGTCCGAGCGGTGCGCGGTAGGCGGCCCGGGCCTGGGCTCGGGTCAGGTCGTGGTTGGCGACCAGCTGGTCGAGGACGTGGAGCTGGCGCTGCTTGGCCGCCAGGTAGTGGTGTATCGGATCGTAGGCGGAGGGTGCCTGGGGAAGGCCGGCCAGGAGCGCCGCCTGAGCCCAGCTGAGCTGGCCGGGCTGGAGCCCGAAGTAGCCCTGGGCTGCCGCCGAGTCGCCCCAGTAGTGATTGCCGTAGTAGACGGCCGCCAGGTACATGGCCAGAATGCGATTGGCCGGGTAGCTCACCGCCAGCTTCAGGCCCAGCGCGAGCTCCCTGATCGAGGCGGTGAGGCCCGCGCCCTGCCCGTACAGCTGCTTGGCGAGTTGCTGATCGATGGTGCTGCCTCCCGGGTCTCCGCTGCCGTGCAGAGTCGCCAGTCCAGCGCGGCCGAGACCATCCAGGACGTTGACCAAGGGCCCGGCGTAGAAGTGCTCGTCCTCGACGGCGACTACCGCCTCTCCGAGCCGGGTAGGAACCGCCAGTGCTCCGACTTGGCTCTGGTGGGAGCGGTCGATCTGGAGGACCTTCAGTTGGGCAGTGCCGACGCTGGGCAGGATTAGCTCATAGCCGACTCCGAGCAAGGCGAGAAGCACCAGGAGGCATCCGGCGCCGATCGCGATCCGACCCAGCGTGCGAGGGCGATACCAGCGAGTTCTGGCGGACTTCGGCGAGGCGCTTGCGGCCATCACCCGACCTCCCAGACCGAGTCGCCCATCGACGCGGTCCGGTTCCCTCGCGATCCTCTGGCCGGGCGCTCGGGCGCACGGCCACCCGGACTACGGCGAGGAGCCGCGACCAGCGGTCTGCTAGCGGTCAGACACTTCCGGGTGGCCATCCCCGACCGCCCGCTAACCCCTCAGGACCAGCTTCTGATGGTTGCCGGCAAAGACCGCTACCGCGAGCCCAAAGACGCCCAGGTCGCGGGCGACGATGTCGGAAAGACCCCCGCTGAAGGTCAAGGAGAAAACGATCTCCAGCAGCAGGAGCGCGCTGATGCCAGCCACTAACTGCGGAGCGATCCCAAGCAGCAACGCGATACCCAGGACGGTCAGCATCCAGCCATGAACCAGGACGAGCGCCACCGCCAGATGGGAGGTCTGCGAGATGACCGGGACATAGCCGGTCCAGAGGCTGGGTTGAAACAGCTCGTGCAGACCGAACCAGAGCAGAACCAGTCCCAAGGAGATCCTCGCGGCGGTCAACGACCACGCCCGGAGCTGCTGGCTCAGGTCGACGGAGGAGGCTCGTTCCGCCTTGAACGAGGCCGGTACGGCGGGCTCGGTCGCGCCCTGAGCAGCCTGACGGGCGGCCAGCCGATTGGCTCGACTCCTTCTGGCCACCCCTACTGCACCACGTGGCCGGAGGCGTCGGTAACCAGCAATCCGTCGTCGCCGAAGTTGTACTCCGAATTGCCCGAGTCGTCACCGAAGTTCTCCTCCACGAAGTAGATGTGGTCGGCAGCCGGATAGGTGTGCTGCACTGGTGCCTGACCGCCGCTGGAGATGTGGAGGGTGAAATCGACTGAACTTCCCGATTTCTGGGCTGTATACGAGAATCCCGCCAGGGCTTGCCTGGCGACCGCGCTCGCGGTGCCGGGATAGAGCTGGTAGGTATACGAGGCGTAGGGTGTCGAGGAGAGGAGCGGACCTGGCGTTCCGGAGGCGCTCGGGGACGGGGACGGCGATGAACTTGGGCTGGGCGTGGGGGTGCCGCCCGATCTTCCTGGGCTCGGGGAGGAGTGGGCAGTGGGGATCGATCCCGTGCCGGTCAGGCCCGGTGAGCCTGGGCTCCCGTAACCATGGATCGCGAGGATGGTCGCAGCCAAGGCGGCCACTGACATCGCCGCCGCACCGCGACGGCCTACCGCTTCACCTGCTATTCGCACTGACTCGTACCTCGTTGGCTCCCCGCCGAACATGATATCGGGGCGTCAGCAGATCGGTTCCCGGGACCGGGCGCAGGAGCTCGGCCAGGTGCCGAGGGTCGGGACAGCCTCGGGAGCCCCTGGCAGAGGGCCGACGGCCACGATGCTCGATCTTGGCCACTGCTCGTTGGAAAGTTGGCGGGCGGCCCGCGTCGAGGCGGATGAGCTCACGATCGGGGCGAGTGCAGAGCCAAATGCGGCGACCCGGATCGCCATGCGGAGATGGTCGGTCAGTTCAAAACCGGCCCCGCCGGCGGACGCTGCGCGGGCGCCCATCCGGATCGTAGACCGAGCGATAGAGGGAGCCGGCCCACCACCCTGAGCCAGAGGGGATGGGAAGTGGCGAGTGGACGGTCACCCGCTCCGGGGGATGGGGGAGGACAGCACCCGCCAGATGCCAGTCGGCCAACCTTGCCGCCGACGTCCGCCAGAGCTCCTGTGCCTGCTCCAAGTTCAGCAGCTCCGGATCGGTCGGACTTCGACCCAGGTGTTCTGCCCACAGCTCAACGCGAAGGGAGCGGGCGAAGACGCGTGGCTCTTCCTGGGGCCTAGTCGGTTCGGCGGGACCACGGTCGTCCAGCGTCTGGTCGATGACCGCGCAGGAGAGTTCCGAGTCGTGGGTCCAAGAGCGCAGATTGAAGTTAGCCGACCCGACCAGTGCCCAGACGTCATCGATGACGCAGACCTTGGCGTGCACGTAGATGGGGCATGCCAGCGGGTTCTCAATGTCGTAGGCTCCGAAGCGGGACCCTCCCGCCTGTTGGAGAAGGCTGAGCGCCGCCAGCTGACCGATGCGGTTGGGAGGGCCGGTCAGGGGACCGTCGGAATCGGGCCAGCGCGGTAGCGTGGCGATCACTTGCAGCGCCGGGCGGGCGGCCAGCCGGGCGGCCAGAAAGTGGGCCACCGCGGCCGACCAGAGATATTGATCCTCTATGTAGATGAGCCGTTCTGCCCGCCCGATCGCTTTGATCAGGGCTCGGGCCACGCTGCGCTCGCCCCCCCGCGCGAACGGGAAGGGTCGGTGGCGGCGGGGATAGGTGCGCAGGACCTGGACCGCGTGGGGACCCGCCGGGGCGGGGGCGGGCCGGCGCGGCGGCAGGGGAGAGGGATGGGAAGGCTCCCCCGACAGGCGCGCCAGCAGAGCCCGGGCGGGGGTGCGGTCGTCGAGCGGGGTGGGGTCGTCCCAGCGCTCCCGGAAGCAGAACTCCAACTGAGCCGCGGCTGGGCCGCGAACTTCCAGCTGCACATCGTGCCAGGGCGCCCGGGCGCCGTAGCGCCGACCCATCGGCTGCGGTTGCGGGTCGCCCGGGTGCTCAAGGTCGTCGCGGCGGGCGTGGCAGAGGTCGATTCCGCCCACGAAGGCGACGGTTGGGCTGGGGCCGGATTGGGTGCCGACCACGACCAGCTTCTGATGGTGCGACCCGAAGGGCAGAACTCGCTGATCCAGGAGGACCTGTCCACCGCTCCGGTTGATCTCCTCCTCAAGGCGCCGATTCGCAGCCTCGCTGAACGAGAGAGCGCTCGGGTGCGAGCGCCAAACCAGGCCGCGCACGTCGACGCCCCGGGCCGCCAGAGCGGCCAGGAGCGCGCCGACGGTGGGGCCGCCGGCCCGGAGACGCTCATCCCGGTCTCCTCGCCAGTCGGTAAACCAAACCGTTGCCCCGGGGCCGAGCCCCTCCAGCTCGGTGGCGAGATGCTCGAAGTAGCGCGCCCCGTGAACCAGCGCTAGTACCAGATTGCCCTCGGTCCAGGAGCGCCCCTGACTGGCCACCGAGTCGATTGCGGTGTTGGCGTTGCCCCGTTCGGTGGGGCTGAGGAACCACCTCTTCGCGGTTTGGTCGCTCATCGCCGGAGTCCTCCTGGGCGCGGCCTGCGTTGATTCTGGTCGAGCCACCAGGCCCGTGTCAGCGTGGCGCCCTCCCCGCCCCTTTTTAGCGGGCGTCAGGGCCGGCAACCTTTCACCCCCAGCCGGTCTGGCCCCCGCTGCGCCGAAGCCGGTCGTCAGACGATCCGGTCCGCCGAGTCGGTTGACGAGATCGGGGCTCGGCGCCGCTTGCCGATTCGCGATGCGAGAGTCCCGGCGGCCGCGACCATGAGGATGCCGTACACGCCCGCTACAGAACTGGAGCGAGGCGCGATGGCGACCGCCACCGCGATCGCGACGCCGAACTCGCGGATCCCGATCGGGAATCCGATCGCAACCGCCCTCCGGTGGGGCAGGCGGAGAAGCCAGCCCAGGGACCAGCCGGCGATCCCGCCGCCTACGATCAGGGCGGCTACGAAAGGCAGCAGGGTGAGGATCGCGGCTGAGAGGAGCGCACCGCGGGCACTCGCCGTACCGGCCAAAACCACCAGCACCAGGCAGGCGGCGCTTCCGTCCAGGCAGAGGTGGCGCCAACGGGCGATTGCTGCGAAGCGTGCCCGGAGACCGATCCCCACCGCCAAGGGCAGCAGCACCGAGAGTGCCAGCTCGAGCGCCAGGGAGGCGACCCGGATGTGGACCGTGCGCCCCAGTCCCACTGAGAGCCAGAACGGGGTGAGTGCGATGGAGAGCGCCAGAGACCCCGACATGCAGGCCATCGCGAGCGCAACGTCACCCCCGGCGACCGTGGCCATCAGCGCGCTGGTGATCTCCGCCGGGGACACCGCGCAGATGAGGATCCCGGTCGCCAGCAGAGGGGTCGGGGCCAGCAGGTGGAGGAGCAGCCCGATCCCAGGGAGAACCGTCCATTGGACGAGCAGCGCCAGGCCCACCAGGCGGAGATGGTGGCTCGCCGCTCGAAGGGCCCCCGGGGTCAGTGTCAGGGCCACTCCCAGTACCTGGCCGGCAAGGAGCACCGGGACCCAAGGGATGACGGACCGAGCGCCCGCCGGAAGCCCGACCCCGACCAGGGCGGCAACCACAACCCAGGCCAGGAGGCCGTGCCGAACCGGAAGTAAGAGCTTGGGCGCGCCCTGCGCAAGCCGGGCTGCTCCCCCCATACCTGGAACGGTAGCGCCCCTGGTGGTGGGGGGCCTCGGGGTCGTCACGATATGAACTGGGGTCGGCCCCGAGTGCGCAGCTGGCGGCGGCAAAGCCCGTGCCAGCTGTGCCCTCGGCCCCCCCTTCCGAGCCAGCTACCCCGGCGCGGGATTGCGATACCTCGGCGCCTACCATGGGTGGATGTCGTGGATCGGCAATTCGCCGCTGGGCCGCCGTGGCGGCGGGGGTGACGACGACGCCAGACCGCCCTACGTTCCGGGCGACCTCGGGGCTGACGGAGACGGGGCCTCCCTTCGCCCGGAGGTGGCCGATCTCGGTCGGCTCGGCCGGAGGCTCATTCGCAAGGCGGTTCGTGCGGCGCGGGCGGATGAGGTCCCGGCGCTGCACCGACTGCTGGCTCACCACCTTGGCCAGGGCGCCGCCGCGCTGCCCGTGGTGGCTGGCAAGTGGCCATCCCACGATCACGTGAACCTGCAGGTTGGACTGGAACACTGGCTGGGCGAGGCGGGCCGGTCTCACACCCTGATCGGAATCACCCGCTTTGAACACCGCAGCGTGACGCTCGCCGATCTTGGCCAGCCGGCGCCACCGCAGTTCGGTCCCGGCATCGGGAGCGTCTCGATGGTCAGTCTTGGCTGCGGCCCGGAGGGCGCAACCCACCCAGCGGTGCGTTGCGCCCTCTATCTGGTCAGCGAGAGCGAGGGCCCACTGGCGATACTGGTCCGAGAGGGGGAGTCCCACGGCCCTTCCGGGCCCCAGGTCTTGGTCGAGGTGACCGGCCCGGACCCGGCTCGGGCGTCAGTGGCCCTGGCCGAAATCCGCCAGGCGGCACTCACCCACAACGTTTTCCGGGGCCAGGTGGTGGTCTTTGGCTCGGAGCTGTTCGGGCCCGAATCGGCGCTGCTCAGCTTTCAGGGCCGCCCGGCCCTGTCTCGGGACGCGTTGGTGCTGCCCCCGGGGGTGCTCGAGCTGGTCGAGCAGCAGGTGGTCGGAATCGCCCGGCGTCGCGAGGCGATGACCGCAGCGGGCCAACATCTCAAGCGGGGTCTGCTGCTGCACGGTCCCCCGGGGACCGGCAAGACCCACACCGTGCGCTACCTTCTGGGCCAGCTCGAGGGGGTCACTGCCATCATCCTCTCGGGCGACGCCCTGGGGGCCATCGGCCCTGCCTGTTCGATCGCCCGGACCCTGCAGCCCGCGGTCGTAGTAGTCGAGGACGTCGATCTCATCGCCGAGCACCGGGGCATGCACCCAGGCCAGAATCCGTTGCTCTTCCGCCTGCTCAACGAGATGGATGGCCTGGGCGAGGACGTGGACGTGGCCTTCGTGCTCACCACCAACCGCGCGGACCTCCTGGAGCCCGCCCTGGCCGCCCGCCCGGGCCGGGTCGATCAGGCGGTCGAGATCCCACTTCCAGACGCCGCCGGGCGCCGACGGCTCATCGAGCTCTATGCGGGCCAGTTGGTCTTGTCGGTGGCGGACCTCGCCCCCGTCGTCGAGCGAACGGAAGGCGTGACCGCCTCCTTTCTCAAAGAGCTGGTCCGACGGGCGAGCCTGCTCGCAGCGGATCGGGACGGAGCTGCTCCCGCCCAGGAGGGCCACCAGTCCGAGGCAGCTATCGAGGAGCCGCCGGCGCTCGTTGTGGGCCCGGCCGAGCTTGACGAGGCCCTGGACCAGCTACTCGGTGACGGAAACCGGCTCACCCGGGTCCTGCTCGGTGGCTCGCCGGCAGCCGGAGCGCCCACCCCGCCATCGGCAGGCGGGGAGGGGTAGGCCCACGGTAAGGGGCGGCATCTCGGCCGGGCCCGCTGGTCCTTAGCTTGGCGGGAGGCAGCGCCGGCGGATGACCCTTAGCAAGAGACGGTCCGGTGAGCTGGATCACGATTGCTAGCCACGGCATCGGGCGCAGTCTTCTGGATTCGCTCCTCTGCGCCAACTCCCGACGAATCTGAGTCAGCCGCGCCCAGGATGCCGCTCACCCCGAGCCTCTCGCCGGCGCGACCGTGCTGGCCGTCGCGCTCCCTAGCGGCGGCGCGACGCTGACCGCGAAGACGTTGCTCGAGGTGGTCGGCCGGGACTGGGGAGCGGGAGACGAGACTCGAACTCGCGACATCCAGCTTGGAAGGCTAGCGCTCTACCAACTGAGCTACTCCCGCCCGGCAGCCGGTTCCAGGATACCTGGGGCGGATGATCATTTCCGGGTAATCGAGGACCAGGTGCCGGGATAGCAACCGGGCCGTTGCTAGACTGGGAGTGGATGCTCTTCGACTACCTGCCGCTCTTGGTCTTCCTGGTGATGGTGGTGCTCTTCGGAGTGGGCATGACCCTGGCGATTTCCCTCCTCGGCCCCCGCCGTCCCACCAAGGCCAAGGGGCTGCCCTACGAGTGTGGGATCGTGCCCGCGGAGACGGCTCGTCGCCGTTTCTCGGTCAGCTTCTACCTCACCGCCATGCTCTTCATCGTCTTTGATGTGGAGGCGGTTTTTCTGTATCCCTGGGCGGTATTGGTCAAGCACACCCTGCACCTGTTTGGCCTCATCGAGATGGTGGTATTCGTGGCCCTGCTCGGGGTGGCCCTGCTCTATGTCTGGCGCAAGGGCGCCCTCGAGTGGGAGTGAACCCGGCCGGCCGGCGCCTGGCGCTACCTGGAAGCCTCGGCGCAGTCGGGCAATCCGCGGTTGAACTGCCCGCCTTCCCAGGGGTGATGCCCGGGGAGCGGGAACTGGCCGAGGCCGCCGCCGACGTGGGCGTCTTCACCACCACCGTGGGCAAGGTGATCGCCTGGGGGAGGTACTCCTCTTTGTGGCCCGCCCTCTTCGGCCTGGCCTGTTGCGCCATTGAGATGATGGGCGCCAGCAATTCCCGCTTCGACCTCTCGAGGTTCGGAGCCGAGGTGTTCCGCGCCTCGCCGCGCCAAGCGGACATGATGATCGTCGCCGGTCGCGTCTCCCAGAAGATGGGCCCGGTCCTGCGCCAGATCTACGATCAGATGCCCGACCCCAAGTGGGTGATCTCGATGGGCGCATGCGCCTCCTGCGGGGGCATCTTCAACAACTACGCAATCATCCAAGGGGTCGACAAGGTGGTCCCGGTCGACGTCTACATCCCGGGCTGTCCCCCCCGGCCGGAGGGATTGCTCGACGCGGTGATCAAGCTCCAGAAGAAGATCGCCGCGACGCCGGTGAGCAGCGTCCGGGGTTAGCGAAGTGGCCCCTCGCGCGGCGCCTCGGAGGGCGGGAAAAACCCCTCCACACCTGGAATCAGGTCGGCGCGCGGCGCGCCTGCTCGAGAGGCGGTTTCCCGACGCCCCTCCCCACGCGGTCAATGAGCGCGGCCAGGTCAAGCTGATCATCTCAGCGGAGCGGCTGCTGGAGGCAGCAATGGCGCTGCGCTCGGACCCGAGCACCCTCTATGAGATGGCGGTTTGCATGACCTGCATCGACTGGCCCGAGCGTGAGCTGCGGTTTGAGGTCACCTACCTGCTGCGCTCGCTGGTCCACAACGATCTTGCCTGGCTCATCGTCCCGGTGGTCGCTGACGCCGAGATCCCGTCCCTCTCCAGTGTCTATCCGGGGATGGAGTGGCACGAGCGGGAGTGCTTCGACCTCTTTGGGGTTCGCTTCAGCGGACATCCCGATCTGACCCGAATCCTACTTCCCGACGACTGGGAGGGGCACCCCCTGCGCAAGGATTACGTCTCCTTCGGCGAGCCGGTCGCATTCACCCACAACATCGAGTGGGCGCTCTCCTCGCAGGACCGCCCGGAATACCTTCCCGGCGCGACCCGGGGCGCAGTGGAGCGCCCCTGATGGCGATCCTGCCACCCCCGGTCGGAGACGGCACCCCACCCGACCTGGTCCCGCGCCAGGAGGGTATCCGCCGCTACGACCCGGCGGGGAAAGGCGAGTTCCTCGACAAGATTGAGAACGCCGAGGACCTCATGGAGCTGAACATGGGACCTCAGCACCCCAGCACTCATGGTGTGCTCCGGCTGGTCCTGGGGCTCGACGGGGAGCGGGTGCGGAGCTGCCGGGCGGATATCGGCTACCTGCACACCGGCTTCGAGAAGAGCTTCGAGTCCCACACCTACCAGCAGTGCATTCCGCTCACCGACCGGATGGACTACCTGGCGCCGCCGATGAACAACCTCGGCTTCGCCCTGGTGGTGGAGGAGCTGATGGGCCTGGAGGTTCCGGCCCGGGGCCAGTACCTCCGGGTCATAGTCGTCGAGCTGTCGCGCATTGCCAGCCACCTGATCTGGCTCGGTACCCATGCCCTCGATCTCGGGGCGACCACCGTGTTCATGTACTGCTGGCGGGAGCGGGACCGGATTCTCGACATCATGGAGTGGATCTCCGGAGTTCGGATGATGACCAGCTTCATTCGCGTCGGGGGACTCATGGCTGACGTGCCCGAGGAGTTCGTGCCCATGGTTCGCGCCTTCACCACGGACTTCCAGCAGAAGGTCGACGAGTACGAGGGGCTGCTGACCTCGAACCCGATCTGGCGACAGCGGACCATCGGCTTGGGGGTGATCAGCGCCGCCGAGGCCCTGGGCTTCGGTTGCAGCGGGCCGACCCTGCGCGGGTCGGGGGTGCCCTACGACCTGCGCCGCGCGCGCCCGTACTCGAGTTATGACCACTTCGACTTCGAGGTGCCGATCGGGATCAACGGTGATGTCTACGACCGTTACCTGATCCGGGTCCGGGAGATGCGCGAGTCCTGCCGCATCGTCGAGCAGGCCATCGAGGCGCTCCCCGGTGGCCCCACCAACAGCCCGGACCGCAAGGTGACCCTGCCACCCAGGTCCGAGATCGACACCTCGATGGAGTCCCTGATCCACCACTTCAAACTCACGACTGAGGGGTTCCGGCCGCCCCCGGGGGCCATCTACCACGCGATCGAGAGCCCGCGTGGCGAGCTCGGGTTTCTGCTCGTCTCCGATGGGGGCAACCGGCCCTACCGGTGCAAGGTGCGGGCACCCTCCTTCAGCAACCTCTCGGCCCTGCACAAGATGGTTCAGGACGAACTAGTTGCCGACGCGGTGGCGGTGGTCGGCAGCATCGACATCACCCTGGGAGACGTGGACCGCTGACCCCGATCCAGTCCACTCAGCTGGGCTGGCCTAGGCGGCCGGCTCGCCGGTCGGCTTGGCTCGGAAGACGCCGGGAAGCACCATGACAGCCTCCAGGACGGCGAGGACGATCAGGGCGCTGGCGATTCGAGGAACGAACTGGGACACCTGCGGGGGCGACGCGAAGAGCCAGGCCACCAGGGCGGGGATCCCGATCGCGGGGACGATCGCGAAGTGGCGCACCCGTGCGCCCATCCCGTAGTACACCAGGAGATTGACAAAGGTGAGCGCGACCACTCCCGCGGCGAAGAGCAGCAGCAGTGGGGAGTCACTCACGTACTGCGGTCCCAGCACCGTCCTCAAGAGACGGGGGGCCAGCAGGCCGTAGGCCAGCAGGGCCACCGCATCCACCGCGCAGAGCGCGGCCATAGTCTGCAGCAGGAGCCGGCGTCGGGCCGATCGACTGGGGGCGGCGGCGACCCGGGGGTACATCACCGCGCTCAGGCTGCTGGTCCCGAAGAAGATGATCTTGCCCATCACCGAGAGGCCGGAGTAGAGTCCCGCCCCGCCAGCGGGGAGAACGTGGCGGGCCGCCACCACGTCAATGTTGTTGAAGACCGGCGCGGTCGCCGCTCCCGCCACCACGGTGTAATCGATAAGCCGCCCGGAACTCGCCGTGCGACGCAGGTGCGCCCCCGGATGGCGCGGATAGATCGCCGAGCCCGCGGCTCCGGCCACGGTCGCTACCGGGACGGCCGCCTCGCCGGCGTGAAGGTGGAGCAGGAGCACCGCGGCGACCACGACCGTCCCCCCGTAGAGCAGGAAGTTGACGGCCAGGCGACGAAAGTCGCGAGCACCCTGGAGGAAGCCTCGCTGAGCGCCCGCGTACGCGGTCAGCGGACCGGCCAGGATCGCGGCCAGCAACACCGCCGGGTGGGGAAGGTGGAGCAGGAAGGCGAGCAGGAAGTCGACTGGGATCATGGCCGCGCCCAGGGTCAGGCCGACCTTGAGTGAGCTCCGCCGGAGATCGGCCCAGCGCTCGATTGCCGGCACCCCCCGGGCGACCGTCGCCGCCACTTCCCGGGCAGCCCCGGCATTGACCACGAAGGAGGTCGTGTAGAGGAGGTTGAGCACCGCGACGACCGAGGTTGACTCGCCGTTCTGTACCGCGGTCAAGTGGTGGGCGGCGTACGACTGGGCGATCAGGACGCCCAATCCCGAACCCCCGATTCCGATCAGGTAGAGGAGGTTCTGGCGGATCAGGGGGCTGGCCAGAAGGCGGCGCAGTCGGGCTCGCCGGGGAGTTGGGGAGATCCCGCTCGGGATGCCGGAGTCGGCCGGGGAGGGGGGGCGGAGCGGGGTCACAGCGGTAATCCTGCGGCACCGACCGGCCCCGCCGCGGGCGAAGCCGTCCGAGCCGGGCAGCCTGGTTGGTAAAGTGGGCTCCGAATGAGCTGCGGCATGCAGAAGCGCGCCCTCCGGCCCCTGGGGGGGCGGCCATTCGAACTCGGTGGTTGGAGGACCGGAGCCCGGCCCGATGAGTGAGGCCCCGAGCGCGAGCGGCTCGGACACCTGGGTGCTGAACGCCGTCACCAGAGAGCGGATCCGGCGCTCCCGAGCGCTCTACCCATGGCCCCGGTCGGCGGTCCTACCCGCGCTCTGGGCGGTCCAGGACCAGCTCGGTTTCCTGCCCCCCGAGGGGTTGGTCGAGGTCGCCGCCGAGCTGGGACTTCAGCCCGCTGAGGTGGAGGCCGTCTCCACCTTCTACTCGATGTACTTTCAGCAACAGCCGGGACGCCATCTGATCCAGGTTTGCCGCAACGTCTCCTGCGGCCTGCGTGGTGCCGATCAGCTCTTGGCCGACCTCGAGAATCTGCTCCAGGTTTCGGACGGCCAGACCACCGAGGACGGTGTCTTCACCCTCGAAGGCACCGTCGAGTGTCTAGGAGCGTGCGGGGGGGCGCCCATGATGCAGGTCGATCGGCTCAGCTATGAGGATCTCGACCTCGAGGGGGCTCGCCAGGTGCTGGCGCAGATCCGGGCCGCGTCATCGTCTGCCCCCGGTGCCAATCCCGATGCCTGAGGCCCGGGTCTTGACGAGGCACCGCGGCGCCCCCGGTCTGACGACGCTGGCAGGATATGAGCGGGTGGGCGGGTACCGGGCTCTGCGCCAGGCATTGGGAATGACCCCCGAGGCGATCGCCGCCGAGGTGAAGGCGTCGGGGCTGCGGGGCCGAGGCGGGGCGGGGTTTCCCACCGCCGCCAAATGGTCTTTCTTGCCCCAGGGGGTATTCCCCCGCTACCTCTGCGTGAACGCCGATGAGTCGGAGCCGGGCTGCTTCAAGGACCGCTACCTGATGGAGGAGTTCCCCCACCAGTTCCTGGAAGGGGTGCTGATCTCCGCCTACGCGCTCCAGGTATCCCACGCCTTCATCTACATCCGGGGCGAGTACCGAGCCCAGCGCCAGCTCCTCGAGCGCGCGGTGGCCGAGACCTACCAGGCCGGGTACGCCGGGCGAGGAATCATGGGCCGGGAGTGGGACTGCGAGCTGATCGTGCATGGAGGCGCCGGCGCCTACATCTGCGGCGAGGAGACCGCTCTGCTCGACTCCCTCGAAGGGCTGCGCGGGCAGCCCCGCCTGAAGCCGCCGTTTCCCGCCGTAAAGGGCCTCTACGGACAGCCCACCATCGTCAACAACGTGGAGACGCTCTCCAACCTCCCCTACATCGTCAGCGAGGGCGGTGCCAAGTACGCCGCGATCGGGACGCCGGGCAGTCCGGGGAGCCGTCTCTTCTGCGTCAGCGGCCATGTCGAGCGGCCCGGCAACTATGAGGTGGCGCTGGGGAAGACCACGATTGGGGAGCTGCTGGGTATGGCCGGTGGAGTCTGGCGGGGGCGCTCCCTCAAGGCGCTCCAGCCGGGCGGGGGATCGATGCAGATCCTCGGCCCGGAGCACCTCGACCTGCCCCTCGACTTCAAGGCGGTGACCGACGCCGGCTCCGCTTTGGGCGCGGGCGCCCTGGTGGTGATGGATGAGACCACCTGTCTGGTGGATGTCTCCATGCGCCTGGTCGACTTCTATCAGCACGAGTCCTGTGGCAAGTGCGTGCCCTGCCGCGAGGGGACCTACTTCGAGAGCGAGCTGATGCACCGCCTGGAGGCGGGACTGGCCTCGGAGGCGGAGCTGGCCACCCTCGCCGACATCTGCGCCAGCATGGATGGGCACTGCTTCTGCGTCCTCGGTGACACGGCCACCTGGTTTGTGATGTCCGCCTACAAGATGTTCCCCGAGGAGTTCCGACGCCACTGTGGGGCGGGCCGCTGCCCGATTCGCGCGGACCAGGACAGGGCGGCCTAGTTTGGCAAGCACCAAGCCCGCGCTCGAGGTGGTGGGGGTTTCGGTCGACGGCCGAGGTGTCGAGGTGGCCCCCCGGACACTGGTATGGGACGCCTGTGAGAAAGCGGGGGTCTACGTTCCTGTCTACTGCGCTCACAAGAAGATGGAACCGGTGGCGGTCTGCCGGATGTGCCTGGTCGAGGTCGAAGGCATGCCCAAGCTGCAGCCCGCCTGCGCCACCTTGGTGGCGCAGGGGATGGTGGTGCGCACCGACACCGAGCGGGTGCGCCGATTCCGGGAGGGCAACCTGGAACTCCTGCTGGTCAACCATCCCCTGGACTGCCCGGTCTGTGACCGGGGCGGGGAGTGCGACCTTCAGGACTTCACCCTGCGCTACGGCCCCGGGCGGACTCGCACCGACATCGCCGAGAAGGTCCACTTCGACAAGGCGGTCAAGCTCTCGGACAAGATCGTCCTCGACCAGGAGCGCTGCATCCTCTGCTGGCGCTGCGTGCGCTACTACGAAGAGATAACCGGCGAGCGGGAGCTGGTGCTGCAGCAGCGCGGGGTGCACACCCTGGTCGATACCTTCGAGGGAAGGAAGCTGGAGAGTGAGTTTCAGGGCAATCTGCCTGAGATCTGCCCGGTTGGGGCGCTGACCCACGAGCGGTACCGATTCCAGGCCCGTCCCTGGGACCTGCGGAGATCGGCCAGCGTCTGCCCCAAGTGTTCCTACGGCTGCAACATCTTCATCGACGCCCGCGAGGATCAGATCGTCCGTTTTGCCAGCAACGACAATCCCGACGTCGACGACAGCTGGTTGTGTGACACCGGCCGGTACAGCTTTCCCGAGCTGAATCGGGGGGATCGGGTGCTGAACCCCGAGGCGCGGCTGGCCGGGGCGCGGCAGACCACCTCCTACCAGGACGCGGTGGCGCGGGCCGCTGGGGCATTGCTTCGGGTCCGGGGCGACTACGGGCCTGACTCGGTCGCCTGGCTGGGCTCGCCGCAGGTGACCAACGAGGAGGCCTTCGTGATCCAGTGGCTGGCCCGGGAGGTGGTTGGGACCCCCCATCTCGACCACCGACTCTCCGCCCTGCCCGGGATCGGGCCACAACAGTTCCAGCTGAGTATTGCCGAGCTGGAGGAGTGCGGCACGGTAGTGGTTCTGGGGGAGGGGCCAGAGCGCTCGGACCCGGTGTTGACCCTGCGCCTGTTCAAGGCCGAGAACAAGTTGCGGCGGCGGGTGTTGCGCCTTCCGGACGGGGCCGATCTCGACCAGCTCCTGGCCCAGGTCGGGGCCGGGGAGTCGGTGGGGGTGGTCGCCTCCCAGGAAGGGCGGGCGACCGCGATGGACCTCGCCGAGAGGCTGACCCGCGGGGGGGCGGCGGTACGGGTCCTGACCATCGTCGAGGGGATGAACGCCCGAGGTTGCCAGGACCTGGGATTGACGCCGGGCCTGCTCCCCGGCTACCGTCCCGCCCCGGTTCCGGGGCGGGACGGGGGTCAAATCCTGAGGGCGGCCCGGGACGGGGCGATTCGAGCGTTGGTGGTCGTGGGGGAGGGTTGGGACGCCGACCCCGGATTCACCGAGGCGCTGGCCCGGACCGAGGTGGTGGTGGGCATCACCCCGTTCTCCGGCGCGATCGCCCGCCACGCGTCGGTGCTCCTCCCGGGTCGCACGATTGCGGAGAAGGCGGGCACGGTGACCAACACCGAGGGCCGGGTGCAGCGGGTCCGCCCCGGCGTGCAGCCTCGATATGCGTTTCCCTCGGACCTGCGGATTCTGGGCGATCTGGCGGGGGCGATGGGAACCGCGCTGGCGGTCCAGCCCCTCGCCGGCCCGGTCTTTGAGCTGATCGCCCAGGCTGTCCCCGGCTACCGCGGCTGTGGGGGCGGTCTCCGCCCGGATTGGACCCAATCCGGTTGAGTCCGGCCGCAACCTCGATCCTGCTGGCCACGGTGGTGGCTCTGGTCAAGGGAATTCTGATCATCATCGTCCTCGCCACCGGCTTCGCCTACATGACGCTCGCCGAGCGCAAGATCTCGGCGCGCATTCAGCTGCGGATTGGGCCCAATCGGGTCGGACCCTTCGGCTTTCTCCAACCGGCCGCGGACGGAATCAAGCTTTTCTTGAAGGAGAAGGCCGCTCCCGACGGCCGCGACCACTTCCTCTACACCCTTGCTCCCGCCCTGGCGGCGGCGGCGGCTCTGTTCGCCTTCTCGACGATTCCGATCAACCAGACGATCTGCATCGGGGGCACCCACGGGGCCGGTCCGCTCTCCGCGAGCTGCCCGGGCGGCTATCCGCTGCACTGGGACCTGGCCCATTTCAACGTCGGCCTGCTGTTCATCCTGGCGGTCACGTCGCTCGGCGTCTATGCCATCTTCCTGGGGGGCTGGGCGAGCAACTCCAAGTACTCCTTGCTGGGGGCGCTGCGCAGTTCGGCCCAGCTGATCAGCTACGAGATGGCGGTCAGCTTCGCTCTGATCGGCCCCGTCCTCTTGGCCGGTTCGCTCAACCTGGAAACGGTGGTCAACCAGCAGCACGGCCTCTGGTTCGTCTTCCTTCAGCCGCTGGGCTTTCTGTTGTACTTCACCGGCGCCCTGGCCGAGACCAACCGGCTCCCTTTCGACCTCCCCGAGGCCGAGGCCGAGCTGGTTGCTGGCTACCACACCGAGTACGCCGGGATGCGCTTCGGACTCTTCTTCATGGCCGAGTACATCAACATGATCACCGTCTGCTCGATTGCCACGGTCATGTTCCTGGGCGGCTGGATGGCTCCCTTCTGGTTCCTCCCCAACTGGCTCGGCCCGCTCTGGTTCGGAGCCAAGGTCTCCCTGCTGATATTCGTCATGATGTGGGTGCGCTGGACCTTCCCGCGGCTTCGCTACGACCGGCTGATGCAGTTCGGCTGGAAGGTCTTGCTGCCCCTGGGACTGGCCAACCTGTTGCTTACCGCCGTCTTCGTGGCCATCCGATGAGGCGCTTTCAGTGTCCCCGACCCACCTCCGGGGGTGCCGGGTAGTGTTCCGCGAGATGCTTGGTGGGCTGCGGACGACCCTGCGCGCGATGGCCTCGCGCCCGATCACCATCCAGTACCCGGAGGAGCAGAGGCCGGTTCCGCCCCGCCACCGGGGCCGCCACATTCTGCACCGGTACGACAACGGTCTGGAGAAGTGCATCGGCTGCGAGCTCTGCGCCGGGGCCTGCCCAGTCGGCTGCATCTACGTCCAGGCGGCGGCCAATGACCCAGCCCACCCGGTCTCTCCGGGGGAGCGCTACGCCGTCCGTTACGAGATCAACCTGATGCGCTGCATCTACTGCAACTTCTGTGCTGAGGCCTGCCCCACGGAGGCGATCACCCTGGGCCCCCGGCTCGACCTGACCGACTACAAGCGGGAGCGCCTGGTGGCCACCAAGGACGACCTGCTGGAGGCCTGGCCAGGGGCCACCGAGCTGCAGCAAGGGGCGGGCGAGGGGACGGGACCGCCGGCGCCGCAGCCCACTCCGCTCGGGGCCGGCTCCTCGCATCAGGGTCCAGCCGGGATGGCCCCGGGGCTCAATCCACCGATCCCAGAGGGGAACGGGCCCGGCCGGGGGACGCCCCCGGGATGACGCCTCCCGGATGACGATCATCTTCGGCCTGGCGGCGGTGCTCGCCTTCCTGGGGGCGGCTGGTGTGGTGGCGAGCCGGCGCACCATCTACTCGGCGCTCAGCCTGGTGGTCAACCTGGTCGCCCTGGCGGTCCTGTTCCTGCTCCTCGACGCGCAGTTTCTGGCCGCCGTCCAGATCATCGTCTACGCCGGCGCGGTGATGGTCCTCTTCGTCTTCATCATCGCTCTGCTGGCCCCCGGGGCCGAGGAGGTGGTCCGCCCCTTGGAGCTACGCCTACTGGTGGGCGGGATCGCCGCCGCCGGGTTCACGGTGATGGTCGGGCGGCTGGCGCTGAACGGGATCACCGTCAACGCGGCCGGGCAGTTTCATGGAGGGTTGGGGCCTTTCAGCCCCCAGGCGGTGAACGCCCACGGCCAGGTGCAGACCCTAGGCGAGCAGCTCTTCACCACCTACCTGCTCCCCTTCGAGGTCACTTCACTGCTGCTTCTCGTCGCGGCGGTCGGAGCCGTCTACCTGTCCCGCCACCGCCGGGCCGCGCCTTGACCGGGCTCTTCCCCGGGTTCCTAACCCTCTCGGCGGCGATGTTCTCGATCGGGGCGCTGGGCGTGATGGTCCGGCGCAACCCGATCGTCGTCTTCATGTCAATCGAGCTAATGCTGAACGCGGGAAACCTCGTCCTGGTCACCTACGCCCGCTACACCCACACCATGGCCGGCCAGGTGTTCACCCTCATCGTGATCGCGGTCGCGGCCAGCGAGGTGGTCGTGGGACTGGCCCTGATCACCGGCGTCTATCGAAGTGGACGGCGCCTCGACCTCGACGACCTGAGTGAGATGCGGGAATGAACCCGACCTTCACCCTGGTCCTCTGTGGCGTCGCCCTGGGACTCCCCACGGCCGGCTTTCTGATCAACGCGCTCTCGGCAGGGCGGCTTCCCCATCGGGTGGTCACGCTCCTCGGCCCGGGAGTTGTCCTGGGCGCCTTTGCGGCTTCGGTCATCCTCCTGGTCGAGCTGCTCACCCAGCCCCCCTCGGGGCGCGGCATCACCGTGATCCTGTGGCACTGGCTCAACCTCAGCGTGGGACCCGCGAACGGGGCGCTGGGCCGCGCCGGCTTCAACGCCAACTTCAGCCTCCGGATCGATCCGCTCTCGATTCTGATGATGCTGGTGATCACCGGGATCGGCGGCTTGATCCACGTCTACAGCGTCGGCTACATGGCCGAGGACCCCAGCTACAACCGCTTCTTCGCCTATATGAACCTGTTCATCACCAGCATGCTGGTCTTGGTGATGAGCGAGAACCTGATCTTTCTCATCGTGGGCTGGAGCATGGTCGCCTTCGCCTCCTACGCGCTGATCGCCTTCTGGTACCAGCGGCCGGCGGCGGTGGCGGCGGGGCGCAAGGCGTTCATCACCCAGGTGATCGGGGACGTGGGATTGGTGCTCGGCGCCTTCCTTATCTTCCTGAACCTGAGGGGGAGTGGCGGCCAGCTGCTCCGCAGCGTCGACCTCCAGACCATCTTTGCCAACGTTGGCCCGGGGCCCCACTTCCACAACGGGCTGGGGCCATCGGGCGGGGGCTTGGTCACAGCCATCGGGCTCCTGCTCTTCTTGGGTGCCGCCGCCAAGTCCGCCCAGTGGCCCCTGCATACCTGGCTTCCGGACGCGATGGAGGGACCGACCCCGGTCTCGGCGCTGATCCACGCGGCGACCATGGTCACCGCCGGGGTCTACCTCGTCGCCCGCTTCCACCCCATCTTCCAGCAGGCACCGGTGGCGGCCGGCGTGGTCGCCGCGGTCGGCATCGGGACCGCCCTGATGGCCGCGATCATCGGCTGCACCCAGTTCGACATCAAACGGGTCATCGCCTACTCGACCATGAGCCAGATCGGACTGATGATCTTCGCGGTCGGGGCCGGGGCCTACGCCGCCGGGATGTTTCAGTTCTTCACCCATGCCTGCTTCAAGGCACTGCTCTTCCTGGCCGCGGGGAATGTCATCCACGCGCTCCACGACGAACAGGACATCCGCTCCATGGGCGGCCTCTCCACCCGCATGAAGCTCACCTTCGGCGCCTTTCTGGTCGGCTCCCTGGCGCTTGCCGGGATCCCCCTCTTCGCAGGTTGGTTCAGCAAGGAGGAGCTGCTCAGCAGCGGGCTGGTCCTGGGCCCCGCGGTGCCCTGGCTCTGGCTGCTTGGGGTCTCGGTGAACGTCTTGACCAGCTTCTACATCTTCCGAGTGGTCTGGGCGGTGTTTCGCGGTGAGCCGACCAGCGAGCGGGCCGCCGGCGCCCATGAGGCCGGTCCGACCATGCTGGCACCGGTACTGGTGCTGGCCGTCCTGTCGGCTGTCGTCGGATTCCTCAACATCGACTTTTTCGGATTCCACCCGATCACCCTGTTCAGCACTTTCCTCGATCCGGTGGTGGGCGGCAGCCCCGCCCAGTCGAGCCCCGGCATTCAGGCGGTCGCTCTCCTGGCGGGAACCTTGCTCAGCCTGGGCGGGGTGGCTTTGGCCTGGGCGGTGTATGGCCGGAGGCTGGTCTCGGCGCAGCTGATCAGCCGGCACCTGCCCTGGCTCTACCAGCTGTCGCTGAACGGGTTCTACTGGGACGAGCTGTACGGCACGGTCCTGGTGCGGCCTACCGGGGCCGCCGCGGCCATGGTGCGCGTGGTTTTCGAGGGAGAGTTGTTCGAAAGCCTGGTCGGCGGGGTCCGGGCCGGGGTCCGGACGCTGGCGGATGACCTACGGACCATGCAGACGGGTTATTTCCGCGACTACGCCCTGCTCTTCTTCGTGTGCGCCGTAATCGGGCTCGTGGTCCTGGGGCTCCGGCTGGCATGAGCTGGCCGATTCTGACCGTGATCCTGGGGGTCCCTTTGGCGGGAGCCCTGGTGGTGCTGGCCCTGCCCCGGCGTCGGGGCGGGGCGGCCCGGGCGGTGTTGATTGGCTCGACCGGAGCTGGGCTGATTCTTGCCGTCGTCCTGCTGGTGAGTTTCCTCGCCGTGCCGCCGGCGTCCGACGCGCATCTTCACGGCTCGGCCAATGGCACCTCTCTGTCGAAGATCAGCGGGCCGCTCAGCTTTCAGTTCCAAGAGCAGGTGGCCTGGTTGCACACCGGGCATTCCCTTTCGGCCACCCATCCCGGCTTCAACGAGGGCAACAACGCCCTCAATCAGGCCAGCCCACCGCCGATCAACTTCTCGTACCACGTTGGCGTCGACGGCCTCTCGGTGTGGTTGATCGCCCTGGCCGCCTTGCTCTTCTTCCTGGCGGCAGTCTCACTCACCCGGAGCCAGCCGCGATGGCGCAGCTTCGCCGCCCTGATGCTGCTGTCCGAGGTGGGGGTGATGGGCGTCCTGATGTCGCTCGATCTGATCCTCTTCTACTTCTTTTGGGAAGCCGCCCTGATCCCACTCTATTTCTTGATGATCGGCTGGGGGGACCAGCAGCGGGGCCGGGCCGCTCTGAAGTTCATCATCTACACGGTCGCGGGCAGCCTCTTCATGTTGCTGGCGATCATCGCCGTCTACTTCATCACCGGGTCGCAAACCGGTATCTACACGTTTGACGTTCCCACCCTGATCGCCGCTGAGTCGTTCCTCAAGACCAGCCAGCCTTCCCTCCTGACCGTGTTCGGCCACGGGTTCACCCTGCTCAATGCCCAGGACTGGATGTTCCTGGCCTTCGCCCTGGCCTTTGCGATCAAGCTGCCGTTGGTTCCGTTCCATTCCTGGCTGCCCGACGCCTACAGCTCGGGAACCACGTCCTTCTTGGTCTTTTTCGCGGGCATCGTGAGCAAGCTCGGGGCCTTCGGGTTCATCCGCTATGACCTCACCCTGTTCCCCCAGGCGAGCCACACTTTTCAGCCCTTGATGCTGGGGCTCGGGGTGCTCAGCATCATCTATGGGGCGCTCGCCGCACTCGCCCAACGGGACATCAAACGCATCGTCGCCTACGCCTCGATCAGCCACCTCGGGTTCATCGTGCTGGGCATCTTCTCGCTCAACATCGATGGCCTGAACGGGGCCATCATCCAGATGGTCAACCACGGCATCATCATCGCCGCGCTGTTCGTCTGCGTCGGTGCCTACGAGGCGCGGTTCGCCACCCGAAGCCTGCTCCAGCTGGGCGGGCTGGCCGGGCCCATGCCGGTCATGGCGGGCCTCTTCCTGGTCGCCGTTTTGGCCGGGTTGGGGATGCCCCTGCTGAACTCCTTCGTGGGCGAGTTTCTGACTTTGCTGGGGGCCTTCCAGGTCTCACCGGCCTGGGCCGTCCTGGCCAGCCTGGGAGTGGTGCTCGCCTGCTGCTACATGCTCCGCCTCTACCAGGGGATAACCCAGGGGCGGCTCCGACTTCCTCAGGACGGGCAGGAGGAGCTCGAGCGCCGCCCGGCTCGCCGCCTCGACGTCACGTTCCGGGAGTTGGCATTGCTGGGGCCCTTGGTGGCGTTGATCATCGTGATCGGTGTCTACCCCGGCCCGGTGATCCGCTACACCCGCCTCAGTGCCGGCCAATACCTCTCAGCCGCCGACCGCGGCGCGGCGGCGAACGCGGCCCCGGCAACCAGAACCCGGGGCGCGCCTAGCGGAGTGCCCTGGTGAGTCTGATGGGAGCTCTGCTGGGGGCGACCCCGCCCTGGTACCCGCTCCGTTTCGTCCCCGGCTCCGACTTGCTCGGCATCCTGCCGCTCCTGGTCGTCGGCGTGGGGATGGTGGCGGTTCTGATGGCCGATCTCTTCGTCTCCCGCCGAGGTCATCCCCTGGTCCCCCTGCTCACGGCCGCGGTTCTGGTGGCGGGGATGGGGGCGGTGGCCGGGCAGTGGATAGTCAATCCGGCCCACACGCTGATCTTCGATGGCGCTATCGCGGATGACCGGTTCGCGCTTTTCTCCGACTTCGTGGTGCTGGCCACCGCCCTGGCCGTGGTTGCCCTCAGTCCGGCCTATCTGCGCCGGCGGGGGATGGAGGAGGGGGAGTACTACATCCTGCTGCTCGCCTCGGTGAGCGGCATGCTGACCCTCGACGGGGCGACCAACCTAATCGTGATCTTCCTCGGCATCGAACTGCTCTCGATCCCTCTCTACGTGCTGGCCGGGTTCGCCCGGGGCGAGCGGGTGGGCCAGGAGGCCGCCCTCAAATACCTGCTCATGGGGGGTTTCGCCTCGGGATTCCTGGTCTACGGGATGGCGCTCATTTATGGCGAGACCGGACACACCATGCTGGTAGGAATCCACCAGGCGCTGACTCACTCAGCCCAGCACGGTCCTATCGATCCGATCGCGCTGGCGGGAATGACCCTGCTCGCCGTGGGCTTGCTCTTCAAAGTCTCGGCTGCCCCCTTCCATTGGTGGACGCCGGACGTCTATCAAGGCTCTCCGGCGCTGGTCACTACTTTCATGTCGGTCGCCACCAAGGTGGCCGCCTTCACCGTGTTCCTGCGCCTCTTCTCAGCCACCTTCGCCCCCTACCGCTCCGAGTGGGAGGTACCGCTGGCTCTGGTGGCCATCGTCTCAATGGTCTTCGGAAACGTGGTGGCAGTGGCCCAGGGGTCCTTGAAGCGCCTGCTGGCATACTCGGGCATCGCCCAGGCGGGTTACATCCTGATCGGGGTCGCGGTGGGTAGGCCCGACGGTGCCCAGGCCTCGCTCTACTATCTCGCCGTCTACGCGTTCATGAACACGGGGGCCTTCGCGGTGGTCACCATCTTGAGCCGCCGGGGCGAGGATTGCGACCGCTATCAGGAGCTGGGGGGATTGGCGCAGCGCCAGCCTTGGCTAGCGGGGCTGATGGCGGTATTCATGCTCTCCTTGGCCGGGTTCCCTCTGACGGCCGGGTTCTTCGGGAAGTTCTTTCTCTTCGCGGCCGCCATCCACGACGGGCAGCTGCCCCTGGCCATCTGGGGAATCCTCACCTCCGCCGTCTCCCTCTTCTACTACCTGCGGGTGATCCTGGTCATGTACACAGGGATCCCGGTGGTCGGGGCCGTGGCCGACGCAGCGGGGGTGCTCCTGCGGGGGCGGGGAGGGGAGGAGGGAAAGGTAGCCGACTCCAGGGTTTCCAGTCTCGGTCTCGGGGTGGTCACCGTGGCCGCGGCCGGGACCCTGCTGTTGGGCGTCTTTCCGACGGTGATCTACGCGCTGCTACAGGGTGTCAACGTGGTCCGTGGCTGAGCCCGACCCGGGTCGGCCGAACCGTCTCGCGGGGCTGGTCAGCCTGGTGATCCCGGTCCACAACGAGGCGGCCAACATGGCACGGGTCATTCCTGCCGCCCGGGAGACTCTCGATCAGCTTGCCGACGCCTTTGAGATCGTGCTGGTCGACGACGGCAGCACGGACGATACCGTGGCGGTGGCGCAGGCGCAGATGGGTGGCCAGGTGGAACGACTGCGGGTGGTTCGTCACCGCCAGAAGTCGGGTTACGGGATCACCGTTGCCGACGGCCTGCGGGACGCCAAGGGCGACTGGGTCGCCTTCATCGATGGGGACGGACAGTTCGATCCCCGAGATTTGAGCCGCCTGGCCGCGGTCAGTCCGGGGGCCGACCTGGTGGCGGGGTGGCGGATCCACCGGGCCGATCCCTGGCACCGGGCGGTGGTCAGCGGGACCTTCAACATGCTGGTCCGCCTCATCTATGGCATCTCCTACCGGGACGTCGATTGCGGCTTCAAGCTGATGCGCCAGGAGTTCCTCGAGCTGGCCAGTCCAATCCTGGCTCGTTCCGCTCTGCTGAACACCGAACTGTATTTCAAGGCGCAGCGGAGCGGCCTGGTGATCCGGCAGGTCGGGCTGGAGCACCATCCCCGAGTGGCCGGGGTGCGCTCTGGGGGGCGATTGGTGCCCATCCTGCGGGCGGTGCGGGAGTTAGTTCGGCTCCGGTGGAGGATGGCTCGAAGCTGGCAACCGCCCGGTCGGCGGATGGATCCTAGCTGATCTCGGCGAAGCTCCGGTAGGTGGCGGCCAGCCCGTCGGCGAGTCCCACCTGAGCCTGCCAGGCAAGGTGCTTCGCGGCGCGCACCGGGCTGAGGTAGTTGGCGCGCACCTCGCCGGGGCGGCCCGCGATGTGAGCGGCGGGGCCGGGGAATCCGGAGGTTGCAGTCAGGGTCGCGACCACCTCGCTGACCGAACTGGGGCGCCCGGTGCCGACATTGATCGGGCCTTGAAAGCTGGTGGTGAGGGCGGCCAGATTGGCGGCTGCGACGTCGGCGACGAAGGTGAAGTCTCGAGTCTGGCCGCCGTCGCCTGTGATCTGGGGCGCGAGGCCCTGGCGGAGGCGCTCGGAGGTGATCGCAACCACTCCGGCCTCGCCTGATCCGTCCTGCAGCGGCCCATAGACGTTGCCGTAGCGGAGGGCGACCACGTGAATTTGAAAGGTGCGCGAGAACATTCCGAGGTAGCCCTCGCAGGCGAGTTTCGCGGCCCCGTAAGGGGAGAGTGGCTGGGCCCGGTCGGTCTCCCGGCTCGGCAGGCGCCGGGCTCGCCCGTAGATCGCCCCTCCTGAGGAGGCGAAAACCAGGCGCGGGCAACGGGCATCGACCGCCGCCCGGAGCAGAGCGACCGTGCCCACCACGTTGACCACGGCATCCGCGGCGGGATCCTGGAGAGAACGGTTGACACCTCCCTGAGCGGCCAGGTGAATGATCGCCTCGGGTTGGAATTCCACCAGCGCCCGCTGAGCTTGCGGGCTGGCTATCTCGGCCCGGATCAAAGTCGCGGCCGCAGGCACCGGTTCCGGGCAGGCGTGGCGAAAATCGTCGATCACCATGGTCTCCACCCCACGCTCCAGCAGCCGCCTCACGGTGTGGGTGCCGATGAAACCCGCCCCCCCGGTGACCGCCACCCGGCGGGGGATGGCTCTTGGCTTCATCGTTTGGCCATACTAGCGGCTGCTCCGGCCTGGACCCAAGGGCCTGGGCGCCCCCTCAATCTGGCGCCGGCCGCAGGTGGCTGGGCTCGCCCGCGGGCAGCCGCAGAGTCTGGAATCGGTGGGGCGCAGCCGGTTCTCCGCGAAGACGAGGTAGACACGACTTGGCATCAATCATCGGGGCGGGCACCGCCGAGCAGGCCCTCGAGGTGGTCAGCGAGCGTTCCCGGAGGCGAAGGTGGCGCCCGCCTGGGAGTCTGGCGGTTGCGGTGTTGCTGCTCCTGCTCCTGCGTCTTCCCTCGCTGTTCGAGCCCCACTGGTACACCGACGAGGCCGGCTACGCCAATACCGCCTGGCAGATGATGCACGGCAAAGTCCTCTACCTCTCGGTCTGGAACAACAAGCCCCCACTCTTGTTCTGGATTTACCAGCTCGCTTTGGTCGGGTTCGGGCCCAGCGAGTTCGGTCTCCATCTGCTCTCTGCCGCGGCGGAGGCCGCCACCCTGGCCGCGATCTGGCGCTTGCAGCGGCTGGCCTGGCCGGGCCGAGGGCAGTGGGTGGGCATGCTGGCGGGAGCGGTCCTGCTGGGGTTGCCGCTGCTGTTGGGCGATCTCGCCCTGCCGGAGAATTTCCTCATCGCGCCCGAGGCATGGGGGTTGGTGTTGGTGCTGGAAGCCAGCAGGCGCAACCCTGGTCGAGATCAGTACCTGCTGGCGGTGGGGGCGGGGGTTCTGGCCGCCGGGGCCAGCCTGGTCCAGCAGACCGCCCTCGGAGGAGCGGTTCTCGGCGTGGTGCTGTTGGCGATCCTGCCCGGACGTCGGGGTTGGGCAGCAGCTGGCCTGATGGCGGCGACCGGAGCCGTGGTGGTCGGGCTGGTGCTGGCTCCCTCGATCGTGGCGGCGGGTTGGCACAATGTCTTCTTCTTCGTCGTCTCCTCGTACGGCGGCTACACCGCCCGAACCTTGCCCTTCAACCTGCTCTCGGTGGCACCGCGAGTGGCGGCCGGAGCGCTGCTCGCCGGGGGCTTGGTGCTGGCCCGGCGCCGAGCGCCGGCTTTGGTCCTCATCTGGGGATGGCTCGCCGTCGAGCTGTTCATCTACATGCTGCCCAATCGCGCCTATCCCTTCCACCTGCTCCCGGCCGCGGTGCCCTTAGCGGTGCTTCTGGGCGGGGTGAAACGGCCCCGGTGGGCGGCCGGGAAGTCGCTCGCCGCATGGTCGATCGTTCCTCTGGTGGGGTCGGCGCTTCTCAGCGGAGGTATCTGGTTTGGGATGTTCGCCAGCTCAGCGGCCCAGGGCAGCCTCTATACCGTCGCCCGCTCAGAGGCGTACTACCAGACCTTTCTGGGCCGGGTGACGGGCGCGCTGAGCGTCGTCCAATATGACGACTTTTTCGATCGGAGGGTTATCGCCGAGGCTGCTGCCTCACACTGGCTCCAGACCCACCACCTGGCCGGATCGACGGCCGTGGTCTGGTCCGCAGACTCATGGGCGTACCTGCTCACCCCGCTCAAGCCGGTGCTGCCTGCTCCCCCGATCTACAAGGACTTCGACTGGCTGGGAGGCAGCCAGTTGCTGGCCAGCACGACCCGCCTTCGGCCCCGGGTGATTGTGGTCACCAACGACGCGCTCGGGAGCTTCGGGCCGCTCCAGGGGCTGCTGGACGCTCGTTACCGGAAGGTCGAGGTGACCGCTGACGGCGCGGTCTGGACCCTGCGGCGATAGATGGCTCATCCCCCAGAAGCCGACCGCCCAGAATCTCGGCCCGTTGGTGGGCTGGGTCCCGGCCGGGCGCCGCAGCCAGCGGGTCGGCGTCCGCCGGGGCGACTGCCACCCGAAACCCCGTGGGCCCCCGCCTGACGGCCGCGGGACTCCCCGCCGAGAGACCAAGGGGCGGGCAAATGGGTGACTGGGCGAGGCGGGTGCCGGCCCCGGGACTGACCGTTCCCTTGGTGCTCTTTCTGCTGCTGCGCCTGCCCTCTTTCTTTGAACCGCACTGGTACACCGACGAGGCGGGTTACGCCACGACCGCCTGGCTGACGACCCACGGAAAGGTTCTCTACCTGACGGTTTGGAACAACAAGCCGCCACTTCTGTTCTGGATCTACGATCTCGCCCTGACCTGGCTCGGGCCTAGCGAGATCGCCCTCCACCTGCTCTCGGGTTTGGCGGGAGCGGTTGCCCTGGCTGGCACCTGGATGCTGGCCAAGATGTGCCTGAGCCCGGGGCGAATCCGGGTGGCCATGATCACGGCGGCGGTCCTGCTGGGAACGCCCCTCCTCAATGCTGAGCTTGCCCTGCCGGAGTGCTTCCTTATCGCCTTCACGGTCTGGGGAATGGTCTGCCTCCTGGCCGCCAGGCCGAGCCGTGGTCCGGCCCGGGCTCTGCTCCTGGCGGCACTCGCCGGGGTCCTGTTCGGTGCCGCGTGCTTGATCCAGCAGACATCTCTGGCGGATGCGGTGGCCGGTCTTCTTGTCGTCGGGATCACCGTCCGGGGGGGCTGGCGGGTGGTCGTGGTGGGAGCCGTGCTGGTGCTGGTCACTTTCGGCCTGGCGCTGGTCCCCTACCTGCAGGCAGCCGGTGCCCACAACGTCTTCTTTTTCCTGGTCAAGACCTATCAGGGCTACACGGCCGCCTCCCTGCATCCGGGACTGGGCAGCATCGGACCCCGAGTGGTGGTCGCCGGGCTCCTGGTTTGGGGGATCTGGTGGGCGCGCCATTGGTCCCCGGAGCGGTTGCTGCCTTGGGTTTGGCTGGTCGTCCTGCTGCTGGCCTACGGTGCGCCCAACCGCGCCTACGCCCACTTTCTGCTGCCCGCCGTCCCGGCTGGGGTGCTGATTTTGGGCCGGGCGACGCCGTTCCGACGCCGGCGCTGGACGACTGGATTGAGGTCGGGCCCACTCCCGCTCGTGGGAGCGGCGGGGGTGGCCGCCCTGATCTGGATCGGGCTGATCGTGGGCCAGCTCAGCGGCGGGAGCCTGTTCACGGTGAAGCTCACCGCCGAGTACTACCCTGCCTTCGTGGCCAGGATTGCCGGCATCATCTCGCCGGTCGGCCAGGCCGGACTCTACGAACGCTTCCCCCAGGCGGAGGGGGAGGCGCTGAGCTGGCTAAGCCAGCATCACCTCCGCGACGTGACGGCGGTCGTCTGGTCGGCAGACTCCTGGCCCTACCTATTGGGCCAGCTGACCCCGGTTCTGCCGGTACCGCCGATCTATATGGACCAGAACTGGCTGGGCGCCAAGGCACTGGTCGCCCGGGTCCGGTCGGCCCGGCCGGAGATTGTCATCGTGACCCAGAACACCTACCCGAGCCCGGCCCTGATCGCACCCCTGCTGCACTCGCGGTACACCGAGGTCGAGGCTGGCGGGGGTGGACAGTTGTGGCTCCGCTCCGACGTGGCGGCCTCTCTCCGGGCTGAGCCGGTGCCGCGATCGGTACCCTCCCCGGCATCCCCCGCAAAGGAGTAGGCAGAGATGGACAACACCGCGATCGACGTAGTGATCGAGATCCCCAAGGGCAGTCGCAACAAATACGAGATGGATCACGCTACCCACCGGGTGCGGCTGGACCGGGTGCTCCACTCTTCGGTCCACTACCCGACCGACTACGGCTTCGTACCGGACACGCTGGCAGAGGATGGTGACCCCCTGGATGCCCTGGTGGTAGTCGAGGAGGGCACCTTCCCGGGTTGCTCGGTGCCGGCTCGACCGATCGGGCTCCTGCACATGGCGGATGAGCACGGCACCGACATCAAGCTCCTTTGCGTCGCCGCGGGGGACCCTCGCTTCGACACCATCAGGGAGCTGGCAGACCTGGCTCCGCACTGGCTGCGCGAGATCGAAATCTTCTTCGAGACCTACAAGCAGCTGGAGGATCAGAAGGAGGTGTCGGTGGGGGGCTGGGAAGGTCAGGAGGCGGCGCTGGCGGCAATCGAGGTCTGCCGCCAGCGCGCCCAACGCTCCCAATCGGGCTGAACGAGGCGGCCTAGCCCGATCCGTATCATGGGGGTGTCAGGTTTCAGCTCGGTCACTCGCGCCCACGTGAGGTAGGTCGATGAGGGAGAAGGTCTCGGTCGTCGGAGCCGGCAACGTCGGCGCGACGCTGGCCCAGCGCCTGGCCGAGATGGACTTGGTGGACGTCGCCCTGGTGGACGTGGTGGAGGGGTTGGCCGAGGGCAAGGCGCTGGACCTACTCGAGGCCGGGCCGGTGGTCGGATACGACAGCCAGGTCCGCGGGTCCACCGACTACGGGATCACCGAAGGGTCCCGGGTGGTGGTGATCACCTCCGGGCTGGCCCGTAAGCCGGGGATGAGCCGGGACGACCTGGTCACGGCCAATGCCAGGATCGTCGGCGAGGTGACTAAGGCGGTCAGCCAACGGTCCCCCGACGCGATCTTGATCATTGTCACCAACCCGCTCGACGTGATGACCGAGCTGGCCCTGCGGGTAAGCGGCCTTTCCCGGAGCCGGGTGATCGGAATGGCGGGCGTGCTCGACACCGCCCGCTTCCGCACCTTCCTGGCGGCGGAGCTCGGCGTCTCCGTCCGCAGCGTCGAAGCCTACGTGCTCGGCGGCCATGGCGACTCGATGGTTCCCCTCCGGGGGGTCACCACGGTGGCCGGGGTGCCGGTTGGGAGCCTCATCCCGGCGGCTCGACTGGAGGAGATCGTGCAACGGACCCGCGATGGAGGGGCCGAGATTGTGCGCCATTTGAAGACGGGGAGTGCCTTCTACGCCCCATCGGCCGCGGCGGCCCAGATGGTGGGGGCGATCCTACTCGATCGGGGCCAGATCCTCCCTTGTGCGGTGCGTCTGGAGGGTGAGTACGGGCTGGACGGAGTTGTCGTTGGGGTCCCCGCCAAGCTGGGGTCTGCCGGGGTCGAGCAGGTGATCGAGGTGACGCTGACTGAGCTCGAGCGGGATGAACTGGAGCGCTCCGCGGAGGCGGTTCGCGAGACCGTCGCGGTCCTGGGCTGATGGCGGCAAGCCTGCGCTGGGGCGGGGCCAGGCGAGCCCAGCTAAAGCAGCTCTGGTGGCTCTACCCGGCCAACGTGGTGGGCTGGCTCAGCTTTTTCGGAGCCTACAGCCTGTGGACGATCGTCTTCTTTCACAGTGACCGGTTCCACCAATACCTCTCCCCGTTCTACTCGCCCCAGGTCGCCATCGGGAGGACCCCGGTGTCGCCCGCCCTCTTCATCTTCTACATCCCGCTCGGCTTCCGGGCTACCTGCTACTACTATCGCAAGGCTTACTACCGCTCCTTCTTCGCTGACCCGCCCGCCTGCGCCAAGAGCGAGCCTGAGCAGTTGGCGGCTCTGGCGCCCACCGGCCGGGGGCCAGCCTACCGGGGCGAAGCCCGGCTCCCCTTCATCCTCAACAACCTGCACCGCTTCTTCATGTACCTGGCGGTGGGGTTCGTGGTGGTGCTCTGGATCGACGCCCTGCGAGCGTTCTCCTACCAGGGTCACATCGGGATCGGCGTGGGCGCCGCTCTGATGCTTGCCAACATCGTCTGCCTGACCGGCTACACCTTCGGCTGCCACTCTCTGCGCCACCTTGTGGGTGGCGGCGTGGACTGTTTCTCCTGCGTTCTGGCCGGGGCTCAGCGGCGCCAGCTCTGGAAGGGGACGAGTTGGCTCAACGCCCGGCATTCGACCTTTGCCTGGCTCAGCCTGTTCACTCTGATCTTCACCGACCTGTACATTCGGCTGCTCCAGTACGGAGTGATTCACGATCCCCATTTGGGCTTCTGAGTTGCCGACTCCTTGACCGTCGAGGCCAGCTACGACGTCCTAGTGCTGGGGGCGGGAGGGGCCGGCATGCGGGCGGCCATCGCGGCCGCAGAACAGGGTTGCCGGGTGGGGGTCGTCTGCAAGTCGCTCCTTGGCAAGGCGCACACGGTCATGGCCGAAGGGGGAATCGCTGCCGCCCTGGGCAACTTGGACGAGGCGGATTCCTGGGAGGTGCACTTCGGGGACACGCTCCGGGGCGGGGCCATGCTCAACAACTGGCGCATGGTCGAGCTCTATGCCCACGAGGTCATCGAGCGAGTCATCGAGCTCGAGGAGTGGGGCGGGGTCTTCGACCGCACCAAGGCGGGCGCCATCAGTCAGCGCGCCTTCGGGGCGCACTCGTGGCGGCGGCTGGCGCACATCGGCGACCGCACCGGCCTGGAGCTGATCCGGACCTGCCAGGATCGGCTGGTCCACACCGATGGGGTGACCGTGCATATGGAAACCACGCTCACCCGCCTGCTCAAGGACGGTGACCGGATTGCTGGCGCGGTCGGATACGACCGCACCAGCGGCGAGTTGGTGGTGATGCGTGCCAAGGCCCTGGTGCTGGCGACCGGAGGGTGGGGGCGCATGTTCCTGATCACATCCAACTCCTGGGAGGGCACCGGGGATGGTGCCGCCATGGCCTACCAGGCCGGGGCTGAGCTCAAGGACATGGAGTTCGTCCAGTTCCATCCAACCGGAATGGTCTGGCCCCCCGGGGCGCGGGGCATCCTGGTAACCGAGGCAGTCCGGGGTGAGGGGGGCATCCTGCGCAACCGGATGGGCGAGCGCTTCATGGCCCGCTACGACCCGATCAAGAAGGACCTCTCTTCTCGAGACGTGGTGGCCCGGTCGATCTTCAAGGAGGTTCAGGCCGGACGTGGGACACCTCATGGGGGCGCCTTTCTCGACGTCACCCACTTGGGCGCGGAGACGATCCGTCGACGCCTGCCCTCGATGTACGAGCAGTTTCACAGCCTGGCCGGAGTTGACATCACCCGAGAGGCGATGGAGGTGGCGCCCACCATCCACTACACCATGGGCGGGGTCAACGTCGAGGCCGAGACGGCAGCCACCAACGTTCCCGGGCTCTACGCGGCTGGCGAGGTGGCCGCCGGGCTGCACGGGGCCAACCGGCTGGGGGGCAACTCGCTGGGCGACATCCTCGTCTTCGGGCGACGGGCAGGTGAGGCGGCTGCGGAGTACGCCCAGTCGCGAAGCCGCCTGCCCCAGGTCAGTCCGGCTGAGATCGCTGAGGAGGAGGCGCTCCTGCTCCGGCCTCTGGGAGGCGGCGCCGGCGAGGATCCCTTCCAGCTCCACCGGTCACTGCAGAACGCGATGCAGTCAGGGGCGGCGATCGCCCGCACGGAGGAGTCTCTCCGGGACACCCTGGAGGAGATCCTGGAGCTTCAGGAGCGGGCCAAGCGGATCCGCGTCCCCGGCGGCCGCGCCTACAACCCCGGCTTCAGCGGGGCCCGCGACGACCTCTTCATGCTCACCGTCAGTGAGGCGATCGTCCGCTCCGCGCTGGAGCGCAGAGAGAGCCGGGGTTCGCAGTGGCGCCTCGACTACCCCGAGCGCGACCCCGAGCTGGGCAAGGTCAATCTGGTCACCCGAGTCGGCTCGGATGGGCGCATGCAGGTGATCCCGGTTGCCTTCCCGGAGATGCCCGAGCAGCTGTGCCGCCTGACCGAGGGGGAGACACGGGTCGCGGCCACCGCGCTTGCGGACGCGGCCGAGGCGAAACTGCAGGAGCGGCTCAAAGGCAAGCCGGCGAGCCCGGTGGAGATCTCGCCTGAAGACGAGCACCCGACCCGTCTGCGGATCGTTTACCAGGACGGCGCGACCGATCGGAATGTCAAATTGCGGGTTTGGCGCGGGGACGCGAGCGGCGGCGCGCTGGAAGAGTTCTCGGTCCCCCAGGTCGAGGGCATGGTGGTGCTGGACGCCATCCACTGGATCCAGGCCAACGGTAGCAGCGACCTCGCCTGCCGCTGGAACTGCAAGGCCGGGAAGTGCGGTTCCTGCAGCGCCGAGATCAACGGCCGCCCCGGACTACTCTGCAAGACCCGAGTCGATCAGGTCCTGGAGACGTCGGCCGAGATCTCGGTGGGGCCGATGCGCGTCTTCCCCAACATATCCGACCTGGTGACGGACGTGTCCTGGAACTACGAGGTCAACCGGCGCATCCAGCCCTTCACACCCGCCGCCGGGGAGCACGCGCCGTTCCTGATTTACCAGCAGGACATCGAGCGGGTCAGCGAGCAGCGCCGTTGCATCGAGTGCTTCCTCTGCCAGGACGTATGCCACGTCCTCCGCGAACACGAGGGACGCGATCGCTTTTTCGGCCCCCGCTTCATGGTCCGAATCGCTTCCCTGGAGATGCATCCCAAGGATGTCGCCAACCGGATTCCCCAACTCCACGGGGAGGCGGGAATCGCTCTCTGCAACATCACCAAGTGCTGCACCGAGGTGTGTCCCGAACACATCAAGATCACCGACAACTCGATCATCCCCCTCAAGGAGCGGGTGGCCGATCGCCACTTCGATCCGATCCGAGGTACGCTCTCTCTGTTCCGCCCGTCCCGGCGCCCCGGCGCCGGGACGGGCGGTGGAGGGGACGCGGTCAGCTAGGCGGGGCCCACTAAACTGGCGCGGCCGAGTCCTCGACCAGCGCGGAGGCTGTGTCCTGGGCGGACTCGCTCACTGCGGCCGCCAGCGACTGCGGCGAAAGGTACCGTTTGCCGGTCAGCGATTGCCCCAGGAAATCGAGTTCAAGTAGCCCTCCCTTCGAGCATTGGAGGCGGTGGAGGGCCCATGGCATCCGGCGGTCGCTGGTGGCCCAGAAGGCCTGAATCGGGTCGCCGTGGCTGACGCAGACGAACGCCTCTCCAGGATGATCCCGCAGGCCCTCGGAGATCACCCGCTGAACCCGGGCGGCCATCGCCGCCATCGACTCGTCGCCGGGCACCAAACCCGGCCATATCAGGTGCACAAACCAGCGAGGTTTGCGCCACAGCACGTCCCGGTGGCGGGTGCCCTGGAGGTACCGTCCGAACTCGGCTTCGACCAGCTCTTGGCGCTCCAGGATCGGAGCTGGGGGACGCAACTGGCGAGAGACCAAGGCGGCCGTCTCCTGGGCCCGCTCGAGCGGGCTCGCGTAGATGGTCCGGATGCCGCGCGAGGCGAGATAGAGACCCATCGTGGCGGCCTGCTGACGTCCCTTTGGGCTGAGTGGGAAGTTGGGCAGGTGGCCGTAGAGCACACCGTCCGGATTGGCCACGTCGCAGTGCCGCGCCAGGTAGCAGCGGGTGACGGGGGCGGCGCGGAGAGGCTCACTCATGGAGAGCATCGTAAGGAATCACCCCCTGAGCTCAGATCGGGCGCCGCGCCCAACCCGTCAGAATGGCGGCCAGCGACGCCCCCTTAGCTCAGTGGATCAGAGCGGCGCCCTTCTAAGGCGACGGTCGGTGGTTCGAACCCACCAGGGGGCAGTCGGGGGATCACCCTGAAGCGAGGAGAGCGGGATGGCGGTCGACCCCGGCGACCGTGAGAATCCGGACTTCGTGCCCGCCCACTCGGTCCCATCCGGGGGATCAGTCTTGCCCGGCACCCGACTGGACGGCGGCCAGTCCGGCCTGCTGGTCCTGACCCGGGCAGTTCTGCGGGTGACCGTCCGGGTGCTGGCGGAGGGCGGCGTTGACCTGGAGGGGCTGGGGAACGTCCCAGTTCAGGGCCCGCTCTTGATCTGCTCCAACCACCTCTCCAATTTCGATCCCCTGGTTTACGCCGCACTCTTACCCCGCGTGCTCCACGCCCTCACCAAAGCGGAGCTCTATGCAAACCCCGTGATGCGCCAGTTCCTGCTCCACTGCAACTGCATACCGGTCCACCGCGGGGCTCCCGATCGGGTCGCGATCAGGGCCGCTCTGGCGGTGTTGCGATCGCAGGGGGCACTGCTGCTCTTCCCCGAGGGACATCGAGCTCCGGCCGGCACCATGCTCGGTTTCGAGCCCGGGGCGGGCTACCTGGCCCTCCGATCGAGAGCGACGGTCCTGCCCTGCGCGGTCTGGGGCACAGAGCGAATCCTGCCCAAGGGTCGGCTCTGGCCCCGGCGCGGCTCGATCGCCGTGCGACTGGGAGCGCCCTTCCAGCCCCGCGGTGCGGATCCGGGGCTGGTCAGCCGGCAGATCCGCGAACGGGTCGGTGCACTCCTTCCCGAGCAGTTCCGACGCTCAGCTGACGCCGACTAGCTCGACGGTGAAGATCAAGGTCGAGTCAGCGGGGATGGTGTGGTTTGCCGGGCACCCATACCCGAGCGCGGCCGGGATCACCAGCTCGCGGGTGCCCCCGACCCGCATTCCGGCGATGCCCTCGACCCATCCCGGGATCACATTGGAGCTGGAGAGCGTGAAGCTGATCGGCTTGCCGCCGTTGTCGGCGGTGCTCTTGTCGAATACGGTTCCATCGGTCAGGCTGCCCGTGTAATTAACGGAGATCTTGTCGCCGACCTTGGCGGTCTTGCCGGTCCCCAGGGTCTCGTCCTTGACTTGCAGATTGCCGGCCAAGACGCGGGCTCCGGGGAGCTGATAGGTCGCCGAAGTGGCCGGCGAGCTGCAGATCGAGGGGGTCGCGGTTGGCGTGGTGCTGGGGGTGGTGGTCGGGGCCGAACTCGGACTCACCGCGACCGGCGATTGACTGGTAGCGGTGGGCAGCGGGCCTGGGTCGAGGGAACCGCCGCAGGCGCTGAGCAGGACGCCAAGGCAGACGGCCAGACCGAGCATGGGCGGAGCGGTCCGCGCTACGGCTAGTCGCATTTCACCTGGCTCCCGTTTGGGGTTGGGTGGGTGAGATCGGAAATTGACGCGTCGGCCATCCTAGCGAAGTGCGGGCTCAGGCGCGATGGTGGCCGTTTCGGGCTGGGCAGACATGCCCGGCCGGATCGATGGGCAGGTGGCAGAGAGGACAAATAGCGCGTCCCCCCTCGACCACCCGAAGAGCCCGCTCCGCCAGAGCGCGGACCTGGCCGATGGTGGCGACCAGTCGCGCTGCCCGGAGAGTGGGGTCTTCCTCCGGCTCGGGCTCGCCCAGCTCGGCCATCATCGCGGCCGGGTCGACCTCCTCCTCCGGATCCACCATGGGCAGGCCCCGGCGCTCCTCCAGCAGCAGCGTGCAGAGCCCCCCTTCCTCGTCCACTGAGAGCTGGATGTTGCCGACCCGCCAACCTGGTGGATCGCCTGGTCGAGTCACCGGTTCGGGGGCCGGTCCGGAACTTCGAGCGGGGGCCTCGAGGAGCTGAAGCAGCTGCCCACCTAACTCCAGCAACTGAACCTTCTCGACGGTCACGGTGCACCGCTCCGATCCCTGCTTCGCCTCCAGGAAGAAGATCCGCGAACCCGGCTCACCCTCGACTCCGACCGTGATCGCGTCGACCGGGTCCAGGTTGAACTCGAGGATTGCCACCTATCCATTGTGCCGACTTGCGGCAGCGACCTGCCGGCGGGTCGTCACGTCAGCTCCCGGGCCAGAGGCCCGCGATTCTGGGAGGCCCGCTCCAGGTGAGCGGCGGCGTTGACGATGGCGAGGTGGGTGAAGGCCTGGGGGAAGTTCCCGAGCAGCTCTCCATCGCGGGGGTCGAGCTCTTCCGAGAAGAGCCCTAGGTCGTTGCCGTGCGCGGTCAGCCGTTCGAAGAGATCGCGAGCGGGGGCGAGCTGCCCCTGGAGCGCCAGGTTGTCGACCAGCCAGAAGGAGCAGAGCAGAAAGGTGCCCTCGCTCTTGCCCAGCCCGTCGTCGCGCCGGTAGCGGTAGACGAAGCCGTGGGGGTCGGTCAGTTCGCGCTGGATGGTCTGCACGGTCCGGCGCATGCGCGGATCGAGCGCCGGCAGGAATCGCAGGAGCGGGATCATCAGGGCGGTGGCGTCGAGGTGGTCTTCGTCGAGCACCTGACGAAACGCGCCCATCTTCTCGCTCCAGCCCCGGGTTAGGATGGTGTGGCGGATCTGCTCTCTGGTCCAGACCCAGCGAGCCCGGCGCTCCTTGTCGACCCTGAGCTCCTGAGTGAGACTGATGCCCCGGTCCAGGGCGACCCAGCACATGAGCTTGCTGTAGACGAAGTGCTGAGGACCTCCTCGCACCTCCCAGATGCCGTTGTCGGGCTGCTCCCACTCCTCCATGGCGTGATCGACAATGGCCACCAGGGTGCTTCTCATGGGGGCCGCCTTGACCTTGCCGAAGCGGAGGTGCAGGTAGGCGGAATCAACCACCTCTCCGTAGACGTCGAGTTGCTTCTGGTCCGCGGCTCCGTTGCCGATCCGCACCGGTCGGGACCCCTGGTAGCCGTCGAGCTCGATCAGCTCCGACTCGGGAAGCTCGGTCCGGCCATCGATCCCGTACATGATCTGAAAGTGGTCCGGGTTTCCCAGATGGATGCGCTCCAGCCACCCGATGAAGTTGGCCGCCTCCTCGTGGTAGCCGAGGAGCTGGAGAGCATAGAGGAGGAACGCCGAGTCCCGCAGCCAGCTGTAGCGGTAGTCCCAGTTTCGCTGGCCGCCGATCCACTCCGGCAGAGAAGTTGTCGGAGCGGCCACGATCGAACCCTCTGGCGCGTAGATCAGCAGCTTGAGGACCAAGGCGCTTCGGTAGATGAGGTCGAGGTAGGGGCCGTCGTACTGGCAGCGCTTGATCCAGTCCTCCCAGAAGCGCTTGGTCGCCTCCAAAAGTTGCCCTGGGTCGTATTCCCGGTGGTGCGACCCGGCCCCGTCGTAGCGGAGCAGCATCGCGCAGGACTGCCCGGGGACGAGCTTGAGCCGCTGCACCATGGCCCGGCCCTCTGGCTCCCAGACCCCGGGCGCGTCGAGGTGCAGGTGCAGCTCCTGGTGGCTCAGGATCAGGCAGTGGCCGTCACCGCCTACCTGAACGTCGGGCGCCTGGCGGCCAAAGTCAAAGCGGGCGTCAACCGCGAGCTGGACGGTCAGGTCGCCATCCGGAGCCTCCAGGCGTCGGACCAGGATGTGATCGTCATCCCGCTGATGCATCTGCTCCTTGGCAACCATGAAATCGGTGATCAGGAGGCGACCTTCTCGACTGCTCAACCCGGTCTCCAATATGTTGGTCCCAGGCAGGTAGCGCCGGCTGTCGGCGATGTAATCGCCGACGGGGGCGACAGTCATTGAGCCGCCCCGCTCCGAGTCGAGAAGCCGGGCGAATACAGCGGGGCTGTCGAAACGGGGAGCACAGAACCAGTCGATCGAGCCAAGTCGATCGATGAGGGCGGCGCTGTGAAGGTCGCCGATGATGCCGTAGTCGCGGATCGGGCGGTAGCTCGAGCTGGGCATGGTCCTCCTCGACTCTGGCTGGGCTTACGCGATGATGGGGCCGCGATGGCCAGGTTTGCCACCAGCTGGGCCCCCGGGCAAGTCGGGTACTCGGCCGGAGGAGCTGGCCGCGTCCGAGGAGCAATCCACGATTACCCAGTCCCGGCCCCGCCCGATCTCTTGTCCGGCGCCTTGCCACGGTCTCTCTACCGATCGACAGCTTCGAGGGGACGCTCCAGAAGGGCCCCGACCCTGAGCGAGAGCTCGTAGGTTCCGGGCACTCCATCGCTGGGGCAAGCGCCTCGAGAGAGTCTGCGCCGGGGCCGCCTGGCACGGGCGGAGCGGGAGGGATTCGAACCCTCGAAGGGGTTGCCCCCTTACGGCATTTCCAGTGCCGCGCCCTCGGCCAACTAGGCGACCGCTCCCCGGGGGGATTCTAGTCGGGCGGCCGACCTGTCCCGAACCGAGAGAGGTGGTCGGCGCCCCATTGGGCGCC
>DATLRH010000018.1:0-34523 GCA_035534755.1 Candidatus Dormiibacterota bacterium
GTCCGGACCACGGCCCTTTTCGCCACCCTGGTCCCCCTGCTGGTCGCGATCTTCGATCTCCTTGGGGACGTGGGCAACGCCGGCCAGGGTTCGACCCCGGTTCCCGCTTTCGACGCCCCCTGGCTGCGGGGGTCCTTCTTCCAGCTCGACTACCACCTGGGCACCGACGGGCTGAACCTGCTCCTGATGGTGGCAACCACGGTGATCTTCCCAGCCCTGGTGCTGGCCAGTTGGCGGCAACGGGAGCGCTACCGCACCTACTTCGCCCTGCTGCTGCTCGTCGAGGTGGGGCTGCTGGGCGCCTTCGCGACCCAGGACGTCGGACTATTCATCATCTTCTTCGGGATCCCTACCCTGCCCTTGGGCCTGCTTCTCGCCTTCGGCGGCACCGCCGGCTCGCGCTCGGCAGCCCGTCGGCTCCTGCTCACCCAGTCGCTCTCTTTGGCCGCCCTGGTGGCGGGCACTTTGCTGCTCCTGCTCCAGACCGGCAACACGACCTTGAACTTCCTGACCCTGAGCACGGTCAAGACCGCCACCGGGCCCGCAGGATTGGTCGTAGAGACTCTGTTCCTGGCCGCCTTCCTGCTGCGGATGGGCGCCTTTCCGTTCCACCGCTGGCTGGTTGACGGGATCGCCGAGTCGAGTACCCCGGTCGGGATGCTGCTGGCGGCCAGCTCGCTGCCGGTGGGCGCCTACGGGCTGGTGCGGATCGCGGTCGGAATGGAGCCTAACGGCGCCCTGCAACTGATGGCGCCGCTCCTGGCCCTGGCCCTGATCAACCTCTTCTGGGGCGGGCTGGGGTCGCGGGCAGCCTCCGAGCTGCGCCGGATCGCCGCCTATGCGCTGGTCGGGGTGGGCGGTTTGGTGGTCCTGGGGGTGGCGATCTTCTCCGAGACCTCGCTGAGCGGCGCGCTCTATCTCAGCTTCGCCTACCTTTTCGCCGCCCCGCTGCTGCTGCTGGCGGTGGGCGCCGTCTGCGACCGCGCCCAGCTCTCCCGGATCCAGTCCCTGGCGGGCGCCGCCGGTGACAACCCCCGGCTGCGGCTCTTCTTCATGGTGGCGGCGGCCAGCCTGACCGGGGTGCCGCTCCTGGTGGGGTTTCCGGCCATCTTCGAGATCGTCGTCTCGGGCCTCGCCAGCGAGCGCCTGGTGACCGCCTTCGCCATCCTGGGGATGCTCGTCCTGACCGCCGCCTGGTGGCGGCTGGGCCACCGGGTCTTCACCACCAATCCCGAGAACGCCGAGGTTCTCCAGGTAACCGACTCGAAGGGCTCGGAGTACTACGCGGGCTGGGTACTGGCCGCGGCAGCCCTGCTCTTCGGCATCTTCGCCGGCTACTTCGTCCCCTACACCGTCCAGGGCACCTCGCTGGTGGCGTCGCGGATCTCTGCTGTCCTGCCCCCCCCGCACGTGAAGGGGAAGTGATGCAGCTGAGCTTCCTCCAGGACTTCGGACCATTCGCGATCCTGGTCCTGGGGGCGGTCGCCTGTGTGGCGCTCGACCTGCGCTCCTTCGACGGCCGCTCGGGGGCGCCGGAGCGCACCCGATGGGTGGCCCTGGCCGCTCTTGGGCTGGCCTTCTTGGCCAGCATCGGCTTCTGGCACTCCTCGTTCGGACCGACTCCACCTGACATCGAACACGCCAGCTTGGTGATCGACCGCTTCGCCCTCTTCTTCTACGCGCTCACCCTGGCCGCCGCGGGCGCGGTGGTGCTCTGCGGTGCCGACGCCGAGAGCGAGCTGGACCCGCATCGGGGGGTATTCCACGCTCTCCTATTGATCAGCTGTGCGGGGGTGCTCTTCACCGCCTCGGCCGCCGACCTGGTCGCGCTCGGAGCTGGGCTGGCCCTGACCGGGCTGCCGATGGCACTGGCCCAGGCTCTGCGCAAGACCGATGCGGCTTCGGTCCGGACGGCCGCCCGGGCGCTGGCTTTGAGCGGGTTCTCCCTGGTGCTCTTTTTGCTCGGCGGGGCGCTCCTAGCTGGGCTCGGCGGCAGCACCACCCTCCGGCACATCCCCGTTGGGCTCCTCCACCTGGACCCGCTCTTGGGGGCCGCGGCCATCCTCGTGATCCTGGGCGCGGGAGCCCAGATGGGGGTCTTCCCCTACCTATGGTGGCGGGCCGGGCAGGGCGCTCGGCTGCCCTCCCTACCGTTCTTGGGCGCGACCCTGCTGGGAGCCCTGGCCGGGTCGGCGGCCTTGCTGCGCCTGCTCCCGGGGGCGCTCGGCGCCGCCCCGGCGAGCTGGACTCTGGCGGCGGCGGTGGTGGCCGGGGCGACCCTGTTGCTGGCCCCCGTCTTGGCCTGGCGCCAGCGGCGGCTGCAGGGCGCGGTCGTGTACCTCCTGGTCGCGCAGCTGGCTCTGGTCCCGGCCACCTTGCCCGAGGTCTCCCAACCGGGCACGGCCACGGTCCTCTACCTGCTCATCTGCGTGGTACCGCTGGCGGCCGGGCTGCTCGGTCTCTTGGCCTCGATCACGGCCCAGGGGGAGGGGACGGCCGCCGCCGACCTGCGCGGGCTCTGGGCCCGCTCGCCGCTCCTGGCCGGCGCGCTGATACTGCTCCTGGCCGGACTGGCCGGGCTGCCCCCTTTGGCCGGCTTCATCGTCCGGCTGCTCACCGTTGACGCCGCCCTGCAGGCCGGCCTGGGCTGGCTCGCCTGGTTGGAGCTCACCTCGGCCCTTCTCAGCGCCCTGGTGGTGTTCCGCTGGCTGCTGACCATCCTGGACGCCCGCGTCGACGGGCCTGAGCTGGCGCTCCCTCAGCGCAGCGCGGTGGTCGGGGTAGTCCTATGCGCCGGGGCGGTGCTCAGCTTCGGGCTGCTGGTGGGTCCCCTCTTCGCGATCGCCACCCGCGGGGCCATTCCGCCTCTGATCGGACCCTGACCCAGGGTTCGGCGCCCCGCCCCTCCCTGCCCTGGGAGCGGCAGTCGTCCCCCGTCAGCGAGTCCGCAAAGTGGCCCCGGCGCGCTCCCGGCGGAGTTAGTGCTCCGCCGAACTCCGGCGGCTGGGTGTCGTCCCTCCCCAAGGCGAGGGGCCACTGACCGCGCCGATCGCCAGGAACCGCTCGACCCGGCCCGGACTGACTGCCTGAGGGGAATGGTCCAGCGGCCGAGGTACCTCGACATGGAGCGTCTTGACATAGTGCTATGTTCTGATGTAGCTTGACATCAAGACAGATTCGGAAGCATCGGGAGCACCTCATGAAGACGGTTGACCTGGCGGCCCATCGGCGGCGACTCGGCACCACCGACTTGGAGATCACGAAGGTGGGATTCGGAGCCTGGGCGATCGGGGGTGGGGGCTGGAGCTACGGCTGGGGGCCGCAGGACGACGAGAGCTCGATCGCCGCAATCCGACACGCCCTTGAGCTCGGGGTGAATTGGATTGACACGGCCGCCATTTACGGACTGGGCCATTCCGAGGAGGTGGTGGGGCGGGCAATTCGAGGCCTGCCATCCGCCGAGCGCCCGCTCATCTTCACCAAAGGAGGCATGGTCGCCGATAGCGGCAAGCCCTATCAGGAGCCGGAGCGCAACCTGCGGCCGGACTCGATCCGGCGCGAGGTGGAGGGCTCCCTGCGCCGACTCGGGATCGACCGCATCGACCTCTATCAGTTTCACTGGCCGGACCAGGTCGGCACCGCGATCGAGGACTCCTGGGGCGAGATGGTCCGACTCATCGAGGCCGGCAAGATCCGGGCGGCCGGAGTGAGCAACTTTGATGTCGCCCTGCTCGAACGAGCGGCGGCGATCCGGCAGGTGGACTCCCTCCAACCCCCCTTCTCGCTGATCAGGCGCGACGCTGGCGCCGACGTCATCCCCTGGGCAGCCGCCCACGGCACTGGGGTAATCGTCTACAGCCCGATGCAGTCGGGCCTGCTCACCGACTCGTTCTCGGCCCAGCGCCTGGAGCGCATGGCTGCCGACGACTGGCGGCGGCGATCCGAGCCCTTTCTCGAGCCCCACCTCTCCCGCAACCTGGCGCTGCGGGACGGCTTGAGGCCGATTGCGGAGCGCCACGGGACGACCGTCTCCGCGGTGGCCGTGGCCTGGACGACCGGATGGCCTGGAGTGACCGGCGCCATCGTCGGGGCCCGCGATGCAGCTCAGGTGGAGGGGTGGATCGACGCTGGTGCGCTGGATCTGACCGAGGTTGATCTGGCTGAGATCACCCAGTTGCTGGGCCGGGCGGAAGCAGGGTCGGGTCCGGTCGAGCCCGATGCTGAAGTGACGCTGTGAGCCCCCGGGTCGCCATCTTGGGCACCGGTCGGATGGGATCAGCCATCGCACGGAGACTGGAAGGACTCGAGCCAGTCCTCTGGAACCGCACCCGGGCCCGGGCCGAACAGGTCGGCGTGGGCCACGTCGCGGCAAACCCGGCCGCCGCAGTCAGCGGCGCCGACATTGTCATCAGCTCCCTGACCGGTGCGGCAGCCCTCCGAAATGCATTCGGCGGCCCGCAGGGCGCCCTGGCCGCCGCGCAAGGACAGCTGTTCGTCGAGATGAGCACGTCAGGGACGGAGTTTCTGGGAGAGATAGAGCCCCAGCTTCGGCTCCGGGGCTCAGGCATCGTCGACGCCCCCATCCTCGGAGCTCCCACGGTGCTGCTCGGAGGCGGGGCCGCGATTCTTGTGGGGGGAGCGCCCGCCGATCAGAAGCAGGCCCGGCCGGTGTTGGAAATGCTGGGCGAAGTGCGCTCGGTGGGGCCCCTCGGCAGCGCCGCGCGATTGAAGTTGGTGGCCAACAGCATGCTCGCCGCCATCACCGTGGCGGCCGCTGAACTCCAGGCTGCCGGGGAGGCGGCAGGCCTTGACCAGAACCAGGTCTTCTGGGCGCTGGCCCGGCTGGCACCGGCTCTCGAGATGCGGCGAGCTGGTTACCTCGAGCGGCGCCATGAGCCCACCCTCTTCGCGCTGCGGGACCTGGCCAAGGACCTCGATCTGGCGCTCGAACTGTTTCGCCGGCCCGCGGCCTGGGCCCCGCTGACAAGCTTGGTGCGGAGCCTGGTCAGCCAGGCCGCCGACGCAGACGGCGACCTGGACATCACCGCCGTAATCGAGCGCTATTCCGTGGCCCCGGCCGCGGAGGCCAGGGCTCAGGTTCGGTTCGGGAGTGCGGCATGACGGGCGGCATCCCGCACATCGACGGCGACCGCCGCGGGCAACTTCGCCGGGCACCGCAGGTGATTCGGGCCAGCGCGGCGGCTGAAGGACTGGGCCGGATTGCCCTAGCTCTGGTGCTGGTCGCCGGGTTCGTCGTCGTGCTCGACTTCAGCATCGTGAACCTCGCCTTGGCCTCGATCCAACGGGAGCTTGGCTTCTCGGCGGCTTCGCTGCAGTGGGTGGTGACCGCCTATGCGATCACGTTTGGGGGTTTGCTCATCCTGGGCGGGGCAGTGGCGGATCGCTTCGGACGGCGCCCGATGTTCGTCGCCGGACTACTCCTCTTCACGGCGGCGTCCCTGGCCGGTGGACTGGCGAGGGGGCCGGAGCTGCTGGTGGCCGCCCGGGCCATCCAGGGGATCGGCGCCGCCATCGTGGCGCCGGCGGCGCTGGCTCTGATCACGAGCGGGTTTCCCCAAGGCTCGCCGCGCAACCGAGCCCTCGGGCTCTACGGCGCGACTGCGTCGCTTGGCTTCGTGGGCGGCCTGGTGCTGGGCGGCACCCTGGTGCAGCTGCTGGGCTGGCGAGCTGTGTTCTTCGTGAACGTTCCCGTCGGCCTGGTTGCCGCCGGCCTCAGCCTGAGGTACCTGCCGAAGGCATCCCGGCGAGCTGTCTCCCATGCCCTCGACGTTGGCGGCGGGCTGTTGATCACGGCGACTGTCGCCGCCCTGGTTTACGCCGTCTCCGAGGCGCCGCTGGTTGGGTTCGGCGCGCCCGACGTCCTCCTCGCCGTGGCCGGGGCGGCTACCTCACTGGTGGGGTTGATCGCGATGGAGCGCCGTCATCCCCACCCACTGGTGCGCTTCGACCTCCTGCGGCTCTCCACCCTGCGCGCGGCCAACGCGATCACACTGCTACTCGGGGTATGGAGTGCCGGGGAGATGATCGTTATCACCCTGTACCTCCAGGCCGGACTCCACTACTCGCCGCTCCTCTCGGGCCTGGCCATCGCGCCCCAAGGCCTCGTCGGCCTCGCCACCGGGCTGGCCGGTCACCGGCTGGTCGCCCGTCTCGGACTTAGGCGGCTGCTCGTGCTCACCGCGGGGACGAGCGGGGTGGGGCTGCTCATGCTCGCCGGCGCCACGGCGGTCGGCGGCTACCCGATCATGCTCGCTGCGGTCAGCCTGGTCGGCTTCGGCACCGCCGGCACCGTCTTCGCCGCCACCGTGGGCGCCAGCAATGGGGTGCGTGACTCGGAGCAGGGATTGGCCGGAGGGCTGCTCAACATGAGTCGCCAGGTGGGGGCCGCGATCGGGGCTGCGGTGCTGCTCGCCCTGGCCGAGACGGGACGGCGGGCAGCGGACGTTCTCACCTCGCTCTCGGGAGATCGGCTGGCACTGCTGGCTGCCGCCGCAGCGGCGATGGGGGCGGTGCTGGTCGCGGTCTTAGGTCTCCGAGCGGGCGCGCCAGTCCCGGTTGGGCACCGCTCCGGTCGGCTCCCGGGTGCTGCCCGCCGGTCAGCGGCGGCCGTGCCCCCGCGGTCGGGTCGCCGGTTCGGAGCGCCGACCGTTGCGTCTCTCGGAGCGGACCGGATCCAGGGCCGCGAACTCATCCGCCAGGAGCAGCTTGCGCAGCAGGTCCGCAAGCTTTCGGCGTTCGCCGGCGGAGAGCGTCGAGAGCAGCCGCTCCTCGTTCTCCAGGTGTGCCCGAACCGCCTCGTCCACGACGGTACGACCGCGGTCGGTGAGGGCGACCAAGGTGCCCCGCCGGTCAGCCGGGTCGGGCAGCCGCCGCACCAGTCCCGCCGCCTCGACCCGGTCGATGCGGTTGGTCATCGCCCCAGACGAGAGCACCAGAGCGCCGACCAACTGAGTAGGGGTCATCTGGTGGGGTGGCCCGGAGCGCACTAGGGCGGCGAGTACTTCGTACTCGCCGAAGGTGAGTCCGAAGTGACTGAAAACGTCGGCAAAGCTGCTCGACTGGAGCAGGTAGATCCGGGTGATCCGCTGCAGCACATGGGTGGGGGAGACGTCGAGACCGGGTCGCTCGCGGTTCCACTCGCCGACGATCCGGTCTATCTCATCCTCTTTCATGGCGCCATAGTATCTCGACTCCGAGATTCTCCACAAGGTGGCACTTCCGGGCGCGGCGCTGCCGACCGAGCCGTCAAACTATTCCCGCAGCTCCCGGGCGAGGCCCGAGGTCATGGTCGCGTAGGCATCACTACCTGGTGGGCACCGCGGTCAAGGTCGCCGGGTGGGGGATCGAACTCGCCGCGGGGAGCCGGCTACTCGCCCTGGCCGTGACGCTGGAGCACCTCGTGGACCCGGCTGCTCATCGCCAGGGCTTGGTCCAGCGGCCGCTGCCACATGTTTCGCCCGAAGATGAACCCGGTGGCGCCCGCCGCCATGCAGTCGTCGATGCGGCCCAGCAACTCGTCGTCCCCGAGCTTGCTGCCGCCGGCGAAGATCACCAGCGCTCGCCCGGCGGAGCGGATGACCCGGGTGAGCATCTGCCGGCGGTCCTCGACCAGGGAGTCGTAGGGAGCCGGCGAGGTGGCATCAGCCTCGGAGTGCTCCCTGGGAATGTTCAGCTTGATCACGTCGGCACCCATCTCGGAGGCCACCCGTGCCGCGTAGTCGATGGCGTAGAGGCTGTCTTGGCCACCCTTCTTGGTGATCGCGGCTCCGCGGGGGTAGGCCCAGCAGATGAGCGGCATGCCGTAGCGGTCGCACTCCTGGCGCACCTCGTTCATCTGGCGCAGGTCCCGGTCCTGCGCCGGCGAGCCGACGTAGCAGGTGTAGCCCACCGCGGCCGCCCCGAGACGCACCGCGTCCTCGACCGAGGAGGTCAATGGCGAGAACGCCTCGTCGAACCCGGGCGGACTGGTCCGGCCGTTGACCTTGAGCACCAGGGGTAGACGACCCGCCTCCCGGTTCAGGTAACGCTTGGCCAGCCCGATTTGGAGGGCGATGCCCGAGTAGTTGCCCTGGAGCGCGAGCCGAATCTGGAAGTTGGGGTCGAGGGCAGGCGGATTGACGAAGAAGTCGACCGGGCCGTGCTCCATCCCCTGGTCGAGGGGGAGCATCAGCAGGGTGCCGTTGGCCGGTCCGTGCTGGTAGAGGAGGCTGTGCAGGCGGGCCCGCTTTCCCTGAGGAAGCTCGAGGTCGTTGAGGTGGGGCCGGCTTGGTACCCGGTCGGCGCGGGGGTCGCTAATGCTCATGGGGCGAGGTTACAACGTCGCATCGGCGCTTGGTGGAGTCCGCCCCGATGGAGATAATCGGGCCGATGGCCGAGCCCGCCCACCCCGCCAGCCACCTTAGCTTCGAGGGTGTTTCCAAGCAGTTCGGGGACCGGTTCGCGGTCAAGGACCTCGACCTCCAGGTGGCTCCTGGCGAGCTCTTCGGGCTGATCGGGCCTAACGGGGCCGGCAAAACGACCACCATCAAGCTGGCGGTTGGACTGCTCCATCCCTCGGCGGGCCGGATCACCGTCTGCGGCCACGACGTCCAGACGGATGGCCTGGAGTCCCGCCGCCACCTCGGTTACGTGCCCGACAGCGCCGCCCTCTACGACCGGCTCACGGGGTCTGAGATGCTCCAGCTGGCGGCCGACCTGCAGGGGGTAGCCGCAGACCGGCGGCGACGGCGCATACCCGCCCTGCTCGAGGCCTTCGACCTGGCTGAGGCCCAGGGTCAGCTGATCATGAGCTACTCCCGGGGGATGCGCCAGAAGCTGGCGCTCTGCGCCGCCCTGGTGCACGATCCCGAGGTCCTCTTTCTGGACGAACCCACCGTCGGGCTCGATCCCAAGGGCGCCCGCCAGCTCAAGCTGATGCTGCGCACTCTCTGCGACAGCGGCCACACCGTCTTCATCAGCACCCATGCCCTGGAGATAGCGGCCGCCCTCTGCGACCGGGTGGGGATTTTCAGCGACGGCCGGCTCGCCGCTTGCGGCACCGTCCCCCAGCTGGCGGCCGCTGGGCATGCCGACGCCGTCCGCCAGGGCGGGCTCGAGGCCGCCTTCATGGCCGTCACCGGGGCCCGAGAGGACGAGTCCTCCGCCCTCCTGGCCGCCCTTCGAAGTTGAGCTCGGCCTCGTACCCCCCGGGCACGGCGGTGGGCCCGCCCAGAGCGTCCCGTCAGGTGATCGCCCTCTTGGCGGCCAACGGCCGGTCGCTCTGGAATGCCGCCTGGAACCGGGGCCCGCGGCGTCGGCGCGGGCTCCTGCTCGGGGTGGGGTTGGGGGCCATGGTCTGGCTGGCCGCGATCCCGGTGATTGCAAGCCTCCTGGGGCCGTCTCTGCGCGCCTCGCCGGGTCTTCTGCTGACGACCGTCACTGGTGTCCTGGTCCTGCTCACCGGCTTCACGCTGGTCACCTCCTTGAGCTTCGCGGTGGCGTCCGCCTATTTCGCCCGGGACCTGGAGTGGCTGCTCACCGTGCCGATCTCGGCCCGGAGCCTGCTCGCCCACCGGCTCGCCTCCCAGCTGACCCTGGGGATCGCCGTGGGAGCCGCCGTCCTAGGCCCGATCCTGCTGGCAGCCGGGATCGACAGCGGGACGATCGCGGGGCTGTCTCTGGTCGTGGTGGCCCTGATGGCCCTGCTGGCGACCCCGGTCGCGGTCGGGCTGTTGCTGGTCGTCCTGGTGGTGCGGCTTTTCCCCGCTAGCCGAGTTCGGGATGGGACCGCGGGACTGGTCTGTCTGGTGGGGCTGGCGATGGCCGCGGTGGGCATCACCCGGCACCGGTCGGGCCGGGGTCTGCCCTGGGCGGGCGCGGTCAATCCGCTCGGGTCAGGCTGGTGGCACTCGGCCTGGCTGCCCCCGGGCTGGGCGGGGCGCGTCGTCACCCTCACCTGGCGGGGGGATTGGTCCGGCGCGCTCTGGTGGCTGCTGCCGCTGGTGGGGCTCGCCCTCGTGGCCTTGGCCGGGGCGCTTTGGCTGGGCGGCCCCCTTCACCGCGAGGGGTGGGCCCGGGCCCAGGTCGCGCCCCGGCGGCGGCCCCGGGGCGCAGTCGGGGCGGGCCGCCTGCCCCCGGTACTGGCCCTGCTCCGGAAGGACGGCCGGAATCTGCGCCGGGACCCAGTCCAGCTGAGCCAGCTGATCCTGCCTCTGGCTCTCTTCGCGGTGTACCTGCTGGCGCCTCAGGGAGGGAGCGGTTCCGCGGTCCTGTTTCGTGACTTCCCGCTCTGGTACGGGCCGTTGACCACCTCCGCCTTCGCGGCCCTGTTCGTCGTCAGCGGGCTCGGGCTGCGCGCGGTCGGGTCCGAGGGACGGAACTTCTGGTGCCTTCGCGCGGCTCCGCTGGGGATTGGCCAGCTGCTCCTGGGCAAGCTAGCGCTCCCCGCCCTGGTCGCGGTCGGAGCCGCCCTCACCCTGATGGGAGCCACTGAGCTCCGGGCTGGACTTACCCTTCCCGAGATCGGATTCTCGGCGGTCCTGCTGACTCTGTGCGTCACCGGCCTGGCCGCTCTGGCGACCGGGCTGGGGGCGATCTGGCCTCGTCTGGATTGGACCGATCCGCGGCGGGCCGCGGGGATCTGGTTGTCGGTCGTCTTCTTGGTGGTGGGGTCCGCCTACATCGCCGTCTGCATGGTCGCCCTGACCATCCCCTTGGTGATCACCCAGCTCGGCCCGCTGGGATCCCAGCTGCTGGCAATCGGCGCCTGCGCCGTCTGCGCCCTGATCGGCGGGGCCATCTCGCTGCGGTTGGGTCACGCCCGCCTGCGCCAGCTGGAGGTCTGAGCATCTCCGACCCGCCTACCATTGGTCGGTGAGCGACCAGAACCTGGAAGACAACCGCGCCTGGTGGGACGAGCGGGTTCCCCTTCATCTCGGTTCCCGGCTCTACGACCTGCCCGGATTCCGGTCGGGCCGTTCCAGCCTGGCCGCCTACGAGCCCGCAGAGTTGGGGCCGGTGCGGGGCTTGGATCTGCTCCACCTGCAGTGCCACATCGGGCTGGACTCCCTCTCCTGGGCGCGGCTGGGAGCCAGGGTCACCGGGTACGACTTCTCGGCCCCAGCGCTCCAGGTCGCTCGGGGGCTGGCCCAGGAACTCCGCCTGGACCCCACGTTTGTCGAGGGCGAGCTCGAGCTCGCGCCCGAGGTGCTGGGGCGGACCTTCGACGTCGTGTACACCGGCAAGGGAGCTTTGCCCTGGCTGCCGGATCTTGGTCGCTGGGCGAAGGCGGTCTCCCGGCTGCTGCGCCCCGGGGGCCGCCTCTACCTGGTCGAGTTCCATCCCCTGGTCGACGTGATGGCCGATCGCACGACTATCTTCGAGGGCGATTACCTGGCGGGCGCGGAGGCGTCCTACGACGAGCCAGGCGATTACGCGGTGCTCGACGCCGTGACCACCCAAAACCGCACCCACAACTGGTGTCACCCGCTTGGCGAGGTTGTCACCAGGTTGGCCGAGACAGGGCTCCGGATCGAGTTCCTGGAAGAGCGCTGCGAGACCTACTTCGCGCGCTTTCCGGCCCCCGTCCTGGAGGAGGTCGGGGAGGGACTCTGGGTCCCTCCGGCAGGCGCCCCCCGCATCCCCCTCGTCTACTCCCTGCGGGCGTCCCAGCCGGACCGCTCGCCCTAGCCGTCGGCAGTACCGCATAGTTGCCCCAGGCCCGGGCCTGAACCGGGTCGTGCCAGGCGCAGAGGAGGGACGGATTGCGCGGAGGGTGGCGCCTCGCCGGGCCGCTGGCAGCGGCGGTGGTCCTGGCCGCTTGTGCCGGACCCGCCCCGCGGCCGCCGGCGCCGACTCCCTCGCCTACCTCGGGAGTCGCTGCCACCCAGACTCCCCGGGTGGCGCCGGCGGTGCTTGGAGTGGCCACCGAGACCAGGGGGTACTGCGGCTGCTACACGCTCCACCTGCTCTCCCTGGGTGGGCCGCAGCTGGGGTCGGTGACCCTGGGCGCCGGGGTCCAGCCCGCGCTCCAAGCTGGGTCCCAGGGGCTCTACTACGTGCTCGGCGGCCAGCTACTCAGGCTGGGCGCCGGTAGCGCTCCGGTTGCGGTCGGGACGGTCGCGGGCGCACCTCCGCCGGGAGCTTCGGTCGACCCAGCCCCAGAATTTGGCGCCTTGGCGGTTGCCTCCGGCGGCACCGAGTGGGCCTACCTGCAGACCCTCAGCGGAGCCGCCGGCCAGAGCTATCAGCTGTGGCTGGGCGAGGTAAGCCGTTCTCCCCGGCTCCTGTTCAGCGCCACTCCGAGCGCGGGGCCGCCATCGTCGGAGTTCGCCAACGGCTGGAGCTACCAATTGCTCGGCTGGGCCGGAGGCGCCGTGGTGCTGGCTCAGATCGCCTCCGGCTCGACCTCGTTCTCGAGCGCGGCCCTGGAGGTGTACCTGGTCAACCCCGAGACCGGCGCTCAAGCGCTGCTCAGCAACTCGCAGAACTGCCCCATCAGCGAAGTGTCCGGAGACGGCAACTACGTTTGTTTCCAGCAGGGCGGCGGGCAGTCGACCGAACTGGTGACCGGGACGGACGGGATCGCCACTGGCTCTTGGGCGTTGGCGGCGGGCGGCGGCTACGGCGCGGCCGTGTTCGATCCGACCGCCAGCTCGATCCTCTTCGCCCGGTGCCCAGGCTGTGGCCAGAGCCCTAGCGCCGCCTACCTCAACAGTCAGATGGAGGTCCTGGACACGGCGTCGGGAGCGCTGCGGACCTTGGGGGCACCGGGACTGGTGCCGGACGCCTGGCCGACCACGGCCCAGGTCGTCGCCACCCAATACACCCGGCCAGCCTATGCCGGGTCGGCGAGCCCGACGCTCTCGGAGGTGGTTCTGGTCAATCCGCAGAGCGGGCAGGTGGCGGCGCTCAGCCACGACTCCTCGAGCAGCTTCCTCGGGATCGCCACCGGCTGAGTCGGGCCCGGAGCCCGGCCCTCTTCGTACACTCGGGGCGGTGGGCACGAAATGGAATCGGGTCGCGATCGCTGGCGGAGCGGGCTACCTTTTGGGGGCGATCCCGATGGGGGTGATCGTGGGCCGGCTCGCCGCCGGGATTGACGTCCGACTGTACGGGAGCCGGGTCAGCGGGGCGACCAATGTCCTCCGGACCGCCGGTCCAGCAGCGGCGGCGGCCACATTCTCACTGGACACCGCCAAGGGCTACCTGGCCGCCCGGGTGGGGGAGGGGCTGGCCGGCGACGAGGGTCAGGTGGCAGCCGCCGTGGGAGCGGCCCTGGGACACAGCTGGCCCGTCTTCGCCGAGTTCAAGGGGGGCCGATCGGTGCTCACCAGCTGGGGCTCGCTGCTGGCCATGGACGCACCCGCGGCGGTCGCCGCCGCCAGCGCCGGGGCGCTCACCGCAGCCACCACCCGCTACGTCTCGGCGGGGGCGCTGACCGGGTTGGGGGTCGCCACCACGGCAGCTCTGCTCCGAGCGCCCTCCCGTCCCCGAAAGGGGCCGGTGTTCTGCCTCTTCGCCCTCGGCTTTTTGGTTTACCGCCACCGCGACAACCTCGGGCGGCTGAGCCGGGGCGAGGAGCGCCGACTGGGAGAGCAGGTCCAGGCCGCCTCGGTAAGCACCCCCCGGGCCTCCGGAGAGCTAGAATCGGCCTGATCGCGCTAGACGGGGAGTTAGCGGTGCCCTGTACCCGCAATCCGCTACAGCGGGGTCGAACTCCCCTCCGAGGGGGGGTGTCATCGGGTCAGCTCCTGACTCCCGGGCGTTGAAATCCGGGTCCGGCGCAACCAGCGACCGCCAACCCCGTCAGGTCCGGAAGGAAGCAGCGGTACGCGGAACATCTGGAGTGCCGCCGGGCTCCCCGGGTCTAGCTCGGGATCGGGTCGGCGCCGGGGATGCCTCATCGACGAGGGGTGCGCGATCATCTTGAGCGGTGTGAATTCGGTCAGACAAAGCCTCTACCTGAAGTACCGACCCCAGCGCTTCGCCGAGCTGGTGGGTCAGGAGGTGGTGGCGGAGACGCTCCGCAGCGCCGTGCGCGAGGGGCGGCTCAGCCACGCCTACCTCTTCACCGGGATCCGCGGCACTGGCAAGACCAGTGCCGCCCGGATCCTGGCCCGAGCGATCAACTGCGAGGCGGTCGCGGCCGGCGAACCGTGCGGCCTCTGCGCGGCCTGTCTCGCCATCGCTGGGGAGCGCAGCCTGGACGTGATCGAGATTGACGCTGCCACCAACCGGGGGATTGACGAGATCCGCGACCTGCGCGAGCGGGTCCAGTTCCTGCCGAGCCAGTTCAAGACCAAGGTCTACATCATCGACGAGGCCCACATGCTGACCCTGGAGGCTGGCAACGCCTTCCTCAAGACCCTGGAGGAGCCCCCGGAGCACGCCTGCTTCATCCTGGCCACCACTGAGCCCCAGCGGCTGGCCGACACGGTCCGCTCCCGCTGCCAGCGCTTCGACTTCCGGCAGATCCCGGTCGACGCGATGGCGGCCCACTTGGCCCGGATCTGCGAGCTTGAGGGCGCCCCCGCCGCCTCCGACGCCCTCAGCCTGGTCGCCGAGGCAGGGGCCGGGTCGCTCCGCGACGCCCTCTCCCTGCTGGACCGGTTGCTCGGGCTGGCCGACGGCGAGCTCACCCGTGAGCGGGTCCAAGCCGGGCTGGGGATGGCCGACCCGCGGGCGTTGGGTCGGCTCGCCAACCAGCTCAGCCGGCGCGACATGGGGGCCGCTTGGGGGGAACTGCGAGAGCTTCAGGCCGCCGGGGTGGAGCCCCGCCAGCTGATGCGTTCTCTGGGGGCACTGGCCCGGCTCCATCTGTGGCGGGAGCTGGGTGGGAAGCCGGTTTCGAACCAGCTTGCCGAGATCCCGGCGCCGCCCGGCTTTTGGCTCGAGCTCATGACCAGCGCGGCCGGTGCCGGAGCCGAGCTTCGCCGCGCCGATGATCCCTGGATGTCGTTGGAGGCGACCCTGCTCCGACTCTGCGGGCTCGACCGGGAGCGGATCCGGCTCGAGCCGACGCCGCCCCGCCAGGATGCCACCCCGGCCCCCACCCCGGACGCCAAGTCGAAGGGGACGGAAGGGGAGGTGACGACCGGAATCGCGGTTCCAGACGAGAACCTCGAGCAGGTTCCGCCGGAGCTCGCGGGAGCTGGTGTAGCGGCCGACCCCCTGGACCTGGCGCCGGCCGGGGCCGTCCAGAATGGCGGTGACGCGGTCGGCCGCTGGGGGGAGATCCTGGCCTGGATCGGCCGGGACAACATTCCCGTTCAGGCGCTCCTCAAATCGGGCCGACCGACGCGTCACCAGGACGGAGTCCTGACGTTGGAGTTCGATCCCAAGTTCGAATTCCATCGGGGCCAGCTCCAATCTCCGGCCAACCGGGAGCTGCTCCGGCAGGCCTGCCTCGGGGTGCTCGGGGTCGAGGTGGTGGTGGAGGTGACTTCGACGACAGAGCCAGCAGGCGGCGACGAGCCGGGGGGGGCGGTTTCGGAGGAGGGGCAAGGCTCGGCTCTCAGTCAGGCGATGCAGGTATTCCCGGGGAGCCGGGTCACCCGGCTCGGGACCGGCGACGGCCGTTAGGCGCCGGGAAGCCGGGCCCTAGAATGGGGCTGACCAAGCGAGAGGAGTTCTGATCTTGCCCCAGCCCAACCCCAAGCAGCTGCGCCAGCTCCAGCAGAACATGCTGCGCCAGCTGGAGCAGGCCCAGGGCGACCTGGCCACCCAGGAGGTCCTGGGCAGCGCCGGCGGCGGCGCGGTTACCGCTCGGGCCAACGGACAGCAGCGGATCACCGCGGTGAGCATCGAGGCTGAGGTCCTGGAGGAGGGGTCGGAGCTGCTAGGCGACCTGGTGCTGGCGGCCGTGAACGACGCGCTGGACCGCTCTCGCGAGCTGGCCGCCCGCTCGATGGAGTCGCTGATCCCGCCGGGACTCCTGCCCCCTGGCCTGCGCTGATCTGAGCGCTATTTCGGGTCCGAGTTAGTGGGGCTGCTGCCACCACCGGTCGAGCGGCTGGCCGAGGAGTTCGCCCGCTTCCCCGGGATCGGGTCCAAGACCGCCCAGCGGTTGGCATTCCACGCGGTCCGGATGGCCCCCGCCCACGGCCGGGCACTCTCGGCGGCGATGACGGACGTGGTCGACCAGGTGGCCACCTGCCCCAACTGCTTCTTCCTCTCGATCCGCGGGGAGCTGTGCGCCATCTGCGGCCCGCCTGGGCGCGACCAGTCCCTGCTCTGCGTGGTCGAGGACCCGACCGACGTTCTGGCGATTGAGAGAAGTGGTGAGTACCGGGGCCTTTACCACGTTCTCGGCGCGGCGCTATCGCCCCTGGACGGGGTCGGCCCGGGCGAGATCCACGCCGACGAGCTGCTCCTCCGGGTCCAGCGGGGGGGGGTCAGCGAGGTGATCCTGGCCACCGACTCGGACATCGAGGGCGAGGCCACCTCGAGCTACCTGCACCGGCGGCTGGAGGCGACCGGGGTCAGGGTCACCCGCCTCGCCCACGGTCTGCCAGTTGGCGGCGAGCTGGCCTATGCGGACGAGCGGACCGTGGCTCGGGCGTTCTCCGGCCGGCAGCAGCTCTGAGCCGCCCCCAGCTTGAACTCACCCCGGCTCGGGCGCGCCCCTCCCCGGGGAGCGGGGCGGCCGTTCGGGTCAGGAAGAGGAGTGGGCCAGGTCCTCCGGGGAGAGCGCGGCCACGCTCCGGTGGCCGCTCAGGCCCACCGCCAGCTCCAACTCCGCCAGCAGACAGCGCAGGGCATGCTCAACTCCTCTTCGTCCCGCCAGCGCCAATCCGAAGGCGTAGGGCCGGCCCAGCAGCACCGCCCGCGCCCCCAGGGCGAGTGCTTTGACCACGTCCGAACCGGTCCTGATCCCGGAGTCGAAGAGGACAGGCAGGTCACCGCTGGCGGCGACCACCTGAGACAGGCAGTCAAGGGCCGCCCGGGCGCCGTCGATTTGGCGGCCCCCGTGATTGGAGACGATCAACCCGTCGAGTCCGGCGGCGAGCGCCTGGCGGGCGTCGTCCGGGTGGCAGATCCCCTTGACCAGGATGGGCAAGGCCGTCTCCGCGCGAAGCCGGGCCAGGTCGGTCCAAGTGAGGGACGAATTCCCGAAGAGGCTCGACCAGAGGGCTACGGCAGCTCCCGGGTCCTCCTCGGGGGGTGCCTTGAGACGAGAGCGGAACACGGGGTCGGAGAAGTAGTTGGCCATGCCTGTGCCGCGGTGGAAGGGCAGGTATCCGTGGGCCAGGTCGCGGGGCCTCCAGGCCAGGGTCCAGGTGTCGACGGTCACCACCAGAGCGTGGTACCCCGCCGCCTGGGCACGCTGGACCAGGCTGGCGGCGATCTCCGGGTCGGCCGGCCAATAGAGCTGGAACCACCCCCCGGTGCCTCTTCCGGGACCGGGGTGGGCCGAGGCCAGCTCGGCCGCCACCTGCTCGAGGCTGAAGTTGGTCAGGGTGGAAAGGATCATGGGCACTCCCACGGCGGCGGCCGCGCGGGCAACCTCGAGCTCCGCCTCAGGTCTGATGGCGCTCAGCGCTCCGATCGGGGCCAGCAGCACCGGGGCGGGTAGGTTTGATCCGAGCAGCTCCGTCGCCAGCGACGGCTGGCCCGAGCCGCGCAGCTGCCGGGGCACGATCTCCCACCGCAGGAAGGCCCCGCGGTTGGCGGCCGCGGTCGATTCCGTCCCCGCCGATCCCGCGACGTAGTCATACACCTCGGGCGCCATCGCCTCCCTCGCTGCCCGCTCCAGCCCGGCGGCGGTCATGGGAAGGTCGGGCCGGCTCCCGCTCAGGCCCGCCCGGTAGATCTCGCCCTGGAAATCTGCGAAGCGCCTCACTGGGAGATCGTAAAGGGCGCCACCGCGGTGCCATGATGCTGGCCATGCCCCAACCCTTGCCGGTCGCGGTCGAGGTCGGTCGGCAGCGGACATTCGCCTGGGTCATTGACTGGCCCGGATGGTGCCGCTCCGGGCGTGGCGAGGCGGCAGCCCTGGCCAGCCTGGCAGCCTGCGCGAGCCGATACCTCAAGGTTGTGATCGCAGCCGGGGTCGAGCCCCCCGCCGGGCGGCTCGACGAATTCCTGGTCGAGGAGAGGCTCGCGGGCTCGACCACCACCGACTTCGGTGCCCCGGGGGCGATCGCAGCCGCTGACCACCTGCCCCTACCGGCCGAGTCTGGACGCCGCCTCGGGGAGCTGTTGACCACCAGTTGGGAGCTTCTGGAGGCGGTTGCCGGTCAAGCTCCCGCCGAGCTGCGCAAGGGACCCCGAGGGGGTGGCCGGGACCGGGACCAGGTGGTCGGTCACGTGCTCGGCGGGGACTTCGCCTATGCGCGCAGGCTGGGGATCACCCTCCGGTCAGCGGTCAGCGACCCCGCGGCCGTGGCCGAGCTGCGCCGGGCGCTGTTTCGGGCGCTCGAGGCGGGTACGGCAAGCGCTGGGAACTGGCCTCTACGCTACTACGCCCGCCGGGCCGCCTGGCACGTCCTCGACCACACCTGGGAGATCGAGGATCGGAGTCCATTTCGGGGCTGACTCGGACCTGGAGCCGGCTCGAGATCACTCCGGCTCAGGGCGGTCCCCGGAGCGCTCGCGAGTTAGCACTAGGGCTAGCGCCAGGGCCAGCGCCACCCCGCTGCTGATTCCCAGCTCGATCGCCAGGCGCGCAAACCCGGAGTTGGTGACCGGTCCCTGGAGGGCCAACCGCGCCGAAACCGAGAGGATGTCCCGGACCGCCGAGATGATGCCGATGATGAGGAAGGGCCGGAGCGGGAATCCTGAACCCTCGAAGTGGGTAAGCACGGTCCGCAGGACGTCGACCACGATGATCACGATCAGGACGCCGTCGATCGCGCTGATCAGGCTCTGGGGGTAGCTCGACTGGGCGGTGACGAAGCTGGCGGTGGTCCGGATCAGCACCACTACCGCGATCAGCAGCAGCACCAGGGCCACCCCGTACTGGACGGCGTCGACGGAGTGGCGCAGGGGCGTGGCCGTCATGGCAGCGCGCCACCAGCCCGGCCCTGGGGGCGCCGCGTCAGCGGGCTCCGAGCTGGCCAGGTTTTCTTCGCGATCGGGCGAAACGGTCATCTGGGCGGTCCTCAATACGCCGGGGCCTTCGGGAAGGCGGCAGTGCCCCGACCCGCCGGGGAAACCTCACTCGACTCTTTCATCATACTAAGCTATCTTGAGTAACTTAGCAATGCGTAGTAACATGAGGTCGTGCCTCACCCCGTGGGCGACCAGTTCCACAGCGCGGTTGAGTTGATCGGCGCCCGCTGGAGCGGCGCCATCCTGCGCGCTCTCTTCCAGGGTCACCAGCGTTACGGCGACATCCGCGCCGCCGTGCCCGGGATCAGCGACACCATGCTGGCCCAGCGGCTCCGGGAGCTCGAGGAGCGGGGGCTGCTGCAGCGCTGGATCACCACCGGGCACCCAGTCCGGGCGGACTACCGACTCACCGAGATGGGCCGCGATCTGGAGCCCGTCCTGCACGCCATCGGGGCGTGGTCCCAGAAGTGGATCGCGCTCACCCTCGAGCCTGTCGGCGCCGCCTCTGATCCGACCGCAGTGGTCCCGAGCCGTCGGGCGCTCGGGCGGGCTCAGGCTGGGTAACTCCCGGCTGAGTAGGGGCCGAAGTCGGCGGTCGCCTCCGTGGACCGGGCGCCAAGGGGCGTCACGCCCGGGTAACTCGTCCGCACCAGGTTGATGGCCCGCCGGTGGGCCCCGAGCTCCAGGTCCTAAGGTCGAGCCGTGAGCAAGCGGTACCTCTGCGCCCGCAGAGCAGGGGGGCAGCGATCACCTCGCCACCCTGTCCAGGTCCAGCGCCGTCGGGGATCGCTCCCGAGTGCCCGGCGGTGCTGAGCACGAGGAGGTCGGCGATTCCGGACGCAGCAGGGAAATCGAGCCCCGTGGGCGGTCCGGAGCCGGCGGCCGCGGAGCGCGAAAGGCGGCTTCTGCGGGGGCTGCTGGAGGCCAGTGCCAGCATGCACGAGACGCTCGGCCTGGATGAGGTTCTGGGCCGGATCGCCACCATCTTGGCCGCCGCCGGGGGTTTCGCCGGGGTTGCCGTCTATCTGCTCGACCAGAGCACCGGGATGCTCCACCCGAGAGCCACGGTCGGCGTCAGCGACGAGGACGTCGCCCGGATGCGGGCCAACCCCTTCCCGATCGATGGGATGCTGCCCCTGATGCGGGACGAGATGCGGATCAGCCGCTCCTTCCTCTTCGACCACCGCCGCGACCAGATGCCCGAGAATTCCATCCTCGATACCGCCTTGAGCGTTCCCGAACTGGCCCCCGACTGGCGCCCGGGGCTCTGGCACCCGCTCGACTCCTTGACCATCCCCCTCGACGACGGCCATACCCGGCTCGGACTGCTCTCCTTGGACGAGCCGATTGACCAGGAATACCCCGCCCTGGCCACCGTCCAGGCGCTCGAGCTGTTCGCCGACCAGTGCGTGGCCGCGATCTCCCGGGTCCAGCTCCACGAGCGCTTGGAACAGCTGGCCATGACGGACTCCCTGACCGGTCTGCACAACCGTCACGTACTCGAGGACGCCCTGGCCCGCGAGCTGCTCCGCGCCGAGCGGGGCGGCCGACCATGCGCCCTCCTCTTCTGTGATCTCGACCGCTTCAAACAGATCAACGACCGCTGGGACCACGCCACCGGCGATCAGATCCTCCAGCAGGTGGCCGCCCTGATCCGGCAGCGGCTCCGTCGCGGCGACCTGGCCGCCCGCTACGGCGGCGACGAGTTCGTGCTGCTCCTGCCTGACACCGAGATCGGGGCCGCCCTCAAGGTGGCCGACGACCTGCGCCTGCGGATCGCGGCGGCTCCCGCCCCGCGCCCGGTCACGATCTCGATCGGAGTCGCCGGCTCAGCCCAGGCGGCCTTCGACGGCGCCTCCTTCCTGGCCGCCGCGGACGCGGCCATGTATCTCGCCAAAAGGGCGGGACGGAACCGAGTCCGGCGGGCGCGCCCGCCCCGCCCGGGAGTGGGCGCGGCCCACTCCCGGGTGGCGCAACCGGCCTAGCCTAGGTAGGCGCGCAGGACCACCCGGCCGGCTGAGTTCTCGACCCAGATCCGCTCGACCTGGCTGGGCGCCACCGCGCAGGCCAGCTGAACATGACTCGGGCTGCTCTCGGAGCGGTAGCTCCCCACCTGCCACCAGGTTCCGGACTTGGACTCCATCGACACCTGGTAGAGGCGCCCCGGCGGCTGGCCCGCCACCTGAAGCGCGAGGTCGGTGCCCCACTGCTCGCGGGTCAGGACGGCGCTGGCCTGCACGCTCCGAGTGCCGTGCAGGGAGACGGCCAGTCCCGGTCTGGCGGCAGAACTGAACCAGAAGAGAGCGGCACTCGCAAAGGCGGCGGCGGCCATGATCCCGCCCACGGCCCGCCGCCGCCGAAGAGACCGCGGCGAGCCGGCCCGGAGAGGGGGGGGGACGCCCAGAGCTGATCCCTTCCCCGTCCCCGGTGGCCAGGCGGCCGCCAGGGCCGCCGGCGGGACCAGCTCCAGCGCCCGGGCGACCGTCCGCAGCTGCTCCAGCTCCCTCTCGCACTGAGGGCAGCTGGAGAGGTGCGTCTCCAGGCGGCCTGCTTCCAAATCGCTGAGCCGGCCCGCGGCCGCCATGGCCAGGTCCCCGCGCCGGCGCTCGCAGTCGGACGGACTCATTCGGTCCAGCCCAGCTCTTCCAGGCTTCCCCGCAGGGCCCGCAGGGCGTAGTACAGGCGACTCCTGACCGTGCCCTCGGGCACCCCCAGCTCCCGAGCTAAATCCCGGCTCGAGCGCCCCCCGTAGTAGATCTCGAGGACGACCTGCTGGTGCTGGGGGCCGAGCCTCCGCAGCGCCGCCTCCACATTCCAGGAGTTCAGCGCCCCCTCGAGCTGGTCTGATGAGGTCGCCGAATCCTCCCTCAAGGGCTCAACCCGATGGGCGCGCCGGGCCCGGGCCAGGTCGACGATGACCCGGCGCTCGATGGCGAAAAGCCAGCTGCGCATGGCTCCCAGCCGAGCGTCGAACCCACGCCTGGCGCGCAGCGCCCGGACGAAGGTCTCCTGGACCGCCTCCTCGGCCAGCGGTCCGTCCTCCAGCGAGCGGCGGGCCAAGCCGAGGAGCTCGCCGCGGTGGTTACGGAAGGCGACACCCAGCTCTTCCTTTTGCGAGGCGCCGCGCCCGCCATCTCGGGACTCTGGGTGGGATTGCTGATCGAGCTCAACGGCTCGGCTCATGGAGCCACTGTAGGCCGAGCTGGTCACTCTGGGAGCGGCTCAACTGCCGGGCAGGGCGCCGTTGGAGCGCGGCTCATCGGCTTGGGCTCAATGGCTCCCTACGGGATCAGAGCTCCGTACGAGTAGCCCCCTGGGCTCGACGCGGGCGAGCTGGTACCGCTCGACTCGACCAAGCTCCCAGCCGCATTCACGACGTACCAGGTCCCGCCAAAGCTCTTCAGTCCCTGGCCATGGGACTGGTTGGCGCCGGAGTCGCCGCTGAACGTGTAGAGGGGCCATTCCTTGTAGGTGACCACCGTTCCGGTCGCCCCGGTTTCGGTCCCCAGCAGCGAGGCGCGGGCGCCCGAGCTGGCGCGGGCGGCGCTGACCCCGGACGGCACAGTCAACTCGATCCAGACCTGGGTGCAGCCGTTGGCCACCGTGCAGGTGAGGTGTCCTCCCGTCTCCGAGGTGAGGGTATACAGGGTTCGGCCCTGGCCGTCGACCAAAACCGAGCCCAAGCTGCCAACGGACGCTGTCTTGACCGCCACTCCGCCCGTCGGAGAAGAGGTCGAGGTGGGCGAGGAGTAGGAGGGGCTGGGGGAGTTCGATGCCGACGGAGTGCTCCCACAGGCGGCCATTACCAGCGCTCCCGCCAGCGCGAGGGTCGCCGCACCAGCGGCGCGCCCGAGGATGGATGGGAAGTGGAACGGTCCGAAGTTCATGGGTTGACTCCTCCCCCGGCCTCGCAGTGGTCGGGGCGCTGGTGGGTGCCCGCGGCAACGTGAGCCGGGGGGCGGCGTGAAGCACCGATCTTCGCCCGGTCCGATCCGGGGCTGGGAAGGCTCGCCGGGGTAATCGGGAACTGGACGCTGACCCGGGATTTGATCAGTTGCACACTGGTAGTACGGGCGCGCCATCCGGATTGTTCACTTCCGGAGGCAGACCATCCCCTCGCCGGCGCGCCTGGGGCCGTCTCAGAGCTCGCAGGCAATCGCGGCCCGGCCGCCGTTTGTGCGGGACGGGCTCGTGCCCGCGTGGCGGAGTCGGCTGTCACGGAGCGGGACTGATCCGCCTGATCAGAACCTGGTAGCCGCCAACCCGAAGCAGGGGCCGAAAGCCCCCTTCGATGTAGCGCACGAGCGCCCGCTGCGGGAGCTTTCTTCCCCGCAACCAATAGTCGATCTCCGCCTGGGACCGGACTATGCACAGTCCCGCGATGGGGCGAAGCTGATCGACGATCTCTTTCTGCTGCGGCTCGGTCATGCCCACGATCCAGCTGCTGCTGTTGAGCAGGGTCGGAGGACGGTCATTGGCGAAAAAGTAGAGGCTGTTGAACCCGGGCTCGGAATAGAACGTCGCGCAGTGGGCGTGCAACTCGCTCACCAGGAGGCGGAAGGTTGCTGCTTGTCTGACCGGGAGGCGGAGCCCGTTGGCACCGGGGAGCCCCAAGGGTACTTCGGACTGATATGCGGCGTAGCCCGGAACGATCAGCTGTCCACTGGAAATCACCCCACTTGAAAGTAGGAGGACCGCGGCTAGTCCTGCGGCCAGATACCCCTGCGTACGCGGCCGGCCTGCTTGGGCCAGCGTCGATCGGTAGGCCAGCCATCCATCCGAGATGGCGACGACGCCGACCAGAAGGGCGGGCAGTTCGGCCAGCGCCCGCTGGCTGCCATCGACGGGATACACGTTGAGCGTCCAGAGCAGCGCGACCGCTGCCAGCAGGATGCGCTGCGGGGGGCTGACCCGCCCCGCCCAGGAGCCGTCGTCGCGGGTCAGAGGAGGCACCACGATGATCCAGACCAGGGCGGCGACCGTCGCGTTGCTGGAGGCCGCTCCCAGGAACAAGAGGGCCCCGACCACCACCCGGAGGGCGGCCTCTGCTTGGACGCTTCGTTGGCTCGGGGACGTCGTCCGACGGAAGAGAACGTAAAGCCCGGAAGCGACGACCGACAGCGCAGCAAGGCCGACCGTGCCGGTCCCGACTCGGAGCGGAATGAAGAAGCCTTGCGGATGGGCGAGGGGGGCGACCAACGTGCCCGAGATGACCGCGGCGGGGGAGGTTCCCAGGACGAGAATCGCAGCGATGCTCAGCGTCCCCAGTGCGAACCCACCTCCAGCCGCCCAGACGAAGTCTGAGAGTCGTCCACTTCCTTGACCGTGGGGCAACCCCACGGTTACTAAGGTCATCGCCAGCCCGGAGAGCGCGAGCAGAAAACCGAAGTTGGGGCCCCAGCCCGGAGAGGGGAGGAGCGCGATTAGCGCGAGCGGCCCCACGATCATCGCCAGCGCCGCGAGCGCGACCAGCCAGCGGCGGGCCTTGGGAGGGGAGAGCGCCGCGCTAAGCCAAAAACTCACTCCGACCGCGGTGAAGGCGCCGACGTTCGCCTTTACCAGCAGAATCGATGCCACCAAGCCGCCAACCAGCAGCAGCCCCAGCCGCCGGTGCCGAGGGAGCACGAACGCGACCAAAGACATCAGCAACGCCGCCTGCAGACACATCAGGCCAATGGGGTGCATCGGCTCGTTGATGAGTACGAATAGGAGGCTGAAGCAACTCCACTCCGCGGCTAGCCCCAGGAGAAGCCGCCCACTGAGTTTAAATGCCGAGGCGCCCACCAGTAACGAGGAAAGGACCCAGATCCCAAGCGTCACCAAGCGTCCGTGCTGCAGAGAGGGTGCAAACCCGGGGATTGCGAAGAGCAGCCCCATGACTTCATGGAAGAGAGGGCCATATTCGCTGTAGACCTGGCTGTAGAGGTGGCCGCCGCGGAGGAACGACTGCAGTGAAATGAGCAGGTAGCCCTCGTCGTCATAGGCGCTGAAGTGGAAAAACATCAGGAAGAAGCCGCCCCAGACGAGAATCGCAGCGGACCCGCCCAGCGCCAACCAGGGCAGCCAGCGCTGCCCGGCCAGCCCGGCCCTAGCGGAAGCCACGCGTCGGCTCCTCCTGGGAGGGTGCCGACGCCTCGCTTCGCCCCGGCTGATCCCAGGGGGAGGATGCCGTCGGAGCGATACCGGGAAGCCTCACACCGGGTGCAGCCCGGGCGCGGTGGGCGCTTCTGAGGCGGGGGACAGGAGCGGCGGCCGCTCGAGCCGCCAGGCCCCCAGGAGAATCGCCGGACTGAGCCAGAACATGGGTAGGAAGTAGTATCCGAACCCGCGGGGACTCAAGATGAAACTACCCCACACGGCGCCCGCCATGGCCCAACGCCAGGACCTGGACCGCCAGGCAACCAGAGTGCAGATCCCGATCGCGCCCAGGAACCCGATCAGGAAGAGCACCGTATGGGTAGGTGCAGGGAAGAGAGCGCCGAGCGATTGCCCGCCCGGGAAGTAGGGCAGGGTGAGCACGTGCAGCAGCTCGGACAGCAGCGCATGATCCCAGACCCACCAGGGCACGATCCCCACTACCAGGCCACCGACCAACCAACCCATCCGCGACGCACGGTGGCCATCCCGGAGAGTGATGGCGAGGTATATCGGCACGGCGACCCAGGTCAGCTGATTGGTGCAAACCGCAGCCGCCAGAGCCAGCGAGCTGACCCTCGCCCGGTCGATTCTGGCAAAGGCGAGGGCGAGCAGGAGGTAGCTCACGTACTCCGGGTCCCAGCCGAGCGTGAAAGCCGATGCCATGATGCCCAGCGCGAGTAGTTGGAGCGCCAGGAGGGCACGCCAGCCGGGTGGCCTGGCCCCCGGCCCCCAAATCAACAGAAGCAAAACGATGCAGAGGGCCATTACGAATCCCCAGATCCCCAGCCAGGGGCTGAAGGCGACCGGCAGGAGGAGCAGGCTGGCGTCCGGTGGGTATCCGTACGGAATGAAGCCGCCGTGGCCGCCCGTCCGCCGGTCCCGGAGTTCGGCTACCAGTTCGCGCCGAGGTGACGGGACCTGTCTCAGGTGGGCGAAGGGCCCGGTCGCGATGGGAGTCAGGTTCAGCCCCTGATATCGAAGCTGGGCCGTGCACTGCGGCTCATAGAGGAGGTACGGATTGGCTCCGCTCAGCAGGGACCTCGAGGCACAGGTGAGCAGAACCGACTGGTCGGTTTCCGGCTGGGCGTCGGCCAACTGGAGCAGAAGTAGGATGGCGGCCAGGGCGATGATCGCCGCCGCCCAGGGGACTCGCGGCTTCCGGCCGTGTAGTAGGAGCGCTCCCCACGGGTGGGGCCCCAAGGCGTTGACGATCAGCACCAGGGACGGCAGTGGGGCGAGCGGTTCGACCCAAGCCGGAATCGGGGGGGTATGGCTGACGTACGCGAGGCCGGTCCAGACCAGGAGTGCGAGGACCCCCTGCAGAGCCCGCGTCGCCAGGTCGGAAGGGGCCGCGGGAGTCGGTCGACGCCCTAGCTCAGGCACCGGTACGGCCTCCCCCTCGTTGCTGCGACGAGCCAGCCCGCTTCACGGACCGGGAACCCGCCGCCGCGGGCGTCGGCCCGGAGAGAAGCTGGAGGACAGGCCGGCCAGCCTTGAACCCTGATACGACCGGCGGGCAGTTGGACGCTTAGCTCGGCTGATCGGGACTCCACGGCGAACGGGCGGAGTTTACCGGTCCAGGTCACCCCGCTGGCCGAGCCGCCATCTCGATCGGGCTCGAAGGGATTCCGCCGATCGGAGGGCGCCGGTCTCCCATCCGCGGTCGCGACCGCTCCCGACCCAGAGCCCAGGAGGTCGCGGTGGAGCTGACTGCAGTCCGGGGCGGCGCCTGGCAGACCGCTTCCAGAGCCGCTTCCCGGGCCGAGGTGGGGAGTAGACTCGCCCGATGGCGGGCGGTGGTGGCGGCTCAGCTGCCCGGGCCGGCTCCCCTTTACCGTGAGACGGTCGCTCGGGCTCCTGGTAGCCGTGAGCGTGGCGCTCACGGCCTGTGCCGGAGTCGCCCCGATCCCCCGGACCACGCCCTCCCCCCCGGCCCCGGTCAGCCAGGCCAGCTCGTGGCCCGTCTACCACCACGACCCGCAGCGCAGCGGGGGCTCGCTGGACACCCCCGTGCCGCGCCACCTCGGGACGTCGTGGCGGACCAGCCTCGACGGCGCGGTCTTCGCCGAGCCCCTCGAGGTCGAGGGGGAGATCATCGCCGCCACCGAGAACGACAGCCTCTACGCCATCAGCCCGAGGAACGGACGGGTCGTCTGGCGGACCCACCTGGGCACCCCGGTGGCGGAGTCGGCTCTGCCTTGCGGGGACATCTTTCCGCTCGGGATCACCGGGACCCCCGCCTACGATCCCAAGACCGGCTCGATCTTCGCGGTGGCCGAGGAGACCGGCCCCGAGCACATCCTCTACGCCGTCGACCCCCGAAATGGAGTGGTGCGCTGGTCCCGCTCCCTTGACATCCAAATCCCCTCAGAGGCTGCCGCCGCGGTCCAGCAGCGCCCGGCCCTGGCCATCTCCGAGGGATACGTCTACATCGGGTTCGGGGGGCTGGACGGAGACTGCGGCCAGTACCGGGGCGCCTTGGTCGCCGTGCCCACCAGCGGCCGAGGTTCCTCCCGGCAATACTTGGTCCCTACCTCCCGGGAGGGGGCGATCTGGGCCACCGGAGGCCCGGTGGTGACCCCCGGGGGCGACCTCCTGGTGTCGACCGGAAACGGGGCGGCGACGGCGCCCCCTTGGGACCACACCGACTCAGTGCTGGAACTCTCGCCCCGGCTAGGGCTGATCGGAGCCTTCGCGCCCTTGAGGTGGGCCGCCGACAACGCCCAAGATCTCGACCTGGGTTCGGTCGCGCCCACGCTCTTGCCGGACGGCGAGGTGTTCATCGCCGGCAAGAGCGGCCTTGGCTACCTGCTCTCGAGCCCGGACCTGGGCGGCATAGGCGGCCAGCTCTTCGCAGCGCCCGTCTGCCGGGGGCAGATGGCATTCGGAGCGACTTCGTTCGACGGCGACAATCTCTACCTTCCCTGTGCCAACGGAGTCCAGGAGATCTCGGTGGCCCGGCTGGGGAGCTTCGCCGTGGGCTGGCAAACCACGACGGGTGCCGACGGACCTCCGGTCTTGGGAGGAAGCTGCGTCTGGAGCCTCGACACCTCCAGCGGCGTGCTCTTCGCCCTCAGCCAGCAGACCGGCGCTGCGGTCGCCCAGTTGGCGGTCGGCCCGGTACCCCACTTCGCCAGTCCCACCCTGATCGGCTCGGTGGCCGTGGTCGGGACCGACTCAGGGCTGGTCGCGGTATCCGGAGCCTGAGCGAACTCGCTCCCGGGCCTGCGAAGTGATCGAAGGCGCCTGGCGATACCCGCGTCCGTTCCCGGCCTTTCCATTTTCCGCTGGCCATGATTCGCTGTGGGCCGGTCTGGCGGTGTAACTACCCGGACCTGGGTCCGCTAAAGAAACCAGTGGGCGGCCGTCCTGACCGGCGCGGCGCCGCCCCGTCCGTTGCCGGAATCGAATGGAGGGTGCGGCATGATCGTTCTGGGAGTAATCCTGCTAATCGTGGGCTTCGTGCTGGCCCTGCCGCTGATCTGGACGATCGGGGTCATCCTGCTCCTGATCGGACTGGCGCTCTGGGTCCTGGGCAGCGTCGGCCACGCGGTAGGGGGCCGACGCCACTACTTCTGACCCGGAGCCGCCCGGGCAAGTTCCCGCGCCGGTTCCGGGCGAGCCCTCAGGGCTCGCCCCATTGGACTGCGGGTCGGAAAGCGACCTGCAGGACTCGCATTTCGGGCTGAGCCACCTGGATAGCAGGAGGTGAGGGGAGCGGCGCCAGTCGCCGGGTGTCGGCCAATGTTGGCACCCGGCGCCGCCCCCGCCCGCGGCTTGGAGTCGGGTCGCCGGGTGGCTGCGAGCCGAGATCAGTGCGCCGCGCCGACCTCGACCGGAGCGCTGAGCAGACTCGCCAGCAGACCCGGGTAGCTCACTTCCAGATCCCGGCGCCGCAGGGAGGTGAGCTTGCGGGTCCCGTCACACCGTTGCTCGATCACGCCCGCCTCGCGCAGCACCCGGAGGTGGTGGCTGAGCGTCGACTTGGTCACCGGGACCCGGAAGCTGCCACAGGTTATCGGCTCTTTGGCGAGGGCGAGCACCCGGAGAATGTCCAACCGGACCGGGTCCGCCAGCGCCTGGAGCAGCGTGGTGATGCCGGCCACCGGGGGCGCGACCTCGTCGACGGCGCCGCGGTCGAGAGCCGCTGTGGTGGTCATTGTTTGACAGTCATCAAACTTATCTGGTACGATCCACGTCAAACAATACCACCTGGGAGGTGCGCAATGGGACTGCTGGCGATGGCGGGGCTGGGCGGGCGGCGAGGCACGATCGAGAATGGGCGGGGACCGACCCCGAGCCCGGCTGGAACCGAGGCCAATCGCCGCCGCTGGCTTGCCCTGGTGGTTCTCTGCACGGGGCAGCTGATGATCGTGCTCGACGCCACCGTGGTCAACGTCGCCCTGCCCGTGGTTCAGCGCGACCTGCATTTCTCGTCGTCCGGTGTCGCCTGGGTGATCGATGCCTACCTGATCACCTTCGGGGGCCTGCTCCTGCTGGCCGGCCGGCTCGGCGACCTGCTCGGCCGGAAGCGGGTCTTCACCTTCGGGGTGCTGCTCTTCACCGTCAGTTCGGTGCTCTGCGGCCTGGCTGGGGACCAAGCCCTCCTGATCGGAGCCCGCTTCCTCCAGGGGGCGGGCGCGGCGGTGATGGCGTCCATGGTGCTGAGCATCCTGGTGACCCTCTTTCCCGAGCCCCGGCAGCGGGTGGCGGCGATGAGCGTCTACGCCTTCGTCGCCTCGGCGGGAGGCTCGGTCGGGCTGCTGGTCGGTGGGGTGCTGACCCAGGCCGTGAGCTGGCACTGGATCTTCTTCATCAACGTGCCCATCGGCCTGGCTGTGCTGGGGCTGGGCTCCGCCCTGATCCCGGGCGCCAAGGGCCTCGGACTCCGCCACGGCGTCGACATCCTGGGCGCGATCCTGGTCACCGCCGCTCCCTCTCTGGCAGTCTCGGCGCTGGTCAGTGCCGGGCAGAACGGGTGGGGGGCGACATCGACCCTTGGGCTGGGTGCCCTGGCGGCCCTAGCCGGGGTCGCATTCGTATTAGTCGAGTCTCGGGTCCGCACCCCCCTGGTCCCGCTGCGGATCTTCCGCTCCCGTTCCCGCACCGGGGCCCAGCTGGCGCGGCTGCTCTTCCCGGTCGGCCTCTTCGGGACCTATTTCCTCGGCTCGCTTTACCTGCAGCGGGTGCTCGGCTTTGGGGCGGTGGAGACCGGACTCGCGTTCCTGCCCTCCAATCTGACCGTCGCGCTCTTCTCACTGGTGATCACCAAGCGCGTGGTGGCCCGTTACGGCACCCGGCCCCCGGTGATCGTCGGCCTGCTGCTGGTGGCGGGCGCTCTGGGCCTGCTGGCCCGGGCCCCCGAGCACGCCACATATGCGGTTGACATCCTCCCGGCGCTCCTCCTGCTCGGGGTCGGGGCTGGGCTCTTCTTCATGCCGACGATCGCCCTGGCGATGGCCGGCACCAGTCCTGAGGACTCGGGCCTGGCCTCCGGGCTCGCCAACGTGACCCTCCAGGTCGGGGCGGCGCTGGGAGTGGCCCTGGTCGCTGGGGTTTCCAGCAGCACCGCCAGCCACCTGCTTGCGGACGGGAGTCCGGTCGGGGCCGCTCTCACCGGCGGTTATCACGCCGGCTTCCTGGTGGCCGCCGCCGCCGTCCTCAGCGCCGCCCTGCTGGCGGCCGTCCTACTCCGGCCGACGGCCAGGCCGGCGGTCGAGCCGGCGCCCGGTGCCGCGGGCGTCGCCACCCGGTCGGCCGCAGCGCCAGTGGTCCGGGCCCACGAGCCGGTCGTGACCTGGGTGGCCCTGGGCCCCAGTCGTGCCGACGAACTGGTGGTGATTGCGGGCGCGCCCGAGCCGGAGCCGGAAGGGGCCGTCCGGGGCTGAGCAGCGTAGTCGCGGCGGGGCGGTTCGTCGGCTCAGTCGTGGTGGTGGCGGGGCCCGGACTGGGCGAATGATGGGCGGGCTCCACGTACCGCCCCCAGATGACGTCTGGAGCGGCGGGGTCAGGGTGCGCCAGCGGGAGCAGGCGAGCCGCAGAAGTGCGATCGCGATCCCGCCGGGTCCCGACTTGGTGGCAAAACGGGGGAGGGCCACCGTGGCTCTCCGCATTGACCCCTCGAGGGACTGGGTCGGCGTCACCACATCCTCGGCCGGCACAGGTCCGGAATGTCGATGAGGTGCCCCTCTGCCTCGCCGAGCCTACCCCGGACCGGATGCACCTCCCAGGGTCCGCCCGGTCGGCTCCGACCAACTCGGCACCTCACCGCCGCTCCGATCAATTAGGAAGTCACCGGGACGCCTGGCTTCGCGAGGCGGACAGAATCGCCGAACAGGTAGGGGCGGCCACGTTCGCTGAACTGCACCACCCTAAGGGAGGCCACTTGACAGGCGCGGCGCCAGATTGGTATGAGTACGCCACCGCTGGGGAACGGAGCGGGACGTGAAACGCGGAGGGGCCGCTCACTGGCTCCCGCCGCACCAACGACCCGGGGTGGAGGAGGCCAGTTGATGCCGCGATTTCGACGTCGGGCTGTGGCCCTGGTTGCGGCGGCGACGATGGTGGCGGGTATCGGGGTGGCTGGGTCACTGGTGGCCCAGGGCAATGGTCAGCCCCAGGTCACGGGGGTAAGCCCCAACCCCGTCAATGAGCTCGACTGCAACGGATTCAGTAGCCTCTACAAGTCGGTGAAGCCGGACATGGGCGGGCTGTGCACCGATCCCCTGACCCCGCCCGGCACCTGGGGATCCAAGGCGTCCCGGTTCTACGACAACGGGCACTACATCGGGCACGACGAGCCCTCTGTCAAATTCATCTCCTCCACGCCCGGAAGCGCCAGCAACATGACCTACTTCATGAAGTTGGCGACCGATCCGGCCGCCGCTCCGACCGCCAACGCTGGGCCTAACAACACGACCGCCTACGCGGAGCTCAGTCCGGCGCCCTGGTTTGGGCTGCCGATCTGTGATCCCCTCTCCTATCCACAGAACGCCTGCAAGCCGCAGAGCAATACCAACGGGGGCGGCATCAGTGACCCGAGCGCCGCCGGCAGTGCCTTCATGGAGCTGCAGTTCTATCCCCCTGGCTTCACCCCGTTCGTGGACAGCCCAAGCTGCGACCAAACTCACTGGTGCGCGGCGCTCACCATCGACAGCCTGGAGGCAACCTACGGTTTCGCCGCGATCAACCCGGCTTGTGAGGAGCCGGTGAACTTCGCCTACCTGCAAACTAACGGCCAGCCAGCCGGCCCCCCGAGCCCCCAACTGGTTGACGCGGCGACCTACGTGCCCAATGGACACACTCTGATGCTGAACGGAGGCGACGAACTCCAGGTGACCATCCAGGACGTTCCGGTCCCGGCATCGGAGCTCACCTACCAGGGCCAAAGCTATTCAGTTCCGAGCGGTCTGGCTCTGAAAACCTCGATCGTCGACCTCACCACTCACCAGAGCGGTTACATGATCGCCAGTGCTCAGAACGGCTTCATGGACACCCAGGGGATCGTCAACGGAGCCGTCAACACCAACAGCAGCGGTAGTCCCGCCTGCCCCGGGGAGCCGTTCAATTTCGCGGCCGAGTACAGCAGCGCGCTCCCGCAGAATCAGGTTCCCTGGGCCGCCCTGGAAGGCGGGGTTCTGATGGAGGACGAGCTCGGTCACTTCGAAGCCTGCACCTCAGTGAGCAACCCGCTGCCCCAGCCCGGGGACGCCAATGTCTACCAGGCGTGTGCGGGTGGCTCAGAAGGCTCCGCCAATACACCCCAGGAACTCGGCTGCAGTCTGACCACTGGCAACTGCCCCGGAGCTACCACCCAGGCCGGCCTGGGATGCCCGCCGGATGTGCCGGTGAGCAACCAGCCTAATTTCACGCAGGGACTGCCCTGTGAATATTCGGACGGGCTGTGCATGCCCAAGGGCTCGCGGCCGATAGCCAACGACGGAGCGACCGCGACCGCGGACTGGCCCGTGGCAGGTTGTCAGGAGGACTATTTCCAGAACGGCGATCTGGACTTCAACGGAACTCCGTATCAGCCGGACTGGCCTAACGGGCAGAGCAACCATCCCACCAGCTTCCAGTACATAGGACCGTTCACCAACGGCAAGTCGTACCCCCAGGTGCAACTCGAGACGGACGTGCTCTCCTCGGAGGCGTTCTGTTCCGTCGGCACTGGCCTGGGTTGCTCGGTTCCTCCGGTGGGGGCGGCGTTCTATCCCTTCTGGACTCTGGGCCGCGCCCAGGGCGGTTCGGGAGACATGAATTCGGCGCTGGCCCAGGACGGGTCCCGTGGTAGCTCGTGCGTGTGGAACTTCGGCAACGTGATCCCGGGGACCACGGTCAACACCCTGGGAATGGATTCGCAATACGGGACGCCGGACCTGGCTCGATACGGCGGGACCGCGACCAGTCCGGTGATGCCCAACCCTCAGCTCACCCAAGGCTGCGGCGGGGGTTCCCACTAGCCCGGGGAGGACGCTGGGCTTGCCCAGCCGGGCTGATCGCCTCCAACGGTCTTCACTTCCGGAAGACACGAGAGTGCGATCAGCCCCCAACCCCGCCCCCGGGGAGTGCTACGGTGGACCGATGCCGATGCCCTGGACATGGGGGTCGAGGGTGACGGTCGGGGTCATCGCGGGATTTCTCGGGTTGGCCCTGGTGGGGTGCGCCACATTGGCGCCGCCTTCGAGTTCGCGTGGCACTCACGGAGGCGGAGTGGGTTCCGGTCCGCGATCAAGTCCTTCAGTGACTCACAGCCGCGCTCCGGCCTCGCCGCGGTCCGCACCCCTTCCCCGCAGCTCTTCCAGTCCCACTGGCGCTCCACCGGCCGGGGCCACGGTCACAGTGGAATTAGGGAATAACGGCCAGACGGTTGACATCGCCGTCGGACAGGAGCTCATGCTGGTCTTGCCCAATCCGTCGGAACGTGACATGAGCCGGGAGATGGTCCAGTGCTCAAACTCCTCGGTACTGCAGCTCCTCTCGGGGGAGCAAAGCCTGGGAGCCACACTGGCCGTTCTCCGCGTGCCATTTCGGGCTCTGCGGACGGGAACCGCCACCGTGTCGGCGACCGGACTGGTCCCCTTCGCGGTCCAGGTCGACGTCATAGCCACCTAAGTCGACCGCTGAGGGTGGCTCCGCTGGTATCTAAGCGGTCAAGTGGAAGAGTTGACCCGGCCGGATCCCAGCGGAGTCGGATTGCCCGCCAGGCGAGCAGCAAGTTGAACTCGCCCGGATGAGCGCCCCCGCTGGGGCCTACTCCGGCGTGTCGGCGCGCTTCTCCGTGCCGCGCATGGTCGCCCTCTCGGTCTACTGGCTGGCGATCAACTACCTCT
>DATLRH010000019.1:0-5026 GCA_035534755.1 Candidatus Dormiibacterota bacterium
CAGCGGGCATCGGGGTCCTCACGTCAGGTGAAGAAGAGTCTGTCGATGCTCCAGGGCTCCGCCTGGGCTGGTCGCCGACCGGTCGTGATCCACTGAACGATTAGCCAGCCCGTGGCTGAGCCCATGAGAATCCGGGTGCCACAGTGTCGGCTTGTGACCCCAGGCGGGGTCGAGGCCAGGGATGCGGTCGACGACGGGCGTTCCGTCCGGGTGATGCTGTGGCCAGCAAGCACCACTGGTGGGTCACTCGAGCGGTGGCCAGCGCCGGGAGATCAGCAAGAGCTCCTCCTGGATTCGGTCAGCTACTGGCGGCGGGCGGGCCGATCGCGGCAGCGGAGCCCCGCCGCTCGGACCGCACCTTCGTGCTCGACCAAAGGTGGAACACGAGCCTTGGCAGCCAGGCGGAGCAGAAGCATCAGGAGCCCGCGCCGGGTAATTGCCACGTCCCGGGCGACGGTGAGCCGGTGGGGGATCCGGCCGACGCTCATGCGTAGACTCCGCCCATGAGGTGAAGGTCGCCGCGCCGTCGAATTCGGAGGGCGGGCGCCCAGTCGAGGGTGGTCATCGCGCCCGCTCGCTGGTCGACTCCGTCCTCGACGCGCCACGCGGCCGCCTGACGCTGGCGACGCTGGCCCTCGGCAGCTTCCTTGGCATGGCCGATGCCAGCGTGGTCAGCGTCGCCCTGGCGCGGATTGGCGCCCGTCTTGGGGGAGGCTCGCTTGCAGATGCGCAGTACATCCTCAGCCTCTACCTGATCGTGCTCGTCGCCACCTTGCCGCTTGCCGGTCGGGTCGCCGACGGGATCGGGCGGCGCAGGGCGTTCGGCGTCGGCTTCGCCGTCTTCGGGCTGGGGTCGCTCGGGTGCGCCCTGGCCCCGAGCTTCGCAGTGCTCCTCGTCGGCCGATCAGTGGCGGCGGTCGGAGGTGCCTTCCTCTCCGCGCAGAGCCTAGCCCTCGTCACGCTGTACGCCCGGCCGTCGCACCGCACTCGGGCGATCGCCGTTCTGGTGGTAGTCCAAGCGCTCGCCGGGCTGCTTGGTCCGCCGATCGGCGGGCTGCTCGTCGGCACCGCAGGCTGGCGCGCGGTCTTCTGGGTCGCCGTCCCCATCGCTGCGGTCGGCGTCCTTGGCACGTGGGGTGTCCTGCGCTCCGTGTCGACCATCGGTGAGCGGGCGAACGGGCGCACAGTGGTCGACGCGCTCCTCCTTGCAGCGGTGCTGGGTGCTGCGGCCGCTGGGGTGACCGGCCTGGCGGCGTCGGCCGCCTTGGGGTGGCCTCCGGCATTGTGGGGGGCACTCGCCCTTGCCGCTGAGGTCGTCAGACGGTGGCGGCGTGGCCGCACCGGCGCCGGGCGCGGTCACGAAATCGGGCCGGTCCGGGCTGGCCTCCTCGCTGCGGGCCTCAGCACGGGAACCCTGATGTCCCTGTTCGCGGTGCTGCCGTTCTGGCTCCAGCGCGTGCAGGGCTTCAGCCCGTTGGCATCGGGCCTGGTCTTTCTGCCGGTCGCCGTGGGGCTGGGTCTCAGCTCACCCTGGGCGGGCCGCCGGGCGGACCGCCAGCCCACTTCGGTCCGGACCCTAACCCTGGTCGGGGCCGTGCTCGGAGCGGTGAGCCTCATCGTTCTTGCCGTGACCGCGGTCGACTTCTCGCTCCCCATCCTCTGCGTGGCGCTCTTCGTCCTCGGTGTCGGTAACGGCGGCTTCGGCACGCTTACCAGTAGCGCCGTGATGGGCGCCGCCGCTCGGGCGAGGCTCGGCGAGGCGGGCGCACGGCTCGCGGTCGCGCGGAACGGTGGGGTCATCGTCGGACTCTCTGTGAGCGGTGCTGTCTACACCCGACTTGCCACGCACAATGGTGTTGCCAGTCAGCAGGCGTCCCCGGAGCTGGCCCCGGTGGTGATCTTCGGGGCCAGCGCGGCGCTGCTGCTCACAGCCGGGATGCTCGCCTGGCGCACAGGCGGCGGCGTCTCGTCCGCACGGCCCTTGGACTTGGCCGATGGCGAGTTTACGGCTGTTCCAGTGCCCTAGTAGCGGGGGTCTTCGGCGGTAATTGGGGGGCGCTGTCTGCCGCAGCCCTGGCCCTCGTGGTGTGGAGGGAGAAGAGCGCTGCCGGGGCAGTTTGGCCGGCGGCCCGGGCACAGATGGCCTGGGTGGGCGAGCTTGGGGCACCCTGGGTTAGCTCCTCAGGTGCCTTTCCTCGCCCCCAGCGCCCCCCTCCGCGGGGACTCAAGGCTCAAGGCCGTGGGCGCCTCAGGTGACCCTCCTCCGGCACGCTCTTGGCGACTCCGATGGGTTCCCCCTGGCTCTCCGGACGCTCGGGCTGTCCGACCCATGCGGCGACTAGCCGAGCCTGTGCCTGGTGGCGCTCTGCCCGATCCGCCGTCTCCTGCGCGATCCGGCGCTTGCGCTCCGTATTGATCTGCCACAGGGCGGCCGAGAGAGCACCGACTGTACCTAGAGCTGCGATCCATGTCGGCACATTTCCCAGCGGGATCGACATGCAGGCATTGTGGCCGGACGGAGGGATGGGAAGGGCGTAGGCTCGGCGCATGGTCACTCAGCCGGAAGGTCAGGGAGCCGACGCCCAAAAGGGGCGCTAGCGTGCCCACCTATACGAAGCACGCGCGAGAACTGATGCTAGAGCGGCGGATCTCGACAGCTGAGGTGGAGGACGTCCTCGCGCACCACCAGATCGATCGTCCCGACCCGAAGGGTAACCGGATCGTGATTGGACACCCCGGCGGTCGGCGTGTAAAAGTAGTGGTGGCCAAGGACTCGGACCCACTAAAGATCATCACGGCAGCGGACTGAGGGCTAGGACTCCATGACACTAGAGCACGACAGAGAAGCCGACGCGATCTATATAAGGCTCCGGGAGGGCACCTATGCCTACGGAGAAGACTTGGACCCTGAGCGCCGGATCGACTATGACGCCCAAGGCGAGCCCATCGGGATTGAGATTCTCAACGTGAGCGGTGGCGTCAACCCTGACGACCTCCCGGAGAGGGAGGGTGTAGCCGAGCTACTTGCCGCCCACCCGGAGATCCCGGTCTTCGCCTAGACCGCGCCCCAGCAGGAGGACTCCTGCCATTCGTGCCGCTGGTGGATCCGCCTCGAGCTAGGTCTTTGGATAAGGTTCCCCTGCCGAGCTGACCAGGAAGCTCTCGGAGGCGTGGCTTTCAAGCTGGCTGTCACCTGATCTCAAGCGAGCGAGGGGTTGATCTCAGAAACTACGGTTTCGTAAACTGCGGGCCGGGAATTCGAATCTCCCCGTCGGGTCCATTTTTGAGATCAGTACCTCTCACACTTGGCCCTTATCACCGCTTGGGCGGCAGCTTCGCCAAGGCTCTGTAGAGCCAGATCCAGCGACGGCACCGATAGCAGGTCCCGGGCAGCACCACGGCGCTTCGAACGCTGGACAGGGCCGGGCGGGACTTGGTCCACAGCGCTTTGTCCTCCTCGGTTGGAGTCCGCAGATCAGGCCCGGATTCCGTCGGGGTCCTTAGCGCCCAGGCCGAGTGATACACGGTTGATGCACCGGGGAAGTGCGCGTCGAGCTGCTCGAAGTCTGGCTCGGGTGGCGCTGTGGCTGCGAGGGGGGCCCGCCCCGTTCGAAAGGACATCATCTTCAGGGGGTAGAGGTGCCGAGCCTGCCAGTACCGCGACTCGCCGTTCAGGTAGTGGACGAGCGCGACTACTAACGCCAGCCCGACCAGGATTGCAACCACGATCGGCGGGGGCGACGCCCAGGCGCAGCGCAGCCTCGAGGCGCCGCACCCGCGGTCGTCCGCCGCCCGAGTGACAGCGCGATAGTCCTCGAATACCACCTGGTCTGTCGAGTACTGGAAGTGCAGGGCGCTCAGCCAACTCTGCCAGGCCTGGGTCCACGGACGCACCCCGGCTGGCGGGAGCTGGCCCACGCGCAGCAGGAACTTGGTCAGGCGATGGGTGGGCACCCAACTGGTCGGCCTTGGCGTCAGCGCGGGCGCGCACCAGGTTGCGGAGACCCTCATGCTCAGGGTCGGGGACCCAGACGGGCGTGAGGTCGCCAGACCGCAGGAGGCGCGCTAGCTTCTCACTGGCGCGGCGGTCCGTCTTGATCCGGTCGCCCGGCCGGATGGGAATCAGCGGTGGCGCCCATAGCCCGCAGGCAGCTCTTCAGCAGGTGCTCGGGCGGGATCGAGGGCCGGCCGATCTCCGCGTACATGCGCTCGAAGGTCGGCCCCAAATCCACCAACACCGCCTCCACCAGCGGTCGGATCCGGCGAATCGGGTGGTTGGCGGGGAGCAGCTGCTCGGGGTCGATCACCCTCCAGCATGGTGACCTGGCGAGAGGTGGTGCCACGCATTCAGGACTCTCCCGAGATGACTCCGCCCCGCTGACTTCCCTGCCGCAGCTTACCTCACCACCTGCCTCATCGGCCTTCGATTTTCAACACCCGCCTAGGCTTCCAGCCAGTTCGTCGACTCAGCTGTTGCATCGACCGGTTGAAACCAGCCCCTGCTAGGATCTGCCTTCGCCACCATGCTGATCGACTCCCACGCTTCGCCGAGGTGGTCCGCCGCGAAGCGGCTTCTCTTCCGCTAGCTCTGAGCTGCGGCGGCCCCGACAGAGCGCTCTGCCCATGGTCCTCAGCACGGCTGCCACCATCCTGAGTGCGAGGAGGAGGACCAGGAGGTAGACCAGAGCGGTGATATCGGGGGTGGTGGGCATGTTCGGCATCGGCATCGGAACTGGCTCAGGTCCCTTCCCCGCCTAAGCCGGTCCGGGGGCTAGCCCCGGGGGAGGACGCCACGGCGACATCGTCTCCCCTCAACCATTCAGTGGGCGCGCCGGGAGAGAGCGGCGCCAGCGTGCGGTTGGACTCGACGGCTACGGCAATGCGCCGGCTGCGCAGCGCAAAGGGGATGCAGACCACCACGAACGCGGCACCGGGGATGGCGAGCACGATTCCCGGTGTCACCAAGGCGACCAACGCCCCCCAGCCGATGCTGGCAAGACCCATGGCCCCGGTGGTGAGTGAGAGC
>DATLRH010000020.1:0-13546 GCA_035534755.1 Candidatus Dormiibacterota bacterium
CAGGTCATGGCGCACCGGCAGGGAGAGCACGATCATCGCCCCCAGCAAGGGGGCGAAGACGATCACGGTAAGGCTGAGGTCGGAGGGCATCTAGGGCAACCCCACCCCGGGATGGCTGCCGGTCGCGGCCCAGATCAAGAGCCCGACCGTGAGCGCGACGGCGGCGATCATCGCCGTGCCGCTGGCCAGGCCCCAGCGGAGCCAGGTCGGGCCTGCCCGAGGTTCCATCCGGCTCAGCTCGGCGGCCAGGCCCGCCGCCTGGTCTCCGGCCGGGCTGAGCGCCCGTCGCTGGACGAGCTCGACGGCCCGCCCCGGCACACCCAGAGCGACAGCGTCGGCGGCGACCACGATCCGGGTGCCGTCCAGCCACCCCACCCAGGCGGGCTCCTCGGCGCCTTGCGGATGGAGCTGGGAGCGGCGCACCGCCATCCCCCCCATCGCCAGCAGGGGCACCACCAGCACGATCCCCAGGGGCGCCACTTGCCAGGGCAGGGCGCTGGCACCCCCCCGGACCCCGAGCAGCCCTCCCAGGCCGACTCCGATCCCAGGCAGGCTGACCAGACCGCTCAGCAAGGCCAGGACGGTCGCGGCGATGCTCGGCCAGAGCGCTACGAGGCTTCGTCCCTTGGCCAGCTGGCGGCGGACCTGGCGCGCCTCTCGGGGATCGGCCGACTCCTCCCCTCGGGTCGCGACCAGCGCCACCCGGGCCGCGGCCGCGGTCAAGAGGAGCATGGCCACGACCTCGCCGGCGGCCGCCAGCAGGGCGACCAGCTGGGGCACCTTGGGCGCTCCTGTGCCGGCCGCTCCGAAAGCCGCCGCCAGGACGGCGGCGTGCCCGAAAAAGGTGCCCAGCCCGAGCACCCCGGCGGACGCCGCCAGCGCGGCGAGCAGGACCGCCGCGGTGGGGCGGGCCAGCCTCCAGGCGGCGCCCAGTTGGTCGACCCGGTCCACCCGCTGCTCGCGCCCCAGACTGCTCACCACCCCCAGCAGGGCCGTCGTCGCGAGCGCCGCGGAGACCAGGACGGCCAGCGCAGCCGCCGGGGACCCGAGCCCAATGCCGGCCGCCGCCCAGGCGCTCTGGCTGAGAGCGAACCAGACCGCCAGCGAGCGCAGGCGCTGCTCCCGCAACGCCAGCGCGGCCGCCACCAGTGTGGTCAGGGTGGCCAGCACCACCAGCGCCGGGAGCACGCCCGGGGCCAGGCGCAGCAAGGGAAATGTCTGCAGCAGCAGGGCCACCCCGACGACTCCCCCGGCCACCGCCAGCACCAGCCCGGCGGCGGCCCCCGGGGCGCTGCCCAGGCTCCGCGCCAGACCCTGCCCAGGGATGAGCCCACAGGCGCAGGCGGCGGCGACCAGAATCAGGACCGCGGCCAGGGTCAGAGACCGTCCCCCCACCCCGCTCACCAGCCCCCTGGTGGCGGCGAGCCAGACCTGATCCAAGGCGCGCAGATTGAGCCCGTCCGGTGTCGGGAGCACGATCTTGTGCTTGGCGGCGGCCGTGGTCGCGGCGGCGGCAGCGGTGGCGACCGGTCCGGAGAATTTGACGTAGATGAACCCCACACTGAGCAGCAGCGAGAGAGCGCCAGCCCGCCAGACCAGGTAGCCAGGCCGGGCCGCCCCCCCGGCCTGGCCCCCGTGGGCTAGGCCCACCAGCAAGGCCGCCGCCAGCCCGCAGACCTCGAAGCCGATCAGGACCTGGAAGAGCTCGGGGGCCAGAGCCACCAGGAGCGCCCCCCAGCCGAGCAGGCAGGAGAGCCGGGCCAGCTGCCCCAGGCGCTGGTCGCGCCGGAACTGGAGCAGCAGCTGGAACTCGCTGAGCAGGGTGACCAGGGTCACCAGCAGGGCCAGGACCGCCGCGATGGGAGTTGCCGCGTAGCCCATGCCGAGCACGAAGGTTTGAGCCATGGAGGTGTCGGCGACGGCGCGGAACGGGGTTTGCGAGACCTGAAAGGACCAGAAGGTGATCGTGTCCGAGTGCACGGCCCGCCCTCCGGCGACCACCACCACCAGCAGCACCAGGGCCGCGGCGAACGCCAACAGCGAGCTGAAGACAATCATCCCGGCGCTGCCTCTCCTGGTCTCGGCCAGGTAGCTGCCACCCAGCCCCGCGAGCGGCAGCAGCAGGACGGCCAAGGCGACTGCGTACATGCTCAGGCGGCCCCATCCGACGTCTCGCTGGGCTCGTCTTGGGAGGATGTCGCATCAGGCGGCTCGCCCAGCTCCGGGTCTTCTGCCGAGGGCTCGCCCGCTCGCGGCAGGAGATCGCCTGCCGGCCCCGCCGGGGCGGGGGCCAGTTCGAGTAGGTCGCTGCCCCCGGTCCGGCGCCGCAGCAGAGTGGCCATCGAGATGCCGGCGGCGGCGAAGAGCGCACCCATGACCAGCACCACTACCGCAAACGCCTGCAGCTGGGCGGACTCGACCCGGGTCCGGGCCAACCCCGAGAGGCCGACCAGAGCGCAGGCCACGGCGTCGAACCCGAGCACCAGCGCGAGGCTGGCGCCGAAGGCATCGCGACGCTGGCTGAGGGCGAAGATGGCGCCGCCCAGCAGGCAGGCGGCGGTCACCAGCAGGGTCAGCGCGGACTGGCTCATCGACCCCCCCGGCGCCGGGCCTCCCGGGCAGCGGCTCGGGCCTCCTCGCGCTGCGCCTGGCGGCGGCGCTGGGCCTCGAGGCGACCCCGGCGCGACTGCTGCAGCTGTTCCTCGGCCACCTCTCGGGGGTCGCGCTGAATCAGCGCCGCGCCCCCGACGACGGTGATCGCCGCCAGCAGAGCCACCGCCAACACCGCGATCCCGGTGCCCATCACCAGCTGGTGACCGGTTTCGGCCAGAGTGGGCTGGGAGGCCAGCGCGGTGGATCCTCCCAGATCGAGACGGCTCGCCCAGCCGGCCCCGAGCAACACTCCGGGCGCTGCCACCGCCGCCGCCGCGGCAATCCCGACCGTTCCCCAGCGGCGGAGCCCGGCCGGGGAATCCGACTCCACGCTGCCGGCCCGCGCCGAAGGGCCCAGCAGGACCACATCGGCAAATCCCCCGAGGAGGAGAGCGGCCAGCCCGGGCAGGGCCGCTCCGTCAATAGTGAAGGCGGCTGCCAGCGCCAGGGAGAGCAGGCCGACGGCGATCAGCTGAAAGGGGCGGTCGCGGCGGATCAGCAGTCCCAGAGCGGCGCCCACCGCGACCCCGCCACAGGCCGCTATGCCGACCATGAGCCCCAGGACGATCTGCCGGACCGCAGGCGGGACAGGGGAGCCTGGGCAGGCCACGACCGGGAAGGGGGAGCCACGGGCGGTCATTTTATGGGAGCGCGAACGAGCCCCCACCAGAAAGGCGAATTCAGCTGTCTCGCAGGGTGAGCCGATCCGCGAACTGTTCCAGCCGGGCGCGGGGTTTGTCGCCCAGAGGAGCCAGGCAAGCGACCGCCTCCATGCTCCATCGATCGGCCAGGCTGCGGGCGGTCGCCAGGGCACCGCTGTCGCGGACCAGGGCGACCACCTCGTCCCGGAGACGGTGGCTCTGCTCGGGGCCGGCGCCATTCAACCGGGCCAGCAGCTCTCGGAGCGGCCGCCGCTGCGGCCCCCGCAGGGCGCAGAGGACGGGCAGACTGCAGATTCCCTGGAGGAGGTCGGTCCCCACCGGCTTGCCGGTCCGCTTGGGATCGCTGAAGTCGAGGCAGTCGTCAATTCCCTGGAAAGCCAAGCCCAGCTTGCGGGCGAAGCGAACCACCGCTTCCCGCTCCTCTCGGGAGGCGCCGCTCAGGCGGGCCCCGATGGCGGCGCAGGCTGCCAGCAGGGCGCCCGTCTTGCCCTGGGCCACCTGGACGTACGGGGCCAGCTCGCCGGACCAGACCGAGCGCCGGTCCAGCTCGCGGAGCTGCCCGTCGGCGATCTCCACCAGAGCCTGAGCGACGTTTCTCGAGATGCGCGGATCCCCGAGCCGGGCCACGATCCCGGCCGAGCGGCCCAGGTAGTGGTCGCCAACTCCGAGCGCGGCGAGAGGTCCGGCCAGGGCGGCCACCGTGGGCGCTCCCCGCCTTGAGGCGGCGCCATCGACCAGGTCGTCGTGGCAGAGGGTGGCGGCGTGGAGCAGCTCCATGGCGGCGGCGGCCCGGAGGGCGACATCGGGACGGTATTGGGGGCCTAGCTCGGCGGCCAGCAGCACCAGCCGGGCCCGGATCCGCTTGCCGCCGGCGCTCTGCATCCGTCCCATTGGAGCGGCAACCAGGGTCGGGTCCGCCGCCAGCACCTCTCCCAGCTGGCGCTCGAGCGGATCGGCTGCCCCGAGCAGCCGGCTGAACGAGCCTTCCCCGCGCAGCTCTGTCTCCTGGGGGGCTCCGGCGAGGCGCCGGCCGAGCCGCCACCAGCGTGCCTGGCGGCCGGCCGGGAGCCGGGCGGCGCTGCTTCCGGCCAGCCCACAGGCAGGGAGGAGCCAGCGCGCTGCCCGGTCGGCGTCACCACTTCTGGCCAGCTCGAATCCGGCACTGGCCAGTCCGTCCGCAAAGGCCGCCTCGACCTCACCGTTGGCATATCGGGACAGCGCCTCCGCCGCCTGGGCCAGGCAGTAGTCGCCAGCGAGGATGGCCAGCCCCAGCGGCTCCTCGCCGAGGGCGGCCGAGCGGTGCCACTGGAGGGCCCTTTCGGTGAGCTCGGCCGCGGCCGCAACATGGACAGCCCGGGCGCCCTCCCGTCCGGTCGGCCCGGCCGCGCGGAGGCTGAAGCGGGCGGGAAGGCCCAGGTGTGTTCCGGATCCGGAGACGGGCTTGTTCCAGGCGAGGTCGGCGACCACCGCGGCGGTGCGATGCTGGGCCTGGACCAAACGGGGTCTCGACTCCGGCGCTGCCGCGTCGCGGTACCGCTCCTCCAGCGCCGACCGGGAGTAGGGGGAGTCCGTCACGACAAGCTCCGGGCCCGGGCCCAGGCCCAGGCGCAGGCCAGCAGCAGCGGGACCCCGACGGCGACCACCAGCAGCACGGCGAAGGGGCGGGACACCGGGGTCGAGAGGCTAGCCACCACCCCAACCCAAAGCGGCAGGGCCACAGCCAGCGCCAGCACCGCCCAGCGCCTCGGTCCCCGGCCCAGCCGGGCCACCGAGAGCAGCCAGTCGCCCGCGGATGGCGCCCCAGCGATCAGCGCCACCACCCCGATCAGCAGCAGCAGACCGGTGGCGACGCCAGCTTCGGTCATCAGGCTTCGCTGTCGGGATCAGCGGCCGGGCCGGTCAGCCGGGGTCCGGAGTCCGGCTCCAACTCGGAGGGCGCCGGCGCCAGCAGGTAGACCGCGAATGCCGCCAGCGCGATCCCGCCCCCGAGCAGGGAGACCACCCCCAGACCCCCCAGGCTTCCCCCCAACGCCGAGCCATTGAGGGCAGCCACCTCGGCGGCCAGGCTGGCGATTAGGGCGACGGCGACCACTCCCAGCGGCCAACTCCGCTGAGCCCAGGCCACCTGCGCCGCGGCGCAGGCGAGCCAGCACCCGACCAGTGCGGCCAGGAGCAGCGTCGCGGCGATCGGCCAGGCCATCAGCGGTTCTCCGGTTCGGGCGCGGGCGCGATCTCACCGCCCGCAATGACTCTCTCCCCATCGTAGAGAACCAGCGACTGGCCCGGCGCGGTGCCCGCCTGAGGCTGCTCGAAGTGAATGGTTGCCCCGGCCCCCGGGCCGGGCTCCCAGGCGGCCGCGACCGGCCGCCCGTGGGCGCGGAGCTGGACCTGGCCCGATCGGGATCTTGCGGCCGGCAACCCGTCCAGAAAGACGCACTCCCGGACCCGGCAGCTGGAGGTGAGCAGGCTCCGCCAGGGCCCCACCACCAGGGTGTTGCGGCGGCGGTCCAAGCGGACCACGTAGCGGGCCTCGCTGTCGGCCTGGCGCACGGGGAGTCCGAGTCCCTGGCGCTGCCCAACCGTGTAGAAAGGCAGGCCCCGGTGACGGCCCAGCTCCGCCCCGGCCAGGTCCTGGATCGGCCCTTCCTGAAACCTCCCGGCCAGCTCCGCCTCGAGCACCGCCCGGTGGTCTCCCCCGCCCACGAAGCAGAGCTCCTGGGAATCAGGCTTGTGGGCCACGCCGAGTTCGAGCCGCTCGGCCAGCGCCCGCACGGTTGCCTTCTGGAGGGTCCCGAGCGGCAGCACCAGTCTGGAGAGCACCCCCCGGTCGCTGCGGTACAGGGTGTAGGACTGGTCCTTGCCCCCGTCCACGCCCCGGTGCAGTGTGCACCAGCCGCCCTGGTCCTGGCGGACTTGGGCGTAGTGGCCGCTGACGATATGGGTGGCGCCCACGGCGCCCACCCGCCGCCAGAGCTCGGAGAACTTGACCTTCTCGTTGCAGCGGATGCAGGGGTTGGGGGTGCGCCCGGCCGCGTACTGCTCCAGGAAGTCCCCCACCACCGTCTCCCGGAAGTGCTCGGCCAGGTTGAGCACGTAGTGGGGAATGCCCAGCCGACTGCAGACCCGGCGGGCATCCTCGACCGCGTCGATGGAGCAGCAGCCTCCCTCTCCCCGCTCCATCGCCTCGGTGCCCCAGAGGCGCATGGTCACCCCCACCGTGTCGGCCCCCGATGCCACCGCCAGAGCCGCCGCCACCGAGCTGTCCACCCCCCCGCTCATGGCGACCGCCACCACCGCCCCGGAAGAAAGCTCGCGGCCGCCCAGAACTCCCGGCTCGATGGGAACCAAAGTGCCCATCAGCTGGGCCAGCTCAGAGACGCGAGTGGCGGCGGGGCTAGGCACCGCCGGCGACCGCGGGCACGATGCTGAGCTGGTCGCCCGCATCGAGGGTCGCCTCCAGACCCCCAGAGGTCCGGATGTCGTCATCGTTCCGGTAGACGTTGACGAAGTGGCGCAGCCCACCCGCCGGCTCGAAGATCCGCGGCCGGAAGCCCGGGTAGCGCCGCTCCAGATCGCCCAGGGCCTCGGCCACGGTGGAGCCATCCACCTCCACCTCAGAGGCGCCTCCGGTCAGCTGCCGAAGGGGACTGGGAACCCGCACCTTGACGCTCACTTTGAGTTGCTCCTCACGCAATTCAGTATAGGCAACCCTGGCCACGGCCCTTCTCGCCGACGGCCAGTTCCGAGACCAGCTCCGCCCGGAGGCTACCCGGTGGGGCGGGGAGGAGCCGCCGCGGGGACGTCCTCGGCCACCGGAACGATCACGACCGCGGTGCCGTAGGCAATGATCTCGCTGACCCCGGAGGCCAGCTCGTTGGAGTCGTAGCGCATCGCAATCACCGCGTTTCCGCCCACCGCCGCGGCGTGCTGGATCATCAGCTCGTAGGCCTCCTGACGGGCGTGGTCGCTCATCTTCATGAATACCGTCTGCCGGCCGCCGACCAATTGCTGGAACCCGGCCCCGACGTTGCCCACCACCGAGCGGGAGCGAATCATCAGGCCCCTGACCACGCCCAGCTGGCGGACCACCTTGTAGCCGTCAAAGTTGGTCCCGGTGGTGACCCAGAGCGGGGGTGTGTCGCGCCCTGTCTCCGGGGGTGGCTGGTAGCCCATCGGCGCGAGTCTAGCAGTCGCCGTCGCCGCCGGCTGGGGAGCGGGGCAGGGTCATCGAGCGGCCCCGCGAGGCCCTTTCAAGGTCTCCGCGAAGGAGCCCGTCATAGACGAACTGCGACCAGGTTTCCATCTCCAGGTAGTGGACCGCGAGCTCGTTGACGGGGGTCATCCGGCCGGCCAGTTTCTGGCGCTCCCGGACCTCCACCTGAGCGCCTCCGGCGTCGACCAGGATCAGCACCCCCAAATGGACCTGGCCGACCGCGCCGGCGTCATCGTTGAGCAGCCCCACCGCCCGGCCCTTGAGCTCGCGATCGCAGACCACCTCCTCGGACCACTCGCGGCGGCAGCCGGCCAGCCAGGCCCGGGCCGGATCGCCGTCGCCGGCGTTGATGTGGCCCCCCACCCCGAGGGTGACCTGGCCCCGAAGCCGAGGCTCGCTGCCGGCTCGGAGCCGGCGCATGGCCAGGACCCGGGGACCGTCCCGGACCACCAGATGGGGGATGATCTGCTGCCACTCCGGCTGCCCCTCTACTTCGGAGCGGGGGCGAAACTCGCCCGCTTCACGAATCAGCTGGAGCAGGTCGCCCACCCCTCCCAGGCGCAGTCCGTGCCAGGACCCCTCCGCCAGGGCCAGATGCCGGGAGACCACCAGCACCAGCTCCCTTCCTGCCCCGCGCCCGACCGCCGATCCCGAGGCTGCGCTGGCGGGCATTGGGGAAGGATAGGTCGGCCTGGGTACCCTGGGCGAGATGAAAGGACCGACGTTTTGCATCGTCGGCGCCGGCCTGGCTGGAGGGCGGGCCGCGAGCGCCCTCCGGGAGCGGGGGTTCGGCGGTCGGCTGGTCCTTTTGGGCGACGAGGCCGAGCCCCCCTACGAGCGCCCGCCCCTCTCCAAGGCCTACCTGGCCGGGGAGCTGGCCCGCGACAAGCTGTGGCTGCGCCCAGCCGCGGCATACCGGGAGCTGGCCATCGAGTGGCGCCCGCAGACGACCGTCTCCGCCGTCGACCTGAAGGCCCGTCGTCTCCGCCTGACCGAGGGCAGCGCGATCACCTTCGACCGCCTGCTGCTGGCCACCGGCTCACGCCCCCGGGCGCTGGAGATCCCTGGATCTCAGCTGGCTGGGGTATCCACCTACCGGACATTGGCCGACGCCGACGCCCTGGACCGGGAGCTGGGTCGGGATCCCCGGGTGCTGGTGGTTGGGGGCGGGTTCCTGGGCACCGAGCTGGCCGCGGTGGCCCGCCGCCGCGGCTGCCGGGTGAGCCTGGTTGAGCTGGGCGAGGCTCTGCTGGCGCCGCTGGGCGCTCTGGCAGGCGCCCACTGCGAGCGGCTCCACCGCCAGGCGGGGGTGGAGCTCCACCTCGGCGTCACGGTCCGGAGCTTTCTGGGGGGCGCCCGGCTGGAGGCGGCCGAGTTGAGCGATGGGCGCTCTCTGCCCTGCGACCTGGCCCTGGTCTGCGTCGGTGCCACGCCCAATTCCGAGCTCGCCGGAGAAGCTGGCCTCGCCATCGACCCCGGGGTGGTGGTCGACGAGCGCGGCCGGAGCTCGGACCCGGCGGTTCACGCCGCCGGCGACGTGGCCTCCTGGTGGAGCCCGCTGGAGGGGCGACGGATCCGGGTCGAGCACTACGACAACGCCCACCAGCAGGGCGTCTTCGCAGCGGGCGCCATGCTCGGCGATAGCGCGGCCTACGAGCCGGTGCCCTACTTTTGGACCGAGCAGTACGAATCGCTGGTCCAAGAGGTCGGGTTCTGCGCCGGCGCGGGCAGAGCGGTCCTCCGAGGCGACCCCGAGAGCCGCAGCTTCGCGGTCTTCCACCTCGGCCAGGGACGCCTACTCGGCTGCGTGGCCGTCAACCGCTTCCCGGACCTCGCCGCCGCCCGCCGGCTGATCGCCTCCCGGGCTCCGGTCACGGCCGAGCTCCTTGGCGACGCCGGCCTGGACCTGCGGGCCTGGTCGCGGGCGGCCGCGGAGGCGGCCGGAGCCCCCGCCGACTAACGGGGGCTCGGGGGCTGCCCCAGGCGGCGGCTGGCGATCGCGATCGCCTCCGGGTTGTCGTCCACCAGCAGGTAGCGCCGACCCAGCGCCTGGGCGGCCGCTCCGGTCGTCCCGCTGCCGCAGAAGAAGTCGGCCACCAGGTCGCCCTCGCGACTGGAGGCGCGCACGATCCGATCGAGCAAAGCGAGCGGCTTCTGGGTCGGGTACCCGGTGCGCTCGGAGCCCGAGGTGGGCACGATCGTGAGCCACCAGGTGTCGGTCGGCAACTTGCCCCGGGCCGCCTTCTCGGGGCCGACCAGGCCGGGCGCCATGTAGGGGATGCGCTCGATCTCAGAGCGTTGGAAGATCCAGTGGTCGGACTTGGAGTACCACAGGATGGTGTCGTGCTTCCGGGGCCACCGGTCCCGCGAGCGCCCGCCGTAGTCGTAGGCCCAGATGATCTCGTTGAGGAATCGCTCGGCCCCGAAGATCTCGTCCAGCAGCAGCCGCGCGTAGTGGGCGACCCGGTAGTCCAGATGCAGGTAGAGGGAGCCGTGGGTGGCCAGCACCCGGTGGATCTCGAGCAGCCGGGGGTGGAGGAATTCGAGCTGGGCGTCTCCCCCCCGGCGGTCGAGGTAGCTGTGCCGACTGACCACCTCGAAGCGGTATTCGCGACCCCCGAATCCGCGCCGACGCCCCTCCCCGCTCCCGGTCCTGATCGAGTCGAGCCGGCGTACCGTTCCGGTCCCGAAGGGCGGGTCAATGTAGACCAGGTCGATCTGGCCGTCGGGGAGCGACCTGAGCACCTCCAGGTTGTCACCGAGGATGAGCTGCCCGGCCGCCGCCACCGGCTCCCCCCGCTTCAGCTCCTCCGGTCGACTCGCCCCGTCTATGCTTGGCACCCCTGGCCATGATCCCACCCGGTGCCTGCCGGCGGCCCGCCCCCACCTGATCTTTCCGGCCACCGCTTCTGGACCATATGTCCAAGAACTGCCGGTGACTCTCATTCACCAGGGCCGATGTTCTCCCCACAAATTGTCCGTAAGATGTTAGAAAGTGAGCGACAACGGCCAGGCGCGGGTCCGGGTGGCCATCACCGGAATGGGAATGGTCACTCCGATCGGCACCGGAATCGACGAGGTGTGGGGCAGCCTGACCCAGGGAAGGTCTGGGATCGGGACCATCACCCAATTTGACGCCTCCGCCTACCCCACCCGGATAGCCGCCGAGGTCCACGACTTCGACCCCGAGCTCTACATGGACCGCAAGACGGCCCGCCACGTGGCTCGCTACTGTCGCCTCGGGCTGGCCGCCGCCCGGATGGCGCTGGCCGACTCCGGGCTCCAGCCCGAGCAGATGGCCCCCGACGACGTGGGCGTGGTGGTGAGCTCGGGCGCGGGCGGGATGGAGGAGATCGAGCGGGGCCATCAGGTGCTGATCGACCGCGGCATCACCCGGATCAGCCCCTTCATGGTGCCGATGATGATCACCGACATCGCCTCCGGGCTGATCGCCATCGAACTCCGCTGCGGAGGGCCTAACTACGCCGTGGTGAGTGCCTGCGCCTCCAGCGGGCATGCCCTCGGGGATGCCGCCGAGGTGATCCGGCGGGGAGACGCGGTGGCGATGCTCGCGGGCGGCGCCGAGGCGGCCATAACCCCTTTGCTGATGGGCGCCTTCTGTCAATTGGGCGCGATGAGCAAGCGCAACGACGATCCCGCCGGATCATCCCGCCCCTTCGACCTGAGCCGGGACGGATTCATCATGGGAGAGGGCGCGGTGATCATGGTCTTGGAGGAGATGGAGTACGCCCGCCAGCGGGGCGCCCGGATCTGGGCGGAGCTGCTTGGCTGCGGCTCGACCGCCGACATGTACCACTTCACCGCCCCCGAGCCCCATGGCTACGGGGCCGCCCGGGCGATGCAGAAGGTTATGCGCCAGACGGGGATCTCCCCGGCCGACGTCGACTACGTCAACGCCCACGGCACCTCCACCCCGCTCGGCGACCTGGCCGAGACGCTCGCCATCAAGCGCGCGCTCGGGGAGCGGGCGACCCAGATCCCGATCAGCTCGACCAAGTCGATGAGTGGACACCTGCTCGGAGCGGCCGGCGCTCTGGAGGCGGCCGCCTGCGTCCTGGCGATCGCCAACGACGTGGTGCCCCCGACCATCAACCTGGAGCTCCCCGACCCTGATTGCGACCTCGACTACGTGCCCAATCAGGCTCGACCGGCCCGCATCGACGTCGCCCTCTCCAACTCCTTCGGCTTCGGCGGGCACAACGCGTGCCTGGCTTTGGGCCGAGTTGCGGCCTAGCCAGAACCAGGAGACCAGACCTTGAGCGAACCTTCCGCCACCTCCCCCGAGCCGACCCTTGACTTCGCCGAGATGCAGAAGCTGGCCGCCGACATCCTGGGGGTCGACCCCGAGCAGGTCCAGCTCGATGTCAGCTTCGCGCGGGACCTGGCCGCCGACTCACTGGACATCGTCGAACTGATCATGGCCATCGAGGATCGCTATCAGGTAACCCTCCCCGAGGAGGAGCTCGACCACATGAAGAAGGTCGGCGACCTCTGGACGTACCTGCTGGCCCACCCCGCCTCCGGGCAGCCATGACCGTCGGCTCCCTTGCCCTCCCCATCAGTCTGGGTCGCCCAGTGGGGCTGCTCTTCCCGGGCCAGGGGGTCCAGCACGCCGGCATGGGCCGCCCTCTGGCCGCCATCTCCCAGGTCGCCGACCGGATCATCTCCCGAGCCCAGGATGTCCTGGAGATGCCGGTCCGCCGGCTCTGCTTCGACGGACCCGACCAGGAGCTGCGTCGCACCGAGAACCTCCAGCCCTGCCTCATGGCCGTCTGCTGGGCGGCTTTCGAGGCCTATCGGGACCGGTTCGGACTGGAGGGAGTCGAGGTGGTCGCCGGTCACAGCATGGGCGAGATCACCGCCTGTGCTGCCGCCGAGGCGATCTCCTGGGAGGCTGCCCTCCTGTTGGTGCGCGAGCGGGGCCGGCTCATGGCCGACGCCGCTCTCTCGACACCGGGCCGAATGCTCGCCATCGTGGGGCTCCTCGAGCCTGAGGTGGAGCAGATCCGGCTCCAGGCCAGCGCGGCGGGTGGCCTCTGGCTGGCCAACTTCAACGCCCCGGACCAGTTCATCCTGAGTGGCGAGGCGGGCGCGGTGGCCGTCGCCGAGGGTCTCGCCACTCAGGCGGGGGCTCGCCGGGTGCTGCTCCTCGAGGTCCCCCTGGCGGCCCACTCGCCGCTCATGGGCAGGGCCGCCGGCAAGCTGAGCGAGGCGGTTAAAGCTCTGCCCCTGCGCGCTCCCCGGATCCCTCTGATCGGCAACGGCACCGGGCTGGCGATCAGCACCGTGCGCTCCTTGCGGTCGGAGCTCAGCGGCCACCTGCTGCGGCCGGTGCACTGGGCCCGCACCATGACCTCGATGCAGGGGCTGAAGGTCAAGACGGTGGTGGAGCTTGGTCCCGGCCGGGTGCTGGCCAGCCTTGCCGCCAAACACATGCCCGGGGTGGCGACCTGGAACGCGGACGAGCTCCTGGTCGAGGGCGCCAACTAGGGTGGACCTCGACCTCTCCGGGCGCTCGGCCCTGGTCACCGGGGGTGGCAAGGGAATCGGCGCCGCCATCTCCCGCGAGCTTTCCGGGATGGGTGCCCGCGTGGTGATCAATTTTCGCGCCGACCAGGCGGCGGCCGAGGAGACCGCCCAGTCGCTGAGCCGGGCGACCTGTTTCGGTGCCGACGTCGGTGATGCTGGGCAGGTGGCCCGGATGGTGGCCGAGTCGGGACCCTTCGACGTGGTGGTCAACAACGCGGGGATGCTCCGGGACCGGTTGCTCCTGCGGATGACCGGAGACGACTGGGACCAGGTGCTGCGCACCGACCTCTCGGCCGCCTTTCACGTCACCAAGGCGGTGGTGCCGCACATGCTCAAGGGACGCTGGGGTCGGATCGTCAACATCAGCTCGATCGTCGGTCTGGGCGGCAACCCCGGCCAGGCCAACTATGCCGCCGCCAAGGCCGGCCTGGTGGGCCTGACCAAGTCGGTCGCCAAGGAGCTGGGGTCG
>DATLRH010000021.1:0-2506 GCA_035534755.1 Candidatus Dormiibacterota bacterium
CTCGGTACCGGGAGTTCCTGGCTCCACCCGCTGGCTCAGATCACCTCCCGCAATCGCACTTGCCGTGGTTCGGATCCGGGCCAGAGGCCGCAGGCCCAGTTGCACGATCCACCAGGCCCCCAACCCGAGCAGTAGCAACACCCCACCACTCACCACGATCTCTAGCAGCCGAAGCTGCGACAACGTTGAGTCAACATCGCTCAGGGGAAAGGCCAGCATGAAGGACCCGCCACCCCCCAGGGCCAGCGTGAGCACTCGGAATTCGCTGCTCCCGGTACGGGCAGACACTGTGTAGAAGCTCGGAACGCTGCCAGCGGCCGCAGCCATAGCGTCGGTAAGGCGAGGTTCAGGGCCAGCCTTCTGACCGGGCAGGTAAGTGACCGAATCACCCTGAATCCCGTGCCCTTGTTGGTAAATGGCAACGTAGTCGCCAGAGGTCAGGCCGAACGCGTGGCCGGTGCTGAGCGCCCGCTCCCCGGTCGCCACGGAGTCAGCCAATTCCTGATCGACCCGCTGGACCAGGCCGCCTTGCAGGGCGACGTAGGTCACGGCGTCGGTGACTCCGAGGCCAATAGCCACCAAGGCCAGTAGCCCGAGAAGAAGCCGCAGGCGCAGCGACATGGTCAGGCGCGAGGCAGACGGAGCACGTAGCCCATCCCGCGGATGGTGTGGATCAATGGCGGATCTTGGCGGTCAACCTTCTTGCGCAAATAGCTGATGTAGGTCTCCAGGATGCCGGCATCGCCGCCGAAGTCGTACTTCCAGACATGATCCAGGATTTGCGCCCGGGTGAGCACCCGGCGGGCATTGATCAGGAGGTAGCGCAGAAGCCGGTACTCGGTGGCGGTGAGCTCGACCAGCTCCCCGCCCCGGCGGACCTCGCGGAGATCCTCATCCATCTCCAAGTCGGCAAAGCTGATCAGGTTGTGGCTCTCGGTCTGGTGCCCTGATCGGCGCAAGATCACCCTCACCCTGGCGATCAGTTCGTCCAGGCTGAACGGCTTGGTGACGTAGTCGTCGCCGCCGACCGTCAAGCCTCGGACTTTGTCCTCGGTGGCATCCCGGGCGGTCAAGAACAGGATCGGTGCATGGGAGCCTCCCTCCGCCAGCCGCCGGGAGACCTCGAATCCGTCGAAGTCGGGGAGCATGACGTCGAGGATCACCAAGTGAGGCCTGAATTCCGCCACCTGGGTGACCGCCGCACTGCCACTCCCGGCGGTGGCAGTTGTGAAGCCCGCGTAGCGCAGCGCGGTCGCCACCAAGTCGGCCAGATTGGACTCGTCGTCCACCACCAGAATCCGGGTTGGCTCATCCATGGATGAGGCCGAGTCTGGGGCTCGGAGCTGGGAATTACCTGAGCATGCCCTGAGTTGGCGGCGGAGACTCGGATGCGCCCGGATATCGAGTGTTAGGTCTCGGCAACCTCCCAGCCCGATCTCAGCCGACTCCCAGCCGGAGAGCCCAATCTGAGAGCTGCAGCCGGGGAGAGCTCCCCGCTGAGCGCCACCACCCCTCCCCCAGCGGCCCGGCTTTCGCCGGGTCGCTGTTTTTTCGCCGGCGGCGAGGGGTGGACCTCAGTCAGGGACGGTGTGGCCCGCGCCCCGAAGAGCGGCTCGCGCCACCTCAAGCGACTCCTCCGGCACCAGGATCCAGTCGGTCTGGTAGGTCGAGATCGCGAAGATGGGGACTTCGGCCCGGGCCAGGGCCGATGAGACGGACGCCAGCACTCCCACCACTTGATGGGTGAGAGGCCCCTGGACGACCAGAGCCCGCCAGGTGGCGCTGGTTTGAACGCCGTCCGGCACGCGGGATAGTTCGCACACGACGGAGAGCTCGGACGAAGTGCCCGTGACGGTCCAGAACTCGCCTCCGGTGGCCCACCCGGGGACCGATTGGCCAGGATTGAGCTGGCAGACCGCGAGCCGGATCGATGACGTGGTCAGGGTCAGCCTGCCGCGGGCCGGGAGCTCGGCGTCGCCCATGCGGCTAGTTTCCGCCGCGCTATCGCCCGGCGGGTACTGGCGACTGTGGTACCGGTTCCTTTGATACTCTTCCCCAGTTCCTCGTGGTCGGTGGGGACAATGGGGCCGTGGCGCAGCGGGAGCGCGCTTCCTTGGCATGGAAGAGGTCGCGGGTTCGATTCCCGCCGGCTCCACCAATCGAGCCTGACTGGCTCGCCGCCTCGCGAGGCGGCGATTCCACAAGCAGGGAGGGCAGGCTCAGGGCTGATCCCGCCTTCGCGGACAAGCGCCTCGCCGCACTGTACGACCCCTTGGACCCGGACCGAACCGACCTCGATGCATTCCTAGGCATCGCCGAGGAGTTCGGAGCCCACTCCGTCCTCGACATCGGTTGCGGTACTGGGACCTTCGCCTGCCTTCTCGCTCTCCGGGGCCACGACGTTCCTGCGGTCGACCCGGAGGCTGCCTCGTTGGAAGTCGCGGGGAGCAAATCCGGCGCCGACCACGTCCGCTGGGTCCGTGGCCACCCGCTGGCACTGCCGGCG
>DATLRH010000022.1:0-84872 GCA_035534755.1 Candidatus Dormiibacterota bacterium
CGCCTCCGGCGCCCGCGGAGGTGGGCGAGTCAGTGGGGCCGGTGCTGGCCGCGACGCCGCCTGGGGTGGGGTGGGCGATCCGCGTGAAGACGGATGGGGTGGGCTCGAAGTTGACCCAGCCGTAATGGGGAAAGTAGGCCTGGACCCAGACATGGGCGTCGGCCTCGGTGATGATCCCCCGAACTCCTGAGTCGAAGCCGCCCGCCAGCCGGGAGGGGATCCCCAGGGCCCGGAGCATGGCCCCCATCGCGGAGGCGAAGTACTGGCAGTAACCTCGGTGGGAGGTGTTGAGGAAGTAGAGCAGCGGCCAGGTCCCGTTAGGCGCTGGGGGAGGGTCCAGGGTGTAGGTCTCCTCGCGCCGGAGCGTGTCTTGGATGTTGCGCGCCTCGGCGTAAGGGTTGCTGGCCGAGCCCGCCATCTGCTTGGCGGCGGTGAGCACCTGGGCCAGCTGGCTGGGATCTCCCGCCCCATCCAAATTCGCTAAGGGGAGCACCCACTTCGGGTAGCGTCGGCCGGCCCGTTCCAGCTGGTCCGGGGAGGCCGTGCTCACGGTGGCGTAGGTCGTCAGCGACCTGCCGGCGCTGATCACGGTGGTGTCCGTGATCTCCGGGGTGACCTGGTCCACGTCCAGAAATCTCTGCCCCTGGGCCTGGCCGCTGACCTGGTAGCCCGGTCCCGCCGTCGGGGTGCGCAACGGGCTGCCGCCATAGAGCACGTCGGGGGGGGCCGAGCTGGCCTCGCCCTGATAGTGGACGGTGAGCCGGATCGTGCGCCGATCGCGCAGCCGGCTCGCCTGGCCGACGTAGGGCAGGCCGGACCCGGATCCGAGCAGCACCGAGGTGTCGTAGCGGGGAAACCAATTCCCGGCACTGAAGTCGGTGAACACCTCGCCCTGAAGGTAGGTGCTCCCGAAGGGGGCATTGGTGCCGTAGGTGAGCACCTGGGTGGACACGTTCCGGATGGGTCCGCCCGGGATCACGTCGATGGCGTAGCCGCTCGGGGACTCGGCGTAGGCGAGCGGCGGACCGTTCACCTGGGAGCCACCGAAGAAGCGCCAGCTGATGTTGGTCCGACTCAGCGGGGGCAGCGCCAGAGCGAGCACCGCCACGCCCACGGCCAGCGCGACCACCACCCGAAGCTGGCGCCCAACGGTCGGAGTCTTCTCGAGGTCGCTCATCGAGCGCCAGAGGGGCAGTTGGCGCAGGTGGTGGGTCGACCCGATCAGGGCGACCGCGGCCATCGAGGCGAGCAGGACCGGGATCACCGGCTTGGCCTCCACCCCGACGGGGGCGTTGATCAGGTCAGAGAGCATGGCCACCAGGGGCAGCCCGGACGCCACCAGTCCGGAGCCCTCGGCAATCGCGAACCAGCCGACCCAGGCTCCGACCACCCAGCAGAGCCCAATCAACAGCAGGGCCTGGAGCTGGGCCGGATCCGAGCCCTGCAGCTCCCTTCCCAGCAGCTGCAGCGGGGCGACGCCTTCCCCCGGGATCGCCAGCCGGTAGAGGACCAGCAGCAGCACCAGGAGTCCGACTGCCAGCAGTGCAGGCACCGCCAGGCGGCGCCGTCGGAGCCGGCGGCTGGCCGCGGCCGCGGCGAGGGTTCCGGCCAGGGCGGCCAGGATCCCGAAGTCGCCCTGCTGGTGCAGGACGGTGACCGCGAAGACGGCGGCGCTGGCCCCGGAGAGGGCGAGGGCGAAGAGCAGGCTGGCCCAGGCGGCGGCGGCACCGGGATGAACTCCCCGGCCACCCGCCGAGCTCTGCCCGGAGGAGAGCCCGGTGAGCGGGGGCGCGGCCGCCACCAGACTCCCCAGGATGATCAGTAGTAGCAGGGGAAGTGCCAGCTCAGACAACGGCTTCCCCCTCTGCTGCCGGCTGGGACTGAACTTCACCCCGGCGGATCACCCAGAGGTCAAGCACCAGCCGCCACTGGGCCGGAACCGGGGTCGGCGCCGCCTGGGCCTGATAGCTGCCGGCATCAACGAAGACGCCGACCGCCCGATTGCCGGGCGCGGTGCAGTTGGCCACCGCGTCCACCCAGCTGCCGCGATGATCGGAGGTGACAACCACAAGCTGACCCGGGCTCCGCCAGCTGGGCAGCTGGGCCTGGAGCACCTCCCCGAGCGGGATCTGGCCGTCGGCAACGGCCAGCGCCAGGCACTCCATCAGCCGTCTCTCGTGAGCCTGGCCGCGGCCGGCGGGAACACGGCTGAGACGTCGGTCTGTGGCCAGCAGGGATACCGCCTGGCCGTGCCGGAGGGCGGCGTGGACAATCGAAGCGGCGGCGCTGACCGCGCTCTCCAAGGAGCTCTCGGGACCCTCGCCGACCGAGCTCCGGTGGCGCAGATCGAGCACAACCAGCAGATCGGCTGCCTCCTCGGTCTCGAAGGTTCGGCTCATCAGCCGTCCCTTCCGAGCCGTGGAGACCCAGTGGATCCGGCTCATCCCATCGGCCGGATCGTGCTCCCGGATCCCGGAGGCGCTGGGCGGGAGATCCCTGGGGCCCCGGCCACGCCCGGCCTCGATCCCCGTCGCGGACCAGCTGGTGCCGAGGTCCGGGACTGGGTGCAGGGCGGGATAGACCAGAACCGTCGCGAGCGCGGGGAAGGTGAGCCGCCTGGGAAAGATGCCGAACGGATCGGCCAGCCTGACCTCGGTGGGGCCGAGCTGATGGCGGCCCCGGCGGAGCCGGCCGGCGGTCTCCCAGCTCAGCTCCTGGCCGGGGCCGACGGCCAAGGTCCGAGAGGAATCGTAGCCGGCGATCCGGGAGCGGTCGCGGACCGCCACCGGGGAGATCGGCAACGCGCTCCGGTTGCTGACCGTGAAGCGTTCATGGAAGAGCTCTCCCGCGGTTTGGCCCCCCGCCGGGGAGCGCCTCGTCAGGCTGATTGCCCGGGCCGACCACCAGCTCCAGAGCAGGGCGACCAGACCGAGCAGAACGCCGGTGTAGACGAGCACGAAGCCCAGCCAACTCCCGTCGATGAAAGCGAAGAAGCCCGCCACCACCAGCACTGCCAGCATCGAAGCCCGTGCCATGCCGTACTTCCCTGGCCCGAAGCGGGGGTCAGCCCGCCGCCTGGCGGCCTCCCAGGGGCACCGACTCACTTTCGAGCAGCTCGGTCAGTAGGAGCTGTCCGCTCGAGCCCTGCAGCTCAGCGCTGGCCCGCAGCACCAGCCGGTGCAGCAGCACCGGTTCGGCGAGGTCCTTGACGTCGTCCGGCTGGACGTAGTCGCGGCCCTCGAGGAGGGCCCGGGCCTGGGAGGTGCGCAGCAGACCGAGGCTGGCCCGGGCGCTGGCACCCAAGGCCAGGTCGGGATGGTCTCGGGTGCGCTGGACGATGCGCACCATGTACTCCTTGAGCTGGTCGGCGACGTGCACCTCGGCGGCCGCCTGCCGGACCATCGCAAAGTCCCCGGCTCCGATCACCGGCTCGAGGTCCAGCAGCGGCGAGCCCGACCCGAATCGGGCCAGGATCTCCAATTCCCCGTTGAGGTCGGCATAGCCAAGGGCGACCCGCATCAGGAAGCGGTCCAGCTGGGCCTCAGGCAGGGCAAAGGTCCCCTGGTAGTCGACCGGGTTCTGGGTGGCCAGCACCACGAAAGGATCGGGCAGGGCCCGGGTCGTCCCGTCGACGGTGACCTGGCGCTCTTCCATCGCCTCCAGCAGAGCGGACTGGGTCTTGGGAGTGGCGCGGTTGATCTCGTCCGCGAGCAGGATCTGGGTAAAAACGGGTCCCGGGCGGAACTCAAAGGCCCCCCTCTGAGGCTGGTAGACGTTGGCGCCGGTGATGTCCCCAGGCAGCAGGTCGGGAGTGAACTGGATCCGGTCGAACTGGCAACCGCTGGCCCTGGCCAGCGCCTTGGCCAGGAGCGTCTTGCCGACCCCCGGCACGTCCTCGATCAGGACGTGCCCGCCGACCAGCCAGGCCATGACGCAGAGTTCGACCTGACGACGGTGGCCCACCACCACCGTCCCGACGGCATCGACCAGCCGTCGCATCGCCTGGGTCGCGTTTAGCTCCACGCGCCACTCCCAGTTCGCAGCTCTCGCAGCCCCGTCGCTGCGCTCTCGCGGGGGCCAGTATAAGTCGGGCCGATCTCACTAGCGCTGGCGAGCCGACCCCGAGCCCCGATCAGGCCGCTACGGTCACCGGCACGTCGGTGCGGAGCCGCCTCCCTGATCCACCCGAGTCGGCCCCGCGCTCGCCCTTGGGCCTGCGGCTACTCCACTGCCAGACAGGTGATGGTGCGGACCACGCCGCTCACCCCCTGGAGCTGGTCCACGATCAAGGTCCCAATCCCCTTGACATCGGCGGCCTCGACCTGGGCGATCGCGTCGTACTCCCCGGTGATGGCGTCGACCCGGCTCACCCCCGTCTCCTCGCGAAGCCTTTTGACGACGTCGATCGCCTTGCCGGGCTCGAGCGTCATCAATATGTAGGCCCTGACCATCTGGGGCCCTCCCTCATTCCCGCATCTGCCCTGGGTGGAAGCGTCTCCGCCCCTTGCCCCACCATATCCGATCCCGACCGGCTTCGGGACCCGCCACCAACGCATGATTAGCCGCGGGGCCGAGGCCCCGAGCAGGCGCACGGAGGAGAGCATCCCTTGCAGGCGGTAGTGAAGAGCCGTCCCGGTCCCGGAGCCGGCTGGGCCACGGTCCCCGAGCGCCCGCCCGGGCCGGGCGAGGCCCAGCTGCAGCTGGTGGTGGCCAGCATCTGCGGCACCGATCTCCACATCCTGAAGTGGAACTCCTGGGCGGCCGGTCGGGTCCACCCGCCCCGGATCCTGGGCCACGAGATGGCCGGACGGGTGGTCGCCTTGGGGGAGGGTGTGGAGAGCCCTCGGCTCGGCGACCTGGTCGGGGTGGAGAGCCACCTGGTCGACCTCGACTGCCCCCAGTGCCGCCGCGGCGACTACCACGTCTGCGAGCGGACCCGGATCCTGGGGGTGGATGTCGACGGGGTGTTCGCCGAGCGGGTGATCGTGCCCGCCCGCAACTGCCGGGTGGCGCCCTCTGGCCTGGACCCGGCTGTGGTCGCGTTCCAGGAACCGATGGGCAATGCTGTCCACGCCTGCGCCCAGGGTGAGCTCAAGGACCAGGTGGTGCTGGTGACCGGCTGCGGCCCGATCGGATGTGCCGCGGTGGGGATCGCCCGAGCTGAGGGCGCCCGGCTGGTGGTCGCGGTCGACCGGGTCCCGGCCCGGCTTCGGATCGCCGAGCGGATGGGGGCCGACGCCCTGGTCGACACCGCAACCGCACCCGACCTCGAGGCCAGCCTGCGGAGAGCCTGCCAGGGCGAGGCCGACGTGGTCCTGGAGATGTCCGGCCACCCCATGTTGATCCGAGGTGCCCTGGCCACGGTCCGGCCCGGGGGGTGGGTCAGCCTGCTCGGGCTGGGCGACGGGGAGCTGTCGCTCGACCTCTCCAGCCAGGTGGTGATGCGGGGGATCACCCTCTTCGGGGTCACCGGCCGCCGCCAGTTCGAGACCTGGGACCAGACCAGCAGGCTGCTCAGCTCAGGCCGGGTCGACGTCGGCCCCATCCTCACCCACCGAGTTGCCCTCTCCGATTTCGAGCACGCCGCCGACCTGGCGGGTTCGGGAGAGGTGGGCAAGGTGGTGCTCTATCCTCCGGAGGGTGATTGGCGATGAGTGAGTTCGAGACCGGGCTGGGCGTCGAACTGGCCGAGCTGCGCCGCCAGGGTCGCTGGCAGCCGCTCACCGTCCTCCAGAGTCCCCAGGATTCCGAGGTCGAGATCGACGGCAAGCGCTACATCAACCTCTGCTCCAACAACTACCTGGGCCTGAACACCCACCCCCGGCTGATCGAGGCGGCGGTCTCCGCCACCAAAAAGTGGGGCGCCGGATCCGGGGCGGTGCGCACCATCGCCGGGACCCAGCAGCTGCACGAGGAGTTGGAGCGCAAGCTGGCCGAGTTCAAGGGGACGCCGGCGGCGCTCACTCTGCCGAGCGGGTTCGCGGCCAACCAGGCGGTTCTGGGAGCGGTGCTGGACGATGCCGACGCCGTGGTCAGCGACGAGCTCAACCACGCCAGCATCATCGACGGGATCCGGCTCACCAAGGCCCGGCGCTACCTCTTCCCCCACCGCGACATGGAGGGGCTGGAGGCGCGGCTCGCCGAGGCCCGCCAGAACGGGGCCCGCCGGATCCTGGTGGTCAGCGACGGGGTCTTCAGCATGGACGGCGACATCGCCCCCCTGCCTGAGATCGTGGCCCTGGCGGAGGCTGGCGGGGCGGCGGTGATGGTCGACGACGCCCACGGCTCGGGCGTGCTGGGACGGCACGGCCGGGGCTCGGTCGACCACTTCCAGCTCGAGGGCAGGGTCCAGGTCCAGGTGGGCACGCTGAGCAAGGCGGTCGGAGTCCTGGGCGGCTATGTGGCCGGCTCCCAGGAGCTGCGCGACATCCTGATCCACAAGGGGCGCCCGTTCCTCTTTTCGACCTCTCACCCGCCCGGGGTGGTGGCGGCCTGCCTGGCCGCCCTGGAGGTGATGCAAGAGGAGCCCGAGCTCCAGGTCCGGCTCTGGGACAACGCCCGCCACTTCAAGGCGGGGCTGGTCAGCCTGGGCTTCGACTGCGGCGCCAGCGAGACCCCGATCACCCCGGTGATCGTGGGCTCGGCGGAGCGCGCCGTCCGCCTCGCCGGGGAGCTTCGGCGGCGGGGGATCTTCGTCACCGCGATCGGGTTTCCAACCGTCGCCGAGGACCGGGGCCGGGTCCGCACCATCGTCACCGCCGCCCACAGCAAAGACCAGCTCGACCGCGCCCTGCTCGCCTTCGCCGAGGCCGGCCAGGAGCTGGGCATCGAGCCCCAGCCGGCGCCCTCAACTTTGGGGACGGGGTAGGGGTGGCCCGGGCGCCCAAGCTGTCGCCGGCGGATGACGAGTCGCCTGCCCGGCCCGAGGAGGTCAGGGCGCGTCGCTTCGCCCGTCTGCGCCGGCCCAGCTCCCGGCCCAGCGAGCAGCTCGAGGAGGAGCGTCGACTGGTCGAGGCGGCCAAGCTCAATCCCGCCGATTTCGCCAAGCTTTACGACCGCTACGTCGATCAGATCCACGCCTTCGCCTACCACCAGACCGGCAGCTGGGAGCGAGCCCAGGACGTCACCGCGACCACCTTCATGCGCGCCTACGCCGAGATCGGGCGCTTCGAATGGCGCGGGGTGCCCTACTCGGCCTGGCTCTACCGGGTCGCCGCCAACTTGGTCATGCGCGAGCACCGCCGCCCGGGCTGGATCACCTTGCCTGACAACATGGTCGACCCCGGCGAGGGCCCGGAGGACGCGGCGATTCGCTCTGAGCAGGTGCAGCGGATCCAGGCCGCCGTCCGCCAGCTCTCGCCCGACCAGCGCCAGGCGATCACCCTGCGCTTCGGGACCGGCCTGCGCAACGCGGAGGTGGGCCGGGTGATGCGCAAGAGTGAGGGCGCCGTCAAGCTGCTCGTCTTCCGCGGCCTGCGCTCTTTGGAGCGCCGGCTCGGCCCCGAATTTCAAGCGCCCCCCTATCTCGCCATGGGCGGCGGCGAACCGACTGAAGGAGAGGAGTGAGCCAGTGACCAGCAGAGAGGACAAACGGCTTGCCGGCGAGATCGCCGGCTGGCTGGAGGGGAACGGGCCAGCCCCAACCGGCGATCCCACCGCCCGGGCGATCGCGCGCACCGCGGTCCTGTTGGTTGACGCCCTGGCCCCCACCCCGCTCCACCCGGTGACCCGCTCCCGGCTCTACGAGCGAGCCCTGGCTGAGGCGCGACCGGGGGCCGCCAGCGTCAGCTTCGGGGACGCGATGGACGACCCCTGGGGAGAGGTCTGGCGGGCCGCGCGGATGGTCCCGGCTCCGGTCTGGGTGGGTCTGGGCGCGGTTTTGGCTGGGGCCGTTGTGCTGGCGGCGCTGGCGCTCCGGGAGCGCCTTCCCGAGGAGCTCGGCTGAGCGTCGATCGGGGTCACAGTGGCATCTGCCAAAGAACTGAGTCGCTCCAGTCTTGCTGCTAGAATCGGTCGGTGACGATCGAGCTTGAACTGGGTCCCCAGGCCCGAATCCGCGATTCCGGGCAGCGGGTAACCGGCCTTCGGGTTGCTCTCTTGGAGCTCCTCCAGGAGATCGGTCACGGCAGTGCCGACCAGCTCGTCCACGGCGCCCGGAGGCGGCTCGGATCGATCTCACTGCAGGCGGTCTACGACTCCCTCGGGGTCCTAGGCCAGGCCGGACTCATCCGCCGCATCGAGCCTGCCGGCAGCCCGGCGCTGTTCGAGCTCCGGGTGGCCGACAACCACCATCACCTAGTCTGCCGGCGCTGCGGCAGGGTGGCCGACGTGGACTGCTCGGTGGGGCACGCTCCCTGCCTGGTGCCGATCAGCGATTCTGGTTATCTCGTCGACGAGGCCGAGGTGACCTATTGGGGCGTCTGTCCGAGCTGCCGGGCGGAGCCGACCGAGGCGATCACGGTGGCCCGGACAGGACGAGAAGTAGGAGGTCAGTGATGAGCGACGATCCCAAGGTGACCACGACCGACGCCGGCATCCCCGCCGCCAGCGATGAGCACTCCCTGACCGTAGGTCCGGACGGCCCGATTCTGCTCCAGGACCACTACCTGATCCAGAAGATGGCCCAATTCAATCGGGAGCGAGTGCCCGAGCGCGTGGTCCACGCCAAAGGTGGCGGCGCGCACGGCTTCTTCGAGGTCACCGACGACCTGACCGGCTACTGCAAGGCCGACTTCCTGCGTCCCGGCAAGCGCACTCCGGTGCTGGCCCGCTTCTCCACCGTGGCCGGGGAGCTGGGCAGCGCGGACACCAACCGGGACCCGCGGGGCTTCGCTCTGAAGTTCTACACCGAGCAGGGCAACTACGACCTGGTGGGCAACAACACGCCCGTCTTCTTCATCCGAGATCCCCAAAAATTCCAGGACTTCATTCACTCCCAGAAGCGCCGCGCGGACAGCCACACCCGCGACAACAACATGCAGTGGGACTTCTGGACCCTCTCCCCGGAGTCGGCCCACCAGGTGACCATCCTGATGTCCGACCGGGGCATCCCCAAGACCTGGCGGCACATGAACGGCTACTCCAGCCACACCTTCTTGTGGGAGAACCAGGCGGGTCAGAAGCACTGGGTCAAGTACCACTTCCACACCGACCAGGGGATCGAGTTCTACACCGCCCAGGAGGGCCAGGCGATGGCTGCCGAGGATCCGGACTGCCACCTCCGCGACCTCTACCAGGCGATCCGCGGCGGCGACCACCCAGCCTGGACCCTCTCCGTGCAGCTGATGCCACTGGCGGAGGCGGCCGACTACCGCTTCAACCCCTTCGATCTGACCAAGGTCTGGCCGCACCGTGACTACCCCCTGCAGAGGGTCGGCCGGATGGTGCTCGACCGCAATCCTGAGAACTACTTCGCCGAGATCGAGCAGGCCGCCTTCGAGCCGGCCAACCTGGTGCCGGGGATCGGGCCCAGTCCGGACAAGATGCTGCTGGGCCGGCTCTTCTCCTACCCTGACACCCACCGCCACCGGATCGGGCCTAACTACCTGCAGCTGCCGGTGAACCGGCCCCAGTCGGAGGTCAACTCCTACAACCGCGACGGGGCGATGCGCTACGCCAATCCGCCGGACCCGGTCTACGCTCCCAACTCCTATGGCGGCCCTAGAGCCGACCCGGCGGCGGCGGAGACCAGCTGGTCCACCGAGGGTGGCGAGATCGTCCGGGCGGCCTACACCAAGCACCGGGACGACGACGACTTCGGCCAGCCGGGCGCGCTCTACCGCCAGGTGCTCGACCAGGCCGCCCGGGAGCGGCTGGCCGGCAACATCGCCGGACACGCGTCGCAGGGGTTGGAACCGGAGATGCTCGCCCGGGTGATCGATTACTGGACCAAGGTGGATCCCGGCCTGGGTGCCAAGGTGGCCCGGGCCACCGGATTAGAACCAATCCCGGAGGCGAGCGCCCCGACTCCGGCCCCGGCCGGCAACGCGACTCGCGCTTAGCCGAAGCGCCTGGACCCGCCCCTCGGCGCCGGCGCGCGCCCAGGGGCGGGCGCCGTGACGAGGCCGCCCCGCACCTAGAATCGCTGTTCGTGGGCGAACTCCGAACCGTGGTCGTGCCGGCGGGAGGACTGGGCACTCGCTTTCTCCCCGCCACCAAGGCTTTGCCCAAGGAGATGGTCCCGGTCGGCGACCGGCCCTCGATCCAGTGGGGGATCGAGGAGGCGGCCGCCTCCGGGGTGAGCCGGGCGGTGATCGTGACCGCCCCCGGGAAGGAGTTGATCCGAGCCCACTTCAGCCCCGACCCGGAGCTGGAGGCGACCCTGGTCGCTCGCGGCTCAGCTGAGCTGGCCCGGCGGGTGGGCGAGATCGCCCGGCTCTGTGAGCTGGACTTCGTCGAGCAGCCCGAGCCGCTCGGGCTTGGCCACGCGGTCGGGTGCGCCGCGCCCCTGGTTCGGGGGGAGGCGGCGGTCGGGGTGCTGCTGCCCGACGACCTCTTCGCCGGAACGCCGCCCCTGCTGGGCCAGCTGATCGAGGTGTTCCAACGCGAGCGCTGCACGGTGCTGGCCCTTCGGCGCTGCCCCAAAGAGCAGATCTCCCGCTACGGGGTCGCCGCGGTGGAGGGCGAGGGGCCCGTCTACCGAGTGCTCGACGTGGTCGAGAAGCCAGCCCCCGAGGACGCCCCCAGTGAACTCGCTCTGATGGGTCGATATGTCCTCACCCCTGAGGTTATCGCCGCTCTGGAGACGACCGGACCCGGCGCGGGAGGCGAGATCCAGCTCACCGATGCCATCCGTCAGCTCGCGCCTCAGGGAGCGGTGGTCGGGCTCGAGTTCACCGGCCGGTTGCTCGATGTGGGCACCCTGGAGAGCTGGCTCGCCACCAACGCCGAGATCGTCTGGCGGGACCCCGATCTAGGCCCACTGCTGCGCCGGCGGATTGAGGAGCTCGAGATCGGGGAAGGCTGATAGTCAGAGCTCGCGCGGGGCTCCGGCGCGGCCCTCTGGGGTCAGTCCCGAGCCGTCGCCGGGCTCACCAAAACTCTCCGCCGGACCGCGTTATACTGCCCTGCCAGATGGCAACCGGTGCGGAGCAAACCGTCCTCAATCCTATTCGACTTCAGGTAGTGCAATGGCAATGCAACGCCCGCGGCGCGGTGATGACCTTCTGCGCTACCGCAGCCAGGAGGGGGACTTCGAGGTAGAGGTCTCGCACACCCTCAACAAGTGGTGTGTGTCGGTGTTGCGGCTGGCGGATTCCAGCATCGTGGCCCAGGACTTCTACCCCGAGCGCTGGAAGGCGATGGCCCGGGCCCAGGATTTCCTGCGCATCCTCAACATGCGCAACCGGCCCGGCAGCGAGGATGAGAACGACCACCCGGACGACGGCGAGCGGCCGGCCCCCACCTCGGCGGTCGGGCCGGGTCTGGGTCGCTGACCTCCCTCTCGGGGCGCCCCGGCGCCAGCGTTCCCATCGCCGCCGGCCATGCGGTCGCCGACCCTCACGCCCACACCACCGCCAGTGACGGCATGGTCAGCCCGCGGGCGCTGGTGGCCGCCGCCGCCGCCGCCGGGCTGAGCGTGGTTGCGATCACCGACCACGACACCTTCTCCGGCTGCCCCGAGGCGGTCGAGGCGGGTGCCGAGTTCGGGATCGAGGTGGTGGCGGGTGAGGAGGTGACCACCTCGTCGCCGGCCAACGTGCATGTGCTGGGCCTCTTCCTGGAAGGCCCGGTGCGGATGGGGATGCCAGTGGCCGACACCATCGCGGCCATTCACCACCAGGGGGGATTGGCGATCATCGCCCATCCCTGGATGCCCACCTACTTCGCCTCGATCACCCCGGGCAGCCTGCGCCGGCTGATCGCCGACCTCCCGCTGGACGGCATCGAGCTCCGCCACACCTGTCCGACCACGCGGAGCCGGATCCGGGGCCTGGATCAGTTCTACGAGCTGCACCGGGATCGGTTGGGGGCGGCCCTCGGCTCCAGCGACAGTCACTTCGGCGGCCACGACCTAGCCCGCACCGTGACCGTGTTCCCCGGGCACACCGCCGCCGACCTCAGGCGCGCCATCGAGAGCTCCACCACCCAACCCCTGGAGCGTTATCGCCACCCCCAAGGCCCGTCCCTCGGGCTACGGCTTCAGCAGCAGGCGCGCAGCATGGGCTGGCTATCCTGGCAACGGTGGCGGGGCAAAATCGGCCGTGAGGGAGCCTGAGCTGACTTGAATCGGGAATTCATGAGGAAGGAATGGGGGGCGGTCACCTTCCTCGCCACTGTGCTCCTGGGCGGGCTCGCGGTGCTGGTCACCCTGGTGGTCCGTGCCATCTCCCCGACCCCGATCCCGGTCGCTCCCCCCTGCCCCCGGACGACGCCCGTGGTGATCCACGCCCAGGCCTCTCCGGCGAGCTCGGCGACCCCGACCATCTCGATCAAACCGGTTCCCTTCGGATGCCCCACGCCTCAGGTCGTGGTGCAGACCCCATCGGCCAGCCCCTCGAAGTAGGCCGCGTACCGACTCGGGCGACCGGTCGGGTCGCGCACCTGAAGAGTGTTTCCACCCCGGGTGTCACATTCTGAGCCCGCCCGGTGCTGACCCTGATGTGGACAGCCCCGCCCGAAGCATCACCCCGAGCCAGCCCCTGAGAGTGGGAAGGGGACCGGTCGGCACTGGCTCGGAGGCTGCCTCGGAACGGGAGTTCGAGGCGCTCTTCATGACCGAGTACCCCGCCGTGGCGCGGGTGGCCGCCCGAGTGCTCCTGGACCGCTCCGCCGCCGAGGATGTCGCCCAGGAGGTGTTCCTCGACTTTCACCTCCGGTATCCCCACGGCCACCAGATGGCGCCCGGGTGGCTCCGGCTGGCGGCGGCCCACCTCGCTCTCAACCGGATCCGCGGTGAGCGCCGGCGCTCTAATCGCGAACTTGGGGTCGGCGAGGAGCACTCAGGCGATGAATCCCCGGAGATGGCGGCCCTAGCCCGGGAAACCCGGCAGGAGGTGCGGGGGGCCCTGGGCCGCCTCAAGCGTCCCCAGGCAGCGCTATTGGTCTTGCGGTACAGCGGCCTCTCCTACGCCGAGGTGGCGGCCGCGCTCTCGATCCCGGTGAGCCAGGTGGGGGTGCGCCTTAGGCGCGCCGAGGCGGCTCTGCGCAAGGAGGTTGAACGTGATCAAATTTCTCCATCCGGCTGACGGGCAGCTGCGGCGGATTGTCGACGAGCCGCTCCTGGTCCCGGACCGGGACAAGGCTCACGTCAGCTCCTGCGCTCGTTGCTCGGCTCGACTCCTGCGCTTCTCAGACGAAGCCGCAGCTGCCGGTCGCCTGCTTCCCGATGAGCCGGCGCTCCACGGGTTGGATGCCCAGACAGCGCTGGCGGCCGTGCAGCGCCGGCTGCGCAGCGGTCGGCCGGCCCCGCGCCGACGCCTGAGTGATCGGATTCCTCACCGGCTCATCCACCCGGGTCGTCCCGGCGGGGTGGTCGCGGCCATCGCGGCCCTGGCCATCGCCACCGGGGCGGTCACGGCGGTGGCCGGGGTCCAGTGGACCCAGATCTTCGCGCCCAGCAAGGTGGCGGCCCTGCCGGTCACCCGGTCGGAGCTGCTGGCCCTGCCCCACCTCTCGGACTTTGGCCACCTGAGCGGTGCTGGCGTGCTCAAGCTGACTCCCGAGTTCAGCCTCGCCGCCGCCGACGCGGCCGCCGGAGTGACGCTGTCACTGCCCAGCAAACTGCCGGCGGGCGTGACCGGAACCCCGGAATACCTGCTGGTACCCCGCTGGAGCTCTACCTTCACCTTCAGCGCCGCCCGTACGCAGGCCGCCGCTCTATCCGCGGGGGTAGCCCTGCCCGCGCTCCCGGCGGGATTCGACGGAGCCCAGCTGCGCGAGTCGGTCGGACCGGGGGTGATCGTGGTCTACGGCGTCGGCAGTGGCGCGCTCCCGACGTCCATCTCCGACCTCTTCGCGATCGGCCACAGCCAACGGCGGGCGGTCTGCGCGGCGGGGAGCACCTGCCCGAAGTCGCTGCCGACATCGAGCAGCAGTTCCGATCCGCCCTCCCTGGTCCTCATGGCGATGCGTTCTCCAGTCTTGGACTCGACCGGAGTCAGCGTCTCCCAGCTGGAGAACTACCTGCTCAGCCTGCCCTTCCTTCCCGCCTCGCTGGCGTCGGCGATCCACCAGCTGGGCAATCCGATCGATACTCTGCCGATTCCGATCCTGTCCGACCTGGGCCAGTCCCAGCCCGCCCTGGTGAACGGTCAGAAGGCGGTGCTCTTCGGCGCCGCCAGTCCCCTCCTCTCGGCTGTGGTCTGGGAAGATCAGGGAATGGTCCGAGCCGTCGGCGGGCTGCTCGACTCCGGCACCGTGCTGAGCCTGGCCCGTGGATGAGAGCGTCACCGCGCCCGAGGTCGCTGCCCAGGGGCCGCTAGGTTCGCCACCCGGCGGGCTCGCCCCCAGCCCCGCCATCTACGTCAGCCAGCTGACCAAGCGGTACCAGCAAACCCTGGCCCTCGCGGGGCTCAGCATGACCGTCCCTCGGGGAGAGGTGTTCGGGTTCCTGGGTCCCAACGGGGCCGGCAAGACCACCTTGGTGAAGCTGCTCCTGGGACTCGCCCAACCCACCTCGGGAGAGGGGATGGTGTTGGGGGCGCCCCTGGGAAGCCTCGACGCCCGCCGCCAGGTGGGGTATCTGCCTGAGCTCTTCCGGTATCAGGGCTGGCTGACCGCCCGCGAGGTGCTCGCCCTCCACTGCCGCCTCGCCCAGATGGAGCGCTCCACCTGGGCGGAGGCGATCTCGGGAGCGCTGGCGACGGTGGGGCTGGCCGGCCGCGCCGACGACCGGGTCGCCGGCTTCTCCAAGGGGATGCAGCAGCGGCTGGGGCTGGGGGTGGCCCTGCTCGGGTCGCCCCAGCTGGTCCTGCTGGACGAGCCCACCTCGGCGCTGGACCCGGTGGGAAGACACGACGTCCGCGAGATCGTCCGCGGCCTGCGGGAACAGGGAGTTGCGGTTTTTCTTAACTCTCACCTGCTCTCCGAGGTGGAACTGGTCTGTGACCGGGTGGCCGTGGTGGACCAGGGCCGGGTGGTAGCCGCGGGGCGGCTCGACGAGCTCCTCTCCCGGCCCCAGGTCCGGGTCCGCTGTACCGGGCTGACGGCGCCGGCTCGGGCCACGCTCAGCTCCTTCGGTGAGGTCCTCGAGGACGAGGGTTGGCTCCGGGTGACCGGTATCGAGGTGGGCCGGGTTCCCGACCTGGTCGCCGCCATCGTGGCCGCCGGGGGCCGGGTGTACGCGGTCGACCCCGGCCAGGAGACCCTGGAAGAGCGCTTCCTGCAGCTGATCGAGGCCGCCTGATGGCGACCTGGGTGATCGCCAGCCTGACCTGGCGGGAGCTGGTCCGGCGCAAGCTGGTGCTGGCCCTGCTGGCCTTGACCGCGATCGTGATCGGAGTCACCGGCTGGGGGTTCTCCCGGGTGCGGGGGCTGCACCTCGGCGGCCAGCTGCTGACCCCGGGCGAGGTCCACATCGCGGCCGCCCAGCTGCTGCTGCTGGTCATGTTCATGTTCAGCTTCGTGCTCGCCTTGACCTGCGCCTTCCTGGCCGCACCGGCGGTGGCCGGGGAGCTGGAGTCGGGGGTGGCCCAGGGCCTTCTAGCCCGGCCCCTCCGGCGCCGGGAGCTGGTGCTCGGTCGCTGGCTGGGGCTCTCCCTGCCGATCTCCGTCTACACGGTGGTCTCGGTGACCCTGGAGTTCGGGCTGGTGGGGTGGACCACTGGCTTCTGGCCGCGCCAGCCGGTGGCGGCCGAGGCCGCGCTGCTGGTGGAGGGACTGGTCCTGCTCACTTTCACCCTGGCCCTGAGCACCCGCATCTCGGCGATCACCGCCGGGGTGATCGCGGTGATCGCCTTCGGGACCATGTGGCTGGGCGGGGTGGCGGGTGCCTTCGGCCAGGTCTTCCACAACGCCGCGATCAGCAATCTCGGGGTGATCACCCACTTCCTGCTGCCCACCGACGGCCTCTGGCACGCCGCGGTCTACGCCATGGAGCCGCCCGCCTTCGCCACTGAGGCGGTGCGCGGCCTGGGCAGCTCGTTCGCGGCGGCGTCCGGGCCTACGGTGGGATACCTGGCCTGGGTCGCGCTCTGGAGTCTGGTGGTGCTGGGGGCGGCGCTGCTCAGCTTCCAGAGCCGCGAGGCGTAGGGGGTAGGACCCGGGCGCTCAGGGCGCCAGGAGTGCCCGCCGGCCGTTGCCCTCGACGATGTCGGCGAGGGGGACGGAGAGATCGATCTCCGGAAAGGACTCGGACCCGAGCTTGACCGAGATCAAGGAGCTGAGCCGCAGCCCGGCGACCCGGACGCAGTCGCGCAGGAAGGGGAAGGCCAGGAGCACGAGCTGGTTGGAGAGCCGGTTGAGCAGGGCTCGCTGGGGGTCGGGCTCCCCGGAGGCGAGGCTGCGATCTCGGAACGCCATCACGATCACCTCGTCGGTGAGCTTGATGGGATCGGTCCAGCTGTAGGCCTCGCCCAGGCTGGCACAGTCGACATAGCGCTCGCGCTGGGCGAAGAGCCGGAGCGGCTCGTCCAGGGAGGCCATTGACTGGGCGTCGCCCTCCACGAAGAAGGGGATGTCGGCCAGCGTGGCCGCCTCCGGCCGGGTCGGGCAGCGCACGCTGAACCCCACCGTCTCCACGCCCCAGAATGGATTCGGCACCTTGATCCAGAAATCAGTGGTACTGGGCACGCTTGTTCGACGAGCATAGCGCAGCCCGAGCGGGGCGGTCACCGGCGGGGCTGAAGCTCGGCCTCCCAGAGGGAGTCGACGGCGGCCCGGGTCGCCTCCAGACTGCCGCTGTTGTCGATCGTCCAGGTGGCCAGCTCCCGCTTCCGGGACAGCGGCAGCTGGGCTTCGATCCGGGCCTTTGCCTCGTCCTCGTCCAGCCCGGAACGGTGGCGGAGGCGAAGCAGCTGGGTGAGTGGGTCGACCCAGACCACCAGGGTGCCCTCGAACTCCTGCTCGCGCGAGGTCTCAAAGAGGAGGGGGACGTCGTAGACGACCAGCTCGGCACCCGCGGCCTCGGCCCGGCGGATCTCCTCCCGGCTCAGCTCCAGTACCCGGGGGTGGACGATCGCGTTGAGCCGCTCTCGCGCCGCCTCGTCCTGGAAGACCAGCCGTCCCAGCTGGGGCCGGTCGAGCGAGCCGTCGCCGGCGATGACCTCGGCTCCGAAGCTCTCGACGATCTCGGCCAGGGCGGGGCTCTGGACGGCCACCACCGCCCGGGCGAGCTGGTCCGCGTCGACGATCCAGGCCCCCTTCTCACTGAGCCTCTCGGCGACGGTGGACTTGCCGCTGGCGATCCCCCCGGTCAGGCCGATGACCCGGCTCAACTCGAGCCCTGGGCTGGGGCGGGGCGGACGAAGCAGCTGTCCGGGTCGAGGAGCCGCTCCAGCCTGGTGCCCGGGGTGTGCACCCGCACTCCACGGCGGGCCGGTACCCCGATCTCCCAGCCCTGGCGGTAGAGGGTGCGGGCCTCGGCCAGGGTGGTCACCGTGGAGATCGCGCTGCCGTCGGTCATCTGCAGGCTGGGGGTCCGGGTGCCGGGGTAGCCGAGGGCGACCTCGCCGCCGGTTCCGAGCAGGAAGCTCAGCTCCGAGAAGGACGGCTCGCCAAACGCGGGCGGCGACTCCGCCTCGATCAGCTCGGCCAGCGAGGGCGCGTCGCCCTCCTTGACCTGTTCCCGGACTTCGCGGCGGGCCTCCAGGTGGCGCTGGCGCTCGCGCCGGCGAAGCTCGGTCTGGACCAGGGCCGAGTCCTTGGCCAGCCGATTGAGCTGGAGCTGGAAGGGCGCCATCTGGTCGCGCAGCCGGCGCTCCGTGGCCGCCACCCGCTGGACCAGCGCCTGGAGCTGCTCCTCCTCCAGCCCAACCAGCTCCTCGGCCGGGGGCACCGAGATCTCGGCGGCCTCCAGCGGCGCCTCGGGATCGGCCACGGAGCTAGCCTACACAAGGCGGCGGGAGCAGGTTTAGGGCAAGGGGAGGAGACCCGATGAGCGAGCAGGTGCGCTGGGAGCGAGATGGCCGGGTGGCCTGGATCACAATCGACCACCCGCCCGCCAACGCCCTCAGCCAGGAGGTGATGGTCGGCCTGCGGGCGGCGTTCGCCGAGGTGGACCAGGACCGCCAGCTGGGGGCGGCCGTGCTGACCGGGGCGGGGGAGCGGTTCTTCGTGGCCGGGGCGGACATCGGCGAGTTCCAAACCCGGGGTGCCGAGGCGACCCGGGCGAGCATCGAATCCGGCCAGCAGCTGACCTTGGAGATGGAGCAGCTGCGGTACCCCCTGGTGGCTGCGGTCAACGGCTTTGCTCTGGGCGGAGGGCTGGAGCTGGCCATGGCGTGCGATCTCCGGCTGGCCAGCTCGCTGGCCCAGCTGGGCCAGCCGGAGATCCGGCTCGGGATCATTCCCGGTTGGGGGGGGACCCAGCGGCTGCCTCGGCTGGTCGGCCGGGGAAGGGCCCTGGAGCTGCTCTTGACCGGCGAGTCGATCGACGCCGCCCGAGCCCTCGAGCTCGGGCTGGTCAATCGAGTCGTCGAGCCCGACCAGCTGCGGATGGCCGCCCAGGAGCTGGCGGCAAGGCTGGCCGAGCAGGCGCCCCTGGCCGTCGCCGCCATCAAGCGGGCGGTGAGCGGGGGACTCGACCAGCCCCTGGGGGCCGGCCTGGCCCTGGAGCTGGAGGAGTTCGACCGCATCTTCAGGTCGGGTGACGCGGCAGCCGGGATCTCGGCGTTCCTCGAGAAACGGCGGCCGGAGTGGTCAGGGGCCTAGCCGAGAAACCCGACCGAGACCTGGGCAGGACCGAGCGGGGCGCCTGCAGATCGCCTCAGCTGGCGATCTCCTCCCTGACCGGGATCTCGTGGATCCGGTTGACCAGGGACCCCACCGCCTCCAGGGTCGCCTCGGTCCACTCGCCACCCAGGATGGCCAGGCTGAAGCCGAGATCGCCGAGCGCCGCCAGGTGCTCCAGCAGGCGGGACTGGTCGGCGGGGCCGCCCTGGCCCAGGTCGAAGAAGGTGGTGGTGGTCCTCTCGATCTCCCTGCAGTCGCGGCCCACCGCCCGGCAGTGCTCCCTGAGGACGGCCAGCTTCCGCTCCAGCTCAGGATCACGCCAGCCGGGGATGTCGAAGAAGTTGCAAGCATCGCCGTACTCAGCCACCAGGCGCAGGGTCCGCCGCTCCCCGCCCCCGCCGATCAGGATCGGGGGGTGGGGGCGCTGGGGCGAGTTGGGCGAGTTGACCGGAGCTCCGAGCTGGAAGTGGCGGCCTGCGAACGGGGAGCGGTCGTCGCTCCACATCCGGTGGGCGATCTGGAGCAGCTCCTCCAGCTGCTGGAAGCGCACTCCCAGGGGCGGGAAGGGGATGCCCAGGGCGTCCGCCTCCGCCTGATACCACCCCGCGCCCACTCCGAAGGTGAAGCGGCCGCCGGAGAGGAGGTCGAGCGAACTCACCAGCTTGATCAGCGGCCCCGGGTGGCGATAGGTGACCGACGTGACCAGGGTTCCGAGCCGGATTCGGCTCGTTCGGCCGGCCAAGAACGCCAAGGTGGCATAGGCCTCCAGCATCGGGGCCTCGGCCGGTTTGCCGCTGACCGGGATCTGGAAGAAGTGATCCGCGGTCCAGAGGCTGTCGACCCCCGCCCCCTCAGCGATAGCCACCAGCTGGGAGAGGGCTGCCTCGATCTCCTCCGGCTGGTCCGGCCAGGTCAGGGCGACTCCGAGCTGCATGCGTACCCCTTGATGTCGTTAGCCGGGTCACGACTATATCATTAGCCGGCTACTCCTCCGCCCCCGGCTACTCTGGTCGGGTCATGTCACAGGGTGCCGAGGAGTTCCCCCGGGTCTTCTGGGGGACCAAGCGGGTGCTGGCGGCAGCCTCGGCCGCGGCCTTCGCCCGCCATGGGATTCACGAGGGTCAGCAGTACATCCTGCGCTGCCTCTGGGACGAGGACGGCCTGACTCCAGGGGAGGTGGCCCGGCGCCTGGCCCTGTCCACCCCCACGGTGACCAAGGCCACCGGCCGGATGGAGGCGGCCGGTCTGCTCCACCGCGAGCCGCACCCCACCGACGGACGCCGGGTGCGGCTGGTGCTGACCGCCCGGGGGCGAGCCCTGGAACAGGCGATCGGGGAGGAGATGGACCAGGTCAACGAGCGGGCTCTGGCCTCTCTGGGCGAGCCGGAACGGGCGGCCCTGCTCGGCTATCTGAACCAGATTCGGGCCAACCTCGACTGACCTGGGGGCCGGAAGGAGGAGGCCCGCCTTGAGCAGGGGACGGCTCCCGCCCGGTCCCGGTCCATACCATGGCTCTGGTGAGTCGGTACCTCCCTGGCGACACCCCGCCGCCGGCTGACGATCCCAACCTGAGCGTCGCCGGGGCCCGGCAGCGGCGGGGGCCCTTCTGGCTCGAGGAACCGCGCTGGTTCTGGGTGCTCGCCCTGCTCACCTTCCTCTTGGGGCTATCGCTCTTCCTGGTGGCGCTGGGCTTCGACCGGCCGTGATCTGGCTCAACCCGGTCGGGCTAGTCCTGCTCGTCGGGGTGTCCGGATCCCTCTTCCTGCGCCGGCTCTGGCCGCTCTGGCGCTCGCTGCGCCGGGCCGCGCCAGAGCCGCGGCTGGACCGCCTGGGCGAGCGGGTCTGGGGGGTGGTGGTCTTCGTATTGGGCCAGCGCCGGCTGCTGCGCTGGCCGCTCAGCGGTGTGGCTCACTTCCTCATCTTCTGGGGATTCGTCATCCTCAATCTGGAGATCCTCGAGGCCGGCCTGGAGGCACTGGTCCCACCCCTCAACCTGGAGCAGCAGCTCTGGTGGGGCCCGGTCGCCTTCGCCCAGGAGCTGCTGGCGGTGGCGGTGCTCACCGGATTGGCCGTGGCCGCGCTCAACCGCTATCTGCTCCGGCCGCGCAGGTTCCAGGGCAGCCATCAGCGGGACGCCGCCATCATCCTGGCCCTGATCGCCCTGGTGATCGTGACCCAGCTCGGCCTCTACGGCACCCAGATCGCCGCGGGCAGCGACCACCTGGTCAACCTGCGGCCCGTCTCAGACGCGGTTTCCCAGCTCTTCCGGGGAGTTCACGGGGAAGGGATCGCCGCCTGGCACGAGCTCTTCCTCTGGGCCCACCTGCTTCTGATCGCCGGCTTCCTGGTCTACCTGGCTCACAGCAAGCACCTGCACATCCTCACCTCAGTCCCCAACGTCTTCTTCCGCAGCCTGGAGCCGGCCGGGCGCCACCTGCCCACCCTGGACATCGAGCACGCCGACCACTTCGGCCTGGCCAAAGTGGAGCAGCTCACCTGGAAGCAGCAGCTGGACCTGGCCACCTGTACCGAGTGCGGTCGCTGCCAGAGCCACTGTCCCGCCTTCAACACCGGCAAGCCGCTGTCGCCCAAGCTCTTCATCACCGACCTCCGCGACGGCTGGTACGCCCACGCCCGCGGCCAGGCCCCACCGGCCAGTTACTGGGCGGCCGGGGACGACCCGTCTCCGGTCCCCGACCCGCCCCAGGACGGCCGCCTGCTGGACTGGAGCGTGCTCGAGGAGACGCTCTGGTCCTGCACCACCTGCGGCGCCTGCGTCGAGGAGTGCCCGGTCCTGATCGAGCACGTCCCCGCCATCGTCGAGATGCGCCGCAGCCTGGTCCTGGAGGAGTCCCGGCTGCCCCGGGAGGCGCGCACCGCGCTGGAATCGCTGGAGCAGCGCGGCAACCCCTTCGGGATGCCGGCCGATTCCCGGATGAGGTGGGCGGAGGGTCTCGAGGTGCCCCTCCTGGCTAACAACCCCCAAGCCGAGTACCTCTACTGGGTGGGCTGCGCCACCGCCTTCGACGAGTCCAACTGGCCCATCGCCCGCGCCACCGTGGCCATCCTCAAGGCGGCCCAGGTCAGCTTCGCCGTGCTCGGCCTGGAGGAGACCTGCAACGGCGACCCGGCCCGGCGGCTGGGCAATGAGTACCTGTTCCAGACCCAGGCCCAGCAGGTGGTCGAGAAGCTGACCGCCCGAACGGTCCAGAAGGTGATCGCCAGCTGTCCCCACTGCTTCAACACCATGGCCCGCGAGTATCCCGATCTGGGCGGCAAGTACGAGGTGATCCACCACACCCAGCTCCTGGCCGAGCTGCTCGATGAGGGCCGGATCGAGCTCAAAGAGCCCCTCCAGCAAGGGGAGCTGACCTACCACGACCCCTGCTACCTGGGGCGCTGGAACGGTGAGTACGACGCTCCCCGGCGGGTGCTCGAGGCCATCCCCGGGGCCAGGCTGGTGGAGATGAAGCGGAGCCGGAACCAGGCCATGTGCTGCGGGGCGGGGGGCGGCCGCCTCTTCATGGAGGAGAGCCAGGGACCCCGGATCAACCGGGTCCGGGTGACTCAGGCGGTCGAGACCGGCGCCCAGACCGCGGCCCTAGCCTGCCCCTTCTGCGCCACCATGTTCACAGAGGGCATCAGCTCCCAGGATTCGCCGCTCCAGAGCCGGGACATCGCCGTCCTGGTAGCTGAGTCGATGGGGCTGGAGTACCTGCCGGCGGCCAACTGAAGGCACCCGGGCCTAAGCCGGAGGCGGGCGGCCGAGCTTGTCATAATCGCCGGGTGGCGGCGGAATCCGGCCCGGCCGCGATCGACCATGTCGGCCTCGCCGTCGCTCACCTCGAGGCTGCGGTGGCCTTCTACGAGCAGCTCCTGGGTGTACCACCCAGCCATCGCGAGGATGTGCCCCAGGATGGGGTCCGGGCCGCTTTCTTCGAGCTCGGTCAGTCCAGCCTGGAGCTCCTGGGAAGCACCCGGGAGGACTCCTCGGTGGCCAGATTCCTGGAGCGGCGCGGACCGGGGCTGCACCACCTCGCCTACCGGGTCGCCGACATCGAGGCGGAGCTCCGCAACTGGCGCCAGCGGGGCGCCGAGCTCATCGACCAGCAGGGCCGGCCGGGCGCTCGCGGTCGGCTGGTCGCCTTCATCCACCCCAAGTCGGCGGGCGGGGTGTTGACCGAGCTTTGCCAGCTTCCGGGGTCTCCCGGGTGACCCCCGACTCCCCGCTTCCCCAGTCCGACCGGACCGAGTCCGAGCTGCCCCTGGAGCTGTGGTACGGGCCGGGTCCGGCCGAGCCCTCCCCACCCGGGCAGCCTCCCTACACCAGGGGGCTTCGGCCCGAGGGCTATCGGAACCGGCTCTGGACCATGCGCCAGTACGCCGGCTTCGGCTCGGCCGCCTCGACCAACCAGCGCTTCCACTACCTTCTGGCCCGAGGCCAGACCGGTCTCTCGGTGGCCTTTGACCTCCCCACCCAGATGGGCTACGACTCGGACGCCCCCGAGGCCGCCGGCGAGGTGGGTCGGGTCGGGGTGGCGATCGACACCCTGGAGGACATGCGCATCCTCTGCCAGGGACTTCCCCTCGACCGGGTCACCACCTCGATGACCATCAACGCCCCGGCCAGCCTGCTTCTGCTCATGTACCAGCTGGCGGCCGAGGCGCAGGGGATCGCTCCCGACCTGCTCGGGGGCACGATCCAGAACGACATCCTCAAGGAGTACGTCTCCCGGGGCACCTACATATTCCCGCCCCGTCCCAGCATGCGACTGGTCACCGACACCCTGACCTACTGCCATGACCAGCTCCCCCGCTGGCACCCGATCTCGATCTCCGGGTACCACATGCGCGAGGCGGGGGCCAGCGCGCCTCAGGAGCTGGCCTTCGCCCTCAGCGACGGGATCGCCTACGTCGAGGCGGCCCTGGGGGCCGGGCTGGAGCTGGACCAGTTCGCCCCCCAGCTCAGCTTCTTCTTCAACGTCGGCAACGACTTCTTCGAAGAGGTGGCCAAGTTCCGGGCCGCGCGGACGCTCTGGTCGGGGATCATGCGCGACCGCTTTCACGCCCAGGCGGAGCGCAGCACCCAGCTCCGCTTCCACGCGCAGACCGGAGGGGCGACGCTTACCGCCCAGCAGCCCCTCAACAACGTGGTCCGGGTCTCGCTCCAGGCGCTGGCGGCGGTGCTCGGCGGAGCCCAATCGCTGCACACCAACTCCTTCGACGAGGCCCTGGCCCTGCCCTCCGAGGCGGCGGCCAGCCTGGCTCTGCGCACCCAGCAGCTGCTGGCCTTCGAGTCCGGCGTCGCCCGGGTGGCAGATCCCCTGGGCGGGTCGCACTTCCTGGAGCGGCTCACCCTGGAGCTGGGTCAGGCCGCCTCCCGGCTGATCGCGGAGGTGGACCGCAGAGGGGGAGCGGTGGCCGCCATCGAGCAGGGCTTCTACCAGGAGCAGATCCAGGAATCCGCCTACCGCCACCAGCAGCTGGTCGAGAGCGGCGAGCGGGTCATCGTCGGGGTCAACCGATTTCAGGACGAGCTGCCGGTCGAGGTGCCCATCCTCAAAGTCGACCCCGACCTCGAGCGCGATCAGCGGGAGCGCTTGGCTCGCCACCGCCAGCGGCGTGACCAGGTTCCGGTCGACCTCTCCCTGGCCCGGGTCGAGCAGGCGGCCCAGGGGACCGCCAACCTGCTCCCGGTGATGCGCGAGGCGCTCCTCGCCGGCGCCACCCTGGGCGAGATCTGCACCCGGCTGCGGGCGGTCTTCGGGACCTTCCAGCCGGGCGCCTCGCGCTGAGCCCGGGCTCAGGGCGAGGGAGTTGCCGGGCGCGCCTTCGCGGAGCCCACTCGGAGCGAGCTTCCGAGCACGCTGGGGTAGGCCAGGTCGTGATAGAGCTTGGCGGTCACCGGGCGCAGCCCGAAGGGCGCCTGGATGAAGGCCCAGGCCGCGGCCAGCGCCCCCAGGGGCGGCCCCACCAGGTAGATCCAGAGCGACCCGAAGTGCGAGCTGATCACCGCTGGGGCCAGGCTCCGGGCCGGATTCAGGCTGCAGCCGGTGTAGGGTGCCCCCCGCCAGACCAGCAGGGCAATCACCAGCCAGAGCACGAGCGGGGTCCAGGGGGCGGTTCGCCCCGACGAGGTGCAGGCAAATATGGCCAGGATCAGCACCGCGGTCATCAGCGCCTCGATGCCCACCGCCGCCGCGGCGCTCACCCCCGGGTGGGGGCCGGTTCGACCGTCTCCGACCGAGACCGACACCGCACCCCAGGCCAGCCGCAGCACGACTCCGCCGGCCAGAGCCCCGAGGAACTGGGCGCCCAGGTATCCGAGCAGATCGGAGCGGGACACATGGCCGCTGACCCAGAAGGCCAGCGTCACCGCCGGGTTGAGGTGAGCCCCGCTCAAGCGACCCAACGGTGAAATGGCCACCAGGCTGCCGGTGCCGGCGAAAAGGAGGCCCGTGATCAGCAGCCGGAGCGAGCTGAAGGGGATCAACCCCAGCATCGGGGAGCCGGCGCCGAAGTCGAGGCAGACCGCGCTCAGGCCGCCCAGAACGAGGATTCCGGTGCCGGCTCCCTCGGCCGACCACTCCCGCCAGTGCCACCCCTCCCGGGGCGGGTGGCTCAGGCCGGGGGCCCCTGGGGACGGCTCCGGCCCGGGTACGACTGCAGGCCTCAGCTGAGGCCCGCCGGAACGGGCGAGCCGGCCCGGGAACGCCATTTCCAAGGCCGATCGGCGAAGATTGCTCGGTGACCAAGCCCGAGCCAGGTCCGGCTGGGGAGGGGGCCCGCGTGAAAGCGCAGCGGGTGGCGGGCTCCCCACCGCAGGCCGACCCGACTGCGGGTGCCAACCAGCGGCTGGTCAGCCAGCTCCGCAAGCGCCGTCACGACGCCGTCCACCGCGGCGGCGTCCCGGAGCGAGTCCAGCGCAGCAAGGGAAAGCTGACCGCTCGAGAGCGGATCCGCCGGCTGCTCGATCCCGGCAGCTTCGTCGAACTGGACGCCTTCGTCACCCATCGCTCGACTCAGTTCGACATGGCCGAGCGCCGGGCGCTGGGCGACGGCGTGGTCACCGGGTACGGCCAGATTGGGGGACGGCAGGTGTTCATCTTCTCCCATGACGCCTCGTTCATGGGAGGCTCGCTGGGGGAGGCGTTCGCCGAGAAGGTCTGCAAGGTGATGGAGCTGGCGGAGCGCACCGGGGCGCCCGTGATCGGCATCAATGACAGCGCCGGCGCCCGGATCCAGGAGGGCGTCGTCTCCCTCGCCGGCTACGCCGACATCTTCTACCGCAACGTGCGCCTGAGCGGGGTCGTCCCGCAGCTCTCGCTGATCGCCGGCCCTTGCACGGGTGGCGCCGTCTACTCGCCGGCGATCACCGACTTCACCCTCATCGTGCGCCGGGTGGGGTACATGTTCATCACCGGACCTGACGTGGTCCGGGTGACCACCGGCGAGAAGGTCGACCAGGAGCAGCTGGGGGGCGCGGACATTCATTCCCAGCGCAGCGGCGTGGCCCACTTTGAGGCGGACAGCGAGGACCAAGCGTTCCTGCAACTGCGCGAACTGCTCTCGTTTCTGCCGCAGAACAGCTGGGAGGAGGCGCCGCTCTTGAGCTGCGCCGACCCGGTCGATCGGGCTGACCCGGAACTGCAGGAAATCATCCCTGAAAGCCAGAACATCCCCTATGACATGCGCGCCGTAATCGGACGCATCGTCGATGACGGAAAGTTCCTCGAGGTGCAGGCTCTCTTCGCCCCCAACCTGGTCGTCGGATTCGCACGCCTGGACGGCCAGAGCGTGGGCGTGGTGGGCAACCAGCCCCGCCATCTGGCGGGCGCGTTGGACATCAACGCATCGACGAAAGGCGCACGATTTGTTAGGTTCTGTGACGCATTCAACATTCCCCTGGTGACCTTTGTCGACGTCCCCGGCTTTCTCCCCGGCACCGACCAGGAACATGGGGGGATCATTCGCCACGGAGCCAAACTGCTCTACGCATTCGCCGAGGCGAGCGTGCCCAAGCTGACCGTGATAACCCGCAAGGCGTACGGCGGCGCCTACGACGTGATGTGCAGCAAGCACATCGGCGCCGACCTCAACCTGGCCTGGCCGACGGCGGAGATCGCGGTCATGGGGGCGGAGGGCGCGGTCCAGTTTCTGGGCCGGCCCCGAGGCGGCCAGGCGCCGGCCGACCGGGAGGCGCTGATCGCCTCCTATCGCGAGCGGTTCGCCAATCCTTACCAGGCGGCAGAACGCGGCTACGTCGACGACGTAATCGAGCCCCGACACACCCGAGCGGCGCTGATCTCGGGATTGCGGATGGCGCGGGGCAAGCACCTGCCCGAGCCCCGGCGCCGGCACGGCAACATCCCCCTCTGAGCTAGGTCCCGCCCAGGGCGGCCGCCCGGGAAGGACATCTAAACTGGGTGTGAGAAGGCGGATGCCGGTCGCACCGGCCCAGGGAGGTGCCGGTGAAGCTGCTTGAGCACCAGGCCAAGGAGCGGCTGCGGTCGGTCGGCATCGAGTGCCCCGCCGGGCGGGTCGCCCGCTCACCCGAGGAGGCCGAAAGGGCCGCCCAGGAACTCGGGTCGGTGGTGGTCAAGGCCCAGGTTCCGATCGGAGGGCGGGGCAAGGCCGGAGGGATCAAGCTGGCCCGCACTCCCGCGGAGGCCCGGGCGGCGGCGGCGGCCATCCTGGGGATGGAGATCCATGGCTACCGGGTCCCCTCCGTGCTCTGCGAGGAGGCCCTGGAGATCGCCCGAGAGCTCTACCTCGGGGTCACCGTCGACCGGGACCGGCGGGCGACCGTGGTGATCCTCTCCTTCGCCGGGGGCATGGAGATCGAGGAGGTGGCCAAGCATTCCCCGGAGAAGATCTCCAAGCTCTGGCCGGACGCCTTCGCCGGACCCCAGGCCTTCGAGGTTCGCGCTCTGGCCCTCCGGGCCCTGGAAGCGGTCGGAGCGGAGCAGGCGCTTCCCCGGGGCCGCTACCTGGCCGAACTGGTGCCCTTGGTTCAGCGCCTTTTTCGCCTCTCGCAGGAGCTGGACGCCAGCCTCTGCGAGATCAATCCCCTGGTCGTGACCAAGGCGGGAAAGCTGATCGCTGGCGACGCCAAGATCGAGATCGATCAGAATGCGGAGTTCCGCCACCCGGATCTGGTGCGCCAGCTTGGCCCCGACGCCTCGGCCGCCACCAGCGGCGACGACCCGCTCGAGGTTGAGGCCAGTCGGCGCGGGCTCACCTACGTCCACCTGGGCGGCAACGTGGGGATCATCGGCAACGGCGCCGGGTTGGTGATGAACACCCTGGACCTGGTCAAGCAGCACGGCGGTGCGGCGGCCAACTTCCTGGACATTGGCGGCGGGGCCAAATCGGAGGTGGTCAAGGCGGCCCTGGAGATGGTGCTCCTGGACCCCGCCGTGCGCGGGATCTTCGTCAACATCTTCGGCGGCATCACCAGGGGCGACGAGGTCGCCCGGGGGCTGATCCAGGCGCGCGACGAGCTGGGCGTGAAGCTGCCCCTGGTGGTCCGCATGACGGGCACCAGGGAAGAGGAGGGGCGCCAGCTGCTGGAGGCGGCCGGCATCACCCCCGGCGTGTCGGCGCCGGCGGCCGCTCGCAAGATCGTCGAGCTTGTCAACGCGGGACCCGCCTGAATTGAGCATCCTGCTCACCCGCGAGTCCCGGGTGCTGGTCCAGGGCATGACCGGGAGTGAGGGCTCCTTCCACACCCAGGAGATGCTCGACTTCGGGACCCAGGTGGTGGCCGGCGTCTCGCCCGGAAAGGGGGGCAGCCGACATCTGGGACTCCCGGTCTTCGACACCGTGGCCGAGGCGGTCGCCGCCACCGGGGCCGACACGGCCGGGGTGTTTGTGCCCCCGGCATTCGCCGCCGACGCCATCATGGAGTCCGCCGACGCCGGGATTCCGCTGGTGGTCTGCATCACCGAGCTGATCCCGGTCAACGACATGATCCGAGCCCGGGCCTTCCTCGATCGGCGAGGCACTCGGCTGATCGGACCCAACTGCCCCGGCCTGATGTCCCCGGGCGAACGCGCCAAGGTGGGGATCATCCCCAACCACATCGCCAGCCCGGGCCGGGTGGGGGTGGTGTCCCGGTCGGGGACCTTGACCTACGAGATCATCCAGGCCCTGGTCCGCGAAGGGTACGGCCAGTCGACCTCGGTCGGGATCGGCGGGGACCCCGTGCTCGGGCTGGGATTCTCCGAGGTGGTCCAACTCTTCGCTGAGGACCAGGAGACGGACCTGGTGGTCCTGGCTGGGGAGATCGGTGGCTCCGACGAGGAGCACGCGGCTGAGCTCATCGGGCGCGGCTTCACCAAGCCGGTGATCGGCTTCATCAGCGGCCGGAGCGCCCCGCCCGGGAAGCGCATGGGGCACGCCGGCGCGATCATCAGCGGTAGCTCGGGAAGTCCGGCCTCCAAGGTCGAAGCCCTGCAGCGGGCGGGCGTGGAGGTCGCCGACACCATCGAGCAGATAGTCGAGCTCGTCCAAGATCGCCTGGGCGCGGCGCCGCGGGCCTGAGTCGGTGGCCCTCGACTTCGAGCTGACCGAGGAGCAGGCGGCCATCCGCGGGACCTGCCGGGAGTTCGCCCGCGAGGTGGTCGCTCCCCAGGCGGCGGAGTGGGACCGGCGCCAGGAGTTCCCCTATCCGCTGGTCGCCCAGATGGCCGAGCTGGGACTCTTCGGGCTTCCCTTTCCGGAATCGGTGGGCGGGGCGGGCGCCGACTTCATCAGCTACCTTCTGGCGCTGGAGGAGATCGCTCGCGCGGACGCGTCGCTGGCGATCACCCTGGAGGCCGCGGTCTCCCTGGGGATCGCGCCGATCTTCCATTTCGGAACTCCTGAGCAGCGCCAGCGCTACCTGCCTGAGCTCTGCGCCGGACGCAAGCTCTGGGCCTTCGGGCTGACCGAGCCGGATGCCGGCTCGGACGCCGGGGGAACCAAGACCCGTGCCCGCCGGGAGGGGACGAAGTGGGTGATCGACGGCTCCAAGTGCTACATAACCAACTCCGGCACCGAGATCAGCGCCGGGGTCACCCTGACCGCGGTCACGGCCCAGGAGGGGGGCCGGAACCGAATCAGCGCCTTCCTGGTCGAGCGGGGCTCGCCCGGATTCGAGGTCGGTTCCAGCTACCGAAAGTTGGGCTGGCACGCCAGCGACACCCGGGAGTTGCGATTCGCCGACTGCCGGGTTCCCGCCGCCAGCCTGCTGGGGCGGGAGGGGGGCGGTTTGGGTCAGTTCTTCAAGGCCCTGGAGGCGGGCCGGGTTGCCATCGCCGCGCTCGCGGTGGGGCTGGCCCAGGCCTGCCTTGACGCCTCGCTCGAGTATGCCCAGCAGCGGCGCCAGTTTGGCCGCCCGATCGCCAACTTCCAGGCCACCCAGCTCAAGCTGGCCGACATGGAGACCCAGATCCAACTGAGCCGGCTGATGGTCTGGCGGGCCGGGGCCCTGATCGACCAGGGTCAGGCCGCCGGCAAGTACGCCGCCATGGCCAAGCTGCACGCTTCGGAGACGGCCACCTGGTGCGCCAACCAGGCGGTCCAGATCCACGGTGGGGCGGGCTTCATGGAGGACCTGCCGGTGGCGCGCTATTACCGGGACGCCAAGATAAATGAGATCGGCGAGGGTACCTCCGAGGTCCAGCGATTGATCATCGCCTCGCACCTCCTGGGGTTGCAGGGATCGGTCTCCAAGCTGCTCGCCAGAGAGGTCGACTGAGCTGTCCGGAGCCAGGGTCGCCCCGGTATAGGATGGTCTTGTGAGTGATCGCGACCCGATGATCGTGGCCGCGGCGCGAACCCCCTTCGGCAAGCTGGGCGGATCGCTCAGTTCGGTCAGCGCGGTCGGGCTCGGAGCGCACGTCATCCGGGTCGCCCTGGAACGGGCCGGAGTGGCCCCGGACGAAGTCGACCAGTGCGTCATGGGCACAGTCATCACCGCCGGCCAGGGGCAGATTCCCGCCCGGCAGGCCGCCCTCCTGGCGGGAATCCCCTCCCGGGTGTCGTCGCTGACGGTGAACAAGGTCTGCGCCTCGTCCCTGAAGGCGGTCAACCTGGCCTGCCTGCTGATCCGGGCCGGCGAGGCGGAGGTGGTCGTGGCCGGGGGGATGGAGTCCATGTCCCAGGCGCCCATGCTCCTGCCTGGGATGAGGCGCGGAGTTCCGATGGGCCACACCACGATCTACGACTCGATGCTCTGGGACGGGCTAACCTGCCCGATCGACGACGTCCCCATGGGCGAGCACGGAACCGCCGTGGCCGCCGAGCTGGGGGTCAGCCGCGAGGAGCAGGACGGCTATGCCCTGCTCTCCCAGCAGCGCTACGAGTCGGCCCGGGCCCGGGGGTTGATCGCGGAGGAGTTGGCCCCGATCGAGGTGCCCGGCAAGGCGGGACCGGTTCTGGTCGATCGCGACGAGCAGCCCCGGCCCGACACCAGCGCCGAGAAGCTCGCCCGGCTCAAGCCGGTCTTCGGGGGACCCGAGGGGACGGTCACCGCCGGCAATTCCCCGGGTATCAACGACGGCGCCGCGGCGATCGTGATCATGAGCCGGGGCCGAGCCCGGGAGCTGGGGGTCGAGGCGCTCGCTCAGTGGCTCGGCTACGGTGAATCGGCTGCCGATCACCCCTACCTGGCGACTGTCCCGGCGACCGCCCTGACCCGGGTGCTGGACAAGACCGGGGGCGGGCTGAGCGCGGCTGACCTCAGGGTGGTCGAGATCAACGAGGCCTTCGCTTCAGTGGTGATCACCAGCTCGCGCATGCTGGAGCTCGACTTGGAGCGGGTGAATCCCAACGGGGGGGCGATCGCGGTGGGCCATCCGGTGGGCGCCTCGGGGGCGCGTATCCTGGCCAGCTGCATCGGAGAGCTCCGGCGCCGGGGTGGCGGGCCGGGTGCGGCCGCGATCTGCTCTGGCACCGCCCAGGGCGAAGCCACCCTGGTCGAGGTAGCCTGAGGGCTGCCGGCGGACGCTGCCTACAATCAGCGCTTCCGGGTCGGCGTTGGCTTCGGTCCCAGGCGGAGGGAGGTCGATGGCAACCGAGCTGAGAGAGGACCGGAGTGCGATCCAGCTCTCGGTGCGTGAGCTGGCGGAAGCCCGCATCGCTCCCCGAGCCGCCGAGATCGATCGTTCCGGCGAGTTTCCCTGGGACGTGGTGGAGCTGTTCCGGCAGCAGGATGTCTTCGCGATCGCCTTCAGCCCGGAGCACGGCGGCCTGTCGGGCTCCGCGCTGACCCTGGCGATGGCGGTAGAGGAGATCGCCAAGGTGTGCGCCACCTCCGCCTTGATCCTGGCGGTTCAGGCTCTGGGCGGATACCCCCTCCTGATCGGCGGCAGCGACGCCCAGCAGCGCGAGTTTCTGCCCGACCTGGCCAGCGGGAAGAGGCTGGCCGCGTATGCCCTGAGTGAGCCTGACGCCGGCAGCGATCCCGCCTCGATGACGACCCGGGCTCGCCGGGAGGGCGACGAGTATGTCCTGGACGGGGTCAAGACCTGGATCACCAACGGAACCGTCGCCGACCTGATCGTGGTTTTCGCGGTCACCGACCCCGCTCAGGGGACGAGAGGCATCTCGGCGTTCCTGGTCGACGGGGCCAGTCCGGGCCTGCAGCGCAATCGGATCCACGGCAAGCTGGGGATCAGGGGCAGCGACACCGCCGAGCTGGTCTTCACCGGTTGCCGGGTGGCCGCCGAGCGGCGCCTGGGGGCCGAGGGCGAAGGCTTCAAGATCGCCATGGGGGTGCTCGACCGGTCGCGACCCCAGATCGCAGCCCAGGCGCTGGGGATCGGCGCTGGGGCCCTGGGCCAGGCGCTCACCTACGCTCAGCAGCGCCGCCAGTTCGGGAGACCGATCGCCGAATTCCAGGGGATCCAGTTCATGCTCGCCGACATGGCGACCCAGCTGGAGGCCGCCCGCTGCCTGACCCACGAGGCCTGCCGGGCGGTCGACGCGGCGGCCCCCGAGATGACCCGGCTGGCGGCGATGGCCAAGTTGGCTGCCTCCGATGGTGCCATGAGGGTCACCACGGACGCGGTCCAGGTTCTGGGCGGGTATGGTTACATCAACGAGTTCCCGGTGGAGCGGATGATGCGCGACGCCAAGATCACCCAGATCTACGAGGGGACAAACCAGATTCAGCGACTCGTCATCGCCAAGCGCCTGATCGCCGAGTCCGAGTAGCTCGTTCGCAGCTGCATCACCTGAGGATGCATTCTGGTACGCTGTAGCGGGCCAAGTATCAGAGAGCAGCGCCCAGCTCCAGTTCGGGGTGATCCGTATTGAAGCAACCTGGTCGACCGAGCTGGCGCGATCCGGGACTACTGGTGCTGTCGACACTCGCCGACGGGCCCCGACACGGCTACGCCATGGTTCAAGAGGCGCGCAAGCAGGCGGGGATCACCCTCGGTCCGGGGACCCTGTACGGCGCGCTCTCCCGGCTCGAGAGCTATGGTCTGGTCGAAGGGCTACCGGCAGAGGGGCGGCGCCGCCCCTATCGGCTCACCGACAAGGGGAGGCAGACGCTGGAGACGCAGCTTGACGCGATGGCCCGGTTCCTCAGGGTCAACGGCCATCTCGAGGAGCGCGCCCTTTTCAGGCCCGTGCCGCGGACGCCACAGGGCGAGTGAGCAGCCCCCCTCCTAGCCGCCTCCGGCGCCTGATCGCCCTATATCCGTCGAGCTTCCGCGCCCGGTACGGGGAGGAGCTGACGGATCTGCTCCGGGACGCACCGCAGGGTCTGGGGACGGCCCTCGACCTGGCTCGAGGGGCGATCACGGCCTGGCGACGCGACCTGGCCGTGGGAAGACTCCCACGACCCGTGGAGCCGCCGCTCCAAGCAGAGGCAGCCTCCGCGCAGCCCTCCCAGCCCACGTCTCCTGACACCGGTTTGGCTCCCGGTCGTTAGTCCAGACGAGAAAGACCCGGAGACGGGTCCTGGCCGCGGGGTCGGCGGCACTGGGAGGCAGACATGGCAGGCGATTGCCCGGTGTGCGGGGAACGGCTCGCCGATGGCGTGGTCACCCGCAGCTACCCGGTCCCAGTCCCGGGCTGGTGGGAGGAGTTGGCGGTTCCCCCCGGGCCGGGCGACGACGATCGCAACCCGGACGGGGCAGCGCCCTCGAGCTGAGACCCGCCGACGCGTCGCGGCCTGGCTCTCCGACGCGGCGCCGGGGCCATTCTTGAGCGTCTTCGCCGATCTCGCATCAGCTGATCGGTTCTCGGCACGACCGTCGCTCGGGAGACGCTTCTACCCGCCCGAGCGCCCGCCCCACCCCGGGGCCTGGTGCGACCATCCTGCCGTCGTTTGCGGACGGGTGGCGCGGACCCCCGGTAGGCACGGTGAGGTTTGGCGCCGAGAACGCCAAGGCGGCCCCGCCCGGGCTGGCGCCCCCGCCCGGGCTGGCGCCCCCGCCCGGCGGAGGCGCCAGTACATACCATGGCTGGCCGTGGACCTAGAGAGGCTCCGGGCCGGAGAGACCCGCCCGCTGGCGCAGGCGATCTCCGCGATTGAGACGCGCCAGCCCGGGATCGGCGATCTGATCGAGCAGCTCCAGGCCGGGCGCGAGGACGCGTCGAAGACCCAGATCGTCGGGCTGACCGGCCCCCCCGGCAGCGGCAAAAGCACCCTGGCCGACGGCTTGACCGCGCTTTGGCGAGGCCAGGGGCGCCGGGTGGCCATCTTGGCCGTCGATCCCAACAGCCCCTTCACCGGGGGCGCCATCCTGGGTGACCGCGTCCGGATGCAACGCCACGCTCTCGACCGGGGCGTTTTCATCCGCAGCATGGGAGCGCGCGGTCACCTGGGGGGGGTCTCGCTCGCCACCCGGGGAACCGTGCGCCTGCTTGGCGCTCTGGGCTGGGAAATGGTGCTGGTCGAGACGGTGGGGGTGGGCCAGTCCGAGCTGGAGATCTGCGAGATCGCTGATTCGGTGGTGGTGGTCAGCACTCCGGCGGCGGGCGACGGCGTCCAGGTGATCAAGGCCGGGATCACCGAGATCGCCGACCTGTTCGCGGTCAACAAGGCGGACCTTCCGGGGGCGGACCGTGTGGTCCGCGAGCTCCGCGACCTGGTCCGGGCTCACCGTGAGGCGGGGGTCTGGCAGGTGCCGGTGGTCACCACCGTCGCTGCCAGCGGAGTCGAGGGGGTCACCGATCTGGCGACCGCCCTCGACCAGCACCGGGCCCATCTGCTCTCGAGCGGGGATCAGCAGGCGCGGGCGGAGCGCCGGATCAGAGACGAAGTGGCCGAGCTGGTCGGTGCCCGCGCCACCGACTTCGCCCACCGCCTGCTCTCCGCTTCCGATCCAGCCCTGGTCCCCGAGGGCCACGGAATCGCCAATCCGGAGCGGGTCGCGGAACTGATCCTCCGACGGCTGGGCACCGAGGAGAGCAACATTGAGGCCGCCGAAGCTGCCCCGGCAGCGGGTGACCGGAGGATGGACTGATGCTGGACCAGCAGGCGCCGGCCATGGTGGACGACGAGGCGGCCCTCGAGCGGTGGGCGGAGCGCTACCGCGCCTCCAACCTCCGAGCGACCGACCCGGGCGCCCGGCCGGTGCCCGAGACCCTGTCCGGCCTCCCCGTGGATCCGCTCTACACACCCCAGTCGCTGCGGGGCCAGGACTACGCCCGCACCATCGGCTACCCCGGTGAGTTTCCCTACACCAGAGGGGTGTATCCCTCCATGTACCGGGACAAGCTCTTCACCATGCGTCAGTTCGCCGGCTTCGGCAGCGCCGCTGAGACCAACCAGCGCTATCGCTTCCTGCTCGCCGAGGGCCAGACCGGACTCTCGGTGGCCTTCGACCTGCCCACCCTGATGGGGAGGGACTCCGACGATCCCGCGGGGCAAGGCGAGGTTGGTCGCTGCGGGGTCGCCATCGACTCGCTGGAGGACATGGACCAGCTGCTGGCCGAGATCGACCTGGCCAAGGTCACGACCTCGATGACGATCAATTCGCCGGCGGCGGTGATGTTGGCCATGTACGTCGCCGTGGCCGAGCGCCGCGGGGTCCCGCTGGAGAAGCTGGGGGGCACTCTGCAGAACGACATCCTGAAGGAGTACATCGCCCAGAAGGAGTACATCTTCCCCCCCCAGCCCAGCCTCCGACTGGTGACCGACGTGATCGCCTTCTGCGCCCACCACGTGCCCAAGTGGCACCCGGTCTCGATCTCCGGATATCACATCCGGGAGGCGGGTTCCACCGCTGTTCAGGAGCTTGCCTTCACTCTCGCCGACGGGTTCGCCTACGTCGAGGCGGGGGTCCGGGCGGGCCTGGCCGTCGACGAGTTCGCGCCCCAGCTGAGCTTCTTCTTCAACAGCCACGTCGACTTCTTCGAGGAGGTGGCCAAGTACCGAGCCGCGCGCCGGATCTGGGCCCGGCGGATGCGGGGCACTTATGGCGCCCGCGACGAGCGCTCCTGGCTGCTCCGCTTCCACACCCAGACCGCCGGCTGCTCCTTGACCGCTCAGCAGGTGGAGAACAACATCGCCCGCACCGCCTTGGAGGCTCTGGCTGCGGTGCTCGGAGGCACCCAATCGCTGCACACCAATGCCATGGATGAGGTGCTCGCACTGCCCACCGCCAAGGCCGCCCAGATCGCCCTTCGCACCCAGCAGATCATCGCCTTCGAGACCGGGGTGGCCGCCACCATCGATCCCTTGGGGGGTTCGTTTTTCGTCGAGGACCTGACCAACCGGATGGAGATGGAGGCGGAGGCGTATTTCGCCGAGATCGATGCCCGGGGCGGGGTGCTCGCCTGCATCGAATCGGGATTCTTCCAGAGCGAGATCGCCGACGCCGCCTTCCGCTACCAGCAGCAGCTCGACCGGGGAGAGCGGATCGTGGTCGGAGTCAACGCCTTCACCTCGGCCGAGGACGTCGCGCCGCCTTTGCTGCAGATCGATCCGGCGGTCGAGGCGGAGCAGATCGCCCGCCTGGCCAACGTGCGCCGGGATCGCGACGGCGAGGCGGTGCGTCTGCGCCTGGAGGCGCTGCGCGAGGCGGCCCAGGGCCCGGAGAACCTGATGCCCAAGATAATCGACGCGGTCAGGGCGCTCTGTACCGAGGGTGAGATCACGGCCACCCTGACCGAAGTCTTCGGCGGCTATCGGGAGCCGGCTGTCTTCTAACTCCGGATCAGAGTCATTTGGGGTGCCGGCGCGGCCGTGAGAACTGGCTCAGCCAGCTTTCGGTGTCTCGACTCGAGGGTCGCGGCTTCTCCTCCCCCAAGTCCGGGGTCGAGGTCTCCCGGGCGGGACCACCTGCGCCCCTCGGCTCCAGCTTCTGGATCAGGGCCTGACCCCCAATGGTCACCCCGCCCTGCTGCCGAATCAGGTCGCGCAGCCCGCGGTCACTGGTCGCCACCACGGGGGCGATCCCACCGTGGACGATCCGGGCGGCCAGCTCGACGATCCGCTCGTCGGCGGTTTGACCGGGATCGGGGTAGAGGACACGCAGCCCGGGGCCGCTGGTTGGCCCCAAGGGTGGAGGGGGCCCGTCGAAGACGAAGGTGATCTGCTCGAATTCATTCCGCAGCGCCGAATTGAGCGCGGCGCTGACCAAGGCCCGCTGGGCGGCGCCGTGGTCTTTGCGGATGAGCCAGGGTCGACTCCGTTCCCAGGCCCAGGCGACATTGGTTCCGTCGACCAGCAGTTCCGACCTGGTCACCGGCGCCCTCTCAGTCGGTTCGCATCGCGAAGGCGGAGCTTCCGGCGACCCCGGAGGCCGGGCCGTGCTCCTCGGACTCGAAGGTGACCAGCCGGTCGGCCAGTGCCTCCAGGCGGCGGCGGAGCGCCGGATCCAGTCCGGAGACACGGGCGGAGTCAGGGTCGATCCCGGTGGCCGCTCCGGCCAGGCCGCCGGCCAGGGCCATAACCCCCGGCCCTGACCCGGCCTGGTTCTCCAACTCCGCCAGGACGCCGTCTAGGTCCGCGGTTCCGGCGCTGGCGTGAATGGCCTGGCTCAGGACTGCCACCGCATCGTCGCCCGGCTCGGGTCCCTCGCCCATTTCGGGGCGGCGAAAGGCCCGCGCCAGTCGAAGCGGAGCCTCCTCGCGAATCGCCTGGGCAACCCGGGCCAAGCTCTCCTCAAGACTCCGCGTGAGCAGATCGCGAGCCAGCAGGCAGCCCCCGACGGTGGCCATCCGGGAGGTGAGGTCGCTATGGGTGATCGCCGCGCTCTGGTCAGCCCAGAGCTTGAGCCTGGCCCCGTCGCGGCGGGCCGCGACGGCGAGGGGCAGGGCTCGGACCAGGGCTCCGTCGCCACTGCGGTCGGGCACCAGGCGCGCCGTTGCCTCCGCCAGCCCGGCCGCCGGGAACCCCTGCCCGTACAGCCGCAGCGCCTGGCCGGTAACCGAGCCTGGGCGCGGGCCCGGGTCAGTTCCGCGGTCGGACCACCGGCGCAGCACCGATTCGGGGTCGACCCTCTCTTCTGTCGCAACCGACTCGCCTAGGTCGAGAGCCAGGCGAGTCAGAGTCGACTCCCCAGCGACCGCCTCGCCGCAGGCCATGCCCAGGAGGATCGCACGCGACCGCTCGCGCAGCTCGGCGGCGGATATGGCCGGCAGTTCCATCGCCCGACCATCTTGCCAGTCTGGCCCGCCGACGGCTTGTGCCGTGGGGCCAGGCGGGTATCTTCTGGAGATCGGCGCAGACGGAGAATAGTAGCGAGCTTGCCCCGGGCCGAGAGAGCCGCCGGCAGCTGAGAAGGTGGCCCCGGAAACTCGCGAACGACCCTCCCGAGCTGCGAGGAACAACGGCCGCGGCCAACTAAGCCTCGCCGGCCAGCCCCCGTCACCGGGCCAGAGGCTCCGGCTTAGGCCGGAGCGAAGTGCGGTGGCACCGCGGGAACCCTCCCGCCCGCACCCCCAGGGCCGTCCGTCGGGAGGTGCCAGATGACCAGGGTTTGGTCCGATCGCCTGGTCGAGTCCGTCGGTCAGCGCGTCGAGTTGGCCGGCTGGCTGCATCGCCAGCGCCGGCTCGCCCAGGTCACCTTCGTCCTGGTGCGGGATTCCCGGGGACCGTTTCAGGTGGTACTAGATGAGCCCGAACTGCGCGCCGAGTTGGCGACCTGGCCCTCCGAGACCGTGCTCCGGGTCCAGGGGCTGGCCCGGGCGGTGGCGCAGGCTCCCGGGGGGGTCGAGTTGCACGACCCTCGGTTCACCCTGCTCGGCGGCTCCGAGGGGGCACTTCCGTTCGAACTCAGGCGGCCCCGGCTCGACGTGCGCCTGCCGACGCTGCCGGACCACGCCGCCCTGAGTTGGCGCCATCCCCACCAGCGAGCGGTGGGCCGAATCTCCGCGGCCGCGGTCTGGGGATTCCGTCCCGCCCTCGACGCGCGCGGCTTCGTGGAGATCAATACTCCCAAGCTGGTGGCATCGGCCACCGAGGGGGCGCTCACGTCTTCTCGGTCGACAACTTCGGCCGCCCTGCCTTTCTGGCCCAGAGTCCGCAGTTCTACCAGCAGGCGATGGTCGGAGTCTACGAGCGGGTCTACGAGACCGCCCCGGTGTTCCGGGCCGAGCCCCACGACACCTCTCGGCGCCTCGCGGAGTACTACTCCCTGGATGCCGAGTTGGGCTTCATCACCGACCACCGGGATGTCATTGAGCTTCTGGCGGAGGTCCTCCGGGGCATGTTCGCGCCGCTGGCTGACCGGGCTTCCGGAGCCCTTGCGGAGCTCGAGGTTCGACTCCCCGAGTTCCCGAACCAGATTCCCATGATCGACTTCGAGGACGCTCAGCGGCTACTTGCACCGGAGGACCGGCGTCCGAACGAGGGATGGACAGACCTGGATCCCGAGCAGGAGCGCCGACTTGGCGAGTGGGCCGTCCGGGAGTTCGGTTCTGAGCTCCTCTTCGTGGTCGGATACCCGATGGCCAAGCGGCCCTTCTACACCCATCCCGATCCCGAGCGCCCCGGGCGCTCCAACAGCTTCGACTTGCTCTTCAGGGGCCCGGAACTGGTGACCGGCGGGCAGCGCCTGCACCGCTACCAGGACTACCTGAATGTGCTGGCGGGCCAGGATCTCCAGCCATTCCGCGGTTATTTGCAGGCCTTCCGGTACGGGATGCGGCCCACGGCGGCTTCGCCATCGGGCTGGCACGGCTCGTGGCCAAGCTGGCGGGCTTGGGCAATGTCCGTCAGGCGGCCCTTTTCCCGCGCGACGTCAACCGCCTGGAGCCGTAGCCCGGGGCGGCCGGGCTAGCCCAGCTGCAGCACCTGGCCTTGGCCGGTTACCACTACTGACTCCACCAGGCTCCGATCGAGCCAGGGCGTAATCCCGGAGGTGACCTTGGCCCGCGCCTCAAGCCGGATGGTCCCCCGGGCGTCGCGACTCTCGGTGCAGGTCTCCTGGGAGATGTTCTCGAAGTCGGTGGCGTCGACCGCGATCGAGCAACTAGAAGTCGGGGGCGTGCGCAGGACTGTTGGCCTACCCGGAGGCTGCAAGCCCTGGAGTCCATCCCAGGCGCGATGCCCGTTCCAGCAGATCGTGGCGTCGATGGTCAGGGCCGCCCCCAGCCCGGCCCCCAACTCGCGGGAGGCTGCCAGGGTGGCGCAGTCGGCCCCCGTCCAGGTGACGGCCAGGCTGGGACGCTGCTCCGCCCGGGCGGTCCGGGGGGGGAGGAGCGCCACGGCTGCAGTCCAGAGCCCGAAGAAGAGCAGGCCTGCCAGCGCCGGGGTGAGCAGCGGGCGCGCTAATGCCGACCGCTGGCCGGGATCGCCCCCACGGCGACGGACCGTCGCGTCGGCACTCGTCCAGGCCAGGAGCGCAGTCGGTAGCAGGGCGATCAGGAGCAGAAGAGCCACCAGGTAGCGGGGGCCGACCAGGAACGAGAGCGGCTCGCTACCGATCGACCCAGCAGTCACCGGCTCCGCCAGGCCCGCGGCCACCAGGGAGCTGAGCAGGAGCAGGAAGATCCCGATTCCCATCCCCCGGAAGGCCAGGCGGTAGGCTCGGTCGCGGATCGCCGCGTCGCGCTCATCGAGCAGCGCGGAGCGGCGCCAGGCGCGCCATCTGGTCACCTCGCCGAGGGCCACTCCGAGTCCGACCAAGACCGCTGCCAGGAGCACCCCCATGCCACGCAGAGAGGACGGCTCCGGAGCGGCCAGCAGAGCCCAGATCAATCCCATAGCCACAACCACCACGCGCCCTCCCGTGAGGAACCCTGGGGCGGGGGGCGAGTCGAAGACCTGCGCGCTCAGCGGAGCGCCACCTGCTGGCCGCGCCGATCGACGGCCAGGGTGACCACCAGACGGCGGCGCAGGAAGGCGAGGACTTCCGGCTGCACCCAGGCGGCATAGGTGAACTCCAGGGTCCCGTCGGCGCTGGTGTGGCGGCTGCAGGTGGCCTCCGTGACCGTCACCAGGATCGAGTCGTAGTTCAGGCAGTCACTCCGGTTGAGCCCCCACAGGTAACGAGCCCGTTGCCCGTTCCAACAGATCTGGGCGCGCAGGGGCAGGGCGGCGCTGAACCACACCCCGACCTCGGCCGTGCGCTGATAGTTGGCACATCCCGCGCCCGTCAGGGGTGGTACTGGGGTCTCGGTCAGCGCCGTCTCGCGGGCTGGGAGCAGCAGTACTCCGGCGGCGGAGGCGAGCGGGGCCGCCAGGCTTATCCCGACCATCGCCATGGCGAGCCCCACGACGAGCAGATGGGAACGGCTCGACCGGGGTGCTGGGGTGTGGGCAGCGGGCTCGGTCCAGGCCACGACCAGGGTCGGGAGGCAGATCAGGAGCGCCACCACGACCACGATCGGACCCCCGTCGATAGCCGAGGCTAGCCAGGCGCGGGTCGCCGCGGTGGCCAGATAGGTCACCAGCACGACCACCCCGATAGCACCGGCCAGCAGCAGGTAGGCCGACGAGTACGCTCGATCGCGCAAGGTTCGCTGGCGCTCGTCGAGCCTCGCGGTCGACGCGGCAGTGATCTGCTGGGTCGCCCGCCCCAAGAGGACGTTGCAGAGCGCCAGCCAAAGGACCAGCAGCACGGCGGTGCCGCCCAGCCCGCCGGGGGCAGCGACCATCACCAGGCAGGCAAGGAGCGCCAGCAGGACGAGGACCCGGCGGACGAACCGGCGGCCCAGCCAGGGTCCTGGTCGGGTCGTCACCCGCCGCACCAGGAAGACGGTGGTCACGGCAAAGCCGAGGTAGGCGTAAGTGAGTCCGTAGGACAGCCGGAGCGGACCGGGCAGCGTGACCACCGCCGGGCTCAGCGCCGCCAGCACCAAGACCAGGAGAAGGGGAGGTATCCAGGAGTTCGTCCGTCCGCGGCCGGGTCCCGCGCCCATCACCCATCCTTCATGATCCGGACCCGGTCCGGCGCGTAGAGCTCCTCGCTCATGGGCCTGAAGGGCTCGCGAGAGAAGATCGCCTCGATCGGGAGCTCGAAGAGTTCGGCGAGGCGCAGGGCCAGTTCCAGGCTGGGGTTGTACTCGCCCCGCTCCAGGTAGCCGATGGTCTGGTAGTTGACGCCGACCGCATCTGCCAGCTGGTAGCGGGACAGCTCCCGCTCCGTGCGCAGGACGGCGATCCGGTTGTGGATCCGACCGGGCCCGGCCGCCTCGCCACTTCGTCTTGCCGTCATCGTATGAACTGTAGCATCAATACAACAGAACTACGCACTTTGATGATGTCTGACAGTGGACTAGACTGGAGCCATGAGCGCGAGGCCAGTTCGCATCCTGACCGCTAAGGTCGGCTTGGACGGGCACGATCGGGGCATCAAGGTGATCTCGCGCGCTCTTCGGGACGCCGGAGTCGAGGTGATCTACACGGGTCTCCATCAGACTCCCGCCCAGGTGGTCGAGGCGGCCATCCAGGAGGATGTCGACGGGGTGGGAATCTCCCTGCTCTCCGGGGCCCACATGACCCTCTTTCCCGAGGTGCTCCGCCTGCTCCGCGAGCGCGGCGGGGAGGGGATCGTCGTCTTCGGGGGCGGGATCGTGCCCCCCGACGACGCCGTCAAGCTCAAGGCTCTGGGAGTTGACGAGGTGTTCACCCCAGGAACCAGCATCCGGGCCATCGTGGAGTACGTGGAGCGCCGGTTCGGCCTCCAGCAGGTGGTCGCCGGGACCCGCTGAGGGCGCGATTTGGTACGATCCGGCGGCTTTCGCCGATCTCAATTGGGTCGGCTTCCTGGTCCAGCTGTGCTGGATGGAGAGAGATGGATTTCACGCTCGAGGTGGCGCCGCGCACGACCGTGGGCCGGCACGTCTCCGGGCTGCGCCACCAGGGCCTGATCCCGGGGGTGGTCTACGGCCACTCGGTCAAGCCGCTCACGGTGGAGATTCCCAGCAAGGACTTCAGCAAGATGTTCCACCGGGCCGGCCGCAGTCACCTGCTCCAGCTGAGGGTCGCCGGGGAGAAGGCTGCCCGCCCGGTCTTGATCAAGGAGCTGCAGATCAACCCGCGCAACTCGGAGCCGGTCCACGTCGACTTCTTCCAGGTCAACCTGCTCGAGAAGCTGACCGTGCACGTTCCGGTGGTGCTGCTCGGCGAGGCGCCCGCCACCCGCTTCAACGCTGGCGAGCTGCTGCACCTGGTCCACCAGCTTGAGGTGAGCTGCCTGCCGGACGCGATTCCCGGCGAGATCGACATCGACGTCTCCGGGCTGGCTGAGATCGATGACGCGATCCGGATCTCCGAAGTCAGGCTGCCCGACGGGGTGGAGCTGGCCGCCGCCCTCGACCCTGAGGAGGTGATCGCCAAGATCGCGGCCCCCAGGGTCCAGGAGGAGGAGGCCGCCCCCGAAGCCGCTGAGGGTGCCGAGGAGCCGGCCGAAGGCGAGGCAACAGGCGAGTCGGAAGCTGGCGCCGAGGGCTCCTAGCCGTCTTTCCGCCCGATCTCCTCTATCCCTTCCGGCGCCGCCGAATCTCCTCGAGCCTGTCCCTGAGCGCGCCCTCCTGGCCGTGCTCCGACGGCTGGTAGTACTCCCGGCCCACCAGCTCGGTGGGGAGGTGGTCCTGCTCCACCAACCCGGTCGGGTCGTCGTGGGCGTACTGGTATCCCGCGCCGTACCCCCGCTGGACATCCCGCCCGGTGACGGCGTTGCGGAGGTGGAGGGGGACCGGGAGGTGGAGCTGGCCGCGGACGTCCTCGGCCGCCTTCCGGTAGGCGTCGTAGACGCTGTTGCTCTTGGGGGCCATGGCCAGGAAGATGGCCGCCTCGGCAAGCGGCAGCCGGCACTCCGGCATGCCCACCAGGCGGGCCGCGGAGTGGGCCGCGACCGCGATCTCAAGACCCCTCGGCTCGGCCATCCCCACGTCCTCGGCAGCCAGGATCACCATCCGCCGGGCGGGCACGCTGGGGTCTTCACCGGCCTCCAGGAGCCGGGCCAGCCAGTACACGGAGGCGTCGGGGTCACTTCCCCGCATCGACTTGATGAAGGCGCTCAAGAGCTGGTAGTGGAAGTCCCCGGCGCGGTCGTGGCGGAGCACGGGACTGGCCAGGGCCCGCACCGCAGCCGGCTCGTCGATGACCGCCCCGGGGGCGGTCGTGGTGGCCGCCTGCTCGAGGGCGTTGAGCATGATTCGGGCGTCTCCCCCCGAGCGGGCAACCAGCAGCTGGCGGGCAGTCTCCTCTAGCTTGAGTTGGCGGCCGCCCAAGCCCAGCTCATCGTCCTTGAGGGCCCGGTCGAGGAGCGCGGAGAGCGCCTCCGGCGAGAGCGGCTCGAGCTCTAGGACCTGGACCCGGCTGAGCAACGCGCCGGTGAGCTGAAAGCTGGGGTTCTCGGTGGTGGCTCCGATCAGGGTGAGCAGGCCGCTCTCGACGTGGGGGAGCAAGGCATCCTGCTGGGTGCGGCTGAAATGATGGATTTCGTCGAGGAAGAGCACGGTGCGCTGGCCGACTCGCTGCCGGGTTCGGGCCTCGGCCACCGCGGCCCGGATCTCCCCGACGCCGGCGCTCACCGCCGAAAGTGAGATCAGGTGGGCTGACTGGGAGCCCGCCAGAAGCCGGGCGATCGTGGTCTTGCCGCTTCCCGGAGGGCCGACCAGCACAACCGAGGGCAGAGGGCCACCGAGGAGAGCCCCCCGGAGCGCTCCGCTGCCGCCGACCAACCCCTCCTGGCCCAGGACCTCCTCCCAGCGCCTGGGACGAAGCCGGGCCGCCAGCGGGGCTGCAGCCTCGGGGCGCGGTTCCGGGTCGGATCGGACCATCCCGGCGGACATAGGCTCGGCCCCAGGCTCGAGCGGCAGCTCAGCGTCCATCCGGCCCATCTTCAGGGAAAGCCCGCCGCTCGTCCGGGGGGCGTCCCCACCCCATCGGGATGGCCACCCTGGGCGGGGCCTGATCCTAGCTGGGGACCACCACGATCACGCCCAGCATCCCCAGGGTCTCGTGGGGAATGCAGAAGTAGCGGTACACGCCGACCGTCCTCAGAGTCAGGCGGGCCGACCTCCCGGACGGCAACCGCAGGTTCCAGCCATGACCCCCGGGCGGGATCTCCGCGTCCCCGGGGTTGGCCGCGAGTCCGGGTTCATCGGTGCTGGTGTGATCCAAGGTGGTGGTGGTGTTGATCCAGGTCACCGTCCCGCCCGCCTTCAGGCAGACCGTCTTGGGCGAGAAGCGGAACGAGCTGTTGGCGTCGACGGTCACGTGACTCTGCGGGTTGAGAGCCTCGCAGGCGGTCACCTGTCGGGAAGGCGCGGGACTGTGGCTCGGGGCGGGCGTGGCGCCGCAGCCCGCCAGCCAGAGCAGGGCCGCCAGGGCGCCCACCACCACGGTGAGCGGGTGCCGGCCTAGTCGCCTGGTCACGAGTTGATCAGGGTACCGTTGGAGAGGGTGATCACCCCGCAGGCGGCTGGCGCCCGCCCCTGGCCTGCGGCGTCGACCCAGATCGACCAGGCATCGAACTTGAGGTTGGTGACGTTCAGCATCTCCTCATTGAAGCGGGCGACCCCGTGGCGGTCGGCGCGAACCTGGCCCACCGTCCTGGTTCCCGAAGGGCGCGCTCCCGAGCACGACGCCTGGGGCACCAGCAGTGCACTCACCTCGCTTCCCGGGGGGAGATGCTGGACGTCGAGCACGAGCACCAGCAGGCCGCCAGACCGGTACCAGATCACGTGCCCCGCGCCGGTCGCGCTGTGAGACGCGGCCGGCTTGACCGAGACCAGGACGGCGTGCGAGCTCGGCAGGGGGGGCTGGCTGTTGGCCGTGGCGAGGGCGATTATCGCCCAGATCACGACCACGGCCAGGACCACACCGGCCACCGAGCTGGCGGCGGGATGAGGCAGGTCGCGGGCACCGCGCAGCCACGGCTGGGTTCGAAAGAAGCCGCCCGACCGGCCCCGGATTCCCCGGCCCCCGAGCGCTCCCCGGCGGGTCCCGAGCGGAACCCCGAGACCCCCGAGCGGTCGCCGTGGAGGGGCAGCCGCCGTCTGGAGCGGGGAGGCGCTGGGCCGCGAATCGGCGCCGGTCACGACCGGCGGATCGCCACCTCTAGCCGACCCCGCATTCCCTCGGCCGCGCACGCGCCTACAGTACCAAAGGTCCTCGGAGGGGGTGCTCCGAGTGAGCGCTCCCGGGTCGCCCTTCCGGCGACCCCTCGGGCCCTCCGGATCGTCGGCCACCCCTGGGTCGGCTCCACCTGGCACCCTTGGGGGCGGGTTGCCGCCATAGCATCTCGGCCGGCGGCGATGCAGGGGCTCAAAGCCGGCGCCGAGCTTCGCCGGTGACCCCAGCGATCACCGCCTCGATCTCGGGTGCCGCGGACATCTCCCGGGCGACGTTTTGCGCCTGGCGCCGGTAGTTGCCCTCTGCCAGCATCGAGATGACGGCGGCCCGGATACGCGCGACCATCGAGGCATCGATCGGGCCGATCCCTCGGTTGGACCGGCGCACTGGCTGGATGGCGACGCCGGCCCCTGCCGTGACCACCAACTCGGCGTTGCGCTGCTGGTCGGCGAACAGCGGAATCACCACTAGAGGCACACCCGCCGCCAGCGCGCCGAACACGGTGCCGGAGCCGCCGTGGCAGACAACCACTGAGGCGGTCCCCAGCACGTCGTCCTGGGCGACCCAGGGTTCCAGGTGGGTGTTATCGGGGAGTTCGCCGAGGGTGGATGCCTCGACGCCAGCCCCGACCGTGAGCAATACCCGGACGGGAAGTTCCGAGATCGCCCTCAGGATGGCTCGGAAGGCTCCGGGCCCGACCGCGAGCCGACCCGCCACGGTGCCGAGGGTGAGGTAGACCAACGGTCCCTGGGCGCCATTCCACCAGTCCGGCAAGGGATGGGCGGGTGGGCGAGGGTCACGGAAACGCTCCGTTTTCGAGAAGGGAGAGGGATCGAGCGAGCTCGGCAGCCGGGTGAGATACGGTGCGCCACGAATCCCGGCCACGACCGCCTCGCCGTATGTCTCGAGAGCCGGAGCCGCCGCTGCGAGTGCTGATCCTTCGATCTTCGCCAACGAGATGGCCACCTGAGCGTGGGGGATGCCCGACCGCACCGCGACGACCGCGGCCGCGTAGGCGCAGGGCTCGTGAAGAATCAGTTCTGGCCTCCAGGCGCGAAGGGCCTCCTCCAGCGCCGGGAGCATGGCGGCGGTCCCGAGCCGCCCGAAGAATTCCCGGGCGACCAAGATCGCCGCCTTCGAGGGCGCGAGCTCGGGGAATCGCCTCCAGAAGGCATCGACCTCCTGGGCCGGCGGCTCGGCGGACAGTCGGTAGGGAAAGCCCAGGGACCTGGCTCGGTCTTCCAGCTCGGGCGGAATCACCAGCACGGGCTCGTCCCCGCGACGGGCCAGGGTCTCGATGAACGGCAGCAGGGGGCCGAAATGTCCGGCACCGGCGGTGGAGGCCAGCAGCACCCGCATCAGGGCCGGCCTCGCCGGAGCCAGAGATGCTTCGGCCCTGTGGCCAGTCCACCCCGTGTGGCGGCATCGGGCTTGTGCGCCAACATCCAGACGTCAGCCAGGGCTTGTCCGGGCGCAGCGTGCTGCCGGGCCGGAGATATTGGGTACCGCCGTGCGGCAGTCGGGAGTCTCCCCCACGACTCAAGCGACCACGTGGCGGGCCGGACCGGATTCCCCGACCTGGGCCGGAGCCGCTCGCGATCTTCGTCGAAGACGACCGCGGTCTGCCACTGGGCGATCCCAAGTGGGCTGAGCGGCGCCCGCCTTGGCGAGGGGAGAGGCGGGACAGAATTGGCGGATTCCCGACCGAGGCACTCGTGCGCCGCGTCTGGAACCGGCCATATTCCCATCGGCGCGGCGATCGCCGCGACCAGGTCGGCCCCCGGCCCTCGATCAGGGTGTCGGCGAGGTCGCGGAACTGAATGGGAACGCCCCCGTACATCCATCGGCCGACAAGTCGATCTGCCACTCCCAGGCGAAGGCGGTTCTGAGGCAGGCCCGACCGCGGGGCCAACTCCACCGTGGCTCGCGTCGGTGAGCGCTCGCCATCCGGCCCCCTCGGGGTAGCCGCAATGACTCCTCGGGCTCACCGGGGGAGGAGTCCCAGCGCCAGGCTCGCGAGTCGGAAGACGTCATCCACGGCCGCGGTGAGGGACTGGTCGGGGCCAGCCAAGCTGTCGAAAGTCTCGAAGCTGGTGAGGGCGTAGAGCAGCTGGATGACCTTCTCCCGCATGGCGGGAGCCCGCTCCGTGCCCTCCAGCCGCCCGACCAGTACTTCCAAGCCGGCTCGGCGCCGCGCGTCCCGGGCCCCGATCACGACCCCGACCTCGGGGTCGAGCGCCCCGAGGGCGCGCAGGCGGCGCATGGCGAGCCGGTCCACCGCCCAGAAGCGCCCGAAGCCGGCGACGAAGGCGCGCAGAGCCCCGAGTGGCTCCGGGTTGGCGAACGCCACTCCCAGCTCGGACAGCTGCCCGGCTTCGGCGAGCGCGTCGCAGAGTGCCTCCAGCAGGCCCGTCTTCGACTCGAACTGGTAGTAGATCGTGGCCCTGGCCACTTCCGCCCGTCGGGCCACGGATTCCACGGTGAAGGTGGTGTAGCTGCTGGAGTCGGCGAGCTGGGCTAGGGCGGCATCCACGATCCGGCGCCGACTCTGATCGATCTGACTCTGGCGCTTCCCGAGCTGGTAGGGGCGGGGGCTCATCTTGGTTGACAAGGTCCTCGTGAAGATGATTTAATCAGACAAACAGTGTGATGGAATGGTCTCAGCAGGAGAGGTTCATGCTCGGCTCCGCCGCTGACCCGGATACCCCCCGAGCCTACGTGAGATTGGACCCCGCGTGGAGTTGAAAACCGAGGTGGCTGAGCTGGCCGGCAAGTCGGCCGTGGTAACCGGGGCGACCGGGGGCATCGGCTTCCACTCAGCTCGCCTGCTCGCTCTGGCCGGGGCGGAGGTCCTGATCACGGGTCGCGATCCCCAGCGGGGCGCGGATGCCGTCCAGAAAATTCGAGCAGAGACGGGCGACCAAAGGGTCGAGTTCGTCTCCGTTGATCACTCGACCGTGGCGGCGAACCAGACGTTCGCGGCGACGGTTTCGGAGCGCTTCGAGCACCTTGATGTGTTGGTCAACAACGTGGGGGGAGCTTTTGCCAAACGCCAGCTGACTGCCGATGGCTACGAACTCTCGCTGGCCCTCAACTTCCTCGCTCCCTTCGTCTTGACCGAGGAGCTCCTGCCGTCTCTGACCACCGGATCTAGTCCGGTTCGCTGCATCAACGTTGTCTCCAGCGCCTTTCAGATGACCAAGGGAGACCCCTTGGACGACATTCAGTCGGAGCAGCGCTACGTCGGCATTGAAGCCCATGCCCGGGCCAAGCTCTTCGCCCTCCTGTGGACCCTGGGTCTGAGTCGGCGCACCTCCCAAACGGATGTCACCGTGACTGCGGTGAATCCGGGGATGGCCTGGACCCCGATGACCGCGGCCCTCACTCCGGAAACCGTGCCGGCCTGGCGATACATCTTCCCGGTGGTGCGATTTTTCCAGCGGCGCGCCGATCCCGTGCGCGCCGCTCAGAACTGCACGGCGCTGGCTTTCGCCCCCTCGCTCGCGGTTGCCGGGAGGTATTTCGACGGGCGCAAGCCGGGCCGGATCCCGGCCCGGCTGTCCGACCCGAGCCTGGTGGATCGCGTCCAGGCTCTTGGCGAGCAGTTGCGCCTTCCCCTGCCAGCTGCCCGGAACGCCCTATGAGAGGCGAACCTGAGCGAGCCCGCCCATGTCTGGCGGTCACTGCCAGTCCGTGGACGCTCCGCGGTCGCACTCCACTCGGGCGCCGCACGTTCACCAACACCCGGAGGTAATCCAATGAGCACTTCGAGCACTTCGCCGATGGCCGCCAGGATCCGGGGTTTGCGCGCCAACTCCTTCGCAGCCACGGTGATGCTCCTGATCGAGTTCGGCCTCGGGATGGGTGTCAATCTATTTGCCGGCCTGCCCGCATCGGACCGCGGTAAGGGGTTCTTCGCGGCCTTTGCTGGCGCGGTCGCGAGCGGGCCGGTGGTGCTCAGCGTGCACGCCCTGGTCGGGACCCTGCTGCTGGTGACCGCGTCCGTCGCGGTGGTCCGGGCCGCTCGGACAGGCCGGTGGCCGCTGCTTGTCTGGGCGGCCCTGGGATTGCTCGCGATCATCACCGCCTGGGTATCGGGCACCCGATTTGTCGGCGGTTCCGATAGTGGGACCTCGCTGGCCATGGCACTTGCCACGGCGGTCGCGCTGCTCTGCTACGCGACGATTCTGCTGCTCTACCCCGCCGATGGCCCTAGGGCCCCCACGTCCGAGTAGTCGAGGCGCCCGATGTCAGCTCCGGAGCCGATGTCTGGACGGAGCTACGAATGGCCCCCTGGCGCCATCCCCACCTTGGCACGGCGCACCCCTCGAGCCGGTGCGGAGTACGAACGAGCAAGCTGCCACAGCTCATCCCGCTGCCCACCCGTCATCTCCAAAGCTCCAGCCGTGGCCACCAGCCCACTCACACTTCAGCAGATCACTTTTTAGGCGACACATCGCCTGCGTACCCATAGTCGGTACGCTTGCGAAATGCGACCCCTTCGGTACTCCATCAACGTCACATTGGACGCGTGCTGCGATCATCGTGCAATCCCCGCCGACGAAGACGTGCATCGTCACGCGGTCGAGAACCTCAACCGGGCCGATGCCCTTCTCCTCGGCCGGGTGACCTACGAAATGATGGAATCAGCGTGGCGGCCGCCGGTGCCCATCGGAGCGAGACCTGATTGGATGGAACCCTTCGCCCAGACGATCAACGCGGCAAAGAAGTACGTCGTGTCGAGCACCCTGGAGCGGGTCGATTGGAACGCGGAACTCGTGCGCGGGGATCTGGGCCAGACCGTTGAGCAACTCAAGCGGGAGGCGGGCAAGGGACTGTTCGTGGGAGGTGTGAAGCTCCCACTGGCGTTGACTGAGCTGGGATTGATCGATGAGTACGAGTTCGTGGTGCATCCCAGGCTCGCGGGCCACGGGCCGACGTTGTTCGCCGGGCTGTCGAAGCAGGTCGACTTGAAGCTCGTGAGTCGGCTGGAGTTCGGCTCGGGAGCAGTGGCCATGCGGTACCAGCCGAGAAGGTAGCCATCGGGCTTGCTCGCCCGAGCGGGCGCGGTGTGTGAACGAGCAAGCCCCTCCAGATCAACCCGCTGCCCACCCTTCATCTCCAAAGCCCCAGCCGCAGCCGCCCTCCCACCCAATACGACGGATCACTTATAAAGCGACAAGCCACTAGGCGGGCTTCGGCGCCGTGCATGGTCTATTTGTGCTACGACGTAGCACAAATAGACCGGATTGGAGTTCGCGAACTTCGTCAACACGCCAGCAGGTACCTGGCCCGAGTGGCCACCGGGGAGACTATCGAGGTGGCGGACCGGGGCCGTCCGGTTGGGTTGCTGGTGCCCACGAGTAAAGATCCATGGCAGGATCTGAACGCCCGTGGCCAAGTACTCGCCGCCGGCGGCGAGGGCCATGTGGCCGACGACCCGCCGCATGACTACGGCATCGACGCCTCGGCGCGGCTGACGGACATGCGTGCAGATGAGCGGTAAGGATCTACCTCGATTCATCCGCGTTGGTAAAACTGGTCCAACCAGAAGCCGAGTCGGACAGACTGCGAAGGTTCCTTCGTCGACACCGGTCGGACCAGTTGCTGACCAGCGCCCTCGCCCGGGTGGAGGTGGTCCGAGCAGTCTTCGCCGGTGGGCCGGCTGCCGTGGCGCAAGCCCGTCGCCAGCTCTCCCGCCTCGACCAGGTCGTACTCCGCAACGATCTGCTCGATAGCGCTGCGACGCTGGCTCCTGTCGGTCAGCTACGAAGCCTCGAAGCGATCCATCTCGCCGCGGCACTGCTGGTGAGCTGGGATCTACGTGCGCTTGTCACCTCTGACCGAGGCATGGCCGACTCCGCCCGAGCTCTTGGGCTCGCCGTAGAAACGCCGGGTGACTTCGCGGCAGCTCCCCGAGGGACATCGTCTCTTTGCGAGTCCCAAAAATGGGTGGCACATAGGGTGTCTGAATCTTGTGCTAGGAGCTCTCCGGTTCATCACCGCCCAGGGTCACAAAGTGCGTTCAGTGACGCGGCGCTGCAGGGGCGCAAGGTGAACTCAGGCGGCGTTGAGTTCGGCTTCGGCACTCTCGCCTTCACCCCGGGTGGCGCGGAGTTGTTCGACAATCCGCGAGCGGGCTAGGGTCGAGTCAAGTAATCGCGCCTCCTCGGCATGGGCATGCGGCGCTGCCGGTGACCGGACCCGGTTGAACTGAACAGCTGGACTGACAAACGGGGTTCCCGCAACATGTCAGCCGCCCGCAGCATTTCGTCGCCCTCGGCAGAGCTGATTGCAGCCGCCCGAGGGTCGGAATCGCATTGGCCTCCGCGGAGGCTAGGTGTTGTCTCAGCAGGGGATGATGTCGATGCGCGAGTCTAGCGCGCGAAGGTGGTCTGGGTCTGAGGTGACGACCCTCCGGCTGCGGGCGCGCGCGCAGAGCACCACGCTGGCGTCGATCACGTCGGATGTTCCGGCCGTCCCGCACAACTGCCCAGCACTCCTGGCCCCGAGGTCATCGAGAGCAACGACCTCGACCGCCCCGGAGCCCAGCAGCCGGGCGAGACGCACCTGGCGTCGCCCGTCACGCCACACCTGCCCGACGACGCCGGCGGGTGCTGCGAGCTTCTCCGCTCGCTCCCGAGCGCGTTTTACGAGCGCGGTGACCCGCCGGTCGTTGCGCTCGAACGCGATCAACGCCCCGGCGTCGAGGGTGAGACCTACACCCATCCGGCCTTCCGGTCTATGTCGGCCCGCTCGGCGTCGGTGAGCGGGCCTCCGGTCTCCTCCAGCATCTCGTCCAGCAAGTCATCCAGGGCGTCTGTCTTGGCCTTCTCTTCCAAGGCATCCGCGACGTAGGCCGAGACGTTCGGGGCATGGCCGGCTGCGACCGCTGCCCTGACGGTCTCCAGGAGGGGCCGAGGCAGGGTGACTGCGACCTTCGCTTTGGCTGTCATACCAATCATCATACTGTCGGCGCGGACAGGCGCACGTCGTATTCGGGTTTCTATGAGGGGTGTCAAAACCGCCCTGCGCGACCTCCACGGCGCACGGTTGAGTTCGAATTCAGGCACCCGAAGGGAAAGTGGTCGGGAAGGGCGGATTTGAACCGCCGACCTCACGGTCCCGAACCGTGCACTCTAACCGGACTGAGCTACTTCCCGAGGCCGCCCAGTATAGCCAGCGCCGAAGTGAGGGCCGGCCTCCCGCGAGCTTAGACTTGCCTCCCGATGGCCATCTACCTGGTTCGCCACGGCGAGACGAATTGGTCCCTCGACCATCGCCACACCGGCGCCACCGACATTGCCCTCACCGAGATAGGCGAGGAGCAGGCCAAGGGCTTGCGCCCCAGGCTGGAGGGGGTCCGGTTCGCGCGAGTCGTGTCCAGTCCCCTGCGGCGCGCGCTGGTCACCGCCGAGCTCTCCGGGGTCAAGCCAGCGGCGGAGGTCTCTCCGTTGCTGAGAGAGTTCGACTACGGCGAGTACGAGGGCATCACCAGCCAGGAGATCCACCAGCGTCGCCCGGGCTGGGACCTCTGGCGAGATGGCTGTCCGGGTGGGGAGTCGCCGGAGGAGGTGGTAGAGCGAAGCCGGCGCCTGCTGGCGCGGCTGGATCCGCTCCCCGACCGCAACTACGCTCTCTTCGCCCACGGCCACGTGCTCCGAGCGGTCGCGGTCGCCTACCTGGGCGTGCCGGTGGACCTCTGCCGCCACCTGGTGCTGAAGGTCGCCTCGATCTCGGTGCTGGGCGCTGAGAACGGTGTCCCGGCCATCGAAGCCTGGGACTTGAGCTAGCCTGCTCAGGCCAGCCGCAGCCGGGACAGGATCCGTTCGGTGCGCGCCGAGCCTCGGAGCAGCTCACCGCTGACCCGGGCCATGGCGAAGTCGTAGACCGGGGAGATCCGCAGTGCCCGCGGCAGGGCCGGGCGGGCGGTCCGAAGGGTGAATCCCAGACCCCTATAGGCCAGCTCCTGCGCCGGGTTCCAGGAGACCCCGAGCCGCTGGCGAACCGGAGCTGGCAGCATCCCCGCCGTGACCAGCGAGGTGAACTTGGCCAGAGCCGGACCGGTCACCCCGGGGGCCAGGATCACGCCGGCGACCTGGCGAGAGCCGGCTCCGGGGAGGGCAACCCCATTTTGTAGCTGCTGCCCGATCCAGCCTTGCATCTCGGCCTCGGTTGTCCAGGTCGAGCCGGCCGGGATCCCCATCAGCTGGGCGACCGCGTCCCATTCCCTGACAAAGCGGTCTCCCCGGCCGGACCGGAGCGAACCCACCACCACCCGGTGCGTGCTCAGCATGGCGTCGATTAGCGAGGCATGAACCCAGAGCAGCAGTTGCTGATCACTCGCTCGGTAGGAGCTTCCCTCGGTCCAGGCGGAGGTGGCGTTACTCCCGGGTAGTTCACCCCGAACTCGGCGGTGCACCTGGTTCACCCCCCGGGTGGCGGCCTGAGCCTCGTCTCTGGTGCCGAACACGACGGTGGTGACCCAGCCCGCCGTCCGCTGAAACCGACCGATCGGGTCGGTGGCGAAGTCACTGTGATCGAGCGCCCCCTGGGCGACCAGTGGGTGGGCCGACTGCATCAGCAGAGCTCGCGGTGCGCCGAGGATCAAGAGCGGCTCCCGCATCACCTCCCAGGTCGCGCTCCCGGGACCGAAGAGGCCCCGATCCGGTCGCAGGTCGGAGAGGGGGAATTCTCCCGGAGGTGGAAGTCCGGCCGCCAGGACCCGTAGCAGCGCAGCCCGCGATCTGGGGATCGTCCTCACCCCGCTAGCCTACCCCGACCGTCGGGCTCACTTCGTAGCCACCGATCGGCGCTCGGCCCCAGGACCGGTCAGAAGACGGGAATCAGATCCTCTTCGGAGAAATTGGCAACCTCTTCGCCGCTGATGCCCACCTCGGGCATGGCCGGGAAGGCGATCCCATGCTTCTCCACGATCGCCTTCATCTTGAGCATCGCCTGGCGCCAGTTCTCCGTCTTCTGCTCCAGGGTGGCCACGCCCAGACCGGCCCCGCGGGCGAGGTCCTCCATCTTGTGGTGCACATCGGCGAAGTCGGGGGGAATGATCCAGAACTGATCGGGCGGTTCGAACAGGATCATCGAGAGGAACACGAAGCCGGCCCGCAGCTGGCGGGTGACCAGCAGCTTCTCGTCGGCGCTGATGGTCTGGAAGTGGTTCTCCAGCATGCGCATGCAGATGGCCTGGTGGCGCGCCTCGTCCTTGCCGATGTTGCGGAATGCCTGTTGGAAGACGGGATGCGCGGAGTGCTTGAACATGTGGTGGAACAGGGTCGAGGAGGCCACCTCGCCCATCAGGAAAGAGGAGAAGAGAATTGCCAGCGGGTACTTGTAGAGCGCCTTGCTGTAGCCGTTCCAGTAGCGCGCTCCGTTGTAGTAGAGCCACTTGAGATTGCGCACCGCCAGGTACTCCAGCTCGGTCTTGGGCTGGAACCCGATTGGGCCCTGCTGGTGGAGGGTCTGGATCATGCGGCCGCAGACCTCTTCGTGGTTTTGCTCGTCGCGCACGACTGAGAACAGGCAGCGCCTGACCGGGTCCTCCTCATGCAGCTCGTAGCTGCGCACCATGGCCTTGGCGAACACCGCCGGTCCGGAGGCGTCGAAGTTGGCGAGGACTCCGAACCAGTACATCATCCCCAGCCGCTCCTCCTCATTCCACTCCTTGGGATCGAGCTCGTTCCAGGGCAGGTGGGAGGGGTTCCAGGCGTCGCGCTTCGCCTTCTCGTAGATGTCGGCGAGCTGGGGGGTCTCCTCGTGCCACTCGATGGGGAAGATGTTGCCCGCCTCGATCTCGGGCGGCAGCCCCAAGAAGTCGAGGACGATGTCCTCGTGATTGCCGTTGACCGAGCTCATGGGCTCCTCCACGTGGGGCTGGACCGAGTCCATCCTACGGCGGCCCCGGCCCGCCCATCCGCGCTTGGCCACGGCGGCCGGGTTCGCAATTTAGGATGTGCCTCATGGGCCCCGCACTGACCGGCGCTTGGGCGGTCGGGGCCGGGTCGGGCTGGCCGAGGTGACCCTCGCCGCGCCAGCTTCCGGCGGCGACAGAATGCCCGGCCTCTCGCCCACGGCCGCCCGCTACCTGGAGGCGACCTACTACATCGCCCACGAGGGCGAGGCGGTGCGGCCTTCCCGGATCGCCGAGTGGCTGGGGGTGAGCGCGCCCACGGTGACCGGGGTCATGCAGAGGCTCCATGAGCAGGGACTGGTCGAGTTCAACTCCGACCGCAGCCTCCGACTCTCCCCGGCCGGCGAGCAGCGCGCCTCGGAGGTGGTCCGCCGCCATCGCATCGTCGAGCGCTGGCTGACCGACGCCTTGGGGCTGGACTGGGCGACCGCCGACCAGGAAGCGGGCCGGATGTCGCACTTCTTCTCCGACCTGGTGTTGGAGCGAATCTTCGAGGAGTTGGGACGACCGACCACCTGCCCACATGGCAATGAGATTCCCGGAGCTGGGACGAGGGACCGCGAGCTGGTCAGCCTGTACGAGCTCGAGCCGGGGGTCTCAGCGGTGATCTCCCGGATCTCCGAGGTGGCCGAGCACGAGGCCCCCCAGCTGCTTCGCCTGCTGGAGGTGGAGGGGCTGCGGCCAGGAGTTCAGGTCGAGGTGCGCCGTGAGGCGGGGGCCGAGGCCCTCACGGTCGAGGTGGCGGGTCGGACGACGGCGCTGGGCCTGCGGGCGGCGAGGTCGGTGTGGGTTGAGTGCTCAGGACGGGATCGTCCCCCGGGAGCCGCTGGATCTCTTTGAGAAACCTCTCGTGCTCCTCGGGCAGGAGCCACTCCGGTCCCCTCAGGGCCCCGTTCCCAAGCCAGATGGCGCTCATCGCGACCGCCCCCGCCAGCAGGACCCAGGCGGCTAGGTCGGGCAGTCCAAAGGAGTGGGTCGCGACCGGGATCACCAAGAGCAGGATCGCGATCAGCCCGTAGGCAACCCAGGTCGCCTGCTCGGTGCGGGTCAGGCGCGGCGGAGGGGGTATCTCGGGGACCGGGGCCGCGTTCTCCCAGAGCTCGTGGTCGGTCACCGGGGAATCGTAGCGCCGAGCGGGGTGGGTGACATCAGTGATACGAATTACGTGATTGACTTCAGGAGTTGGCAAATTGGAAAGGGGATGATATAAATCACGTATGACAATTGATCAATCGCTGCAAGAGATCCTTCGCAAAGTAGCCTCAGGGGAGCTGTCCCCCGAAGAGGGCTCGTCCCAGGTCGAGTCCCTCCAGCGCAGCAAATCCACCCTGACCGAGATCACCCTCCGCCGAGTTCGGGTGGTGGGGGCGCTGCATCCACTCCGAATCTCCGGAGACGCCGAGATTCGCGACGCCGTGGTCAGCGGTTTGCACGAGGCCCGCCGCGAGGGCGACACCCTGGTGATCCACACCAGCACGTCAGGAGCGGACGACTCTGGTTTCACCTTTCGCTGGCCGGGACGAACCGGTGTGCCCGGCTTTGGCTCGGGCCATCCCGAGCGCTCCTTGCGACCGGTCCAGATCAGGATGAATCCGGAGCTGGCGCTTGAGGTCGAGATGTCGGCCGGGCTGCTCTCCGTGGCCGGGGTGAAGGGTCCGATCAAAGCGGAGATCCAGGCCGGGAGCGCCAAGCTGGAGGGGTTCGCCAGTCCTTTCGACCTCAAGGTGACCTGGGGAACCGTCTCGGCGACCGGGGTGCTCCAGGACGGCGAATCCAAGGTTCGCTGCGAGGCGGGTACCGTGAAGATCGGGCTCGAGCCCGGTTCCAGCGTCCAGGTGCAGGCGCGCAGCACGCTGGGTCGGATCTCGCTGCCTGGGGAGGCCCCCGGGCTGCACGAGGGCTGGACCATGGGTGGGGAGCGCCGGGAGGCGACCGTGGGCTCGGGCCGGGGAAAGCTGGACGTGGAGACCACTACCGGCGCGGTCTGGGTGGAGGAGGTCGAGGCTTGACGGTAAACCACGCCCCGGGAGACTGCCCGGTCTGCGGCGAGCAGCTGCACTTGACCCGGCTCTCCTGCCAGGAGTGCGGCACCGAGCTGGCCGGGGACTTCGAGCGCTGCGAGTTCTGTGCGCTGACCCCAGCCGACCGCCGACTGCTGAAGCTGTTCTTGGGCTCCCGGGGCAATCTCAAGGCGATGGAGCGTCAGTTGGGACTCAGCTACCCCACCGTGAGGACCAGAGTCGACTCGGTCCTGGCCCGGCTGGGCGTCGAGGCCCGCGAGGCGCAGCCGGATTCCCGGCTCGGGGTTCTCCAAGCGCTGGCCCGGGGCGAGGTCGACCTCGAGCAGGCCAGCGCTCAGCTCCGTCCCTGAGCTTCAGGGAGTCCCGGCTCAGCGGAAGCCGTAGAGGCCCTCGTGGAAGTCGCCACTGTTGGACCAGCGCTCGATGACGCGGTCGACGACGGCGTCGTCGACCACCGCCGCCCCCATGGTTCGGGCGTTGCCCTCGACCGCCTCCAGGACCTGCCCTCGGACGAACTCGGGAACTTTCTGGAAACGCTGCCGGGCGGTGTCGGTCCAGGGCAGCCCGTCGCGATGCCGCTCCTCGATGGCGTGCGAGACCTCGCCCCACATCTCGTACTTCACGTCCATGATCGCCGGGGTGATGGTGGTGCCCAGCCCCTTCTTGAGAGCGGTGTATTCGACCCGCCAGCGGGTCAGCTCACGGCAGAAATCGGGGACCTCCTGGAGCCTGGCCTCGGCTGCGGCGGTCCAGCTGAACTCGGGCAGGGCGGCGCGGTCGCTCAGGGGGTGTCCGTAGCCGAGCTTCTTGCCGAGCCCGGCGACGAACTTGGAGTCGATCTCCTCGATGCCGCGCCGGGCAGCCCGCTGCTCGAGCACGGTCTGGGCCATCTGTTGGGCCTTGGCTGGGCTCAGGTGACTGGTCTCCGCCGCCGCGCGAGCCTTGCGCATGGCCGCCACGTGAGCCTCCAGGTCCCACTTCACTTCCCCGGTCCTGCCCGCCTCCGGAACTGGGCAGCCCGGGGCGTCTCCGACAGCAGCCTCTTCGGGGTGCCGGGCGACCTGCGAGGCGTCCTCCGCTGGCTCAGTGCTCACGAAGCTAAGTCTCCAACAGCAAGGGCCGCCTCTTCAAGTTCGGGGTCGGGCAGCGCTGAGGCGCAGTCGGCCGGGATCGCGGCGACGAGCAATTCCAGGGCTGACCGTAGAGCTTCGATCTGGCCGGCTTCGAGGGGGCGGGCGAAGTGGGCAGCGACCGATCGGAGGTGGTCCGGGGCCGCTTCGTCCAGCCGTGCCCGCCCGAGCTCGGTGATGACCGCGAAGTAGCCCCGAGCATCGCTCGGACAGGCCTGGCGGAGCACCAGTCCGCTCCGCTCCAGGCGCTCAACCAGGCGGGTCAGCCCACTCCGGCTGAGCAGGACCCGGTCCGCCAACTGGGCCATTCGCAGCGCCCCGCCCTCGGCCTCCTGGAGCTGGACCAGGACGTCGTACTCGGCGAGGGGCAGCTGGTGGCTCCCCACCAGCTCGCGCTCGAGGGCGCGGGTGATCACGGTGTGGGCCTTGAGAAAGGCCTTCCAGGCCGCCAGCTGGGCTGAGGAGAGGGGAGCGGTCCGTTCCTCGATAGGTAGTTGCACTATCAAGTACCCTTGTAATAAGATTGCTTATGCAATTATCACCGATTCGGATCCTTCGGGGTCGGGAGGCACGCGGATGAGCTGGAAGGTAGACAACGCCCACACCTCGCTGGAGTTCTCGGCCCGGCACATGATGGTAAGCACCGTCAAGGGCCATTTCAATGAGTTCGTCGGCGAGGTTGACATCGACCCTGAGGACCTGACCCGCAGCTGGGCTACCGCCGTGATCCAGGCCAAGAGCCTGGACACTCGCGAGGAGCGGCGCGACACCCACCTGCGCTCCGCTGACTTCTTCGACGTCGAGAAGTTCCCCGAGATCACCTACCGGAGCGGCAAGATCGAGCGCCGGGGCGAGAACCGCTTCCGGGTCGCCGGGGAGCTCACCATCAAGGGCGTTACCCGGCCCATCGAGCTGGATGTTGAGTTTCTCGGCATGGGCACAAGCCCTTACGGCGTCAAGGTGGCCGGCTTCGAGGCTTCCGGGACCCTGAGCCGCAAGGACTTCGACCTCAACTGGAACGTGGCCCTCGAGACCGGGGGCTGGCTGGTAGGCGACGAGATCAAGCTCCGGGTCGACGCCGAGGCCAATGAGGAGGTCCAGGCGGAAGCCGGCGCGGAGACCGCCACCGCCTGATTCTGATCACAGTTCCTGGCCGGCGGGCCGGGGGGACTCCCCGCTGCCCCCGCGCCGGCGCCGCCCGCTGGGGGCGGGCTCTGCCGCGGCTTCGCCCGGCTCTCCCGGTGGGGTGGGGCCGAACGTCGCTCCGGGGGCGAGCCGCTCCGAGCACAGGGTACCGAAGAGGTGGTCGGATTCATGCTGGACGATCCGGCTCATCCACCCCTCATAGTGGCGCAGCATCCCCCTGCCCTGCAGGTTGCGGTAGCGGACCGTGATCTGCTCGAAGCGGCGTACCAGGCCGCTGTGGTCGGGCATCGAGAGGCAGCCCTCGACGGCGTCGACCTCGCCCTCGCTGGCGATGATCTGGGGATTGCAGAAGGCGAGGCGGCGCCCCTCGTAAATGATCACGGCCAGCTGAATGTTGGACCCCACCTGGGGAGCCGCCAGGCCGACTCCATTCCACTCCTCACAGCGTTCGTACATCTCGTCGACCAGGTGCCTGAGCGTGGGGTCGAAGGTTCGTACCGGGGCGCTCCGGTGGTGCAGGACGGCAGCCGGGTCGAGGACCAGCCTAAGTGGGGCCTTCTGGGGGGTCACCGCCCCATTTTCGCAGGCGGTCGGGACGGATCGCCGAGCAGGCCGAGGGCCGCGTCCCGGTCGATTCCCGCCAAGCCAGGGATCTCCGCGAGGGAGATCATCCGGGCCGGGTCCAAGCCGGGTCCGAAGGTCCGATGGCAGAGGTCTAGGCGGTCCAGCTCCTCGGGGTCGGGCGGGCTCACCGCCACCACGCCCCGGACCAGTCCCCATCCCCTGGTCAGCCGCATTCCCAGGCCGGCCAGCTTGCGGCCGTCGATCGCGAGGTCGCTGAATCCCGGGCACCAGGCTCCGTCTACGCGCCCCAGCTCCAGGCTCGCTCCGAAGGGGCTCAGCCGCGAGTTGAGAAAGGCTCGCAGCGCCAAGGTGAGCCGATCGAGCGGTCGCGGGCAGGGGTCGGGCAGTCTGGCCCAGGCCAGCAACCCGAGCCAGTGGGTGCCACCCGGTCCAACCGTGCCGCCGATGCGGTCGATCGAGACCGAGCCGATACCCTCGATCCGGCGGACGGCGGCGACCAGTTCCGGCCGTCGGGCGATGGAGCTGCCCAGGGTGACTCCCTGCGGGCTCCGCCACAGCTCGAGCTCCAACTCCGCGGGGGGGAGTCGGTGGTCTCCATCGAGCTGGCCCGGGAAATCGGGATTGGCCGCGTCGGTGACCCCGACGACCCTGACCGGCCAGGGGGAGGCGCCGCCTGGGGTCGAGCTCACCGCCGCTGCGACTCGCCGCCGTCGAGCGCGGACCCGGCCCCACCCGGCGCCGCCCCGCCGGCGAGCAGCCGGCGCAGGGTGCGCAGGGAGCGGCGGGCCTGAACCTCGATGATCCCTTGCACGCCCAGTCGGGCGGCCAGGGCCCCCAAGGGACCCCCGGGCAATTGGTAGACCACGTGGTAACTCACCTCCGACTGATCGGGGCCGAGCGGCGCGCAGACGATTTCCAGGGTCCCGCTGGCGCCGAGAGCGCGTCCGTGGCTGCTCAGGAATCGGGGCCGCTCGCAGCGGCCGATCTCCCAGTCGCTGTCGGCGATCCGCCCGCCCGCCATCAGGCGAACTTTGAGCCGGTCTCCGGGAAGAAGAGGGTGGCGGAGTGCGCCCGCGACCTCGCGGACGCCGAAGACCCAGCGAGGTGCGTTGCGAACGTCGGCGGCGAAGTCCCAGGCGGCTTCCTGAGAAACCGGAACGATGATCCGGTCCCCGGCCTCAGGCATAGGTGAACGGGCCCATCAGGGCTTCGAGGATATCCCGTAGGGTTGAACTCGTGCCCGTGATTGACCCTGCCGCCCGAGCGCTGCTCGGCGAGCTCGACCGATTCCTGCAGTGGGACCTGGTCACTGTCTCTCCCTGGGGAGCCCCCGCAATCTCGCCGGTCGGGGCCCGGCTGATCCCCGAGGAGGCGACCGTTTGGACCTCGACCACAGTTGGATACGCGGCCAAGGTACGCAACATCAAGGCCAATCCCAAGGTGGCGCTGCTACGGTCCGCCCCCGGCCAGGGTTCGTACCTGGTCCGCGGCGAGGCCCGGGTGGTCGCCGGCGACGGCACCCTCAACCTGGCCCAACTCTTCCGGCTCATGGGCGGCTCCGGGGGGGCGCGGCGCTTCTTCGCCACCTCGGTCCGTGATCCCTTCTGGAGTCGGCTCTACCGTTCCTATTGGCACCGGTTCCTGATCGCGGTCAGGATCGTGGACATCTCCACCCTGGGCCCCGCGGGGTGGGAGGTGCACCGAGTCGCGCGCTGGTCCGGCCGCCCCCGTGCCGGCACGCCCGCCGCCCCGGCGCGGCGCCGCCGTGGCAGAGGGCTGCTGGACAGTCGGGGCCGGGACATGTTGGAGTCGGGCACCCCGGTGGCGCTGGCCACGGTGAGCCGCCCCGGGGCGTGCCCGATGGTCTGGCCAGTCAGCGCGGTGCCCGCGCCCGGTGGAGCGATCGAAGTCAGCGCCGGCCATCCCCTGCCCAGCGAGCAGCTGCCCCGCAGCTCCCTGGCTGTCAGGGTGATCGACGACAGCTTCGAGGTCGCCCAGATGGTGGGCTGGATCGGGACCCTGGAGTCCGGCCAGGGTCCCCGGCGACTGCTCCCCCGGGCCACCTACGGGTTCATCAAGCCACCTGGAGTAGTGGGCGACCTGGCGGCTGGGATGGCTGCCCTGGTTCGGGGAGGGAGCCTTGCCCACCCCTCGCAAGTTACCCCCCCGAACCTGGAACGGGCGATCGAGCTGGGGGGCGGGGAGGAAGGGTCCCAGCTCTCTCTGCGCGAGTCTGGGTGGGTGCTCCTGGAGCAGATCTTCGCCCGCCGCAACGCGGCGGCCCCCTGGTACGCGGGCATGGCGGCCCTGGTCTCGGACCCGGGACAGCGGCACTCCCTCCGACTTTTGGCCGAGCGGGCGCGGCTCGAGCGGGACTGGGCCCACGGCCTGCTGGCCCGCGGCTCGCGGCGGGTTGGGGCGCGCCGACTGGCGGCCGGGGCGCTTGCCCTGCATCCGAACCCGGCAGCTCCCGAGGCGACCGCCCTGCGCGAGGAGGAGCGGGTCGGTCGGCTGCTGAGCCGATTGCGGAGCCAGCTCCCCCACGAGGTTGCCGGTCCGCCGGTGCGGGTCGTGGCCGGCCCTCCAGGTGCCTTGGGAACCCCCGCCGAGCGAATCCGGGACCGGGGCCTCCCCGAGGCGACCCTGGCGGCGGCGACCGCCGTCGCTGCCGCGCTCGACCGCTGGAAGGAGCGTTCTCGCGGGTGAGCTCGGTCAGGACGCCGGGGGGCTACCCGGGGGCTTGGCTCGTGGTCGGGGCCGCTGCTCAGGCCGGGCTAGCCTATCTCGGTTTCCGGCACCCCAAGTACTTCTGGCGGGTCCTGCCGCCCGGACTTGCCGCCTGCGGGGCAGCCGCGCTCCCCGGACTTGGAGGGCGGCCCGATCGCGTTCCCCTGGCGTGGATCGGGCTGGGGGCACTTACCGGGGTGGCCGGCTACGGAGTGACTGCCGGAGCGTCGGCCCTGGTGGGCAGGTTTGCCTGGGGACGGCGGTCGCTGGCTAGGATCCAGGAGGCGTCTCGCGGCTGCCCCCGGCCGATCGCGGCCCTGCTGGCAGTTCCCGCGGCGGTCGGGGAGGAGCTCTTCTGGCGGGAGTCGGTGCTGGGTCGCCGCCTGCCCCCGGGCCGCGCCGGCGCCCTCGGCACCCTGATCTGTCCGACCCTCGCCTACTCTCTGGTCCAGGTGGGATCGTGCCAACCGCTGCCGCCTTTGGGCGCTCTTCTGATCGGTTCGGGGGCGGGGTGGCTACGGCTCCGGAGTGGCTCGATCTGGCCCGCGGTCGTGGCCCACCTTGCCTACACCGAGCTGACCTTGGTGGCTCCCGGCCTCCCTGGCGCCCCGAACCACGGTCAAACCTAACCACACAAACGTCACGCTCCTGTCGCCGTCGTGGCGGGGCTCCGCTGGCAGTATCGGAACGTGGCAGCGATACTTCGCGAGTCCCGACCTCCGGCGATCTCGTTGGAGGAAGAGACCGTTCTGACGCACCCAGGTCGACGGCGGGGTCGCCCGCGAGTTGGCCCGGCCGGGGAAGCCGTCGAGCTGGCGATCCGGGACCTCCTCCGACCTGGAGCTTTGCGGATAACCGCCGAACCGTTGACCCGGCTCCGAGACGGCGCAATCCTCGCCTACGAGGTCCGCTGGCGGGTGCCCCGGATCGACATCCTGCCCTCACTGGCCGAGATCTGGGAGGCCGCCACCGCGGTAGACCTGGTCAACACCCTGGACGACACTCTACTGCGGGCTGAGCTGGAGGTCGCCCGTGAGCTCAGCCCGGGCGCGGTCCTCTTCGAGATGCATCCCTGGCGGAGAGGACGCCGAGGGCTGATCGCCGGGCTCCTCCGCGAGGTTCGGGGCGCTGGGCTGGACCCATCGCAGATCGTCTGGCAGCTTGTCGACCAGGCGGACGAGAAGGACCGGCTCGACGCCGGCCCAATGTTCGGACTCGCCGTCCAGCTCCACGATCGGGGATTCAGGGTCGGGCTGGCTCAGCTGGGCGCGGTCCGCACCCAGCTGGCCGCGATTGGCAAGATTGAGCCGGACATCATCCAGCTCGACCCGGTTCTGGTCGCCGGCATTGACGCCGACCGGGGCCAGCGAGCGGTGGTCTCGGCTCTGGTGGGGCTCGCCTCACATATGGAGGCCCGCCTGGCCGCGACTGGGATCTCGGCAGCCGGCGAGCGGGATGTTCTGCTCGAACTCGGCGTGGAGTTCGGCCAGGGTCCGCTCCTGGGGGAGCCCCGGACGGTGGCCGGCGAAGGAGCCGAGGAGATCCAGATCCCAGGCCCGCTCCAGCTTCTCTCCCTGGACGACCGGGGCACCCCGGCCGGCACCGCGGGCGACCCTGGGGCCGCCCCCCGCCCCAGCGACGGATCAGTGTCGCTCGACTCCTACCACCTGGGCATGACCGAGATCCTGAGCCAGGCCGCCAGCGGCTTCCAGGCTGAGAGCGACCCCAGTTCGATCCTGGAGCTGGCCGCGGACTACCTGGACCGGGTCGTCCCCTGCGACGGCATCTCCATCTACCAGGCGGACTGGGACTCCGGCCGGTTCCGGCCACTCCTGGCTCGGTCGCTCAAGGACCCCACCTACGCGGCGGCGGTGATGGACCACTCCTTCTCCCTTGGCACGGGGCTGACCGGTTGGGCCTTCGACATGGGGGGACCGCAGCGGGTCAACGACGCCGACGCCCACCCCGCCGCCGGCCACGTCCCCGGGACCGTCACCGAAGACGAGTCGATGCTGCTGATCCCGCTCGTCTCCGGCGACTACCGGCTCGGGATGCTCAACATGGTCCGCTTCCGCAAGGACGGATTCCTCGCCACCGACCTGACCGTGGCCGGCCTGGTCGCCCACATGGCGGCCGCCGCCTGGCGCAACGTCGAGCTCTACGCCGAGCAGGTTCAGTACGCCATCACCGACTCTTTGACCGGCCTGCTCAACACCCGCTGGCTCCGCGATGCGGCCGGCAGGGAGCTGGCGATCGCCGAGCGAAGCGAGTCGACCCTGGCGATCTTGATGATCGACCTGGACAATTTCAAGCTCGTCAACGACAGCTGCGGCCATGCCGCCGGAGATGCCACCCTGCGCAGCGTCGGTCGCACCCTGCAGCGGTCGGTGCGGGCCGAGGACGCCGCCGTGCGCTACGGTGGCGAGGAGTTCGTCCTGATCCTGCGCGGATGCGAGCTGCCTGCCGCCCGGCGGGTGGCCCGGGAGATCCGGCGGGCTCTGGCGGAGATCCCAATGCCCGAGCACAGCGCGGTGCCTCGGGTCACCGCGTCGATCGGAGTGGCGCTCTTCCCCAAGCACGGCCGGACGATCGGGCAGCTGCTAGGGGTTGCCGACGCGGCCATGTACAGCGCCAAGCGCAGGGGCCGCGACCGGCTGGCTGTCGGACACTGAGAAGAAGGCCGGCTCGCCCGGCCACTTCCCGGTGGCGGCCCGAGCGGGCCCAGGGTCTCCCGGGTTAGGGAGCGACCCGGCGCTGGACCGCCTGGACCACCGTGAGCAGCGCCTCCAGCTCATGAGCGTCGAACTGTTCCACCAGGTGACGCACCTTCTGGCTTCGGAAGCCGCAGGCCTCCTCAGCCGCCGACCGGCCCCGGCTTGAGAGCGCGGCGTGGACGACCCGCCGGTCCTGCTGGTCCCGGCGGCGAACCGCCAGGCCATGTTCCTCGAGACGGTCCAGCGCCGCGCTCACCGATGGCGGGCTGACCTCGAGCGCCTCGGCCAGCTGGCCCACGGTGGCCGGGCCTAGCTCCTGGAGCACCATCAGCAGGTGCATCTGGCCCACCGAGAGATCCCGGCGCGCCCAGCGGCCGCCCGGGCTCTGGCGCCAGTTCTGCGCCATCAGCTCGTGGAGGGCCGCCAGGGCACGCTCCAAGAGGCGCTCTCTCGGGCTGACCCGGTTGGCGGCGGGGCTGGTGGCCATTGGGCGCTGTCTCAGCCGGCCGAGACCAGCTCTTCCTCTTCCGGAGTCGGCTGGGGAGAGAGGTCGGGGGCGGTCGGAGCCACGGGAGTGTCGTGGTGGGTGGTGCGCAGCGGCAGCTCTTTCAGGAAGAAGGTCGCCACCACTGCCGCCACGGCGACCACCAGCCCGATCCAGAAGGAGCCGGCAATCCCCTGGGCCAGCGCCTCGTGCAACGCCTTGACGATGGCCGGAATGAAGGGATGCGCGGACGAGGGCAGCACCTGGGCCAGCTTGGCACCCACGTTGCCAACCCCGGTCAGGCTGCTGTTGGAGCTGGCCGAGAGGTGGCCGGTGAGCGCCTGGGGGACGCCTGCCTTGCTCAGGTCCTTGGGGAGGTCGCTGGCGATCGAGGAGGAGAGCGAGGTGCCGGCGATGGCCAGCCCGATGGTGCCGCCGATCTGGCGGATGAAGGTCAGCGTGCTGGTGGCAACACCGAGCCGGGCGACCGGGACGGCGTTCTGGACGACCAGGGTGTAACCCGACATGGCGGGCCCGATCCCGATCCCCAAGACGAACAGCCAGACCCAGAGCGGGTAATCGCCGGTGGTGGCCGTGAGCTGGGTCATGAGGAAGATCCCCGCCGTCATGGTCACCATTGCCCCCACCATCAGCAACTTGTACTTGCCGGTGCGGGCGATCACCAACCCGGCGCCGATGCTGGTCCCCATCAGGCCGACCAGGAGCGGCCAGAGCATGTATCCGGAGGCGGTGGCGCTGATCCCGCGCACCGCCTGGTAGTAGCGGGGCATGAAGATGACCGCGATGAAGAAGGCGAACGACATGAAGAACATCGCCGTCTGCGAGGCCGCGTAGGTCCGGTTGCGGAAGAGATCCAAGGGCAGGATCGGCTCCTTGACCCGGGTCTCTATGTAGAGGAAGGCGACCGTCAGGATGGCGCCCAGGAGGAGCAGACCCCCGACCTGCCATGAGAACCAGGAGTAGGCAACCCCGGAGCTGCTGGCGAGTCCCTTCTCGGTGAGCCCGATCAGGATGGGAACCACGGCAGCGGTGAAGACCAGGGCGCCCCAGTAGTCGATCGACGGGGTGGCCCCCTCGCGCCGGTGATTGGGGAGGTTGAAGATGATCACCGCCAGGGCAACCGCGCCGATGGGCAGGTTGACGTAGAAGACCCAGTGCCAGCTGATGTTGTCGGTGATCCAGCCGCCCAGGAAGGGACCGACCAGGAAGGCGAGCCCGAACACGGCGCCGAAGAAGCCCTGGTACTTGCCCCGCTCGCGGGGGGTGAAGAGGTCGCCGATGACCGCCAGCGCGATCGGAAAGAGGGCGCCAGCTCCCAGCCCTTGGAGGCCCCGGAAGAAGATCAGCTCACCCATGTTCTGGGAGAGCCCGGAGAGGGCCGAGCCGACCAGGAAGAGGCTGATCCCCACGATCAGCAGCAGCTTGCGCCCGAACAGGTCGGACAGCTTGCCGTAGATGGGCACGGTGATGGTGCTGGTGAGCAGGTACGAGGTCACCACCCAGACGTAGAGGTTGTTGCCTCCCAGGTCGGTGACGATGGTGGGCAGGGCCGTGCCTACCACCGTCTGGTCGAGGGCACTGAGGAAGAGCCCGAGCATCACCGCGATCACGATCGCGAGCTTGGTCCGCTGGGAAAGCTGCATCACCGACTGATTCATGGACACGACAAACCTCGAGTTCTCGGCTTACGACCGCCGCCCCGCCCGGTCTCCCAAAGATTAGCCTTGGCCGAATAGTTCTGTCAAGCCTAATCTTTAGTCGGGGCCGGGCGATCGGGTCGGAGCGGGCGAGGCGCCGGCGGCGGCCGGTCGGCCGCGCGGCGGCGGTCGAAAGCAGCGCCAACTCCGCCCCAGCTGAGTCGGGCGAGACCTCCGCCGACCAGCTCCCTGGGCGGGCCCGTAAATCGTCCGCCTAGGGTCTCGTGACCTCCGCCGTGGCCGGGAATCCGACATGGTCGGCCAGGCCCTGGCTGACCGTCGCCCCGATCCACTCGCGGGCGCGGTCCACCTCGGCCTCGACGCGGAAGCGGAGCCGGCTGCCGCGCATAGCCACCAGCCGGAGCCCCGGAGGGGGCTCGGTCAGCAGCCGATCCAGGATTCGACCCAGCAGCCGGGTGGCGGCGTCGCTCAGGCTGCGGTCCTCGCCGGAAAGGGAGTGAGGCTCCCCCCAGGGCAGTCCCGGCAGCGGGCCGCCCAGCTGGGCGAGCCAGCCGGCTGAGTCGGGCAAGGTCCGGAGCAGCGGCACCAGGCCGGCCGGCATAGGTCCGCCGTCGAGGGCCGAGCCCTGGAGGGGGTCGTGCCCATCCCGGCGCAACCGCTTGCCTTCGAGGGACCGCTGGGCGCCCGCCAGCTGTGCCCCGTCGAGCTGGCCCAACCGGGCCAGTCCCGCCCACCCGTCCCGAAGTGCTTCGATCGCGGTCCGGTCCTGGGCCCAGGCGGCGACCAGGGCCAGCGGCAGCGGGGGCAGCCGCACGTCGAGGACAGGCTGGGCGCCTCGTGAGCGAGTCTCGACCCGGTTCAGGGGGCGGGGTTCGATCGCGGTATAGATCCCCCCGGGGTGGGGCAGATTGATCTCGTAGCCGTCCAGCGACAGGCGCCCCATCAGGCGCAGGTCGGCTCCGTAGGGGAGCTCATCGCGCCGGGAGGGAAGCGACCTCGACCATTGGTTGAGCGCTCTCCCCAGCTGGGCCAGCTTCCAGACTCCGTCGTCGTCGAGCTGGCTCCCCGGGCCGCCCCGATCCTCGATCGGCTCGCGGAGGCCGACCATGGTCGTGAGCCGGAGGCGCTCGACAAAGTCCGCCGCCTGGAGGGCCTGACGGAGCGCCAGGTGGGGGGGCACGTCTCCGATCACCAGAGGGGGCTTTCGTTTGAGTTGGGTGTGACGCAGGAATTCGGCCAGCGAGAGGTCCCAGGAGCCCCCCGGGATGGCGATATGAAGGTCGCCGGGCCCAGTCCGGAGCAGAACTCCGGCTTCCGGACCGGCGGCCCAACCAGGGGCCGAAGCGGGCCGGCTACTCCGAGCTCCCTGGGCCTGGGCAGGTTCGCGGAACTGATGGTCGTAGGCGGCGCGGCGCTCCGGGGTGGCGACCAGCGACCAGGCCTGCTGGAGCTGGGTGAAAAGGGCCGTCGCGCGCGACTGGTCGAGGCGGGTCGGGGTCGGCCGATGCGCCTGGACGTCGGGGTGGAGTTCGCGGGCCCGGGAGCGGTAGCTGCGGCGGAGCTCGGTCCAGCTGGCGCTCCGGTCGGCACCCAGGACCGCGTAGACGTCGAGCGCGCGCCGCTGGACTGACTTCACTTCCGGCGCGAGTCTATCGGCCCCTGGTCACCCGGACCAAAAGGCAGCGCCCCCGACCTACCCCCTTCAGAGGTCGAAGGGATCCTTGAAGAAGGTGGGCAGGTGGGTTGAGAACCAGCCGTACACGAGGGGCACGTTGTCGCTTATCACCAGCACCCCCATGGCCACCACCAGCGCCCCGCCCACCAGGGAAATCGCCCGCTGGTGCCGGTTGAGCACACGGAGCGCCGGGGTGGCCCGGTCGATCAGGAGTGCGACCAGGATGAAGGGCGATCCCAGGCCCAAACAGTAGGCGGCGATCAGGAGCAGGCCACGCCCGGTAGTTCCCTGCTCGATGCCCGAGGTGAGCACGGCCCCCAGCACCGGTCCGATGCAGGGCGTCCAGCCGGCGGCGAACCCCAACCCCAATAGGAGCCCGGCGGGAAACCCGCCCCGGGTGAAACCCACCGGCAGCCAGCGCGCCTCCCGGGATAGCCAGGGCTGCCGGAAGACGCCCATGAAGCTGAGACCGAGCAGGATCACGACCGCGCCCATGATGGGGAGGGCCAGGTGCTTCCAGGGCTCGAGCAGACGGTAAAGAGCGTAGAAGAAGGCGACCAGAAAGAGGCTCAGCCCGAGCACGAAGCCCAACGAGCCCAGCATCACCCGGGCCCGGTTTCGGCCCAGGGGGGACGCGGCGCCGCCCCCGCCCGTCGCCGACTGGGCCAGGAAGCCCATGTAGGAAGGCACCAGAGGGAGGACGCAAGGGGACAGAAATGAGGTGGCGCCGGCGGCCACGGCGAGGGGTATCGAGACGTTAGCCAAGTTCAAGGAGGGTCCCTCGCTGACCGATTCGAAGCCGAGTGTAACCGGGGCACCGCAGTCACCCCACGCGGCTTGGCCAGCGCCGGGCTCGCTGGCCCGAACCTTCGCCGGGGCGGGGTGAAGCGCCACCATCCGTCGGCCCCGAGGGTCCTCGGGCAGAGGGTGAGCGGTCGGGTGGGGAGCTCGGACCGAGTTAGTACGTGGTGGGATACACCTGTTGGCGCTCTACCGGCCCGGCGAGGGTCTCTGCCCGAAGCGCAGGAAATCAGGCATCGGCGACGGCCGCAAACCGGGCCAGCTCCTGCTCCGCCAGTTCCGGGTCGAGCTTGCGAAAGAGGGGGGTGGGCTCCCCGAGCTGCTTTCCCGCGAGGAGCCGGTGCGGCCTCCAGTCCGCCTCCGGGGTGGCGAAGGTGCCGGTCAGGACTGAATGGGGATCTCCGTCCCCAGCGAAGGTCACCTTCTTCGGCATGGGGGCGATATCGCCCTGGTAACCGAGCATGTGGTGCAGCCGCTGGCAGCTGAACGGGAGGAAGGGGAGCAGCTGAATCTTGAGGTTGTCGATGCAGCAGAGGGCGACGTAGATCACGGTCGACGTCCGCTCCCGGTCGGTCGCCACCAGTCGCCAGGGCTCGTTCTCGGCCAAGTACTGGTTGACCCGAGCGGCCAGGCCCATCACCTCGGTCAGAGCCGCCTTGAAGCGGGCCAGCTCCAGCAGCCGCCCCACCGAGTCGAATCCCGCCTCCACTGCCGCGACCAGCTCCTCATCCCGGCCGCCGAGCGGGCCCGGTTCGGGCACCTCCCCGAAGTGTTTCTTGGCGATGGTCAGGGTGCGGTGAACAAGGTTGCCCCAGGTGGCCACCAGCTCGTCGTTGTTGCGACGAATGAACTCACTCCAGGTGAAGTCGGTGTCCTGGGTCTCGGGGCCTGCGGCGGTGAGGTAGTAACGCAGCGCGTCCGGGTCGTACCGCTCCAGGAAGTCCCGCACCTCGATCACGATGCCCCGGCTGCTGGAGAACTTTTGCCCCTCCATGGTGAGGAACTCACTGCTGACCACGTTCTCGGGCAAAACCAGGGGCAGGTTCGGCGGTCCGCCGCCGACCGCGCCGCCGCTGCCGTAGCCCATCAGGATGCTCGGCCAGATCACGCTGTGGAAGATGATGTTGTCCTTGCCCATGAAGTAGAAGTGGCGAGCCTCGGGATTCTGCCACCAGGCCCGCCAGCTCTCCGGCTCGCCCTGGGCGGCGGCCCACTCGACGCTGGCGGAGAGGTAGCCGATCACCGCCTCGAACCAGACGTAGAGCAGTTTGTCGTCGCGATCGATGAATTCCGGGAGGGGAATGTGGACGCCCCAGTCGATGTCCCGGGTCACCGCCCGGGGCCGGAGTTCGGCGATCAGGTTGAGCGAGAAGGCGCGCACATTGCTGCGCCACTCGGTCTTGGACTCGATCCACTCGGTCAGGGCCCCGGCGAAGGCGGGCAGGTCGAGCAGGAAGTGCTCGGACTCGCGGAACACCGGGGGCCGACCGTCGATTCGCGAGCGGGGCTCGATCAGGTCGGCGGGATCGAGGATCCGGCCGCAGTTGTCGCACTGATCCCCGCGGGCCCCGGGGAAGCCGCAGTGAGGGCAGGTACCCTCTATGTAGCGGTCGGGCAGGGCGCGCCCGGTCGCCTCGGAGAAGGCACCCTGCTGGGTTCGACGCAGGAGGTAGCCCTTGTCAAAGAGGGTCCGGAAGACGTCCTGGGCCACCCGGGCGTGGTTCAAGGTGGTGGTGCGGGTGAAGAGGTCGTAGCTCAGACCGAGCCGCTGCAGATCGTCGCTGATCACGGCGTTGTAGCGGTCCGCGATGTCGCGTGGAGAGACCCCCTCCCGATCGGCTGCGACCAGGATCGGGGTGCCGTGCTCGTCGGTGCCGCTGACCATCAGGACGCGGGCGCCCCGGAGCCGCTGGTAGCGGGCGAAGATATCTGAGGGGACTCCGAAGCCGGCGACGTGGCCGATGTGCCGGGGGCCGCTGGCGTAGGGCCAGGCGACCGCCACCAGGACGTGTTCCGCTCCCGGGCGAGATGAAGTCAAGACCGGCACGATGGTAGCCGGTCACCTCCAGAGCAGGTGGAACAATGGCCGTGATGAACCGTGACTCCCGGGTCCTGCTGGTTATTGCCGACAGCTCGCGCAGCGGCGGGCCCGAGCACGTCCTCACTCTGGCCCAGGAGCTCACGGCGGCGGGCTGGGTCGCTTTGGTGTGCTGCCCTCCGGGGGAGCTGGTGGAGCGGTCACAGGCGGCCGGGCTGGCGGTGGCGCCGATCCGGATGGCCGGGCGGGGGTGGGCATCTGCCCCGATTCAGCTCCGCCAGCTGGCCCGCCGCTGGCGCGCCTCGCTGGTCCACAGTCACGGCCTGAGGGCCGGCGCGCTCGTCCGCCGCGCCCGGACTCCAGCACCCCACGTCCACACCCACCATCTCGACGGCTGGTTCACGGCCAGCCCGCTTCGGGTGGCCATCCATCGGCGGGAGCTGCAGGCGCTCGGGCGGTCCGCCCAACTGGAGATCGCCGTCTCCAACGCGGTCGCCGAGTTCCTAACTCAGGAGGTGGGGGTCGACTCGACACGGATCCGGGTGGTCGCCAACGGGATCCAACCCCTGCCAGTTCGGGAGCGGACCCGGGCCCAGGGGCGCCGGGTTGGAGTGCTCGCCCGGCTCACTCAGTCGAAAGGGGTGGACATTGCCATCTTGGCCCTTACCACTCCGGCCGGACGGGGTCTGACCCTCGACGTCGGTGGTTCCGGTCCTGAGCTGGCGGCGCTTGTGGATCTCGCCTATCTGGTTGGGGTCGCCGACCGGGTCAACTTCGTCGGCGAGGTCACCGACCGGGAGAGCTTCTTTGCCAACCTGGATCTGGCCTGGGTCCCCTCCCGCGCCGAGCCGTTCGGCCTCACCGCCTGCGAGGCGATGAGCTCGGGTTTGCCGGTCGTGGCCAGCCGCGTCGGGGGCCTGTCCGAGATCCTCGATCCACCGCGGGCGGGCCTGGTGGTGGGAGCCGCGAATCCGGCCGCCTTGGCCAGTGTCAGCGCCGCGCTGCTCTCCGACCCGGCCCGCTACGCGGCGCTGAGCGCCGCCGGGGTGGATCGGGTCAGGAGGCGCTTTTCGGCAGCGCGGATGGGCGCGCTGACCAGAGGGGTGTACCGAGAGGCGATCGGCCCCGGCTAGGGAAGCCGCCGTCCCCGTGGACACTGTCCCGCGACCGTGGCAGGAGCTTACCGGCCGGCGGGGAGGGTGATCGATCCCTTGGGGGTGAGGCGGTCTCCGGGCACCGGAAAGGGGTGACTGGACCCGCCGCCGCTTCGGCACCGGTCCCCGATTCGGAGGGGCGAGCCCCCGCGAATCGGGTGGCCGAGAACGAGCGGGAACGGCAGGTCGGCCCCAACGCGAGGGGCGCGGCCCTAGCTCCCGGTCAGCTTCAGGCGGATACGCCTGTCCCGTCCGAGCGGGGCGGGCGACGGGCGGTCATGATTCCCAGCAGGGCGACGGCGATGCCCGCCAGCAGGAGGTAGACCACCATCCCGGCTATGTCCGCCCAGTAAGCGTAATGGCCGGTACTCACCGAAGAGGTGAACACCCCGCGGAAAGGTGCGGAGAGCGCACCGGCCAGACCGGAGATGAAGCTTACGAAGCCGACGTCTCCTGACGCGGCCAACTTGAAGATGAAGTCCAAGGCCAGAATGGCATCGACCACACCGGCCACCAACCAGACTGCGCTCTTGATCCGGAACCCCATCGGCGCCACGGTGGTGGTGGTGCGGGTGATCGTCCGCTCGTCGGCACCGTTGGGCCCGACCCGGGTGACCGCTTGCTCGCGTTCGCTGACTTCGGGCTCGATCATGTTCGACCTCCTCGTATTCCGTGCCGACCGAGAGGGGACCAATCAATGACGGGCTTCCCGGTCGCACCGGGACTAACGGAGTTCCGTTCGGGTCGTTTCGGGTTCCCGTCAGTCGGGGAGGATTGGAGGGCCGCTGACCGATGGGTGTCGGCAGCCGACGTCGTCTCACGAGGGGCCGGCTGGCCCGCTCCGTTATGGGTCCCCGGACGACCGATCAGGCCCGGGTCGTCGCCGTCATGGAGTCGGCGTCGGGGCCTCCGGAGCTTCCGGTTCCTGACCCGGGTGGGGGACCGCCAGCACGCTGAGAACTTCTAGGAAGGACTGAACCTGGGTGGCATCGAGGCGCTCAAACATCTTCGCCACTGACTGGCGGCGCCACTCGCGGACCGCGGCCACGGTCGCCATGCCCCGATCGGTCGGAGCCAGGAACACGGTGCGGCGATCGCTGGGATCATAGCGACGCCTGGCCAGGCCCTGGCGGATCATCCGGTTGGCCAGGGCGGTGGCCGCGGCGCCGCTGATCCCGACCGAGTCGGCGAATTCGCTCATGGTGATCCCCTGGGGTGGGAGCTGACCCAGAGCCTCCACCTGGTGGGGAGTCAACGCGCCCATCTGGGAGCTGACGTCGTCGGGCAACGGCACCCGGAGAGTTCGCTGGAGGATAGGCAGCAGCTCCAGAACTCGCTCGACGATGTCGGTCACGGGACCGGCGCCATGATCGGGTGATCCGTTGCCTGACTGAAAGTTCACCTGGCGAATTTATGCCACTCCCACTCGCCGTGTCTACGAGGACATCGCCGCCGCCAACTACTTCTTGGCGGGTTCGTAATAGGGGTTGGTCCCGGAGGCGTGGTCGGTAGTGTCGACCACGTCCACGATCTCGGGGAAGCGTTCGAGAATGGCTCCGCGCACCCCCTGCGAGAGAGTGACCTCGGCCAGCCCGCAGCCCTGGCAGCCGCCACCCATCTGGACGTAGGCGACCCCGCCGGCGATGTCCAGGAGGCCGATGTAGCCGCCGTGGCCGGCCACCGCTGGGTTGATCTCGGTGTCGAGGAGCTGCTGGACCGCCTGAGCCAGCGGGTCGGCGTCCGGATTGTAGGCGGTGACCAGGCTGAGGGCCCCCGAGGTCGGGTCGGCGTCCACCCGGGATCCCACCACGTGCCGGGAGATCACCCGGGGCGCTACGAAGAGGATGTCGGGCGCACCTTCGACCAGTACTTCGTCGGGCTTAAGCTCGCCCGGCTCGACCAGGGCAAATGTGAAGGTGAGCCGCTCTCCCTGCAATCCCCCCGGCGTGACTGAGACCCAAGCATCGGGGTGTCCCTGGCGGACCCGGAAGCCTCGGATCCGATCGGCCGCGCTCTCGTTCAGCTCGAGGCCGGGAAGCGCCTCCGAGGGTCCGCTCGCCATGGCCCTAGTCTGAGGCCATGGCGAGACGGGTGTTGCTGGTCCTCCCCAGTAGGACCTACCGGGCGGCGGCGTTCCTCGAGGCCGCCCGACGGCTCCAGCTGGAGGTGGTGGTCGCCAGTGACCAAGGCTCGACCCTAGGCCACCTCTTCCCTGACCTCGAGCTGACGATTGATCTCGATGATCCAGTCGCCGCTGCCCGGCTGGTCGCCTCCCACCCCACAGCGGCGCAGATCCAAGCCGTCGTCCCAGTCGACGACGGCGCGGTTCTGGCGGCCGCCCAGATCGCCGAGCGGCTGGGCCTCCCGGGCAGTCCCGTGACCGCCGTGGCGGCCACCCGCAACAAGCTGCTGCTCCGGGAGCGCCTGAATGCGCACGGGGTATCGCAACCTGGCTGGTGGCCCTGGATCGGCCCCGGCGATCCAGGCCCGCTGCCTTTCCCGGTGGTGGTGAAGCCGCTCGACCAGGCGGGCAGCCGGGGAGTCATCAGGGTGGATGAGCCCACCCAGCTCCTGGCGGCGGGCGAGCGTATTCGGCGCGAGCTGCTCGCCGACCCCACCTGCCTGCCGCCCCACCTGGGGGTTCCCCTCTTGGTGGAGAAGTTCGTCGCCGGACCCGAGGTTGCCGTCGAGGCGGTGCTGCGGCGGGGGCAGCTCTGGCCTCTGGCGGTGTTCGACAAGCCGGACCCCCTGGACGGTCCCTACTTCGAGGAGACCGTCTACACGGTGCCATCTGGGCTCGACCCGGAGCGTCAGGGGGAGATCCTCGCCGAGGTCCTGGCGGCGGTGCGCGCCGTCGGGCTCAGCGAAGGGGCGGTCCACGCCGAGCTGCGCCTGGGCGAGGGCCGACCCCGCCTGATCGACCTGGCCGGCCGCTCGATCGGCGGGCGCTGTTCCGGAGTCCTTCGCTTCGCCTCAAAGCGGAGTTTGGAGGAGATCCTGCTGCGCGCGGCCTTGGGCGAGCCGCTCGGGGAGCTGGAGCTGGAGCCCGGGGCCCGCGGGGTGATGATGATGCCGATCCCCCGGGCGGGTACTCTGCGCTCGGTTCCCGGGCGCGCCGAGGCTCTCGCGGGGGAGGGCATCGACCTGATCGATGTCTCGGTGCCGCTCGGGGGCCGGATCGCGCCTCTGCCCGAGGGGGATCGCTACCTGGGCTTCATCCACGCCCACGGGAGGGACTCCGCCCAGGTCACCCAGCGGCTCTGGCGGGCTTACCAGCGCCTGGGGGTTGTCATCGAGGACTGATCCTGCTGCAGGCGCGCCCCGGCCCCTCGGCCTGAGCGGACAAGCCGAGCGTGGCCATTTCCGCCGAGCCGAACTCCGCTCCACCCGGGGCCGGGCCTAGCCGCCAGGGCAAGACCGAGCTTCTGGCGCAGCTAACCCGCGGGGTGCTGGCGCTCACCACGTCTGCAGCATGGAGAAATTGGCTCGCCACCAGCCGCCGGTTCCATCGCTACAGCTTCCAGAACCAGGTCCTCATCCTCTCTCAGCGCCCAGACGCCACCTGGGTGGCCGGCTACCGCGCCTGGTTGCAGCTCGGGCGTCAGGTGCGCCCCGGGGAGCGGGCGATCAGGATCCTGGCGCCCTGCCTCGCGCCTCCGGGTAGGGACGCCTCCGAGGAGCAGATCCGGCGGGCGGTGGTGGCCTTTCGTGTCGCCCGGGTCTTCGATCTCAGCCAGACCGATGGGGTGGACATCCCCCAGCCGGTGCACACCCTTCGTGAGGAGGCGCCGGGGGGCGCCCTGGCCCGGCTCGCGGAGAGGGGAGTGGAACTGGGGTTCGAGGTTCAATTCACCTCACTCTGGGGAAGCCGCAACGGTGACTGCTCCCACTCCCTGGGGCGGATCCGGGTCAGGGAGGGGCTGCCCCCGGCGCACAAGCTCAAGACCCTCGCCCACGAGCTCGGGCACGCACTCCTGCACGGACCCGACTTCCAGGGCTCGCGGGCGCTCGCCGAGCTCGAGGCGGAGAGCGTCGCCTACCTCGCCTGCCAGGAGTTCGGCGTCGACAGCTCCAGCTACAGCTTCGGATACGTGGCGAGCTGGGCCGGTGGTGGTCCCGAGGCGGCCCGGCTCATCTCAGCTACCGGGGGACGGATCCTGCGGGGGAGAGCTGGGCTGCTGCAGGCGCCTGGGGCGGGGCTGGCGCCGCCGGAGACGGCCACTCCCAACTGAGCCTGTCGAAGGGCGCGGCTCGGGACCCGGGTGGCGCTGAGTTGGCCGACTCCGGACCTTAATTATTTCCTAACCACCTTTTACCAAAACTTAATCTGTGTCGCAGACGACCGTCGCCCGCGGGGTGATCGAGGCCCTTGACGAAGCCCCCCTCAGCCGCTTCCACATGCGGGCGGTCCTGACCGCGGGCACCGGCTTCTTCACCGATGCCTACGACCTCTTCATCATTGGCACCGCGCTGGCCCTGATCAAGGTCGAATACCATCCCTCGGCGGTGGTGATCGGGCTGGTGGGGAGCACCGCCCTGCTGGCCGCATTTGCGGGGGCGACCGTCTTCGGCCGGATTGCGGACGTGTTCGGCCGCAAGAAAATCTACGGCTTGGAGGCGGCCATCATGGCTGTCGCCGCGGTGGGAAGCGCCCTCTCCCCGAACCTGGTCTGGCTGATTGCCTGGCGCTTCCTCTTGGGGATCGGCATCGGGGGCGACTACCCCGTCAGCGCCGTCCTCATGAGCGAGTACGCCAATCGCAAGAACCGGGGCAGGCTGGTGAGCATGGTGTTCTCCATGCAGGCGCTGGGACTCATCGCCGGCCCCCTGGTGGCTCTGGTGATCCTCGGACTGGGAGTGCATCCAGAAATCGCCTGGAGGCTGATGCTGGGCCTGGGGGCGATCCCGGCTCTGGCCGTGATCTACCTGCGCCGCACCCTCCCGGAGTCGCCCCGCTTTCGGGCCCAGGTGCAGGGAAGGGCGGCCGAGGCGGCGGCGGCGATGCGCCGCTATAGCAAGGGGGTGGTGGACGCGGGGGCTAAGGCGGCCACCCGACCGGTCAGGCTGGGGCTGCGCCAGTTCCTGTCCAACCCAAAGTACCTGACCCTCCTGCTGGGCACGGCCGGCTGCTGGTTCATGTTCGACTACGCCTTCTACGGCAACACGATTTCCACACCGCTGATACTCAAGGCGGTGGCCCCGCACGCCAGCCTGATCACCGACACCGCGATCGCTCTGCTCATCTTCACCGTCGCCGCCGCACCCGGCTACCTGATCGCCTTTCTGACCGTCGACCGGATCGGCCACCGCCGCCTCCAGTTCATCGGCTTCGCGGTCATGGGGTTGGCCTTCCTGGCCATCGGGGTCGTCCCTGGGCTGACCACCCTAATCGTGCCCTTCCTTCTGGTCTACGGGATCAGCTACTTCTTCACCGAGTTCGGGCCTAACACCACCACCTTCCTCATGGCGAGCGAGCTCTATCCGGTCTCGGCACGCACCACCGGGCACGGCATCTCGGCCGGGCTCGCCAAGGTGGGCGCCTTCGTGGGCACGTTGACGTTTCCGCTGGTCAATGGCAGCCTCGGACTCTCCGGGGTGATGACCATCGCGGCGCTCACGGCCGGAATCGGTCTGTTGCTCACCCGACTTCTCCCCGAGCCCTCCGGACTCTCCCTGGAGGAGGTGAGCGGCGAGGGCGACGGCAAGGCTGAACTGGCGCCGTCCGACCCGAGAGCCGCCGCGCGCACCCGAACCGCGGTCTGAACGAGGGTCGATCACTGCGCTTGGGAGCTCGCCTCAAGACCCGATGAGCCAAGGGGTCAAGCGGCCCCGGTTCGCCTATCTGTGCACGTTCCCTCCCGGGGCTGCCGCCACGGCCGCCAGCCCGCACCGCCGATCGCGTCCTACCACTCCCCGCCGCGCTCCGCGCGATATCGTCTACCAGTGCTCGCGCGGTCAGATCTTCGAATCCAGAACACTTGGGAGAGCCCAGGATGACTAACGAATTGAGGGTCACCGTCGAAGTCGGCCCCAAGGACAAGAAGGTGGCAGCGGTGGCGCCGGACTGGCCCGGCCTGGAGCGCGGCGCCAAAACGGGGGACGCGGCGGTGGAAACGTTACGGGCCTACCTCCCCCGCTACGCCAAGGTGGCGAGACTGGCTGGGATGGATGCAGAGTTTGCGGCCATCACCGGCCTCGACGTTGTGGAGCGATACCAGGGCACCGGATCCACCGACTTCTGGGGCATCTCCTTCGCGTTCTCGAGCATCGATAAGCAACAGGTGTCGAGCGCCGCGCTAGAACGTGAACTGACCCTCATGCGGGCATGCTGGACGTTCTTCGATGAGGTTCGGCTACGCGTGTCGGCCGAGATGCAAAAGGGTCCGCGAGGGGGCGGACGGGATCGGGACCGAATCGTTCGCCACGTCTTCGGCGCTGAGCAGGACTGGGCGAGGAAGGTCGGGGTGCGCACTCCGGAGGGTGCGCTCGTGACCGACGACGCCGGACTAAAGGAGTACCGCGACGCCTATTGCGCAGCGCTGCGTAGGTTTCATTCCGAGGGCAAAATGGCGCGATCCTGGCCCTGTCGGTACCTGATCCGGCACACCGCCTTTCACACGATGGATCATGGCTGGGAAATGGAAGACAAAGACTTGACCCGGGCAGCAGGGTAGGACGGCCCGGAACTGCAGATTTCGCTGGCAATCGACGACTCTGGGTGGAGCGAAGACAGTCCCGAGACAACGGGCTCAGGCGGGACCACATGCTAGCGGCCGCGCCGAGCGGCAGAGCACCCAGAAGTCAATTCCCATCGTTGGTGAAAATTCCGCCGTGCCCGAGCGGAGCACCTACTCAAATCGGACGGGTTACGCCAACCAGGCCGGGGCGATGACATGGCGGCCTTCACCAGGAGGTTGTGCTTGGCGCTGGCGGTAACCCGAGTAGCGTCCCTGCGGGCCGTCGATCAAATCGGGGGCGGTGGGTAGTTCAGGCGTGCCGGTATCGGAGAGTGGCGATCGGGATGAAGACCGTCAACAGAAGCGCCGACCAGGCCAACGCCAGGACTACGTCGCTGGTGGAACCCACCAACAGTGAGCGGACGGCGTCCACCATCGGGGTGATCGGCTGGTACTTCGCGAATGGCTGCAGCCAGCTCGGCATCGAACTCACGGGGACGTAGACGCTGGAGATGAAGGCGAAGGCAAAGGCGATCATGGACATGCCTTGAGCCGACTGGCTGTTTGGTGCGAAGAGCCCCATTACGATGAAGACCACAGTGAAGACGATGCCGTAGAGCAGACACAGACCTAGCGCCGCGAGGCCCTGTTCGACCGAGCCCTCCAGGCGAAACCCAACGAGGAAGCCGAAGGCGGCCGTGGCACAGATGGTCCAGGCGTTTGTGCTGGAATCGGCGATGGTCCGACCAAGAACGATGGCGCGGCGTGGGATCGGCAGGGAGAGCAGCCGGTCTGTGAATCCCTGTGCCCGGTCTTCAGCCACGGCCACTGCGATGCCGCCACCAGTGAAGAGAACGATCGTGGCCACGTAGCCGGGAACCAGGAAGTAGACGTAGCTAGAGGCACCGGTGTGCACCGCGCCTCCGAAGACAAATCGGAAACTGAAGAGAAACATCGCCGATTGGATCAGACCCATGGCGAACAGGCCTCGGGTTCGGAAGTACTTTCGCAACAGCCGGCGAGTGACCTCCAGGCTTGCTCGCGTGGCACCGGGTACGGCGGAGGGTGGGGTAATTGTCTTGGTCGTCACGAGCGTCCTCTGTGGCTGGAACCCACTGTTGGCGCCAGATTCGGATGGGCGAAGGTGAGTGTCAGAAACACCTCCTCGAGTGTCGGACGCCGCAGGCCGATCTCGTCGACCGCGATGGACGCCTGGTGGAGACACTCGATAGTGGCTGCGAGTTGTATGGTCCCGTCGGTGGCTGAGGCACTAGCCCGGCGGGCCGAAGTGTCCAGTGTCGGCGGGTTAGCTGTCACCTGCCGAAGAATCCGCCCGACGTGCTCGAGTTCTGCTCCGTGGGCCAGCGTCACCTCGATGACGTCCCGGCCAATGCTCGCCTTGAGCTCGCTCAGGGTGCCGTAGGCAATGACTCTGCCATGGTCAATCACCACGACTCGGTCAGCCAACTCGTTGGCCTCGTCGAGGTAGTGAGTGGTCAACACGACATCGGTCCCGGTGGCGACCAGGGTCCGGACGGTGTCCCATACCTCGCTTCGACCGGCCGGGTCTAGGCCCGTCGTGGGCTCATCTAGTAAAAGCAAGCGTGGAGCGCCCACCAGGCTCGCACCGAGATCCAGGCGGCGGCGTTGGCCCCCGGAGTAAGTGCTGCAGCGTCGGTCGGCGACCTCCTCAAGACTCAGTTGTCCAATGACGATCTCAGCGGCGTGGTTGGCTGCGATCTTGGAGTGCCCGAAGAATCGGGCGGTCATCACCAGGTTCTCCCGTCCGGTCATGGTGGGTTCGACCGCGGCGTACTGACCTGCCAGGCCAATGTCGCGACGAACAGCCAGCGGGTCGCGAACCACGTCGGTGCCACGGACCCGCAGATTTCCGCTCGTCGGCCCGACGAGGGTGGCGATGGTCCGTACTAAGGTGGTCTTGCCAGCTCCGTTTGGCCCCAGTAGCGCGAGCACCTCGCCCGGGGGGACCACCAGGTTGACGCCGTCAAGAGCCGTCACCTGGCCGAAGCGGACCGTGAGATCAGTGGCTTCGAGGAGAGGACTGGAGTGGTCGGACGCGCTCATTTGCCGGAGTCCGCGCCAGCCGTCACGTGTGTCGGGCCATGATCACCGAGGCGACCCTCCCGCTGGGCCTGTCGGGCGTCACCTCGCGATCGGGGATTGATCAGCAACTGCAAGATGGCCACGCCTCCGCGATGGATGCGGACCTCAGACGAGCGCATCTCTCCCACTAGGCGGATAAATTGACCGTCTGGTGCGCCGGTGCCGGTCCAATCCTTGATTCGACCGCGGCCAACTCGACGCAGGTCGTCGCCATCAATGTTGGCCCCGTCGGGCACCAACAACTTGACGGTGGAGTGGTCGACATCCAGAAGTATCTCGATGTCTCCGGGCTCAAGCCTTGGGAGGAGCAAATCGACCACCACCAGGCTGCGGGTGGCTCGCACCTTGAAGCGCCGTTCGGTCGTCCAGTAGCCCAGCTTCTTGACCACCGTGTTGTGAGCCGATATCCGTATCGGCGAGATGGCAATCGCCGGCGGAAGGGTCGTGCTGCTCAGCTCCGTAGGCTCCGCGGTCGCTTGCTTCCGATCGGGTTCTGTGCGGTTCATGTCGCCATAGTCTCATAGCCACTAGTTATATGTCAACTGGTTTTTTCGTACTAGATGCCCCACCACTAGAGGAGCTCCTGCGCTTGACAACTAGTGCCTTATCAACTAGTATATAGAGGCTGTGAAGACTTCGGTTCGATCTTCTCCGCAAGCCCTCGCCGTGCTTGGCCTGCTCGGGGCCGGGCCGCTCCACCCCTACGGGATTCAGCGCCTGCTCAAGTTGTGGGGCAAGGACGAGGTCGTCAACGTGGGCAACCGCGCCAACCTGTACAAGACGATCAAACGCCTGCACGAGGCCGAGTTGATAGCCGTTCGCCAGACTGAGCGCGACCAGCTATACCCCGAGCGCACTGTCTACGAACTAACGGACGAGGGACGTCTGGTGGGTTTGGAGTGGCTAAACAACATGCTCTCCACCCCCCGCAATGAGTTTCCCGAGTTCCCCGCCGCACTCTCCTTTGCCATGGTGCTCGGCCCAGAAGGAGTGCGCGCCGCGCTGGAACGCCGGGCCGAACGGCTTCGAGAGAGCTTGACCGGGCTCGAAGACAGCATGGAGAAACAGGCCGGAAATCTGCCGCGAGTGGTACTGATCGAGGATGAGTTCCGGCGATCCATGACCAGGGCCGAGCTGAAATGGGTCGACGGGGTCATCGAGGACCTGGGCAGCGGAGCGCTTACTTGGGGTCGAGACCTAGCCGATGCCGCCCAGTCCTCCATGCAGCAAGCTGGCGTCAGCCTTGGGAATTTGGCATGACGACTCCATCTGCAGACGGAATCGAACTCGAATTCGGCTTCCTTGACCGACCCCCTTTGAATTGGTCCAGGTGATATGGATCACCTTTTGGGGGGCAGGGCGCCCTGGCTGGCCCGAATCGGATTTCATCTCATGACCAGTGCTTTCCGGAGCTGGCCAGCGAGTTGCGGAAGGCATACGGGTGGTCTTGAATACCGGCGGAATCTGCTCGACAGAACCCGGATCGTCGTGTTTGGCTGCAAGAAGGAACCTGACCCCACACCAGTTGCACAGCACGTCAGGAACGCCGGCGCCGAGGACTAGCTCGGCGTCGCAGTTAACCCCGCGGTTAGTAACTCCGCCGGGTTGACGTCTTGGACCTCCTCCCTGAAGCGGGCTCCCTTGAGCGGCTCAGCCACGTCTTGCATCGAACCGACCGCATCT
>DATLRH010000023.1:0-17313 GCA_035534755.1 Candidatus Dormiibacterota bacterium
CGGTGCAGCCAGGTGGAGAGCAAGCGGATCCGGTCCGCATTGCTGGTGTAGGGGCGGACGTAGGCCCACTCTTCGAGCAGGGTGCGGTTGAAGCGCTCCACCTTGCCGTTCACCTGGGGGTGGTAGAAGGGAGTTAGCAGCGGCAACCCGTTCCTGACTGTGGCCCTGCCCACGGGACTGGGCGAGCTGCGCAACGGCCTGATCATTCGCTCCTGCGATGGAGTGATCGCCGTCGGGGGCAGCTGGGGCACGCTCAGAGAGGTCGCGCTGGCGCGCCGCACCGGCCTGCCCCTGGTCAGCGTTCGCGGGTGGACGGTGAATGACTCTGCTGGGGAACACGTTCCCATCGAGGCGGCGGACACGCCCGAGGCCGCGGTCGCCCGCATCGCCCGGCTGACCGGCGAGATGGCCCCTCACCAACAGGCAGGTTCCGTTTAGCCGTTTGGACTCTCGTCGAACTCAGACGTGGAAGGAGAAGTTATGGCCCAGCGACCGCGCGACCGACGAGGCGACGAGGACATGCCGTGGAACGACTCCCCGGCCGATAGCTCGGCGTACCCCGGGCATGAGGAGCCGGATCCGGCCAATGTTGTGGGTGACGACGACAACCCCCGCGACACCTCGTTGCGCCATCAGGAAAACCTGACTGAGGGAGACAGCCTGGAGGAGAGAATCCGGGCGGAGGTGCCGGAAGGCACCAGCGAGGGTCGGCCCGCAGGGATCGAGATAACGGACGTAGAGGACTCCGATTCGGACAGCAACAGCAGCGGAGACAGCGACCATGACTCCGACGACGATCTCCCAGCCGAAGAGGCTGCCATGCACCTTGATAGGGATTGACTGAGCCAGGCGTCACCTAACCCTCCCTGTATCAAGCGAACTGACCGTGGGAGTCAGATGCCCTGTTTCAACGCCCGGTGTTGCGGCCACGCCGCCCGAGACCGCCGCAGTCAGAGCTGGGCCAGCACCGTGCGCAGGACGGCGGTGGCGAAGCCGAAATCGTTGAGACCGATGGACTCGTTCGGTGTGTGGTCCAGCTCCGCGTTGCCGGGACCGTACACGACGGCCGGGCACCCCCAGATCGGCATCACCACGTTGAGGTCAGAGGTGGCGAGCCGGCGCTGCCAACCGAGGTCGCCACCCAGCCCCCGTATGGCCCGGGCAAAAGTGGCGGGCAGGGGGCCAGTCCGGGGCAGCGCGACCGCCTGCTCCGAACTCAGGACCTCCACGCTCGCCCGAGGTAGCAGCACCTGCAGCATCTCCGCCAGTTGCGCCGGAGTCAGTTGATTAGGCAAGCGGAAGGACACCGCCAGGCGAGCAGAACTGCGCAGCCCGTCTGACGAGGTGTCCATCTCCAGCAGATGCCCGTCCACCGCGTCGAAGCCCCGACGAGAGCCGTTCCAGTCGCCGAGCAGGCCGCGGATCGCCTCCCAGGCCTCGACTCCAAGCTCAGCCGCAGTGGCTTCCGGGCGTGAGCTGTGGTGGACCGCAGCGTGGACCCGCACCGTGCATCGGAGGTTGCCCCGGTAGCCGATGACCACCCGGGCCGCACCGGACGGCTCACCCACAACCAGATAGGCAGGGGAGGGGAGGGTTGCCGCGAGATGTCGCGCACCCTGCGAGGCTCCCTCTTCGTCTATGGCGGCGAGCAGAGTGACCCGGCGGCGCAGCTCCGACGAATCCCTGGCCCGCAGCAGGGCCGCGGTGAAGGCGGCCAGTGGACCTTTGGCGTCGGACGCGCCCCGTCCGTGCAGCCGTCCGTCGTCAAGAACGGGAGGCCAGAATCCCTCCACCGTGTCGATGTGGCCGAGCAGGTAGATGTCCCCGGACTCGGGACAGTTGGACGTGGGCTCGACTTCCCCCAGCACGTTCCCCGACTGGTCTCGCCGAGCCGGCACGCCGCGCTCCTGAAGCTGCCTGACCAGCCAGTCGGCGGCCTCGTCGGCCGCTCCGGTGGGGCTGGGGATTCCGACCAGTTCGGTCAGGAGGCCCAACTCCCACTCCGAGACCGGTGGGGGTGGACCGGCGGGCCGTCTTTGGATCTGGGCCGAGGGAAGCTGGCTCAACTCGCCCCCCGGGACACGCCATTGCGCCTAAAGACCGTGCCCTCACCGCGGGCGGCGGTCTCCAAAGGACGATCGACCCGGCCATCGGCGACCACCACTCGGCGCACTCCTCCCTGAAGCGCCTCCTTGGCCGCTAGCACCTTGGTCCGCATCCGGCCCTTGGCGATCTCCAGAGCGCGGGCCATCTGATGCCTCCTAACGTCTCCCACCAGGCTCGACGGATCGTCGGTGTTGAGCAGAAGCCCGGGCACGTCGCTAAGGAAGATCAGCGTCTCGGCGCCCAGCGCCAAGGCGATCTGAGCCGCTGCCCGGTCTGCGTCTACGTTCATCGGCCGTCCCCCTTCGGACAGGGCGGGCGGACTGAGCACGGGTAGATAGCCGCCATCCAGCAGGAGCTGCAGCAGGCCGCCGTTGACGGCGTTGACCTGGCCGCTCCGGTCGCCTCGAATCAGGCGCTCCCGCCCATCCTCCAGCGGGGCTCGGATCACCCCCTTCTCAGGGCCGCGGAGCAGCCCCCCATCGACGCCGCTCAAGCCAATCGCAGCCACGTCGTGGCGCTGCAGGCAGGCCACCCAGCCGACGTTGGCGCTCCCGGCGTAGACCATGTTGAAGATCTCCATGGTGGCGTCGTCGGTGAAGCGACTCTCGATCCCGGAGACCGACGTCACCCGTTGCGGCGGGTGGCCCAGCCGTGCCGAGATTCGGTCCAGCTCCTTGGAGGCGCCATGGATGAGGACTAGCCGCCGCTCGGGCCAGAGCCGGGCCACGTCCCGGCAGACGGCCTCCCGGTCAATCTGGTCACCACCACCCACCTTGACCACCAGGACCGGTCCCGCGGATTCGGGTGGGGCACCTTGCATCGGTCTCACAGCGGGTGCAGTCCCATGAACCCCAGTCCGGACTTCTCGTCCAGGCCGAGCATGCAGTTGAGGCTCTGGATCGCGCCGCCGGCAGCTCCCTTGCCCAGGTTGTCGAGGGCGGCCATCATGGTCAGCCGCTCACCGGAGTGGTCGAGGGCGAAACCGACGTCACAAAGGTTGGTCCCCGCCAGCCAGCGCGGGTCGGGGTACCGGTGGACCCCTCGGCCCTGGGTCACGATCCGGACAAACGGTTCGTCGCGGAAGGTTGTCCGCAGAGCTTCCCACACTTCTTCCCGCGTCAGCTGGTGGGTCAGAAAGCAGCGGACGGACACCGAGATCCCCCGCACCATGCCGACGGAGACCCCGGCATAGCTGATCTGCCTCTCATCCCAACCAAACTCCTGGGCCACCTCGGCCTGGTGACGGTGCCCGGCCGGGGCAAAGTTGCGCACCCCGCCAGCCCGTTCCGGGTGGTGGCCACTCAGGGTTGGCCTCGACCCCGCTGCCGAGGATCCGAAGTGGGCTTCGACGACGACCGGGCCCTCCAGCCCCCAGCCGGCCCGCACCACCGGCAGGAGGGCCAGGATGGTCGCCGCCGCCGAGCACCCGGTGCCGCAGGCGAGCGTGGCGGTGGCCAGTTCGCGGCGGTGCAGCTCGGGCAGCCCGTAAACGGCCTCGGAGCGGCTCTGGTCGGTGTCCGGCTCGCTGCCATACCAGACGCGGTGCGCCTCGGGATCTCGCAGCCTCAACCGATGACCGCAGTCCACGACCACCGCCGCCAGGCGGCGCAGGTCCGCCATGGAGCTACCGGGGCCGAGGGTACCTCCGGCGACCAGGACCGCATCGCAGGGTTCCAGGTGCTCTGGATCCGCGAAACGCAGCTGGGTGAAGCCCCTCAGGTTGGGGTGGGCGCTGATCAGCGGCCATCCCCGATGGGAGCTGGAGCACACCTGCGCCAGCTCCAGCTCGGGGTGACCGAGCACGAGACGGATCAACTCGCCGCCGACATAGCCGGCACCGCCCAGGACGCTGACCCGTCGGCTCATGTGCTGCTGGCCAGCAGGCGCAGGGTGTGCTCGACCAACCGGCCGGGGATGTCGACCCCGGTCGGTTCGACGCTGTTGCGGAACTCCATGGTGGCGTTGACCTCGTTGACCAGCAGTCCGTCCCCACCTTCGAGCAGGTCAATCGCCAGAGCCCCGCCGCCCACCGCTGAGGCGGCCGCCCGACACAGATCGGCGAGCTCCGGCGTAACCGCGACCGCCTCCGCCCGGGCTCCCCGCGCCGTGTTGGTGACCCAGTGGTCCGAGCGGCGTCCTATGGCGGCCACGGTGTGGCCGTCCAGGACAAAGGCCCGGAGATCGCGGCCCGGCTTGTCGACGTGGGCCTGAAGGTAGATGACCCGATGCAGCGGCCCTCCCAGCAGGTCCTTGTGCTCAAGAACGGCCTCGGCCGCATCGCGATCGTTGACCCGGGCCACCAGCCTGCCCCAGGAGCCCACCGGCGGCTTGATGACGCAAGGGTACCCCAGCTCCTCGACCGCCTCGAGCGCCGCCTCCTGTGTGAAGGCGAGGCGCGAGCTAGGGGAGGGGACCCCGGCGGCGGTCAGGGCCAAGGTGGTCCGCACCTTGTCGCCGCAGGTCTCGATCACGTGGGAGGCGTTGACCACCGGCAGAGACCAGGACTCCACCAGTTGGGCCAGCGCCACCTGCCTGAAGTGGCCCAGGGCGCGCAGCAGCACCACGTCGCACCCCTTCAGCTGGGCTGCCGCGCCGTGAGGGGCGGCAGCCCCCGAGAGTGGCGCGTCGAGGAGGTCATCGTCGACCCGCACCACCTCGACACCGGGGCGGCTGGCGAAGGCGTCGATGAGCATCTTCTCCTCCACCCGAACCCGGGAGCAGACCAGTCCTACCTTGGTGTGCCTCACTCGCCCCAGTCCTCCTCGACCTCGGGGGCAAGGGCCAGGGTGAGCGGCTCCAGGCCGGTCACCTCCAGTTCGGCCAGGCACTCGCCACAGGGCAGGATCTCTCCCTTGACGGTGCCCGCCGGGACGGGCAAGCGAGCCGAGCATTCCGGGCACTCGGCGGAGGTGGTGGACGCGTCTGTGGTCATGGCAAAACTCCTCATTGACTTGCTGCTGGAAGGGCCGGGCCGCAGCTGGGTCCGCAGACTCCGTTCAGGCTTCCGTGAGCGCGGACCAGCTCCAGCACGCCTCCGTGCAGTGCGATCCTGGTGGCGAACTCAGGCAAAGGGCTGGTGGTGAGTAACCGATCGGTGGCCAGCTCGCGAACCGTGCCCCGGATCGGGTCCAGTTCGACCTCGGCCCCGTCCTCCACGGTGCCGGCTAGGCTGCATTCGAGGACCGGGAGCCCCCGGTTGATGGCGTTGCGGTAGAAGATGCGGGCGAAGCTGGCAGCCAGCACGGCGGCTACACCGACAGCCTGGATGGCGATCACCGCGTGCTCGCGAGAACTGCCGCAGCCGAAGTCCTCACCAGCCACGATCAGGTCGCCGGGCCGGACCTGCTGGGCGAATTCTGGTCGCAGCTCGATAAAGCAGGACCGGCCCAGCTCGCCCGGGTTGGTGGTCACGTTGTAGCGGCCGGGAATGATCTGGTCGGTGTTGACGAAGTCCCCGAACCTCCAGGCCCGGGCCATCAGCGGATCTCCCGCGGGTCGGTGAGGTGACCGGTCAGGGCGCTGGCCGCAGCCGTCGCCGGGCTGGCCAGGTAGATCTCGCTGCTGGGATCTCCCATCCGCCCGCGGAAGTTGCGGCTCATGGTCGTCACCGCCCGTTCACCCGGGCCGAGGACCCCCTTGTGGCGCCCCAGACAGGGTCCGCAACCGGGCGACTCGACGTTGACTCCGGAGGCGACCAGGGTCTCGATGTATCCGGCCCTGAGCGAGGCCATGTAGACCTCCCGGGAAGCTGGTACCGCCACCGTCCGGACCGCCACCTGGTGACCCTCGAGGATGGCCGCCGCGGCGGCGAAGTCCGCCAGCCGTCCGTTGGTGCAGGTCCCGATGAACACCTGGTCGATCGTCATGCCGGCCAGTTCTCGGACCGGCCGACCGGTGTCGACTCGGGGTGAGCTGGCCACCATCGGCTCCAGCCCGTCCAGCTCCATCCTCTCGACCCTGGAGTAACCGGGGTCATGGGCTTGAACCAAGCGCGGCGCTCTCGATCCTCGCCCATCCAGCCAGCTCAAAGTGGCGTCGTCGGCAGCGATCAGGCCGACCTTGGCCCCCATCTCCACAGCCATGTTGCAGAGGGTCATCCGGTCCCCGATCGACAGCTGGGCGATGGCGCTGCCGCAGTACTCCACCGACTGGTAGCGAGCGCCGTCGCTGCCGATCCGGCGCACGATCTCCAGGATCAAGTCCTTGGCCTCGACGCCGGTGGGGAACATACCGTCGATCTGGACCGCCACCGTCTCCGGAACGCGCAGCCAGCTCTCCCCGGTGGCGTAGGCGACCGCCACATCGGTGGAGCCCATGCCGGTTGCGAATGCCCCGAAAGCGCCCATGGTCACGGTGTGGCTGTCGGCGCCAACGACCACGTCTCCCGGAGCGATCAGGCCGTGCTCGGGCAGGACCTGATGCGAGATGCCGTCGGTGAGCAGGTTGGCGATCCCCTGGTCGGCGGCGAACTTACGGGCCCGCTGCTGTTGTTCCGCCGCCGCCACCGTGGCCGCCGGGGTGATGTGGTCGAAGACGACCACGCCCCGGTCGGGACGGGCCACCCCGCGCCCGAGGTCGGCCATCCCCTCGGCCACCAGGGCCGTGGTGGTGTCGTGGCTCATGACGACGTCGACCGGAACCACGACCGTCTCTCCGGCGATGAGCTGCCTGCCCACCCGGGCGCTGAGGATCTCTTCGGCAAGCGTGCCCATGGCTACTCAGCCCCCGGGACGGCCACCGCGGCCAGTACGATTCCGGCCACCCCCTTGGGCTCGAGACGACCGCCCTGGGCGGCTCCCTTGAGGGCCCGGGTGGCGCGCCCAACCTCGGCGCTATCGACCTCACGGCCCAAGAGCCGCGAGGCGAAATCCGCTACCGCGTGGCGCCCGGTAAGGCGGGTGGCCACGGAGATGACCCGGGACCGACCGACCACTGCCGGATCGATCGCCTCGTAAGTGTTGGGTGCGCGGAGCACAGCATCGGTGTGCACCCCAGCTACGTGGGTGAAGGCGTGCTCCCCGGTGAGGGGCTGGTTGAAGGGGATCGAGACTCCGCATATCGCCGCAACCTCGGCGTCCAGGGCGGGCAGCTGGTCGAGCCGGTAGCGGGCCACCACCGCCGGGTCCACGGTGTAGAGCCGGGCCATCAGTCCGCTCAAGGAGGTGATCCCGACCCGCTCCCCGATGCCCAGAACGGTCACGTCCAGGCAGTCCACCCCAGCCCGCCAAGCCGCCAGCGAGTTGGCGACAGCGCAGCCGGTGTCGTTGTGACCATGGAATTCGTAGCTGAGCCCGGGGTAGCGTCCAGTCAGTCCGTGGACCGCCGCGGCCACCATCCCCGGGGTGGCGACCCCCACTGTGTCCGGGATCCCGAGCCTCTGGGCGCCCGCCGCGACCGCGGCGTCGAAGGCCGTCCAGAGCCGACGCCTCGGAGTCCGGAAAGCGTCCTCGGCACTGAAGCGAACGAAGGCGCCCGCCGCCCGAGCCATCTCCACCGAGTCCCGGATCTGGCGTGCCATACCCGCCTCCGACCAGCTGCTGGTGCTCGCCGCGCGCTCAGTCGAAGCGCCCAGGAAGAGGTGCAGTCCCCGGGCCCCAGTGGCCAGCGCTGTCTCGATGTCCTGGGGGTGACACCGGACGTGGACCCTTATCGACGCTCGAAGTCCCAAGCCGAGGACCTGCGCCAGCTCGGCGGCCGCCGCCCCCGAGACGGCCGGCGACGGCAGCTCCAGTTCGTCCACCCCGAAGGCGTCCAGGGCCAGCGCCATCCGGATCCTGTCGTCCGGCGTGAAATGCACTCCGGCGAACTGCTCGCCCTCACGCAGGGTGCTGTCGACCAGTCTGATGGGTCTCGTACCCGAGTTCCGCGTTCTCATCGTCGCCTCCCGGCCCGCTGGCCACGCCGTCTCCAGCCGACCGGATTAGGTCGGCTAAGAGGGCGGGGCCAAGCCCAGGGGCTCCGGCCACGCGGTACCACCTCTTTTCGCCAGCGCCTTGCGGCGCCGACCTCTTCGGGTGCCAACACACCCTGCCCCCATCACGGCGGGGCTCCCGGCGGAGTCTACTTCCGGCACCGTGACCGGTTTCTTCCCGCAGCTCGGAGGTCTTTTTCTGGAGGGGTTTCCTGCAGCCTTTCCAGCTACCAGCTGCTCTCTTGAGGGGACCGGGTCTCCGTACTCGTCCTCGTCAACGCCTTTGCTATTCGGTTGTGAGCTGCGTTTCTAACACATGGCGTGGGCAGAGTGCAAGCCGGGCCGTGCGATCAGCGAGACTGCACCACCTAGAGGGTCGCTGTCGCCCCGGCGGACTCGGGACCCAGACGGCGGCCTGGCGGCCAGCGCATCTGAGCAGCCAGGTGAACTCGAGCTGCGATCGGGCACCGCTAGGGGAGCGAGACGCAGGGCCGCTGGAATTCCAGGCTGGGAGGGGACGACTCATAAAGCACTCTCAAGTCGGGCCAGGAATGCTGCGGGAGAGTACATCGGGAACTGGCGCCCGAGACACAGTAGGTGATTGGCTCCCGAAATGAGCGAGGCACCGGCAGCGCTGGCCAGGACGATCAGATAATCGTCTCCCGGGTCGGGTGAGCGGAGTGGAGGGGGCTCAGTCGGATCGTCCATTAGTTGGGCTTGTCGCCGCAGCAGATTGAGCAAGGCTAACCATTCATGCGTCCGGACATGTTCGCAGACCTTGCGATAGGTAAGCGCCCGCTCGAGTTCCTCCAGAAGTAGCGGCGAAACCACCAACTCGTAGGCTCCGTCTGGCCAGGAGCGGAGGACTTTGGCTGGCGATCCACCCGCCAGGAGTGCTGAGATCAGCACACTGGGGTCGAGGAGTGCCCGCACTACTCAGGGTGTACGGCTCCGAGTCTCGTGTTGCGCTTCGATGGCGAGCTCAGACGCCGAGCCCTCGGAGAGTTGATTGCGTGCCCACAGGCCGTCGAGCAAGTCGCGGCCCAGATCTCGGCGGAGCGCCTACTCGATGACCTCGCTGTCACCTCGTCCAGTTCGGGCCGCACGGACCTTCACCGCGCGGAGCACGTGCTCGTCAATGGTTAGGGTCGCACGAAGCTTTGCGGCCCCATCAGTGATCACGAATCCGGTGCCTGCGAGACGTCCGCCACCCGAGGTAGCGCTGGACCCTGCCAGATGCCCACTCGCCCCAGAGAAGGCTGGAATCCGGCTTGGGCGGCGAGCGTCGCTGCGAGGCCGAAGCCGGCGGCCACCTTGGTGGGGTCGTGGGCATCGCTTCCGAACGAGATGGCCTTCCCGCCGGCTTCCCGCCACCAGGTGACAACCTCAGGGCCCGGGCAGAGGGCGCGGTCGGGGTCACCCCCCCGCGTGGTGTTGAACTCCAAGACTAGGCCTCTGCCCGCCGCGGCCCGGAGAACTTGCTCGATTGGTTCTCGATGGTCTTGCGATCGGTAAGGGGGCCATCTCCCGGGCCAGAAGCGGCGATGGTATTCGAAGTGAGTCAGTATCTCGAACGGCACCGGTCCCTCGATTAGCCCGATGACCTCCTCGCAGTAGGTGCGAACCAGCGCCTCGGGACCGATGAGCTGGTCCGCGTCCAGCTCGCTGACCTCCAGGACGTTGCCCTCCACGATCACCGAGTGGACCGATCCCAGCACGAGGTCGAAGCTGCCGCGAGCCAGCACGGCCCCGGCCTCGGCCGGGAACCGGTGTGGTTCACCCAGCTCCACCCCGGTCATGATGGCCAGCCCCGGGAACTGCCTTCGGCAGCGTTCCACCGACTCCAGATAGCCCTCGACGTCCAGCCGTGCTCCCTGAGTGAGCTGGGAGTAGTCGGCGTGCTCGCTGAAGGTCACCGCCTTGAGGTCCAGATCCAACGCCTGCCTACAAGTGGCGGCCATCGCCCCGTGGGGCGCATCCCAGGACCATTCGCTGTGGACGTGCAGGTCCGCGTCCACTGGCGGGAGCGCCGGAGGAGTCGGGCGCCGGCTCACGGGGTGTCGGCAGCGGCGGAGGAGAAGTAGCCCACCTGGATGGCCCGACCTAGCGGCATGGTGCCGTCCAGCAGGGCCCGGCCCACGATCGCCGCCTCGGCACCCCGGTCGCGCAGGGACGCCAGGTCCCGGTCGCCGCTTATCCCCCCCGCCACCATCACGGGCACGCCCAGGGGGAGTAGGAGCTCCAGACCATCCACTCCCGGCCCGCTAAGAGTTCCATCCCGGAGGACGTCGGTGTAGATCAGGCGGGCGACGCCGCACTCGACCATCGCCTGGCCGGCCTGCTCGAGTCTGACGTCGCTGGAAGCTGTCCACCCATCGGTCACGATCGTAGTCGCGCGGGCGTCGAGGCTCACCACCATCCGATCCCCAAACTCCCTGACGAGCCTGCGCAGTCTGTCTGGGGGCCCCAGGGCGGCGGTCGAGACAATCACCCGGTCGACCCCCAGCCGGAGTGCCGCTGCGATCTCCTCCCGACCGCGGGCGCCGCCCCCCGCCTGCACCGGGATCGAGACCGCCCCGGCTATCTCACGGATCAGGTCCAGGTTGTGCCAGTGGCCGGCGCGGGCGCCGTCCAGGTCGACCACGTGAAGCCGCTCCGCTCCCTGTTCGGCGAACTCCCGGGCCAGCCGGACGGCTGGCCTGGGGTAGTGCCTGACCCGGTCGTAGGTCCCTTGGTAGAGTCGCACCGCTTGGCCCCCCAAGAGGTCAATGGCCGGGACGACCTCCATCAGTCGCTGGGCCGGACGCCACCGCCGATAGCAGGCATGCTAACATGCTAGCATGATGGAGACGACAGCCAGTGCTGGGGCAGCGAGTGCGGGTGCTCTGCCCCCAGAGACCGACGAGCTGTTCCAGGCGATCGCTGGCCTGCGTTCGGCGGAAGAGGTGGCCGTCTTCATGCGCGACCTGTGCACCATCTCCGAACTGCGGGCCATGAGTGGCCGCTGGCAGATGGCGCTGCTCCTCGAGCAGGGGATCTCCTACCTGGAGATCGCCAAGCGCACCGGCGCCAGCACCGCGACGGTGACCCGGGTGAGCAACTGGCTGCGCTTTGGCAGCGGGGGCTATCGGCTGATGCTGGATCGGCGCCGTCGAGCGAAGAAGAGGTGATCCCAGCCGCCAAGAGCGATCGGATCAGACTGGCTCTGCCCAACAAGGGGCGTTTGTCCCAGCCGTCGGCCGCTCTCCTGGCCGAGGCCGGCTTTCGCTTCGAGGCTGACGATCGGCGGCTCTTCGCCCCCTGCCGCAACTACCCCCTGGATCTTCTCTTCGTCCGCGCCGAGGACATTCCCGAATATACCCAGGACGGAGTCGTGGACCTGGGGATCACCGGCTCCAACCTGCTGCAAGAGTCAGGGGCCCAGGTGCGTCGGATGCTGGGTCTGGGGTTCGGGCGCTGCCGGCTCCAAGCGGCGGTCCCCGGCGCTGCCGAGATTAGCCACGTTGGGGAACTGAGCGGTCAGGTGGTGGCCACGTCTCATCCGCGGATCACGGCGCGATTCCTGGCCGAGCGCGGGGTCCAGGCGAGGCTGGTAGAGATCAGCGGGGCGGTCGAGGTGACCCCCTTGTTGGGGGTGGCTGATGCCATCGTCGACCTGGTGTCAACTGGTACCACGCTGGCCACCAACGGCCTGCGTCCCCTGGAGACGCTCCTCGAGTCGGAGGCCGAGCTGGTGTCCAGAACTGAGCTGTCGGCGGAGCGACAGCCTCTGGCCGAACACATCCGTCTGGTCCTGGCCAGCGTGATCGCGGCCCGTGACAAGAAGTACCTGATGCTCAACGCGCCGGCGGGCGCGGTGTCTGCCATCCTCGGGGTCCTGCCCGGCATGGGCTCGCCCTCTGTCCTGCAGCTGGCCGACCCCAGCATGGTCGCCGTCCACGCCGTGATAGACGACGCTGGAATCTGGGACGTGCTAGGGCCGCTGCGCGAGCTCGGAGCCTCCTCGATCCTGGTTCTCCCGATCGAGAAGCTGATTCCATGACGGTGGCCAGCGCGCTCCCCGAGCAGGGAACGGCCGACTTCAAGAAACTGGTCGCTCGCGCTCCCACCAGCGCCCAGGTTGACGCCGAAGCGCGCGCCGTGGTGGAACAGGTGCGGCTGGGGGGAGACGCCGCGGTTCGAGCCCTGACGCACCGCTTCGACGGCGTTGACGTGGAGAGGACTCGTGTCGACCCGGGCGAGGTGGCGCGAGCCCGAGAGCAGGCGCCCTCGGACCTGCTCTCGGCTCTGGAGCGGGCGGCCGCCAATATCGAGGCCGCCCACCGGGCACAGAGATTCTCGGAGGAGCAGGTGGAGGTTGTTCCTGGGGTCCGGGTGGGCCGCGCCTGGCGGCCACTGGACCGGGTCGGGATCTACGTCCCCGGGGGACGGGCCGCCTATCCCTCCTCGGTGCTGATGATGGGCGTGCCCGCCCGAGTCGCAGGCTGCGCGGAGGTCGTCCTGTGCTCTCCGCCCGACCCCCGGGGACGCATCGCCGAGTCCGTCCTGGTGGCAGCGGCGGTGGCGGGTATCACCGAGCTATACGCGATCGGGGGGGGCCAGGCCATCGCGGCGATGGGCATCGGCACCGACTCGCTGCGCCGGGTGGACAAGATCTTCGGCCCGGGCAACGCCCACGTCACGGCAGCCAAGCGCCAGCTCTTCGGCGAGGTAGCGATCGACATGCCGGCCGGGCCTTCGGAGGTGGTGGTGATCAGCGACGGGACGGCTCCTGCCGCCTGGGTGACGGCGGACCTGAGCGCGCAGGCCGAGCACGCCCCGGACGCCCTGGCGGTGCTGGTGACTACCGACCGGGCCTCGGCTGAGGCGACGGCGAGGGAGCTAGGCGATCGGGCATCGGGTCAGGTGCGCATCTTCACCACCGACCGGCTGGAGGCGGCCATCGATTTCGCCAATCAGTTCGCCCCCGAGCACCTGATCCTGGCGGTCGAGGACCCCAACCAGTGGTTGTCCAAAATCCGTCATGCCGGGTCGGTCTTCCTCGGTATCTGGTCTCCGGCAGCGGCGGGCGACTACGCCACCGGGGGCAATCACGTGCTTCCCACTGGGGGCTCGGCGAGTCGCTTCGGCCCGCTCGATCTGGGTGCCTTCGGTCACCCGATCCAGGTCCAGGCGCTCTCGTTGGGGGGGCTCACCCGCCTGGCCGAGGTGGTGGAGCCGATCGCCAACGCCGAGGGGTTCACTCGTCACTGGGAATCGGTACGAGTGCGCTTGGCCGATGGGCCACCCTGCCGCCGCGAGCCTCCCTTGGCGCGCCTGGGCGTGAGGCAACTGGTGCCATATCAGTGGGAAGCCTCTAGCCAGGAGGTGGCCCGCCGAGCTGGAATCGAGCCTGGCCAGGTGATCCGGTTCGACACCAACAGCGTGGCCGCGGAGGCCGTCTCGTTGGCCGATCTCGGGCCGATCGCTCTCAGCGAGTACCCCGGCTCCACCTACAGCGATCTCACCGAGGCGCTGGCCGACTACGTCCCGGTGCCGGTCGAGGAGATCACGGTCGGGGCCGGCGCTGACGAGGTGCTTGACCTGCTGGCGCGGACCTTCATTGGTGTCGGGGATCCGGTGCTCCTCTCCGAACCGACCTATTCCTGGCACCGGGTGGTTTCGGAGCTTGCCGGGGGCTGGATCACGCCGGTGCCGGCAACGGGCTGGCAGTCGGACCGCGAGCAACTGCTGCGCCGCGCGGCGCACGCCCGGCTGACCTGGCTGTGCAACCCCAACAACCCGACGGGGGAGATCCTTCCCTTGGAGTGCATCGCTGAGCTGGCGACGGCGAGCCCGGGCTTGGTGGTGGTGGACGAGGCCTACTACGAGTTCGCTGGCGTCAGCGCGGTCGGCCTGGTGTCTCAGTTCAACAACCTGGTGGTCGTGCGCACCTTGAGCAAGGCCTTCGGCCTGGCCGGGCTCCGCGTCGGATACTCGATCTCGGATCCAGCCGTGGCCGGGGCGCTGGCACGGGTGCGCCCCCCGGGAAGCATCAGCACCGTGGCGGCAGCAATAGCCACCCTGGCGGTCCAGGCGCCGACAGCCATGCTGGCCAGGGTGACCCGCGTCCGTGAGCTCAGGAACCAGTTGGCGGACGAGTTGGAGAAGATCGGCCTGGAGGTCCGGCGTACCGAGGCGAACTTCCTGCTGGTCGCCACCCCGCCGGCCCTTCCTGATCGACTCGCGGCTCGGGGCCTGGTCGTGCGCGGCTACCGAGAACCGGGGCCGATGGCGGGCTGGAGCCGGGTGACGGTGCGTTCAGAGCCGGAGAATGCACGCCTGGTCGACGCGATCGCAGATTGGAGGCGAGAGAGTGGACTCTGACCGACAAGCGCGGATCGAACGCCGGACCAAGGAGACGGAGATCACCCTGACCCTCAACCTCGACGGGCAGGGTCGGGCGGAGGTCTCGACCGGGGTTGGCTTCCTCGATCACATGCTGACCTCGCTGTCCAGCCACTCGCGGTTCGACCTGGAGCTTTCGGCGAGAGGTGATCTGCATGTCGATTCCCACCACCTGGTGGAGGATGTGGCCATCTGCTTGGGTCAGGCTGTCAAGGAGTCGCTCGGTTCTCGCCAGGGCATTGAGCGCTTCGGCCACGCCGTGGTTCCCATGGACGAGAGCCTGGCGGCGGCAACGGTGGACTGCTCCGGTCGCGGCCACGCCGCCATCTCGATCGAGTTCGTCCCCGGAAGCGTGGGCGGCCTGCCGACCTCCCTGCTGGAGCACTTCTTCGAGAGCTTCGCCCGCTCTGCCGAGCTCACCTTGCACCTGGCCGCCACCGGCTCCGACAACCACCACGTGGCCGAGGCGTCCTTCAAGGCTCTGGCCCGGGCCCTGCGCCAGGCAACCAGGACCGACCCCAGCCTCCGAGGGCTGTCCGCCAGTACCAAGGGCTCACTTTGATCGGGCTCATCGACTTCGGAGGAGGCAACCAGGCCAGCGTGGAGGGAGCGCTGAGCCATCTCAACGTGGAGTTCCGTCGGGTCCGGACGGCCGAGGACATCGATCGGCTGGACGCCTTGGTCTTCCCCGGAGTCGGGGCGGCCGCGCCGGCGATGGCATGTCTTCGCGCCGGTGGTATCGACCGGGCTCTGATCGAATTCATCCGCTCGGGTCGCCCTTACCTCGGGATCTGCCTCGGCCTCCAACTGCTCTTCGAGCACAGCAGCGAAGACGGCACCACCTGTCTCGGGGTGCTCGAGGGCGAGGTGGTGCGGGTTCCCACCCAGGAGAAGCTTCCTCACGTGGGCTGGAACACGGTTCACTTCACCGGTCCGGCCGCTCTTCTCGGGGAGGCGGATGGGTCCCATTTCTACTTCACCCACAGCTACGCGGCCCAGCCCAAGGATTCCCGGCTCGTGTGGGGCACCACCGACTACGGTGGGACTCTGGTCAGCGCCGTCGCTGAGCCACCGCTCTATGCCGTCCAATTCCATCCGGAGCGAAGTGGCGATGTGGGCTTGAGACTGCTGGCGGCGTTTTCCTCTCTGAGCTCAGACGGACCTCCACTTGCTGGCTAAGCGGGTAATCCCCTGCCTCGACGTCGCCGGCGGCCGCGTGGTCAAGGGGATCCACTTCAAGGTACTTCGCGACCAGGGCGATCCGGTGGAATTGGCCGCCCTCTATGCCCGAGAGGGAGCGGACGAGCTCGTCTTCCTAGACATAGATGCGACTCTGGAAGGGCGCGCTACCCTGGCCCATCTGGTGCGGCGGGTGGCCCGGGAGATCTTCATCCCGCTGACGGTCGGGGGAGGAGTTCGGGAGGCGTCCGACATCCGGGACCTGCTTCGTAGTGGAGCCGACAAGGTCTCTATCCAGACTGCGGCCGTCAACAACCCTGACCTGATCAATGATTCCGCTCGACTCTTTGGCTCCCAGTGCGTGGTGGTGGCCATCGACGCGGTCCGAGACGGCGACCGGTGGCGGGTGTTCACCCATGGGGCCCGGGTGGCCACCGGTCTGGACGCGGTAGAGTGGGCCAGGGAGGTGGCGGCGAGGGGAGCCGGCGAGCTACTGCTCACCAGCGTCGATGCCGACGGCACCAAGGCCGGCTACGACGTCAGCCTGACTCGGGCCATCGCCGACACAGTTGGGATTCCGATCATCGCCTCGGGCGGGGCCGGCCATCCCCGTGACCTGGCGGCGGTCCTGACCGAGGGCCGGGCGGACGCGGCACTGGCGGCATCCATATTCCATACTGGCACGTGGACGATCAAGCAGGTCAAAGAAGAACTCGCCCAAGCCGGAGTCGAGGTCCGGCCGTGGGCCTGACCCTGCCCCGCGAGGTGAATTTCGACGACCTCGGCCTCGCCGTGGCAGTGGCCCAAGACCATGTCGACGGGACCGTGCTGATGGTTGCCTTCATGAACCAGGAGGCGCTCTCGCTCACCTTGGCGACGGGTGAGGCCCACTTCTGGAGCCGAAGCCGGCAGCGGCTCTGGCGCAAGGGCGAAACCTCGGGAGCCGTCCTTCACGTAACCCAGATCCAGGTCGACTGCGACTCGGACGCCATCTTGCTCTCGGTCCGTCCCGACGGCCCGACCTGCCACCTGGGCCGTCGGTCGTGCTTCGCGGAGCCGGCGGTGCTGGTGGACCAGCTCCAAGCAACTCTGGACGACAGGCGAGAGCAACGGGCGGCCGCCTCCTACACCACCGAGCTGTTCCAAGCCGGGGCGCCGGCCATCTCGCGCAAGATCGGCGAGGAGGCGACCGAGGTGATCCTGGCGGCCTACGAGGGGGACCAGGATCATCTGGTCGCAGAGGTGGCGGACCTCTGGTTTCACACCATGGTCCTGCTCGTCTCGCGGAAGTTGAGGATCTCCGACGTGCTGGGCGAACTAGCTCGGCGCCGGGGCGCACCTGGTCGCGGCCACGGATCTGGCTCGGCTGGTTGATTACCCTGGGCGGATGCTGAGACGGCCCGGAGCTCGCTCTGGATCGCTGGCCGCCGGGGCCCTGGTGCTGTTCCTGGTAGCTCTCTACATTTCCTGGACTCAGGGCGCTGACCATCTGACGCTCCAGGTCGTGGCCATGGGAATCGGATTGGTGGCATGCCTCCTGGCGGCCATGGCCGCCGGTTTGGGTCGCCGGGCCTAGGTGTACTTTCCAGATAGGTTGTTGACACGGGTCACGGGAGCAAGGCCGCCGAGTGCGGTATGGGCGCGGTGGTAGTTGTAGCGGTGCAGCCAGGTGGAGAGCAAGCGGATCCGGTCCGCATTGCTGGTGTAGGGGCGGACGTAGGCCCACTCTT
>DATLRH010000024.1:0-144031 GCA_035534755.1 Candidatus Dormiibacterota bacterium
CCCTGATCGAGCGCCGGAGCCAGCACCTGGTGTTCGGAGAGTTCTCATCGAAGTTCGCGGCCGCGGTCGGATCGGCCCCGTTTCTCGAGCCGCCGGAGTTGATCGAATCTGAGCCCGGGACCTATCCCCCCGCCCGGGCCAGCTCCGACGTCGACGCCTACTGTTTGACCCAGAACGAGACCTCGACCGGGGTCGTCTTCCCGGTGCAACGAATCGGCAGTCAGGACCAGCTCGTTCTGGTGGATGCCACCTCGGCCGCGGGGGGGTTGCCAATCGACCTCGGCCAGGTGGACGGCTATTACTTTTCGGCCCAGAAGTGCTTCGCGGCCGAGGGCGGACTCTGGATCGCTGTCCTCTCCCCTCCCGCCGTCGACCGGATTCAGCGCATCGAGAGCTCCGATCGATGGGTCCCCGCCTCACTGAGCCTGCGAACTGCGCTCGAGAATTCGCGTCAGGACCAGACCTACAACACCCCGGCGATCGCGACTCTATTTTTGCTCGCTCAACAGCTCGAGTGGGTCCTCGGAATGGGCGGCCTCGCGTGGGCGGTGGACCGCTCCCGCCAGTCGGCCACGATCATGTATGGCTGGGCCGAGGCGCGCAGCTGGGCCTCCCCCTTTGTGTCCGCCGTGGACCAGCGCAGTCCGGTGGTGGCGACCATCGACCTGATCGACTCGATCCCCGCCAAGCAGGTATCAGGCATCCTCCGCGAGAACGGGATCGTCGACACGGACTCCTACCGGAAGCTGGGCCGCAACCAGCTCCGGCTGGGCATGTTCCCCGCGATCGAGCCCGCCGACGTCAGCCAGCTGACCCGGTCCATCGACTGGGTCGTCGAGGCGCTTTCTAAGTGAGCACCCGAACTGACGGCATTGTCACGCCCAGGGTCGGACCGGGACCCCCGCGCAGCGGATAGTAGGGGCAATGGGAAGGGAGCCCCTGGCAGGGGGTTTCGGGGACGCGGGGGAGTTCGGCCAGCTGACCCCGGAGCTGGCCTGGCAAGCGCTCCTGGCCGACCGCAACGAAGGCAATGCTGAGGCTCTAGAAAACCTGCGGCCTTGGCTGACCGCGAGCGCCTTCGCGATGCTGCCGGATAGCCAGATGGCGGCTCTGGTGGCCCAACAGGTCCTAGTCGACCTGACCGCGCGAACCGGCCAGGCAATCCGCTCCGCCGAGGAGTTGGAGCAGTGGTTGCGGGTCCGCCTCACCCAAACAGTTGCCCTGTTCACGGGCAGCCTGGGGGTCGGAGTCGCCAATCCGTACTCGAGCACGTCGAGCCGTCCCTCCCCCGTCGCCCTGGGAGCGGGCGGAGTCCTGGTCGCCTGGACCCGCCGGCTGAGTCCGGCTCGGTGGCTCAGGCCACCCAGGGCCGCCACGACCGCGCTCAGTGGCCTCTTGGCGGTCGGCCTGGTCGTGTCTGCGTTGGCGTACAGCTACTCGCTCGGCGCAGCCCCCCCAGGGCCGGGTCCCCGAACCCCACAGTCGGGCAATGGTCCGGGTGGGGTCCCACTCATCCTCGCCCCAATCGACTTGATCCCACACCCAGCCACGGTTCCTGTCAAGCCCAGCGTCACTCCGGCCCCGAGCCAGGCCCAAGCCCCGCTGCTCTCCACCGAAACCAACCTGGCCGCCTCAACTCCAACCGTAACCCCCACCCCGCCCATGGGGGTGCCGCCCAAGTCCCCGAATCCGCCCCCGACACCAACTCCCCCGGTTCCCACCCCGAGCCCCACCCCACCCCCACGCTGCAATGACGGTAGCGGCGGAGGTCAGAGCGGTGACGGTGGTGATGCTTCCGATTCCCCAGCGCACTCCCCTGACGGCTCGCCAGTAGGCTTGGGCGATGGAGATTCGGAGCGCCATTCAGGAGTACCTCACCTATCTTGCGGTCGATCGGGCCCGGAGCCGCCAGACGATTCGGGCGTACCAAACGGACCTGAGTCAGGCGGTGGGGTACTGGGCGACGATCAGGGAGCCGCTGACCGACACTAGCCAGCTGGGACGGGATTCGGTCCGGGCCTACCAGCGCTACCTCGGGCAATCCGGCCTGGCGCTCAGCTCGCGAGCGCGACGGCTTCAGACCCTCCGTGGATTTCTCCGGCATACGCTCCGCGAGGGGTGGGTCGGTGAGGATCTGGCTACCCACATCGATATCCCGAGAGTCTCGCCGCCGCTGCCCAAACCCCTGACCACCACCGAGGCTCGCCGAGTGCTAAGTCACCCCCACGCCGAGGGGGAGTCCGGCCTCCGCGACGCCGCGCTGGTTCACTTTCTGATCAGCACCGGGTGCCGCATCTCCGAGGCTCTGGCGGTTAAGCGCACCCAGATCAGTCAGGAAGGACGGCTCGTGGTCCGCGGCAAGGGCGAAAAGGAACGGGTCGTGCACCTCACTCCCCAGGCGACGGCTGTTATCCGGGAGTACCTAGCAGCTCGGCACGACCGGGAACCAGCGCTCTTCCTCAACTACGACCGCTCCTCGATGGCTCGCGGCCAGCGCCAGCTGACCAGCGCGGGTGCCCGCCACATCCTGCGCCGGGTGCGCCGCGAGACCGGGGTCGAGGGTCTCAAGTCCCCCCACGTACTACGGCACACGACCGCCACCGAGCTGCTGACCATCACCGGCAACGTGCGGCTGGTCCAGGAGGTCCTGGGGCACGCCAATCTGAACACCATGCAGGGGTACACCAAGGTGGTCGATGCGGCTCGGGTCGCCGCCTACGAGGAGCTGGCCGACCGGCTCGACCGTCCGCCCGGGGTCAGGGGGTCGGACTCGCGGCGGGGGTGAAGGAGACCGTCTCCAAGAACAGCCCCAGGGTGCCGGCGCCACCTCGGAGTGGAAGCTGCGCCTGAATCAGGAAGGCCAGCGCCGGCTGAGCCTGGAATTCGACCGATGCCTGGTAGTGGCTGGTGCTCGTGTAAGTGACCAGGGGCGCAGTCACCCCAAACACTTCGACAGCGCCCACCCCGCTCTGGACCGCCCCGGGTGGAGCTGCGGCTGGCAGCTGGGCAGCTGCCGTCGCCGTCAGAAAGGTGATTGAGCTGCCGACCGGCCCGGTGAACACCACTGAACCCGAGCTGGCCTGGGCGAAGGTCCAACCGGCCGGGTACATCACCGACCAGGGTGTGGCGCCCGGGGCGGCGAAGGTCTGGAAGGAACCGGTCGAGGTGTACTGGGGGTCGGCGGTGATCCATCCGGTTTGGGACGAGCCCCGCACCTCCCACCAGCCGCCCGACGCCGAGGTCCGGGAGACGATGGGCAGACTGACCCCCTGCGACACCACCCCCACGCTCGAAGCCGAGGTTGAAGGCCCAGTTCGAAGATTCACCCCGAGCGGGGCGATCACGGTCACCGAGGTCGGCGCCGGGGTCGCCGTGGCGGAGGGGCTGACCGAAGGACGACTGGCGTGGGGACTCGGGGCCGGTGCTCCTGCGCAGCCTGAGAGGGTCACGACCCCGACCACGAGGGCGGTACCGAAGAGCCGGATCGGCCAGCGCCCGCGACCCATGGCCTCAGGCTACTCTTCGGCTGCTCGGGTGGTCAGCTAGTTTGGGCGGGCGCGCTGGTCAGGGCTCGGATCTGATTTCTTAGGTCGGCGGCGGCGCGGCCCGCCGCCTCGGCGAAGTCGGCACCCCGGGAGGCCTGGGCGATGGCTCGGGACACGTTGACCAGATACCTACCTTGGCCGTCCGGCCCTGCCGCCGCCTCGACGGCGCGGCGGAGGTCGCCGCCCTGGCTTCCCACCCCGGGAAGGAGGAGCGGCAGCTGGGGCGCGACCTCACGGATCCTGGCGATCTCCGCGGGCCAGGTCGCGCCCGCCACCAGCCCGACGGTGCCGATCGTGTTCCACTCGACGGCGCGGCGCGCCAAATGCAGGTAGAGGGCCTCGGCTCCCTCCTGAAGGATCAGGTCCTGGAAGTCGGAAGCGCCCGGGTTGCTGGTGCGGCACACGATGAAGGCGAAGCGGTCGGGTCGCTCTATGAAGGGAATCAAGGAGTCGTGACCTAGGTAGCCGTTGACAGTGCAGCCGTCCGCGCCGATCACGTCGTAGATGGCGGCGGCGTACGCCTTGGCGGTGTTCCCGATGTCCCCTCGCTTGGCATCGGCGATAACGAGCGCGTGCCGCCCGGCGGAACGGACCACCTCGATTAGTAGCTGGAAACCCTCGGGGCCAAGTCGCTCGAAGAAGGCCAAGTTGGGCTTGAAGGCCGCCGCGTAGGGAGCGGTTGCCTCGATGACCGCGAGCGTGTGGCGGCGAACCCCCTCAATGCCCTCCCCCAGACCGGCCGGAATCCGGGACGGGTCGGGGTCGATTCCGACGCAGAGGGCGGCTCCGGTGGCCTCGATCGACTCCTCAAGCCGCTCCCGGAAGGGCGCGGCCTTCACCAAGAAGTTCTCGAGGTGCTGGTCTGGGTGGCCCCCGGAGTTTGCGGCGCATATGGGACGGCGATTCGGTCGTGCTCTGACTGCATGCAGCGGGGACAGACCGAGCTCAGCTCGCCGTCGAGCAGCACCGCTGCGAGGCGATAGATCGGGAATTCCCGTTCACAGCCGCCGCACGTGCGCACCCATGGCATGTCCAAGCGGGATTCTACTGCCTGATATGCTCAACCACCTCGCTCGGGGAGTAGCGCAGGTGGTTAGCGCACCAGTCTGGGGGACTGGGGGTCGCAGGTTCGAGTCCTGTCTCCCCGACCAGCGCCCTTGTGTGTGGACTCCCGCGGTCTCGCCACCCGGCATCCCAAGGCGCGAATGACCGGCGACACGGAGGGAGGCAGGTATCTTCGGGTGGCCTCGATGGCCGCACCCGGCCCGCCCCTTCAAGTGCCCGTCCCGGACATCTTGGGGCCTTCGCCAAGGGTGATCCGCCACGCCGCTGGCGGCCGCTGCCCGGGAAGGCGATAGCTTCTCTGCCAAGGACCCACCGAGCGTGTCCCTTCGCCCAATCCACACGCGGCGCGGAGTCCTTAGGAGCCTGCTGACCGGTTACCTGTTACCATCGAACATATAGTCGGTCCTTACCGACTGCGGCCTTCTGCGGCTCCCTGGTCCTGTCGACACAGCGGCATCGTTTAGAAGCGCTGCCAGCTGAATTGGCGACATTAGGCGCGGGCGGTATCGCCCAGGGATATTTGCATGAATTCGTTCACCGAACTAGCGGTGCGGCCGCGCACTCTCGAAACCCTCCTCCGCTTGGGCATTGACCAACCTACCGAGGTCCAGGCAGCGGCGATTCCGCTCCTCCAGGCCGGCCGTGACTGCATCATTCAGTCCCCGACCGGCTCCGGGAAGACGCTCGCATTCCTGATCCCGATGGTCGAGAAGCTGCGCGGGCACCAGCGGGGCGCTCCGCGCGCACTCATCGTGACCCCGACTCGAGAGCTGGCGACCCAGATCGGCGCCGTGCTGGCCCTGCTCGACCCTGGGCTACGCCGCGCTTTGGTCTTCGGCGGGGTTGGTTATGGGGGTCAAATAAGCAATCTCTCTGGGGCAGATGTCATCATCGGCTGTCCCGGGCGGCTAGTCGACCTCTCGGATCGAGGTGCGGCAAACCTGGCCGGCGTGGAATTCCTGGTCCTCGACGAGGCTGACGAGATGCTCGACGCCGGCTTTGCCAAGGACGTGGAGAAGTTGGTCGCCCGGACCCGGCAGCGGGCCGCGGGATTGGTGCGCCAGACCGTCCTCGCCTCGGCCACGATGCCCGACTGGGTCACGCAGATGGCCGGCAAGCACATGATCGATCCCGCCCAGGTGGCGGTCGCCTCGGTTGGGGAATCCCAGCTGGAGCACGGGCTGCTCTCGGTCCAGCGGGCGCAGAAGGTGAGCGTCCTGAGCCATCTCCTGAGGCGCTCCGACTCGACCATCGTCTTTCACCGCACCAAGCACGGGACCAAGAAGCTCGCGCACGACCTGATCGCCCTCGGGCACGCCACCTCCGAGTTGCAGGGGAACCTCTCCCAGGCCGCCCGCGACCGGGCCATCGCCGCCTTCCGGAGGCGGGAGACCTCGGTACTGGTGGCAACCAACGTGGCCGCTCGCGGCATCGACGTCGTCGACGTCGACCTGGTGGTGAACTACGAGCTGCCCGACACCGCCGACTGGCTCACCCACCGAGTTGGGAGGACCGCCCGCAACGGCGCCGCCGGTCGAGCGCTCACCTTTCTCAGCGAGGACGACGGCGAGAAGTGGCGCAAGCTGCGCCGGCTGGGCGCCCCCGCCCTCCAGTTCGTGGACTCCGCCCAGCTGCTTGATGCTGGCCGGATGACCTTTCTGCCTCACCGGCCGGAGCAGGAGCTCCGCCCGGCCGCGCCTGCCCGCCGGGTGGGGGGGCCAACGGCCCGCCGCAGCTTCGGAGGGCCATCCCGCCCCGGGATGAGCCGCCGCCGGGGCTGAGCGGCGACCCGCTGAAGCTCTCCCCTTGGGCGGCCTTTTCCCCCAGCCCGGCCAGAGTGCGCTCGAGCGGACTAAGCATCTCCCGGCTGCCGGGCCAGGCCGATGTCTTCCGGAACCAGCTCGGGACGCAGGTTGCGATCCATCAGGCCCTGGACAGCCGCGGAAACCGAGGTCCCCTCGAAGAGGATCGCATGCACCGCCTGGGTGATCGGGATCTCGACCCCGAAGCGGCGCGCCAGGATCAGCGCCGCTCTTGAGGCATTCACCCCCTCGGCGACCATGGGGGTTTCGGCCTGGGCAGACTCGGGGCCCTCTCCCCTGCCGATCCGCTCGCCCAGGGTTCGGTTGCGGCTGAGCCGGCTGATGCAGGTGACCAGACAGTCCCCCACTCCGGCCAAGCCGGCGAAGGTGAACGGGTTGGCCCCGGCCCGGACCCCGAGCCTGGTCATCTCGCTCAGGCCCCGGGTGATGATCGCCGCTTTGGCATTGTCCCCAACCTGCAAGCCATCGCAGACGCCGGCGGCGATGGCGATCACATTCTTCATGGCGCCGGCGAACTCCACCCCCTGGGGATCGTCGTTGGCGTAGAGGCGCCAGCTGGGGGCGGCGAGGCGCTCCACCGCCAGCTTCCGAGCCAAAGGACTGGTGGCGGCAACCACGGCCGCGGTTGGCATTCGGGCGGCCACCTCGGCGGCGATGTTGGGTCCGCTGAGGGCGACCAGGCGCTCACGGGAGTCCTCACCCAGCACCTGGGCCAGCAGCTCGGTCATGGTCAAGGCTGACTCGGCCTCAAATCCCTTGGCGGCACTGATCAGCAGCGAGGCGTCCCGAACCAGTGGGCCGGCCCGTTCGGCGACGGCCCGCTGCCCGTGGGTGGGGGCGGCGAAGATCACCGTCTCGGCACCGGCGCAGGCCTCCTCGAGCGCGCCCGTCACCCGCACCCCGGCACTCAGATGCAATTCGGGAAGGTAGAGCGGGTGCACCCGGGTCCGGCTCACCTCCTCGGCCAGTTCCGGCCGGCGGAACCAGAGCGAGACCTCGAGGTCGGCTGAGCTGAGCAGCTCGGCCAAGGCCAGCCCCCACGACCCCGCGCCCAGAACGGCCAGCTTCACCGCGTCTGCTCGGAGCGGCGGATCCTGAGCCGCAGCGGCACTCCCTGGAATCCGTAGCGCTCGCGGAACTGGTTCTCCAGGTAGCGAGCGTAGCTGAAGTGCATCAGGTCGGGGTCGTTGACGAAGAGGGCAAAGGTCGGCACCCGGCTGCGGGCCTGGACCGCGTAGTAGATGTGGAGTCGGCGCCCGGCCCGGCCGCTGGGTGGTGGTCGCCGCTCCAGCGCGGAGCGCACGAACTGGTTCAGTTCGCCGGTGGGGATATGCAAGGCCCGGGCGGCGGCCAGCTCGAAGGCGGCCGGGAGCACCTTGCCGATTCCCCGGCCGGTGAGGGCGCTGGTGAACAAAAAGGGGGTGCCGGGTGCCCAGTCGTAGGCGGCGCGCAGTTCGCGCACCAAGCCCCGGTCACGGCGGGCGTCCTCATCGAGCAGGTCCCACTTGTTGAGAGCCACCAGGCTGGCCGCGCCCGCATCGCGGGCCCGGCCGGCGATGTGCCGGTCTTGGGCGCGCAGCGGTGTGGTGGCATCCACCACCAAGATGGCCACGTCCGCCCGTTCGACGACTCGGACCGCGCGCAGCAGACTGTAGTAATCGGCGTCCTGAGTTGCGCCCGGGCGCTTGATGCCCGCCGTGTCGACCAGCAAGACGTCCCCGCGACTGGTCCGCACCAAGGTGTCGACGGGATCGCGGGTAGTGCCCGCCACAGTGCTGACCAGGGCCCGGTCCTCACCGAGGATTCCATTGAGCAGCGACGACTTTCCGACGTTGGGGCGGCCAACGATGGCGCAGCGGAGTACCACCGGACCGGCGCCCTCCTCGGTATCCGGAGGCGGGGGTAGCCGCTGCACGATCAGGTCGAGCAGATCACCGCTCCCCCCGCCGGAGAGGGCTGAGATAGCGACCGGGTCACCCAGGCCGAGCTCGAGGAACTCATGGCCCCAGAGCCGATCCTCGCGTCCCTCGTACTTGTTGCTGACCAGGATGACCGGTTGCCGGGCGCGTCGCAGCTCCTCGGCCACCTCCCGGTCGGCGGCGGTAAGACCGGCCTTGGCGTCGCAAACGAAGCAGATTACGTCCGCCTCCCGAAGCGCCACTCGGGCCTGGGCCTGGGTATTAGCGGGCAGGTCGCCCTCGGCCTGGGAGCGGATGACGCGCTCCAGGCCGGCCGTGTCGACAACCGTGAATGCCCTCCCCCGCCACTCGACGTCGCCATAGATCCGGTCCCTGGTGAGCCCGGGCTGGTCGGAGACGATCGCCCTCCGCTCGCCGGTCAGCCGGTTGAAGAGCGTCGACTTGCCCACGTTGGGCCGACCCACCAGGGCAACCACCCCGGAGGAGATCGGCTGGGCGGCCTCGGCCTCAGCCTCGGCCTGCCTGGCCCGGCGGGCCGCTCGGGCCGCCCGGGGAGCCGGTCCGCCGGGGCTGGCCGGCGTCACGCGGAGTCCCGGGAGAGAAGATCTGCTCCAGTCATCTCGGAGGGTTTGGGGAGCCCCATCGCGGCCAGGAGGGTGGGGGCCACGTCCTGGAGGCCGCCTCCGGCGGCCGGCTGGACATCCTCCCTGCCGTGAGCGAGGATGAGAGGGACCCGGCTCGTGGTGTGGGCAGTCAGGACCGAGCCGTCAAGGGGATCGACCTTGAGCTCGGCATTGCCATGGTCGGCCGTGATTAGAAGCCGGTACCCGGTGCGAGCGGTGGCCCGGGCGACCTGGCCGAGGCAGCCATCTAGGTATTCGACCGCGGTGATGGTCGCGTCCAGGTCGCCGGTGTGGCCGACCATGTCCGCGTTGGCATAGTTCACCGCGATAAAGGCGAATTCGCCCCGCCTCAGCTGCTCGAGCACCGCCTCGGTGATGCCGGCCGCGCTCATCTCGGGAACCTGGTCGTAGGTGGCGACGCGGGCCGAAGGAACCAGAAGTCTCTCCTCTCCGGGGAATGGAGCCTCCCGGCCCCCGTTGAGGAAGTAGGTCACGTGGGCGTACTTCTCGGTCTCGGCGACGTGGAACTGGCGCAGCCCGGCCCGGGAGACCACCTCTGCCAGCGTGTTAGCCACCAGCGGTTTGGGAAAGGCGACCTCTGCCTCCAGCGACTCGTCGAAGCGGGTGAAGGTGCAGAGTCCACCGAGATTGGGCGGCCGGCCGCGGTCGAAGTCCTGGAAGTCGTGGTCGGCCAGGGCGTGGCACAGCTGGCGGGCGCGGTCGGGTCGGAAATTGAAGTGGATCACCGAGTCCCCTTCATCCAGGCCCAGGACCTTGACCTCGGACCCCAGAATCGAGGCGGGCGGAATGAACTCGTCCCAAACCCCCTCCGCGTACTGGGCCTCCAGGTACTCGAGGGCGTTCGGGACCTCTCGGGAGCCTCTACCCAAGATGGTGCGGAACGCCTCCTCGGTACGCTCCCAGTGCCGGTCCCGATCCATGGCAAAGTAGCGGCCCCCGACCGACGCCAGCCGGCCCACCCCGATCGACCGCAGCTCTGCCTCAAGCTCGGCCAGCGCCTCCCGACCACTGGCCGGAGGGGTGTCGCGGCCGTCGGTGAAGGCGTGAATGGCGACCCGCTCCAGGCCCAGCCGGCGGGCCAGCTGGCAGAGCGCAACTAGGTGGCCCTGGTGGCTGTGAACCCCTCCGCTGGAGACCAACCCCATCAGATGGAGCCAGGTGCCACGATCCCGTGCCAGCTCGACAGCGGCGATTAGCGCCCGATTTGCGAAGAAGCTACCGTCGCGAATCGCGTCGTCGATCAGGGTCAGATCCTGCCGGACCACGCGGCCTGCGCCGATGGTCAGGTGACCGACCTCGGAGTTGCCCTGTTGACCCTCCGGCAGCCCAACCGCACGGCCGCTGGCGGCCAGACTGGTGTGGGGCCAGCGGGAGATGAGGTGGTCGTAGTTGGGGGTGCGGGCGCGGGCGATCGCATTGCCCGCGGTCTCCTCGCGGTAGCCCCAGCCGTCACAGACGCAGAGGAGGGCGGGGTACGTGCTCGGCTGGCTCAAATGCTCGATTCTCCGGGCCGAATTTCGTCGGCGAGGTGCGGCAGCCCCGTGGCGGGCGGGTCCGCCCGCCGACGATCACGACCCAAATTTGCGGGACGGCGGTCTGAGCCTACCATCCGGCGCGCTGATCGTCCGCCGCCGGGGTCAGGTCTGCGTCGCCTGCCCCGCGGCAGCCACGATCAGGCAGAACTCCTCCGGGTCCAGGCTCGCTCCCCCGATCAAGGCGCCATCGACCGACCCCGAGGCGAAGATCCCCGGTGCCGAAGCAGACGTCACGCTTCCTCCATAGAGGACCCGAGTCCAGGAGCCCGCGCCCGGAACCAGCTCATCGAGCAGCTGGCGGAGGTCGGTGGCGGCCTGGTCGATGTCGGCCGGATCTGCGGATCTCCCCGTGCCAATCGCCCAGACCGGCTCGTAGGCAAGCGCACAGCGCCGCAACTCTTCCGAGGCCAGCCCGCGCAGCGCCGAGCCCACCTGGCTGGCGAGAACGGCTTGCGTCCTCCCCGCGACCCGCTCCGCATCCGTCTCCCCCACCGCCAGCAGAGGCCGCAGCCCCACCGCCAGGACCGCCTCCAACTTGCGGCGGACAGCCGTCTCGTCATCGCCAAAGAGCTGGCGGCGCTCGCTGTGGCCGACCAGCACGTGCTGGCAGCATTCGCGCAGCATCGGCGCCGAAATCTCCCCAGTGAAGGCGCCCGCTTGCTCCCAGAAACAGTCCTGGGCCCCCACTTCGAGCCGGAGATCCCCGGAAAGCAGTTGGTGCACTGCCCAGAGAGAGATGAACGGGGGCAGCAAAACGACCTCCGCCCGGGGGTTGGGATCAAGGCGCTGGCGAACAGCCGCCGTGAGAATGAGTGCCTCGGGGACGGTCGTGTTCATCTTCCAGTTGCCGGCCACCAGGGGACGGCGCCGGGGCGCGCTCACCGGGCCGCAGGGCGGGGCACGCGGCGGGCGTCCCGAAGGGCCGCCACCCCAGGTAATTCGCGACCCTCCAGGAACTCGAGCGTCGCACCGCCTCCGGTGCTGACGTGGGTGAACCCGGACTCCAGGCCCAGGGTCCGGATGGCTGCGTGTAAGTCTCCGCCGCCGGTGACGCTGCGGGCCGAGCTAGCCGCCACCGCCTCCGCTAGGCGCTGCGTTCCCTGAGCGAAGGGCGCCTTTTCATATACCCCGAGGGGGCCATTCCAGACGATGGTTCCGGCCCGCGCCACCAGTTGCTCCCAGCGAGTGATCGTGTCTGGTCCGACGTCCAGAATCATCTCGTCGGCCCCGATCTCCTCCACCGAACGGACCTTGACCTCCGTCGGCTTCGCCTCCACCGAGAGGGCCACCACCGCGTCGATGGGAATTTGCAGATCCACCCGTCGGCCTGACGCCTGGCCAACGATCGCCCGAGCCTGATCCAGGAAGTCGTCCTCCACCAGCGACCGCCCGACCTCGCGGCCGGCCGCCTTGAGGAAGGTGGCCGCCATGGCGCCGCCCAGGCAGAGCGCGTCGACCCGATCTACCAAGTGGGTGAGCAGCTCCAACTTGGTGCTCAGCTTGCTACCACCCACAATTGCCAGCAGGGGACGCTTCGGGTGTTCCAGAATCATGCCCAGGTTGGCCACCTCGCGAGCCATCAGACGACCGGCGACAGCGGGCAGGAGGCGAGGTACGCCCACGATCGACGCATGCGCCCGGTGGGCGGAGCCGAAGGCATCGTCGACGTAGATGTCGGCGAGCGCTGCCAACTGAGCTGCGAAGGCGGGATCGTTGGCCTCCTCTTCCTTGTGGAAGCGCAGATTCTCAAGCATCAGAACCTGGCCGAAGCGCAAGGCCCTGGTTCGGCTCTCCACCTCGGGCCCGACGCAGTCGTCCACCCATTCGACCGGGATCCCCAGCAGGAGGCTCAGGTGGGCTGCGAAAGGCCGTGTGCTCAGCGCCGGATCCGGCTTGCCTTCAGGCCTGCCGACGTGAGTGGCGATGATCACCGCGGCCCCTCGCCAGAGCAACTCGCGGATGGTCGGCAAGGCGGCAATCAGCCGGGTCTCGTCGCGGAGACTACCGTCCGGGCTCAGAGGAGCGTTGAAATCGACCCGCAGGAGGACCCGCTTTGCGGCCGGGTCGATGTCGTCCAACCCAGCCTTGGGAACCGCCCCTGAGGATCCCATCTCAATCGCGCCGAAGGCTGGGTAGCGAGGTGGCGACCAGCTTGGTCAGGTCGGCCACCCGGCAGGAGTAGGCCCACTCGTTGTCGTACCAGGCGAGCACCTTGAGGTGGCGAGGCCCAGCCATGACCGTCAGCTGGCCGTCGACGACCGACGAATGCGAGTCGCCCCGAAAGTCGATCGAAACCAGGGGCTCGTCCTCGACCCGCAGAATCCCGTGCAGCTCGGCTTCGGCGGCGGAGCGGAAGGCCGTGTTGACGGCCTCGGCGGTCGTCTCCTGGGAAGTCAGCACGGTGAAGTCCACGATCGAGACGTTGGGTACGGGCACCCGTAGCGCCATGCCTCGGAAGCGCCCTTGCAGGGCGGGCAGTACCTTGGCCACGGCCTCGGCGGCACCACTACTGGTGGGGATCAGCGAGAGGGCCGCGGCCCGGGCACGGCGGGGATCGGGGTGGGGCGCGTCAAGAAGTCGCTGGTCGCCGGTATAGGCATGCACGGTGCTCATCAGCCCGCTCTCAATCCCGAAGTTCTCGTGAACGACCTTGGCGACCGGGGCCAGGCAGTTGGTGGTGCAGGAGGCATTCGAGATCACGTTGTGCTGGTCAGGTCGGTAGGCGGCGTCATTGACTCCAATGCAGATGGTGATGTCCTCACCCTGGGCCGGGGCGGTGATGATCACCTTGCGCGCCCCTCCCTGGTCGATGTGGGCCCGCGCTCGTTCCGCATTGGTGAACAGTCCTGAAGACTCGATCACGACCTCTACGCCAAGGCCGGCCCAGTCGATCTCCCCGGGCGCCGCCGTCGAGAAGATCTGGATCGGCCGATCGTCGACCAGAATGGTGTTCTCGCTGGTCCGGATCTCCCCCGGGTAAGGCCCGAGGATGGAGTCGTGACGAAGCAGGTGGGCCAGGGTCGCGGCCCCGGTTACATCATTGGCGGCGACGACCTCGAAGGAGTCGTAGCCACGAGCCGCCCGGAAGATATTCCGGCCGATCCTGCCGAAGCCGTTGATCCCTACTCGGGTCGCCAAACCCGTCTACCTCCTGGGCACACGGCCTGCCTTCGATAGGGAGTGACCAGCCAGGCGGCGTATCCCGTCGGGGAGTATAGGGGCGGTCGACCATTTCGCCGCCTCAGACGAGCGGCTGGCGAGTTCAGGCGCGTTCGACGAGGTCCCGGTGCCAGACCACGGTGGGGAGCCGTGCGCTCCGGAGGCGCCTACCCAGCTCCTCGGTGATGGCGACCGAGCGATGGAAGCCTCCGGTGCAGCCGATGGCGATCCGCAGTATCCGGCGGCCGCGGGCTCGCAGCTCCGGCAGCAGCGCTTGGACCGTCCCCTCGACGGTTCGCAGCAGCCCTTCGGCGAGAGGTTGGGTGAGGACGAACTCCTGGACTTTGGCATCCAGGCCCGACAGCATCCGCAACTCAGGCTGCCAAAACGGGTTGCGGAGTACTCGGGCGTCAATTGCCCAGCTCAGGTCGAGAGGTACGCCCCGGGGATAGGCGAAGGACTCGACCACCACCGCCGGCTGGTCAGCGGGTTGCGGCTGGAGGCAGGCGCCCAGCTGAAGAATCCGGGCCTGGAGCATTTGGGCGCTGAGCTGGCTGGTGTCGAGGAGCAGGTCAGCCCGCACCCGGGCGGGAAGGAGCCGCTCCCGAGACTGCTGCAGCGCCCGGACGGCCCTGCTCAGCTCGGTCGGAAGGGACTGGTCGGACCACTCCGAGGACGCTCGACCGAGGCAGGCCAGGTCGGATGCCTCCAGCCCTACCAGAAGCTGCCGCGGTCCCGGGCCTGGTCGGCCGGTCGGGCCCTCCCACCCCGCATCTTGGCCCCCCTCCCACCCGATCGCCGGGATCCCGGTCTCGAGCAGGGCGGCCCTGACCAGCGGAACCCCCGCTCCTGGGGGTCCGAAGACGAGGAGCGGCAGAGCCGAGTCCGCTCCCATCTGGTCGCTCAAAGGATCTCCTTGATGGCGGCGGCGACTCCCGCCGTCACCCCGGCAACCGATTTCAGTTCATCAAGCGAAGCGGCTCGAATCCCCTCCACCGACCCGAATTTGAGCAGCAGCGCCCGCTTGCGCTTCGGCCCGAGCCCCCCGATCTCATCCAATCTCGACCGTACCCCGGCCCTGGAGCGCTTGGCCCGATGGCGGGTGATGGCGAAGCGGTGGGCCTCGTCGCGCAACCGCTGGACCAGGAACAGCGAGGCGCTTCCCTCGGGTAGATGAATTGGCTCCGCCTGCAGCGGGAGATACAGCTCCTCGAAGCGCTTGGCCAGTCCGACGTGGGGCAGGTCGTCGAGTCCGAGCGCCGCCAGCGCCCGGCTGGCCGCGGCAAGCTGACCGGGACCGCCGTCGACGATGATCAGGTCGGGCCGCACCCCCAGGCTTTGATCCCGTTCCCCGGGCCGCTCCAGGTGGGCGAGCCGCCGGGACAACACCTCCTCCATGCTGGCGAAGTCGTTGGGCCCCTGGACGGTACGAATGCCGAATATCCGGTAGTCGGATGGCTTGGGCCGGGCCGCCTCGAACACCACCATCGCCCCCACGCTCTGCTCCCCCATGGTGTTGCTGATGTCGTAACACTCGATCCGATTGGGCGGCCGGTCCAGGCCCAGTTCCCGGCGCAGGTCTTCCAGCACCGTCGTCGCCCGGCCGGCGTCGAAGTCCTGGGCGATTCGGGCCTGACCCAGGGAGGCCGCCGCGGTTTGCTCAGCTTGGTGCAGCAGCGACCTGAAACGGCCCCGGCGCGGGACCACCAGGTCGACGCGGGTCCGGCGCCGCTCCGCCAGGAAGGCGATGAGAACGTTGCGCGCCAGCGGTTCCACGGGCAGGTACACGGTCCGGGGGACGTGGGGCGTGTTGGCGTAGTACTGGGAGACGAAGCTGGTCACCACCTCGGCCAGGCTGAGCTCCCCCACCCCCTCGAGCGGGTGGTGCTCCATCCCCTGCAGCCGTCCGTCCCGGACCAGGAGCACTGCCGCCATCCCCTGAGCATCCTGGAGGGCCACCCCCACCACGTCGACGTCGCTCCCCAGGCGCGGGCTGGTGACCTGTTCGTGGACCAGCTTCTGCACCGTCTGGAGCCGGTCTCGGAGGGCGGCAGCCCGCTCGAAATCGAGGTCCCGACTGGCCCCCTCCATCTCCGAGCTGAGCCGCTGGGTGACCGCCCTGATCCGGCCCCCCATGAAGGCGGCCGCGTCGTCGAGGAGGGCCGCATACGGTGCGGGCTCGATCAGGCCCGCACAGGGGCCGGCACAGATTCCCAAGTGATAGTCGAGGCACACCCGGCCCCGCCGGAAGATGGGGTCTGAACACCCCCGGAAGGGAAAGACGGTCCGCACTTCGCGCACCGTGCGACGCAGCGCCTTGGCGTCCGTGTAGGGTCCAAAGGAGCGGTCTAGGTCGTCGCCCAGGCGCCGACCGAAGGAGGGCCGGGGAAATACTGCCAGTTTCTCCGCCGGAGTCTGGGGAGCCATCCCGGGCGCAGGTGCCGGCGGCACCGGGATCTTGAAATAGAGGTAGTTCTTGTCGTCTCGGAGGCGGACGTTGAAGCGGGGGTGGTAGCGCTTGATCAGGGTGTTCTCCAGGATCAGCGCTTGCTGTTCGCTGGCGGCGGCGATCACCTCGAAATCAAAGACGGAGTCGACCAGGCGCCGGATCCGCACCGGATGGGAGTCCCAGCCGGAGAAGTAGCTGCGCAGCCGGGACCTCAGGTTGGACGACTTACCGACGTAGATCACCTGCCCCTGGGAGCCCCGGAAGACGTACACGCCGGGAGTGGTGGGGGCCGCCTTGAGCCGGGCCCTGAGCAGAGCCGCCCGATGGCGGAGCCGAGGCTCTGCGCCCGCACTCCCCTCCCGCCCCGGGCGGGCGTCCGCTGCCAGACCCAGTTCCGCCGCGCCGGTCTTGGCCCTCACCACCTCAGTGCACCCCGACCACGCCGAGAGCGGCACCAACCACCAGCAAGATCATGAACAGAAGGAGCAGCCCCACCGAAACCAGGCACGCGACCCGTTGCCATCCTTGGAAGCTGCGCGGCGGTGGTTCCGGGGGGTTCCCGTTCTCAGCCGACCCGGTCACACCGCGACCCGGTCCCGGTCTGGGGCCGAGTGCTGGGCGGTCGCGGCCAGAGCGGCCCGGAGGTAGCTTCCGGTCGATGATGCCGGGCTCGAGGCCACCTCCTCAGGAGTGCCCTCGGCCACGATGGCGCCTCCCGCCGCCCCCCCGTCGGGACCCAGATCGATCAGCCAGTCGGCTGCTTTGAGCACGTCCAGGTTGTGCTCGATGACGACCACCGTGTTGCCCTGCTCGACCAGGCGATGGAGGACCTCGAGCAGCCGACCGACATCGGCGAAGTGCAGTCCGGTGGTGGGTTCGTCGAGGATGTAAAGGGTGCTTCCGGTGCTTCGCCGGGAGAGTTCGGTGGCCAATTTCACGCGCTGGGCCTCTCCCCCACTCAGCTGGGTGGCCGGCTGTCCCAGGTGCAGGTAGCCGAGGCCCACATCGACCAGAGTCTGCAGCTTGCGCGCGATGCCCGGCTGGTTGCGGAACACCGCTGCGGCCTCGGCGACGGAGAGGCCGAGGACGTCGGCAATGGAGTGGCCCTTGAAGCGCACCTCGAGCACCTCCTGGGTGTAGCGCTGGCCCTTGCAGACCTCGCAGGTGACGTAGATATCGGGCAGGAAGTGCATCTCGATCTTGATCAGGCCGTCGCCCTCGCATGCCTCACACCGTCCCCCCCGCACGTTGAAGGAGAAACGCCCCGGCTTGTAGCCGCGCGCCCGGGCCTCGGGAAGCTGGGCGAAGAGCTCGCGGATGGGGGTGAAAAGGCCCGTATAGGTGGCCGGGTTGCTCCGGGGGGTGCGGCCGATGGGGGCCTGGTCGACGTCGACAACCTTGTCGATTTGATCGAGCCCGTCGATCCGGTCGTGGACGGCGGGGCGCTGTTTGGCGGAGTAGAAGTGCTGCGCGCAGCTCCGGTAGAGGATGTCGTTGACCAAGGTGCTCTTACCCGAGCCGCTCACTCCCGACACCCCCACCAGGCAGCGGAGCGGAAAGCGGACGTCGAGATTGCGCAGGTTGTTGGCCCGAGCGCCCCGGACCACGATCTGTCCGGATCCCGGGCGCCGGGCCTGGGGCACCTCGATGCGGCGCTCGCCACGCAGGTACTGGGCGGTCAGCGAGCCCTCGCTCTCGAGCAGCTCGGCGAGCGAGCCGGCTGCCACCACGTGGCCCCCGTGCTCGCCCGCCCCGGGACCCATGTCGACCACGAAGTCGGCGCTGCGGATGGTCTCCTCGTCGTGCTCAACCACCACCACCGTGTTACCCAAGTCGCGGAGTCTGAAGAGGGTCGCCAGAAGCTTGCCGTTGTCCCGCTGATGGAGCCCGATGCTGGGCTCGTCGAGGATGTAGAGGACTCCCGTCAGCCGGCTGCCGATTTGAGTCGCCAGCCGGATCCGCTGCGCCTCTCCTCCGGAAAGGGTGGCCGCGGCGCGGTCCAAGGTCAGGTACTGCAGCCCGACGTCGAAGAGAAATCCGACCCGCTCCCTGATCTCCTTGATGATCCGGCGGGCGATCAGCTCCTCGCGGTCGGAGAGGCGCCAGCCGGCCAGGGTGGTCAGCACCTGGTCGACCGGCTGGGCACAGAAGTCCATGATGCCCAGCCCGGCGACGGTCACCGCCAGGAACTCGGGCCGCAACCGCTTGCCCTTGCAGGTGGGGCAGGGGCGCTGCATCATGAGTCGCTCGATACCCTCCTTGACGGCGGCCGACTCCGTCTCCCGGTAGCGGCGCTCCAGGTTGGGAATCACGCCTTCGAATTTGGCCTCGTAGTTGTGCATCCGCCCGCCCCGACTCCGGAAGCGCATCGCCACCGTCTCCCCCTTGGGCAGCCCGTACAGCAGCAGGTCGCGCTGTCCCACCTGCAGGCGCCGCCAGGGACGGTCGAGGGGAATCCGGTTTTCTCGGGCCACCGCCTCGATCAGCTCGGCCATCCACTGCTGGGCGGGTCCCCAGCTCCACCCCGAGATCACCCCCTGGCTGATCGACTTCTCGGGATCGCTCACGACCGCGTCGGGGTCGACCTCCAGGCGAGCCCCCAATCCGGTGCAGTCGGGGCAGGCTCCGTGCGGATTGTTGAAGGAGAAGTTGCGGGGCTGCGGCTCCTCCATGGAGAGGCTGTCGTAGACACAGGCGAACTGCTCGGAGAAGAGCATGTCCTCCAGCCCGGGCTGGTCTTCGGCGGGGGCCACCAGCACCGTGCCTCCCGAGAGCTGCGATGCCTGCTCGCAACTCTCTCGCAGCCGGGAGAGGGATTCCCGGTCCAGCACCAGGCGGTCGACGACCACGTCGACGTCGTGCTTGAGCCGCTTGTCGAGGGCGGGGACCTGATCCAGGGAGTGCACCCGGCCATCCACCCGGACCCGGACATAACCCTGCCGCCGGGCGAGTTCGAAGGTGGCCAGGTGCTCGCCCTTGCGGCCCTGGATCATGGGTGCCAGGATCAGCAGCCGGCTGCCAAGGGGCAGGGCGGAGACCTGGTCGGCAATCTGCTCCACGGTCTGGCGGGAGATCTCCCTCCCGCATTTGGGGCAGTGGGGGTGACCGACTCGCGCGTAGAGCAGGCGCAGGTAGTCGTAGACCTCGGTGACCGTGCCGACGGTCGACCGCGGGTTGCGCCCGGCTCCCTTCTGGTCGATGGAAATGGCCGGCGAGAGCCCATCGATGTGGTCGACATCGGGCTTCTCCATCTGGCCCAGGAACTGGCGCGCGTAGGCGGAGAGTGATTCCACGTACCGTCTCTGGCCCTCGGCGTAGATGGTGTCGAACGCCAGGGAAGACTTGCCCGAGCCGCTCAGCCCGGTGATCACCGTGAGCCGGTCCCGGGGAATGTCCAGGTCGACATCGCGCAGGTTGTGCTCGCGGGCGCCGCGGATCGAAATGTAAGCCTGTCCCATCCCTGAGTAGCCTACCGTCCCGCCAACTGCGGCAAACCGCACGTGCCCGCCGCCGAGCTCCCGGCCCGACCACCCGCTGCCACCTGGCAGACTCCCTCGATGATCCCCTCCCCGGCGGCACCCGGCGGCTCCGAATCTCTGGCCTGGCGAGGTGTGGCCCGGTTGGCCGAGGCGGTGCGCCGTCGTGAGGTCTCCCCCACCGAGGCGGTGCGGGATTGCCTGGGCCAGATCGAGCGCCTGGATGGGCGGCTGAACTCCTTCGTCAGCGTGCTCGCCGAGTCCGCCCTGGCCCAGGCTGCTGCCTCCGAGGGGCGGCTCCGGGCTGGTGCCATAGGCGCCCTGGAAGGCGTCCCCATCGCCATCAAGGACAACCGGGCGGTGGCCGGCACCGAGACGACATACGGATCCCTATCCGTGCCCCGCCAGCCGGCCCAAGCCGACGCCGAGGTGGTCGCGCGGCTGCGCGCCGCGGGAGCGATCCTGATCGGCAAGACCACCCTCCCCGAGTTCGGCGCCATCCCGGTGACCGAGAGTCTCCGACTGGGGGTCACCCGCAACCCTTGGTCCCTGGCCCACACCCCGGGCGGTTCGAGCGGCGGCTCGGCGGCAGCGGTGGCGGCCGGGCTGGTCGCCGCGGCCCACGGCAACGACGGCGGGGGCAGCCTCCGGATCCCAGGCTCCTGTTGCGGTCTCTTCGCGCTCAAGCCCAGTCGAGGCCGGATCTCCCTCGGGGCCGAGGGCGGAGATGGTCTAGGTGGTCTGGTGGTGGAGGGCTTCCTGACTCGAACCGTCGCCGACAGCGCCCTCCTACTCGACGTCGTGGCTGGCCCCTCCTCGGGAGACCCGTACCCGCTCCCAGCGGACCGGCTCTCATTCTCGGCGGCCGTGGGGGATGCCGGGCAGCGCCTGCGGATAGGGCTCACCTGTGTTCCCCCCGACGAGGTTCCGGTCGACCCCGCCTGTGCCGCCGCCGTCCGGAACGCCGGAGATCTCCTCGAGCAGCTCGGCCACCGGGTGGAGGAGGTGAACCCACCCTGGCAGGGGCTGGGGGCAGCTCGGGACTTCCGGCTGGCCTGGGCCGCCTCGATTCGGATGTCTCTGCAGGAAGTGGCCGCCCTCGGAGGAAGCCCTGAGCTGGCGGAGCCTCACGTCCGAAAGCTGGCCGACCTAGGCGCCCGGTTAGACGCGGTAGACTACCTGATGGTCCGCCAGCGGCTCAATCGCTTCGCTGCCCAGGTGGCCCGGATCTGGGGGCGCTGCGACGTGCTGCTCACCCCCACCCTGGCCCTGCCGCCGCTTCTCGTGGGCGATCTGCTCCAGGAGTCCACCACCGAGCCCATGCTGGTGCTGGAGCGCTCCGACCGGTTCAGCCCCTTTACCACGGTCGCCAACATCACCGGTTGGCCGGCCGCTCAGGTGCCGATGATCCTGGGCCAGGGTCTACCGATCGGGGTCCAGCTCATCGGTAGAGCGGGAACCGACGCCAGCCTGCTCCGGATCTCCCAGGAGATCGAGCAGGCCAGCGCCTGGCCGAGGTTCCGACCGCCGGTCCTCTGAGCCAGACCATGGCACCCGGGTTCAGACCAGCTTCGCCTCCAAGAAGATGTCGGTGCCGGCCAGCGCGACCGAGACTGGGCAGCCGAGCTTGGTCCGGTGGGCGTGCTCCTGAAACTGCTCGTCGCTCAGCCCCGGTACCTCGGCCACGATGTTCAAGTGGATGGTCGTGATCCGAAACCCTGCGTCCAACTTCTCGATGGTCACCGCAGCCTCCGTCTCGAGACGGTCGGGGGGGTGACCAGCCCCGGTAAGCGCCCCCGCCAGAGCGAGGTTGAAGCAGGCCGCGTGGGCGGCCCCGAGGAGCTCCTCCGGATTGGTGCCCGGGTCGGACGCGAAGCGTGAGCCTCGCGAGTATGTCGCCGCCACCGTGCCGCTCTCGGTCCGGATGTTGCCGCCCCCGCCCTCCGCACTGGGAGCCCAGCTGGCCCGCGCTGTCCTGACTGTCATCGTGGTCACACCTCCAGTGCTCAGAGCGAGCTGGCCCAGGGCTCATCAAGCCCAGCAGGGGTCCGGCCCATAGAGCTCATTGTCCGCCCTGGGACGGATCGCCCCAGGATCGGTACCTGGGTCAGCAGTTGCCGGTGACCTCGCTTCAGTAGGTGCGGTTATCTGGGGACGGTGATGCCCATCGATTCCGACGCCAGGGGGGACTCGGGATGGCGCCTGGGTAGTTCGGGACAATCCGGTCAGGAATCCTCCTCGGGCTCGAAGGCGCGGCGCCTCGGTTCCGCCGCGATGCGTGGCCGCGCCACGAAGCCCGACGGCGGTACCTCTAAGTGAGCTTCTCGGCTAGGTCGTCATACGCGGGGACGAGCTCCTGCCAGCGCGCCTCGATGCCGCCGGCTTCCCGCCCGGCGAGGTAGGCGGCGAGACTCTCGGCGTGGATCTGCCACCCCGCTCCGTAGGCGGCGATCGCGTCGAGGGGCAGGCCCAGGACCTCGATGACCAGAACGGTCTCCTCGCCGTCGGGGGTCAGGGTGACCTCAATGGTCGCGTCGAACGGCGGGACGCCGCGACCCTTTCGCCAGGACGCGTCCGACTCCCTCCACGTCACCAGCAGCCGTCTCGGGGGCTCGCAGGCTTCGACACGCCCAGCGCCTTCCCAGTCATTGGATTCGAGGAATAGATGGAACTCTCCGCCCGGGCGGAGGTCGCCTTCGACCCGGCCGTACCAGCGAAACAGGCGGCTAGGATCGGCGATCGCCGACCAGAGGTCGTCGATGTCGGTGTCGAAGCGGTCTTCGATGCGGACGACGCCCTTGCCATCGGCCGATCGCAGGCTGCCCAAGATGCGGCCGCCGCCAGGCGGATTGCTGGTCATGTGGTGCTCCTTCTTGCGCATTTCCCCCGGGCCACCTCGGTGTGCAGGGCATCCAACCGCTGTTCCCACAAGGCCCGGTACGGGCCTAGCCATCGGTCGAGCTCGGCGAGCGGCTCGGGGCGAAGTCGGTAGACCCGCCGCTGCGCCTCCCGCCGCACCTCCACCAGCCCCGCCTCCCGCAGCACCCGGAGATGCCGCGATACGCCTGGGCGAGCAATCGGCAGCTGCGCCGCCAGCTGACCCGCGGTAACCGGGCCGCCAATCAAGTTCTCCAGCAGACTCCGTCGGCTCTCGTCGGCCAGCGCCCGGAGTACGGCTTCCATGCCGTGACCGTACCGAGTGTGGTACGTACCTGTCAACAAACAAAGTGAATGGTTCGTCCCACCGCAATCCGTTCCCAACCGACTCTAAAGGCCCTGCAGCACTTGGAGCGCGGCGGTAGCCTCCCCTGATGCTCCCGCCTCCCGCGTGCGGTTAGGGATCGTCGCTCGGGGGCGCCGGCCACGGTTGCGGTGCGACACGCTCTGCAGGCGGCACCAACTCTCGATAGCTGAGCCAAGCCCCGGAACTCCATCCGCAGCACGGGACCGGGTGCGCACCACCGCCTCGACCGGCCCGAGGGGAGCGCAAGGCTACCGCCAGGTGTGGTGCCGATTCCGCTCCGGCCCCGAGTTCTATGGTCCCGAGCCGTCAGACCACAGTCAGGGTCGCCTGGAGGGCGTGAGCCTCCTGGCGCGCTGTGTCATCCTCAAGGCGAAAATACAGAGCTCGGGCGATTGCCTTCCAATTTGCCCGGGCAGCGGCGCCCGGCTCCGTCTCCGTCGTGGGCACCTCCCGAGCGACGTCCTCGACGCTGATCAACCGCTGGTTGATCAGGGCGGCAAGCGCCAGGCCTACCCGATCCTCCTCCTCGCCACCAAACGGTTCCTCGGCCCGGCCCACCAGCTCTCTCAGCGCCGAGAGGATCCTCCGCCCGGCGGGTCGACTGCACCGTGCCGACCGAGCGAGCTCGTCGGCAAGGTCGGACGCGTGGGCGATGGCGTGGGCCCAACCGCAGCCCGGGATCTGGGCCCGAACGTCCCGTTCACTCTCGCCGTACCTGATCATGGTCTCCAGGCCGACCTCCCATTCCGCCCCGCTCAGGAACTGGGACCGGTTGTCCTCGGCGTGGATGAAGGCCAAGAGCAGGATCGAGAAGCTCCTCCCGAACACTGAGTCGGTGCCCGACTCGCCGATCCGGTGCAGCGCTCCGGAATCCGAGCAGGCCCGACCGTGAAGCGAGCGCAGCTGGGCCGGGCTGAGGGCACGCTCGACCACGATCAATTGGCTGAGCGTCCCGGCCGCGATCTCCTCGCGGAGATGGGGGTCAGGCGAGCCCAGGGCGTTATACAGCCGGTCCAGGGTCGACTCCGGCACGGTCCCCGGAGCCGGCGGGGAGGTTGTCAGGTGGCTACTCGATTCCCCCAGGGGTTCATCGATGGGCCGGTCGCCGATCATCCGGCCGGACGCGCTTGACTGCCCCCGGCGCGGAGGACCGGCCGCCATGCGACCGGGCCAGGCCTCAGGCCGGCTCTGCTCATGCCGGCGGCCGCCGTGCCGGTCGGCGGGTGGGGCGGCGAGGCCGACCCGCCCGGTTCTCCGACTCGGCCGCCGACTGGCCCATGTCGGTGGTCATGCGGCGAAGGACGACCAGCCGATCGCGCATCAGCGCGGCGCGCTCGAACTCCAGGTTGGAGGCCGCAGTGCGCATCGCCTTCTCGACGTCCTTGGTGAGTCGCAGGAGCTGATCCGGGGGGAGCCCCACCGCATCCTGAAACTCCGCCGCCGAGTCCTGCAGCTCGGCGCGCACCATCTCCTGCTCCCGGACCGCCTTGACGATGGATGCCGGGGTGATGCCGTGAAGCTGGTTGTGAGCAGCCTGGACCGCCCGCCGGCGGTCGGTCTCAGCGAGCGTCTCCCGCATCGCGTCCGAGGTCCGGTCGGCATACATGACCACCCGCCCGTGGACATTGCGGGCGGCCCGACCGGAGGTCTGAATCAGGGAGCGGAAGCTGCGTAGGTAGCCCTCCTTGTCGGCGTCCAAGATGGCGATGAAGCTGACTTCTGGAAGGTCAAGCCCCTCCCGGAGCAGGTTGATGCCGACGATCACGTCGAAGACGCCGAGCCGGAGGTCGCGGATGATCTCCACTCGCTCCAGGGTCTCGACATCCGAGTGGAGGTACTGAACCTTCACCCCCGCCTCGCGCAGGTAGTCGGTAAGGTCCTCGGCCATCCGCTTGGTGAGGGTCGTCACCAGACAGCGGTCCCCGGCCGCGACCGTCTTGTGGATCTCCCCCAGGAGGTCGTCGACCTGTCCCTTGGAGGGGCGGACCTCGATCTCCGGGTCGAGCAGCCCGGTGGGCCGGATGAGCTGCTCGGCAACCTGGGTCGAGTGCTCCATCTCGTAGGGACCGGGAGTGGCCGAGACGTAGATCACCTGGCCCACCGTCGCCTCCCATTCGGCGAACGTGAGGGGACGATTGTCCAGGGCGGAGGGCAGCCGGAAGCCGTACTGAACCAGGGGAATCTTCCGGGATCGGTCTCCCCCATACATGCCCCCGATCTGGGGCACCGCGACGTGGGACTCGTCGACCACGATCAGAGTGTCTTGGGGCAGGTAGTCCATCAGGGTGAAGGGCCGCTCCCCCTCGCGGCGGCCACCGAGATGGCGTGAGTAGTTCTCAACCCCGGCGCAGGAGCCCGTCTCCCGAAGCATCTCCAGATCGAACATGGTGCGCTGGCGCAGGCGCTGAGCCTCGAGCAGGCTCCCCTGGCGCTCCAACTCGCCCGAGCGCCACTCCAGCTCCTCCTCAATGGCGGTTATGGCCTGGGCCAGCTTGTCCCGGGGGGTGACGTAGTGGGAAGCGGGGAAGACAGTCAGGTCATCGCGGTCGCCGAGCAGCTCTCCAGTGAGCGGATCGAAGTTGACGATGCGCTCCACCTCGTCGCCGAAGAACTCGATCCGGCTGGCGACCTCCTCGTAGGCGGGTTGGACGTCGACCACGTCGCCGCGGACTCGGAACCGGCTGCGCCCGAAATCGAGGTCGTTGCGCGCGTACTGGAGGTCGACCAGCTTGCGGAGCAGGATGTCCCGCCGCCAGCTCTCGCCCCGGCGCAGCTCCAGGGACTCGCCGAGGTAGTTCTCGGGGGACCCGATGCCGTAGATGCACGAGATCGACGCGACCACGATGACGTCGCGTCGCGTGAGCAGCGATCGGGTGGCGGCGTTGCGCAAGCGGTCGATCTCCTCGTTGCGCGACGAGTCCTTCTCGATGTAGGTGTCGGTGCGGGCGATGTAGGCTTCTGGCTGGTAGTAGTCGTAGTACGAGACGAAGTACTCGACGGCGTTCTTGGGAAAGAATGCCCGGAACTCGGCCCAGAGTTGCGCGGCCAGGGTCTTGTTCGGACTCAACACCAGCACCGGCCGCTGCACTTGCGCGATCAGATTGGAGATGGTGAAAGTCTTGCCACTGCCGGTGACCCCGAGCAAGACCTGCTGCAGCTCGCCCTTCTGCACCCCCGAGGTGAGTTTGGCGATGGCCGCCGGCTGGTCCCCGGTAGGCGCGAAGGGTGACTCAAGCTCGAAGGCGGCCATCGGGCGAGTATCGCAGCGCTGGACCGCCCCAGCGGGCGGACCCGGGGGGTTGGGATGGCACTGCTGAGCTGCTCTGAGGTCTCCGTCGAGTATGGGGACCGGGTCGTCTTCGCCGGGCTCGACCTGAAGTTGGAGCCGGGCGACCGGATTGGGGTGGTGGGCAGCAACGGCGAAGGCAAGTCCAGTCTTCTCAGCCTGCTCGCCGGCACCCAGGCTCCCAGCGCGGGCCGCCTTGACCGCCAGGGGCGACTGCTGGTGGCGCACCTTCCCCAGGAGTCACCCGATCCGGTCGCGGAGACGGTCCTCGGCGAGGCCATGGCCAGCCGAATCGACCTGGCCCGGCTCCGGGACGAGCTGGGCCATCTGGAGCAGCTGCTGACCATTCCCGGACCCGAAAGCGAAGCCCAGCTGGCCCGCTATGGCGAGGCTCAGTCCGCCTATGACGGTCTGGGTGGCTACGAGCTTGAGGCGCGGGCGCGGGCGGTGCTGAGCGGACTGGGACTCGGGGATGGGGAGCAGTCCCGCTCGCCGCGCGAACTCAGCGTCGGCCAGGTGCGCCGACTCGAACTGAGCAAGCTGCTCCTTCAGGATGTCGACCTCCTGCTTCTGGACGAGCCCACCAACCATCTCGACCTAGTGGCCATCGAATGGCTCGAGGCCCACCTCCTCCAGAGCGCCCCTACGCTCTGCCTGGTCGCGCATGATCGACGCCTTCTGGAGCGCGTCTGCAACCGGATCGTGGAACTCCAGTCCGGAAGGGCCGAGGTCTACGAGGGGGGTTACACGAGCTACCTCCGTCAGCGTCAGGAACGGCGACTGCGGTGGCGCCGAACCTGGGAGGCGCAGCAGGCCCACATTTCCCATCAAGAGGAGTACATCCGGCGCTACAAGGCCGGTCAGCGTGCTCGTCAGGCCCGAGGGCGGCAGACCCTGCTGGACCGGTTAGAGCGCGTTCCGGAGCCAACCGAGCTGCAGCGCATGCGACTCACCCTGCACGCGGCCCCGAGCGCTCAGGTTGTGCTCCGCACTGAGAGCCTGGCCTGCGGCCGCGACCAGGTGGCGCTCTTTTCCGTGCCCGACATGGGAGTCGCTCGGGGAGCGCGCATCGCCGTCCTCGGTCCCAACGGATCAGGGAAGACAACCCTGCTGCATACCCTGGCAGGCCAGCTGCCGCCTGTTCGGGGCCGAGTTATCCCCGGGGCCAGGGCCCGGATCCGCGAGTATCACCAGGACTTCGCCGATCTCGACTCCGAGCGAACCGTACTCGAGAACCTCCTTGATGATCACCCCGGGTCGCTGCCGGAGAGAGCGCGGGCGGTCCTGGGTGCCATGCTCTTCAGCGGCGAGCGCGCTCTGAGCCGGGTCCGGGACCTTTCCGGGGGCGAGAAGGCCCGCGTGGCACTCTCCCGGCTGGGCATGGACGATGCCAACTGCCTCCTCCTCGACGAGCCCACCAACCATCTCGACATCCCGTCGCAGGAGGTTCTCGAAGAGGCTCTGGCGGAGTATCCGGGAGCGGTCGTGCTGGTCTCCCACGACCGCTATTTCGTCGACTCGGTCGCCCAGACCGTCTTCGACGTGGAGGATGGTCGCCTCATCGAACGCCGTTCTGCGCCGCCCCCGCCGACGCGGGCCACCCAGCCCTCCAAGCCGCGGGGCCAGACCCGCAATCCTCGGGCCCGCAACAGCGGGCCCGCGCCGGCCGGCCCCGCCGGCCGCCAGCTCGAACTTAGGATCCAGACTTTGGAGGAGGAGAAACGCCGGCTGGAAGCGATGCTGGCCGACCCCGACACCTACCGCACTCCGGATCAGGGTCGGGCGGCGCTGAGCCGCTTCGAGACGGTTCAGGGCGCCCTGGAATCGGCCTACGCGACCTGGCTGTCCCGAGAGCCGAGCACCGAGCGATAGACCTGGGCGATCTGAGGCCCGACCGCGTCCCAGGAGAAGCGCTCCAGGACCGTCGCCCGGGCCTCTCCGGAGAGCTGATCCCACCGGGCTTTGTCACCGAGGATGCTCTCCGCTGCAGCCAGCATGGCCGGAGCGTCGCCGAGCGGGACCAGGGCCACCCCTCCCCCCTTCAGGTCGGTGAGCCCGGGCACGTCGGTGGCCAGCACCGGGGTCCCCGACGCCATCGCCTCGAGGGCGACCACTCCCAGCCCCTCGTAGCGGGAGGGGACCACCAGCAAGAGCGCCCGCTGATACGAGCGCGCCAGCTCACTCTCGGAAACCCGTCCGCGAACCAGGAGTCGGCCGTTGAAGTCGGGGGCGGCGGCTTGGGCCGCCTCGTAGAGGGGACCCTCGCCGCAGATCTCGGCCCTGAGCCGGGGGAACTTCTGGCTCAGTTCCCTAAAGGCGGCGATGAACTGGGGGACCCCTTTGATTGGTACCAGGCGACCTACAAAGAGGAGAGTGTCTCGCTCCTGGTACCCCCCGTCGGGACGGAGCCACTCGGTGTCGATCCCGACTGGGATCACCGAGATCTTATCGGCGGGGACAGCGTAATCCGCCGCCAGCGAACTGGCCGTCGACGGGGAAATCGAGATCACGTGTTCCGAGAACCGGTAGGCGCGGGCTTCAATCGAACCCAGGGGCCGAGTCGCCAACCTCCGTCCGTGCGCGGTTCGGTAGGTGTGATTGGCGGTGTACACCAGGGGCGCGGTCGGTGGGTGCCGGAAGAGCAGCACGCCGCCGGGACCGCCCAGCGCGTGCCAGAGATCGGGCCGGAGTGCAGTGGCGACCTCGGGCAGCCGGCGCCGCAGCCAGAGAGAGAAGTCGAGGGGAGCCCTCCTGGTTCGTTTGGGGATCCGCAACCCCGGTCCCCAGGGAGTTCGGCGGGCGGTCACCATGTCCACCTCGTACCCGATCTTTGGCATCGTCTGCTCAAGCGCGCCCGCGTAGCGACCCTGCCCCCCGATCGGGGGCACGTCGTCATAGGAGAGCAGGGCGACTCGGGCGGTCAGCGCTGGCATCGGTGACAGTAGACCGTGGTTCTCCCCCCAACTCTCGTTTGTCGCAGGGTAACGCCGCAGCGCACGCACGGTAGCCCGCCCCGACCGTACACGAAGAGCGCTTCATGGGCCTCACCCTTGGCCCCGAAGCCGTCGCGGAAGTCCGCGAATGAGCTGCCTCGGAGACCCAGCGCCTGCCGCATAACGAGAGGTAGGGCGGCGCCGAGGCGCATCGCCTCGGCGCGGCTCAGCGTCCGACCCCGGCGGGTCGGCCTGACCCGGGCCACAAAGCAGGCCTCGTCGGCGTAGATGTTCCCGCACCCGGCCACCACCGCCTGATCGAGAAGCGCGGCCTTGAGCGGGCGGGTAGTTCTCCGCAGAGATTCGGCAAACCCGCTTCGGCCAAACGTGGGCGCGAGCGGCTCCGGGCCTAGCCGAGGCAACGCCCCGAGCCGCTCCAGTTGGCCGGGCGTCCCCAGCAGAACCCGACCGAAGCGGCGGGGGTCGCGATAGCGCAGTTCGCGACCGTCGTCGAGCCACAGCACCAGGTGGGTGTGGGCCAGCCGCGGTTCGGGGGCCTTCCGCAGGGTAAGTGTCCCGGTCATTCCGAGATGGATCACCAGATGAGGGCCACCGCGGAGGACCAGGTGGATGAACTTGCCCCGTCGCCCCACTCCGACCACCTGGGCACCCTGGACGAGGCCCTCGAAGGTCACCGGATCGGGGACGCGCAGCACCGAGGAGCGCACCAGCTCGACCTCGGCGAAGGTGCGTCCGATCAGGTGAGGACGGAGGCCGCGAACAATCGTCTCGACCTCGGGAAGTTCCGGCAAGTCCTGGTCAGCTCGAGGCCCGCTCGAGAGGTCGCAAGTCCCTCCAGTTGGGCCCGCTCTTGAGGTCGACCACGAGTGGAACGGAGAGCTCGATCGCACCCGCCATCCCTGTCACCGCGAGCTCGGCCACCTCGGCGACCGCTGCGGGAGAGCACTCGAAGACCAGCTCGTCATGCACCTGGAGCAGCATCCGAGCTTGGATCTTCGCCGCCCGCAGGGCCTGAGCGGTGTGGATCATACCCAACTTCATGACATCGGCGGCCGAGCCCTGAATCGGCATGTTGATCGCCATCCGCTCGCTCGCCTCACGAACCTGACGGTTGCTGGAATTGATGTCGCTCAGGTAGCGGCGGCGGCCCAGGATGGTGCTCACGAACCCTCGGCGCCGAGCCTCCTCGCGAACCGACTCAAGGTAGGTCTGCACCCCCGAGTAGGTCGCGAAATAGCGCCGGATGAAGTCGTCGGCTACCTCCACTGCGATGCCCAGGTCGCGCGACAGTCCATAGCTGGAGAGGCCGTACAGGATTCCGAAGTTGACCACCTTGGCCATCCGCCGCTGCTCCGGCGAAACCTGCCCTGGGGAGACCCCGAACACCTGGGCCGCGGTGTCGGCGTGGACATCGTCGCCCCGGGCGAAGGCGGCCGCCAGGTGGGCATCGCCGCTCAGGTGGGCAAGCACTCGAAGCTCGATCTGCGAGTAGTCGGCCGACACCAGCACCCAGTTCTCGGGACCGGGGATGAAGGCCGCCCGGATCCGCCGTCCCAGCTCGGTTCGAATCGGGATGTTCTGCAGGTTGGGGTCGCTGGACGACAGCCGGCCGGTGGCGGCGACCGCCTGATTGAAGCTGGTATGGACCCTGCCGTCGTCGGCATCGACCAGCTCCGGCAGAGCATCCACGTAGGTGCTCTTGAGCTTGGTCACCTGGCGCCACTCCAACAGGAGCGAGACGATCGGGTGCTCTTCGCGGAGGGACTCCAGTGCCTGCGCGTCGGTGGATCGACCTGTCTTGGTGCGGCGAGAACTCTTCAATCCCAGCTCGTCGTACAGGAGGACGGCCAGCTGGGGTGTCGACCCTGGGCTGAAGGGTCGTCCCGCTAGCCGGAACATCTCGGCTTCCAACTCCTGAATCTGAACCGTCAGCGCGGAGGAGATCGCGCGTAGCTGGGCGGCGTCGAGTCTGACCCCGAGCGCCTCCATCTCAGCCAAAATTCGGAGCACTGGCAGTTCCAGGTCGCGCAGCAGCGCCGCCGCCCCGAGCTGCTCCAGGCGAGCCTCCAGGTGGGGCTGAATGGCGGCCGCGCAGGCCGCCTCAGCACCGTACAGCTGGGCGGCCTCGACTACGCTCAGCGCCGAGGCTGGACGGGCCGCCGCGCCCTTACCTAGGTACAGCTCCCGCTCGGGGGCTGGCGGCCCGCCCCACTCCCGGCAGAGCGCGGCCAGAGTTGGAGTGCGGCTCCGCGAGTCGGCTAGATAGGCAGCCAGAACACAGTCGAATTGGCCCCCTTCGAGCTCGCACCCCGCCGCGCTGAGCGCCAAGATTGCCTCCTTCAACTGATAACTCGATTTGCTGGTCCCAGGCGTGGCCAAGAGCCGGAGCAAGGGCCCCAACTGGTCCCAGCCGAGCGAGTCCGGCTGGGCGCTCCCGAGGGGGCAATACCAGCTGTGCTCGGCGTCGGTGGCCAGAGCGATCCCGACCACGTTCCCCTTGCGGGGCGGTCCCTCGACGGCCACCTCCACGGTGAATGAGCGAGCTGCCTCCAGCGCTGCCAGCATCTGGGTCAGATCGGCAGTCGCGTGAATCACCTGGGCGGGGGCCGCCGAGGGCCGTTCCGGGTCGGCGGCGGGTGCGGCCGAGCTGGGGAGCCGGCTGACCAGGCTGGGCATCCCCAGCTCCTCGAGAAGGGCGGCCGCCGCCTCGCGGTCGTACTCCTGGATGCGGCACCCGTTGAGGTCCAACTCGACCCCAGGAACCTCCTGGACGATGGTCACCATCTCCCGGCCAAAGCGGGCCAGCTCTTCATTCCCTAGGAGCGCAGACCGCACCCTGCCGGCCGGCATGGACTCGATGGCTTCGAGCACGGCATCGAGTGATCCAAATTGTTGGATCAGCCCGGTTGCCGTCTTCTCGCCGATGCCGGGTACACCAGGGATGTTGTCGCTGGCGTCCCCCCGGAGGGCCTTGAAGTCGATGATCCGGATGGGGTCGAAGCCGAACCGCTCGCGGACCGCCTCGACGCTGTAGATGATCGGCTCGCCCCCGCCCCGTCCGGGGCCCTGGACGACCGTCGTCTCATCGACCAGCTGGAGCAGGTCCATGTCTCCGGAGAGGATCACCGTCTGGCAACCGGCGGCTCGAGCCTGCCGGGCCAGGGTGCCCAGCACGTCATCGGCCTCGAAGCCGGGCACCGTCAGCACCGGGATGTTGAGGCTCTCGGTGATCTGCTGGCAGGCCGGGATCTGGGCGATCAGCTCGTCCGGGGTAGGCTGCCGGGTCCCTTTGTAGGTCGCCAGCTTGGCGTCCCGAAAAGTGGGGCCCGGCGGGTCGAAGGCGGCGACGGCGCAGTCGAATCCGCGGGCCATGGCGAGCAGCAGCATGGAGGTGTAGCCATAGGCGACCCGGATCCGCTCCCCCCGGCGGTTGGTCATCTCCGGAAGCGCGTGATACGCGCGAAAGGCCAGACCGTGGGCGTCGACAAGCAGGAGCCGGCGCCGCTCCAGAGGGTCAGCCGCCATGTTGCCGATTATCCCGGTCCGCGACCGCGGTCCCCAGCCCCCGACCCGGTCGCAGAGGGGGGGCGGCCGCGGTCGGGGTCGTAGACTCCAGTGATCGACGAGTTGCCGGGCGCGCGCGAGGGGACGACGCTGCCGAGTGCTCCCGGGGCCGCCCCGGTCTCGAGCGCGGGGAGGCGCAGGCCATGCCCAACCCCCGGGTAACCCTTCGGGACGTCGCCCGCTGGGCTGGGGTCCACCCCGGCACGGCCTCGCGAGCACTGAACGCCGAGCGACGCCACCTGGTCAAGGTCGAGACCGCAGAGCGGGTGCTGGCGGCCGCCCGGGAGCTCGAATTTCGGCCCGACCCGGCGGCGCGGAGCCTGAAGACCCGCCGGTCGTATACCGTCGGGGTCCTGATCCCGGACCTCAACAATCCCCTGTTTCCGCCGATCGTACGGGGCATCGAGGACACCCTCACCCGCCAGGGATTCGTCGCTCTGATCGGCAACACCGATAACGATGAGGAGCGCGAACGCCGGGTCTTCGAGGGCATGCGCTCGCGCCACGTCGACGGTTTCATCGTGGCGACCGCCCGGCAGCGGCACCCCTTGCTCGACCGGGCCGCGGCCGAGGAATTGCCGGTCGTGCTGGTCAACCGGGTTCTGGCCGATCGGTCGCTGCCCTCGGCGTCAGTGGATGACCGCCTAGGATCCAACCTGGCCGTAGCCCACCTGGCCCAGCTGGGGCACCGGCTGATCGCCCACATTGCCGGGCCCCAGGACGTGTCCACCGGGCGCGGTCGGCTCCAGGGGTTCAAATCCGGCATGGCCAAGGAGGGCATTCCCGTCGACCCCAGGCTGGTCTGCTACGCGCGCGGCTTCACCCGCTCCGAAGGTTGGCGCTGCCTATCCGAGTTGTTGGAGAGTGGCCAGGCGTTCACCGCCGTCGTCGCCGGCAACGACCTGCTGGCCCTGGGCTGCTACTCGGCCCTCGATCAGGGGGGGCGGCGCTGCCCGGAGGACGTCTCAGTGGTCGGGTTCAACGACATGCCGTTCATCGACCAATTGCGGCCCCCGCTGACCTCGGTCCGGATTCCCCACTACGAGATTGGGGCCACCGCGGCGGCGCTGATGCTGGAACGGATCGCCAATCCGAGGGGTCCGGTCGACTCCCGGCTGCTTCCCCCCCAGCTGGTGGTACGGGGATCGACCGCGACCCCAGGTTCGGATCACCGGAGGTCCGGCTGAGGACTACCCGAGCTGCTCCGCCATCCAGTCGGCGGACCGAAAGCGGTGCCGGTAGGGGATGTTGGTGCAAACGTGGTTGCCGTCCTCGAACATGAGCAGCTCGACGGGGCCCGCCGCCTCGGCCGCGAGCCGCTCGGCGTGCTGCCAGGGAATCAGCCGATCGCGCTTGCCGAAAATGATCTGGAGGGGGATCCGGATTCGACTCGCATGGCCCTCCAGGCTGAAGGTCAGGGCAAGCTGGCGCGCATCATCCGCGGAGGCGGAGCGGGTGCGCACGCGGAAAGCTTCTCGGCTCAGCTCGGGAAGCATGTCCCAGCAGCTACCCCAGTTGTACGGGCCCGCCTGGGCAACCACAGCCTTGACCCGGGCATCGCTGGCTGCGACCCGGCAGCTGTAGTAGCCTCCCAGGCTGACACCCCAGAGCCCCATCCGCGAGCTGTCGACCTCCGGGATTCCCTCCAGAGCGTCTAGGAACGCCGCCCCGGGGACCTCCCAGTCGGCGCGGGCGGCGAGCTCATACTCGCACTCCCCCTGGCCTGGGCCGTCCACCGAGAAGGTCGCCAATCCCCGCTCCAGGAATAGCTGCTCTGTGCTCCGGAACTCCTCCTTGGTGGAGTCGAGTCCGGGGATCATGGTCACCACCGGATGGGGAGCGGGACCCGAGGGAACCCTGAGGATGCCCACCATCTTCGAGTTCTCGAAGGGGACGTCGACGCGGCGGCCGGGCGGGTCGAGATAGGGCAAGGCAAGATTGAGGCAGGCGACGGAGCGGCGGTGGGCCGCGCGCATCTGCTCAAGATCCTCGACGAAGACGAATTTGGCGAAGTGGTAGTACACCGATGCCTGGGTGTAGTGCACGCCGGCGCTCCTGGGCCTGCCCGCCGCCACCGCCGCCTCCCCGAGGGCCACATGCTCCTTGGCCGCGTCGCTCCAGGCGGCACACCACTCGCTCCAGCTCTCCAGTCCCCCCGTGACCCTTCTGAAGTCAGACGGGTCCACCCCATTCACTGTGAAGCGGGGACCCCAATGCTCCAGCGCGCTACGCACCCTCTCGTCCGGCATGGCCTGAGTCTTGCACACGGTTGCAGCACCGGGCAACCTCCACAGGAATCAGGTCCGGGCTCCGCCCTTGACGCGCAGGCAGCGGCGGTCAATAATCGTCGGGCAGAAACGACTGCAATCGGTTGTGGTGAGCGTCTACTGCCAGGGAGGAACGCCTTTGACCGACCCGGCGATGCCGGTAACCGAGCTGGGCTGGATCGGAACTGGTCGGATGGGCACCCAGATGGTCATCCGGCTGCTCATGTCCGGGTCGCATGTGATCGTCTACAACCGAACCCGTTCCAAGGCCGAACCGCTGGCCGATCTGGGCGCCGTCATCGCCGGCCACCTGCGGGAGCTGGCCGGTTGCCATGTGGTGTTCGTAGCGGTGAGTTCCTCGGGGGATCTCGAGCAGGTTCTTCTCGGGCCGGAGGGGCTGCTCTCAGGCGAGGAGCGACCCGGGCTCGTGGTCGACTTCTCGACCGTCGGCCCCGATGCGTCGGCGATTATCCGGGAGGAGCTGGCCTCCCGGGGCGTCCAGCTCCTTGCCGCCCCGGTCAGCGGCAACCCCAAGGTGGCCGGCGCCGGCCGCCTGACCATGGCGGTCTCCGGGCCTCTGGCCGCCTACGAATCGGTTTCCGGCCTGCTGGCCCAGCTCGGTTCAGGGGCAACCTACGTGGGAGACGGCGAACTGGCCCGGCTGGTGAAGATCTGCCACAACCTCTTCCTGGGGGTGGTCACCCAGTCTCTGGTCGAGGTGACCGTTTTGGCCGAGAAAGGCGGCGTCAGCCGGGAGGCGTTCTTGCGCTACCTGAACGCCAGCGTGCTCGGGTCGACATTCACCCGCTACAAGGCACCCCAGTTGGTCAACACCGACTACCGGGCCACCTTCACCACCAGCCTCCTGCGTAAGGACTTCGACCTGGGCCTGGCCGCGGCACACGATTTGGGCGTTCCCCTGCCCCTGGCCAGCCTGGTTCAGCAGCTGGTGATGACCCTGACCAGCCTGGGTTACGGCGAGGAGGACTTCGCGGCGCTGCTGGAACTTCAGGCCCGCAGCTCGGCGCTGGAGCTGGTCAGCGAGGGGGTTGAGGTCCCGGACGGGCTGGGGCTGCCAGATGAGCGTTGACAGGGAATTTGACGACGGCAGCAGGGCGGGACCGCTCGTGCGTGCCATAGGCATGGCCATCTTCGGCCGCATCGTTTATGGAGGGACAGGGAAAACATGAAGGGGCATTTGAGGCGGCTCTTGGCCGCCGGGGCCATGGTTGGATTGCTCGGGGGGGTGCTGGCCGCCTGCGGCGGCACCACCTCGGGGAAACCGATTCTGATCGGAATCTCGCTCTCGCTGTCGGGTGACTTCTCGGCCGACGGGCAGGCCTTCCAGCGCGGATACGAGCTCTGGGCTCACGACGTGAACGCCCACGGCGGGATCCTCGGGCGCCAGGTCAAGCTGGACATCCTCTCCGACGCCAGCAGTCCCACCCAGGTCGACACCAACTACACCAAGCTGATCACCCTCGACCACGTGAATCTGGTGTTCGGGCCCTTCTCGACGCTCCTCACCGTGCCCTCTTCCCAGATCGCCCACCGCTACGGCTTCGCGTTCGTGGAGGGCGCCGGCGGGGCCCCGGCGGCCTTCGCCGCCGGTCTCAACAACATCTTCGATGTCAGCCTGCCGGTGGCCGACTACATGGTCCCCTTCGTGAACTGGGTCAAGTCACTCCCGGCCAGCGAGCGGCCCAAGACGGCAGCCTATCCCACCAGCAATGACCCGTTCACGGAGCCGGTCATCGAAAAGGCCAAGACGCTGCTCCAGAAGCTGGGCGTGCGCACGGTCTACTCGACCGTCTTCCCAGCCGAGGACACGGACTACGCTCCGATCGCGCAGAATGTGGCTGCCCAGCATCCCGACATCGTCGTCCTGGGCTCAGTCGACGTACCCACCGTCTCGGCGTTCATGCAGGCCTTTGAGCAGGATCACTTCAACCCCAAGGCGTTCGTCGCCGCCGCCGGACCCGACCAGGGGGCGGCCTTTGTCAGCGCCGTGGGTGCGGCCAACACTGACGGAGCCATGGTCCCCGGCGGCTGGTCGGGAACTTATGCCAACGCGCAGAGTAAGGCCATGGTCAAGGAATACATCTCCAAGTACGGCGGGACCCCGGCCGGGGTAAACGCGGACGTGGCCGAGGCCTACTCGGTGGGCCAGGTGGTCGAGCAGGCGATCAAGCACAACCAGAGCCTGAGCAACTCGGCCATCATCAAGTACCTGCACAGCGGCGTGACGTTGAGCAGCGTTCAGGGTCCGGTCCAGTTCAACGCACAAGGCGAAAACGGCAAGGCAGTTGGGTTCATCTTCCAATGGCAGGGGACCTCGGGCACCTCGTTCAATCAAGTGCTCCCGGCCAATGACCCCAACTCCGTGAAGATCGTCTACCCAAAGCCCAACTGGGGGAGTTGATCGCTTGACCAGTCTCTACGAAGGCTTGATCGATGGGGTGCTGGCGGGGGCGGTGTACGCCCTCATGGCCGCCGGGCTGACCCTCATCTTCGGGGTGATGGACATCATTAACATCGCCCAGGGAGTCTTCGTGGTGCTGGCCGCCTATCTGAGCTACGTGCTCGCCGCCCACTTCGGCGTGGATCTCTTCGTCGGGATCCTCATCACCATGCCAGCGCTGTTCCTCCTGGGCATCGCGGTGGACTGGGCGTTCATCAGGAGACTTCCCGCCCGAGACCGGACCACCATGTCGATCTTGGTCACCTACGCGGTCGCGATCATCGTCGAGGGCGTCCTCTCCGTGATATTCGGGGTCAACTACGTTCAGCTGCACGGTTGGTACGTGCAGCGCTCGATCCACCTGCTCGGCTTTTACCTCCCCGACATCTACCTCTTCGGATTCGGCATGGCCGTGTTTTTGATGGCAGCCATCTACTTCATGCTCTATCGGACCCGATTTGGCCGCAGCATCCGGGCGTCGCTGCAGAACCGCCAGGCGGCCCGGCTGATCGGAATCAACGTCGATAGGGTGGCCACCCTGACTTTTGGGATCGGGGTGGCCGTGACCGCAGCCGGGGGCATGGTCTTCGGGGCGACGACCGCGTTCAATCCAAACAGCGGGTACGACCTAATCTCCCGGCTTCTATCGATCGTGATCCTGGGCGGGCTCGGCAGCATGGCGGGAGCGATGGTCGCGGCCGTCTCGATGCTGGTGGTCGAGGATGTGGTGGCCTCGGTGTGGTCTCCTCTTTGGTCCGAGGTGGTCTTTTTCGCCGCTCTGGTGGTAGTTCTCACCCTCCGGCCCCAGGGACTCTTCGGCCGAAGCTTCTCTCGCGCCCAATGACCTCGGCGGCCGCACTCCGCGAGCCTCGGGGCCGGCCCGGCTCCGGCCCCATCCCGGGCGGCCGGGGCAGGTGAGCTCCCACCGCCTGATCAAACCCGGACTCATCGGCGTGGCCCTGGTCGCCTTCCTCGCGTTCCCCTGGGTGTTCTCCAACCCGACCTACACCACGATTGCGGTTTTCACCCTCATCTACATGACCGCGACCACCTCCTGGAATGGGTTTGCGGGCTACTCTGGCTACATCCCCCTCGGGCACGCCGCCTTCTTCGGGAGCGGCGCCTATACCTTCGCGGTAATCGCTCAGCACGACCACCTGGGGGCGGGATACGGCCTTTTTGGACTCGTCCCGGTGGCCGGCTTGGTTGCGGGGATCATCGCCATCCCGGTCGGACTGGTGGCGCTGCGAACGCGGCGGCACACCTTCGTGGTGATCACCATCGCCATCTTCTTTCTATTCCAGCTGGTGGCCACCAATCTGGGCATCACCGGAGGGTCGTCGGGGCTTCAGGTGCCTGCCCCCAACTGGCCGGGAGCCACCTTCAACGACCCCTTCTATTATGTCGCCCTGGCGCTCTTGATCCTGGCCCTCGCCGGATCCTGGACGATCCGAAGGTCGCGCTTCGGCCTCCAGCTGCTAGCGATCAGAGACGATGAGGCGCGAGCCCGGGGGCTGGGGGTCCGCGTCGGGCGCGTCAAGCTCACCGCGTTTGTGATTTCAGCGATTCCAGTGGGCATGGTCGGGGCGATCTACGCCTATTTCGTCGGCCAGGTGTTCCCACAGTTCGTCTTCGACCCCCTCTTCGACTTGTCGATCGCCCTGATGGCGTTCTTTGGCGGACTGGGGACGGTTTGGGGCCCCGCCCTAGGCGGGCTCATCCTCGAACCACTGCAGCAGTACCTGACCTTCACCTACTCGGTGGGCGACCTCTACCTGATCATCTACGGAATCATCTTCCTGGTCGTGATTCTCCTTATGCCACTCGGCCTGCTGCCCTCAGTCACCTCCTGGATCCAGCGCCGTCGCGGAGGTCCGGCGCGCGCTTCACCGGGCGGAGGGGGAGCCGCATCCACCCTCCGGGCCGAGCCGGAGTCCGGCCCGTGACTGCCCTGCTCGAGGTAGACGGCGTCTCCAAGTCGTTTGGCGGGGTGCAGGCGCTCAACCTCTGCTCCCTCACGGTCGAGGCGGGAACCGTGGCCGGCCTGATCGGACCCAATGGGTCGGGCAAGACCACCCTCTTCAACGTCATGACCGGCTACGAGCCGGTTCGCCAGGGCAGCGTTCGCTTCCGGGGAACTTCGATCACCAACTCCTCGCCCGACCGGGTTTTCAAGCTGGGCATAGCTCGGACCTTCCAGCTGACCCGGATCTTCGCCCGGCTGACCGCGATCGAGAACATGCTGATCGCGACCCAGCATCGCGAGGGCTGGCTGGGGAGTGTCTTCAAGACGGCCGCCAGCCTGGGGCCGGAACGGGAACGAGCCATGGAGCTGCTCGAGTTTGTCGGGATCGCCGGGATGGCCCACCAGCCGGCCGGCATCCTCTCCTACGGCCAGCGCAAGCTGCTGGAACTCGCCTACGTCCTGGTCGCAGACCCGGACGTCCTTCTCCTCGACGAGCCCGCCGGCGGCGTCAACCCGTCCCTGATAAATCACCTCGCCGAGAAGATCCGCGAACTCAACCAACAGGGGAAGACGTTTCTCGTGGTTGAGCACAATATGGAGTTCGTGATGGGCATCTGCGACTCCCTGACCGTTCTCCACCAGGGCGTCGCCATTGTCACGGGCACTCCGGCCGCGGTCCGGTCCGACCCCCGCGTCCTGGATGCCTATCTGGGCGGAACCGATGAGGAAGGGGATGACTGAGGCAGCCCCGCCGAGCCAACCTTTGCTGGAAATCGAGGACGTATACGCCGGGTACGGCGGCGGCGACGTTCTCCGCGGAGTCACGTTGGCGGTCCCCCAGGGGAGCGTTACCTGCGTGGTGGGGCCCAACGGAGCAGGCAAGTCCACTTTGCTGGCTGCGATCAGTGGCGTTCTGGCGATCCGGACCGGCGATATCCGCCTCCGGGGCGCGTCCATCGCCGGGCGTTCGCCGAGGCAGATCCTCGACCAGGGAGTGGTCCAGGTTCCTCAGAACCACAGCCTCTTCCCGGAGATGTGCGTCCGAGACAACGTCGAGCTGGGCGGCTTCATCCTCCGCGACCGGGCGTTGGTTCAGCGCCGTCTCGAAGAGCTGCAGGAAACCTTTCCCCTGGTACGGGAACGGGCCGACGCCAAGGCGGGCAGCCTCTCCGGCGGGCAGCAGCGCCTGGTCGAGTTCGCCAGGTGCCTCATGCTGGATCCGGCCCTGGTGATTCTGGACGAGCCTTCAATGGGTTTGGACCCCAGGACGCGACGAACGGTGTTCGAATCCATTCGCGTCATGCACCAGCAGGGTCGCACCATCCTCCTGGTGGAGCAGAACGCCCGCGCCGGTCTGCGGCTGAGCAGCCACGGCGTGGTCCTGGAGACCGGTCGCGTTCGGTTGAGCGGAACTGGCGAGGAAGTCCTCGACCACCCGGAGATCGGAGCCCTGTACCTGGGCGGGGCGACCCCGCAGAGCCCGGCGCAGCCGGGCAGCCTGACCTCCGCCTAAATGAGCTGGTCCCCGTCGAGCAGGAGCGCGGGCTGCTCCAAATAGGAAACCAGGGTGGCGAGGAAGGGCGCCGCCACGGCACCGTCGAGCACCCGGTGGTCGCAGCTCAGAGTGAGTGAGAGCACTGGCTCCACGCTGGGGCGCCCATGGACCGCCACCACTTCATCCCGAATTCGCCCCACCGCCAGCAGAGAGCTCTGCCCCTCGGTGAGGACCGCCTCGAATCTATCGACGCCAAACATCCCCAGATTGCTGATGGTGATGCTGGCCGGCGCGAGGTCGGCGCCCGACTGCTTGCCCCGCTGGGCTCGCTCCACTGCCCCCTGGCGGGCGGCGACCAGCTCGCGGATTTTCGGCTCCTGCGCCTGACTCACGGTCGCCAGCAGAAGCCCCTGCTCGGTGGCGATGGCCAGCGCCACCTGGCCGCCCTCCCGACGCTTGATCTCCCCGTCCACCCAATAGTCGCTCATCTGAGGGTGCTGAATCAACGCTGCCGCCACGACTCGGAGCAGCAGGTCGGTGTAAGTCACCGGCTCCCCGGAACGCCGCCTGAGCTCCTCCCGCCAGCCCTGGAGAGTCCCGGCCCGGACATCGCGGCTCAGGTAGAAGTGCGGTGTGGTGGTCCACACCCGAGTCGTATGCAGGGCGACCCGGCGCCGGGCGGTCGCCATCCCGGCGCCTCCCTGGGCGTCCGGGGTCAGATCGGCCGCCAGATAGGCGCCCTCGGGCCCACTCCCGCCCCCCGGCGTCAGCTCGACGCGACTCTCGCGCGCCAACCGTCGCGCCAGGGGAGACGCGGCAACCCGGTCCCGAGGGACCCCGAATCCCCCCCTGTTCAGCTCAATGGACTCCGGCGGCGGCGCCGCAGGACGTACAGCGGCGGGATCCTCCCCGACGGTCGGTACGTCCTCCCCTTCGGCGAGGATCCAGGCCATGACCGTGCCGACGGCGACCTCATCTCCGGGGTTGGTCCGGATTCCCCGCAGCCGGCCTGCGACGGGGGCCTCGATCTCGACAGCCGACTTGTCCGTCTCGATCTCCATCAGGAGGTCCCCCACGGCGACCTCCTCGCCCTCCTGCTTGATCCAACGCAGCAGCCGGCCGGTTTCCTGAGCCAGCCCCAGGGCCGGCATGATCACCTCAGTCGACACTCGAGACCAGCCTCACGGCAGCTCTAACCCGGTTTCCATCGCTCCGCGGGCGGTGCTGGCCAAACGCTCAAGGTTGTTTCGGTGGGACTCCGTTTCTCTGGTAGTCGGCAGGGGTCCCTCGACGGTGTAGTACCGCTGCCCCGCGACCATCAGCCGCTCCGCCGGAAACCGCGTGATCACCTCGCATCCGGTCGCGGTGACCACCACCTCCTCCTCGATCCGGGCAGCCGTCCACCCGTCCCGAGATGGCCAGTAGGTCTCCAGCGCAAAGACCATTCCCTCGACCAGTTCCTCGGGATGCTGGTCAGATACGAGGTGGCTGAAGATTGGCTTTTCCCAGATCGACAGGCCCACCCCGTGTCCAAACTGGAGGCCGAACGCTGCCTCCTCGTCGGCGAAGCCGAACTCCTCGGCGCGGGGCCAGACGCCGACCACATCCGCGGTCGTTGCTCCCGGCTTGACCTGGGCGATGGCCTGATCGACCAGGTCTCGGCAGTGCTGGTAGGCATCCACCAGGGCGGGGCTGGCCGAACCTACGGCGAAGGTCCGGTAGTAACAGGTGCGGTACCCGTTGACGGCGTGAAGGATGTCGAAGTAAGCGGGATCACCGGGGCGGAGCATGCGATCGGAGTACACGTGAGGGTGGGGATTGGCCCGCTCGCCGGAAATGGCGTTGACGCCCTCCACGTGCTCTGATCCGAGGTCATAGAGCACCTTGGCAACCAGTCCGACACACTCGTTTTCCCGGATCCCCGGCCGCAGCGCCTGGTAGAGCTGGTCGTAGGCCGCGTCCACCATCGCGCAGGCGGTGCTGAGCAGCGTGATCTCATCCTGGCTCTTGATCATGCGGGCCTGCTGCAGCAACTGCTGGCCATCAACCACGCGCAATCCCTCCGCCTGCAGTGCGGCCAGGATAGGCATCTCGACCAGGTCAACCCCCAACGGCTCGCCCGCCAGTCCACGCTCCTCCAGTTCGATGCGAATCTTCCGGGCCACCTCCTCGGCCCGCCCTGCATCGGGATGGAACCCGCCGCGCATGGTGGCGATGCCGGGGCGAGAGCGCTCCTCCCCCAGCCAGGGGCAGAAGATCTGATGGTGTCGGGCAGCCGAGCCGAAGTCCCACATGATGGGCAGGTCGTTGCGGGGCAGGAGCGAGAATCTGGTCAGCTTGTCGATCGCCCAGGTGCCGATATGGGTGGCCGTGATGTAGCGGCTGTTGTTCATGTCGAAGCAGAGCAGAGCGCCTAACTCGGATTCCTGGAGCACCTGTTGGATGCGGGCGAGCCGATCGCTGCGGAGGCGCTGGTAGTCCACCCGCGCCTCCCAGTCGACCGCGCCCAGCCCATACGTCCTGGTCAACTGGCTCATTTGGTCAGCCTCCTTGGCGCCCTACTTCGGCCGGCACAGGTCGCGCACCGTCTCAACCAACCCGGCCGTGGTCGGGACCGTCAGGTCCTCAAGCACCGGCGAGAACGGGATCGGAACGTCAAGGGCGCCTAGCCGGCGCACCGGCGCGTCGAGGAAGTAGAAGGCCCCCTCGGAGACGACGGCGGCCAACTCGGCGCCCACCCCGTAGCTCCTGTGACCCTCATCCACGACCACCGCCCGAGAGGTCCGCCGTACCGAGTCAATGAGTGCCTCGCGGTCGAGCGGCATGGTGGTGCGGGGATCCACTACCTCGCACTCGATCCCCTCCTGGGCAAGCACGTGAGCCGCCTCCAGGGCGACCAGGACCATGCTGCTGGTGGCAATCACGGTGACGTCCCGGCCCGGACGCTTGATTTCAGCCACGCCGAGGGGAATCGTGTATTCCGCGACGGGTACCAGCCCCTTCTGCTGGTAATTCATCTTGTCCTCGAAGATGACCACCGGACTGTCGTCCCGAATCGCGCTCTTCATCAACCCCTTGGCGTCGCGGGGGGTGCTCGGCAGTGCCACCTTGAGACCGGGGATGTGACTGACCCAGGCGTGCAGGCTCTGGCTGTGCTGGGCCGCCGAGCGCCGGGTAGCGCCCAAAGTGGTGCGGATGGTGAGCGGCACGCTCAGCTTGCCGCCCGACATGTAGTGCACCTTGGCGGCCTGGTTCGCCACCTGATCCATGACAAGTCCCAGGAAATCCCCGAACATGATGTCCACCACCGGGCGCCTCCCGGTCATGGCCGCACCCACCCCGATCCCGGTGAAGCCTGGTTCGGAGATGGGGGTGTCGATTACGCGATCAGTTCCAAACTCCTCGACAAGTCCACTCAGAACCTTGAAGGGGGTGCCAGCTTCGGCGACGTCCTCGCCCATGACGAAGACGGTCTCGTCGCGGCGCATTTCTTCGGCGATAGCCTCCCTGATGGCCTGGGCCATGGTCAGCTCCCGCGACTCAGCGTCGGAGGTCGGTTCAGGCGTAGACATCAGTCATTACCTGATCCGGGTTGGGATACGGCGCCGCCGTGGCGAACGCGACCGCTTCGCCGAGTTCTTGGCTCAGGGTCGCGGCGATGGTCTCCAGGGCCACGTCGTCGGCCAGCCCCTGGGACACTATCCAGGCCCGGGCCAACTCGATTGGATCCCGCTCCTCGCGCCAGAACTGCTCTTCTTCACGACTTCGGTAATAGCCTCGGTCGACATCGCCGACGTGGTGACCGAAGTAGCGATAGGTGTTGCAGAGAAGGAAGCTCGGACCGTGGCCGACCCGAGCCCGCGCGACCGCCGCCGCGGCGGCCTCGTAGACCGCGCGGACGTCCTGGCCATCCACCTCGGTGGCTGGGATGCCGAAGGCGGTCGGGCGGTCGATCGGGAGTCCCGCGACGGTCTCCGATCCCGGGGTGTACTCACCGTAAAGATTGTTCTCGCAGACATAGATCACGGGAAGTCGCCAGAGCGAGGCCATGTTCATGACCTCGTAGAGAACCCCCTGGCCCAGGGCTCCATCGCCGATGAAACTGACCGCGACCTGGTCGGTCTGGCGCTGCTTGATCGAGAGAGCGGCGCCGGTCGCTATTCCCAAGGAACCCCCGACGATGGCGTTGGCTCCCAGGTTGCCCCGCTTCTGGTCGGCGATGTGCATCGAGCCCCCCTTGCCTCCGCAGTAGCCGGCGGCCTTGCCCAGGAGCTCGGCAAACATCAGCTTAGGTTCGGCGCCCTTGGCGAGACAGTGGCCGTGGCCGCGATGGGTGCTGGTGATGTAGTCGTCGTCCCGTAATGCAGAACAGATCCCGACCGCCACCGCCTCCTCGCCGCTCGAGAGGTGGGCCAATCCGGGCATGACCTGGCGCTGGTAGAGATCGTTGACCCGGTCCTCGAAGAGACGGATCGAGAGCATGAGCCGGTAGGCGTGCAGCCAGTCCGGACCCCCTCCGTCGGCCGGCGCGGGAGTCTCACTGCTGGAAGGGACCGGACTTTGGAAGGGGTCGGCCACCACACTTTCGGATGGGTCAGCGAGCACGGTCTCTCTCCAGGAGGCTGGCTTCCGCCTGCTGGGCCTGGGTGGTTTCGATCTCCACCCTCTCCAGGTGGGCCCGCATGCGCTCGCGCGCCAGTTCCGGGTCGCTGGCTGAAACCGCCGCGGCGATCCCTCGGTGTTCTGCTAGGGAGAGCGCGGGATTGCCGGGCAGTCGGAAGGCGACCGCGAAAGCCCGAGACATGGCGTCCCGAATCCCGTCCATGAGCTGGACCGTAAGACGGTTCCCGGTGGCGGCCGCCAGGTCAGTGTGGAAGCCAATGTCGGCGCTGTTGTAGCGGCTCGGCTCGCCGAGCGCTTGGGCCATCTCATCAAGGCGCTCGGAGAGGGCCTCGAGGTGGGAGGCAGAACGACGCCGGGCGGCGAGGCCAGCCGTCTCGATCTCCAGGGTCCGACGAACTTCGAACAGGTCGGAGACTTCGACGCGTTCCAGTCCGACCAGAAGGCCGATCGCCTGCCGCAGCAGGTTGCCGTGGTCCATGACCACGTACCCGCCCCGTCCGTCAGCCCTGATCAAACCCTGCGACTCGAGAACGCGGATGGCCTCCCGGGTCGACGATCGTCCGACCGAGTAGGTGAGGCCCAGTTCGCGCTCAGGCGGCAGTCGTTGGCCGGGTCGGAGCCTACCTTCAGACACCGCCGCCGAGATCGCTTCAGCCACCAATTGGTAGGTGTTCCGGCGCGTGACTGGGACCGAAGCGAGGCGCACCTCCTCCGCTGATGGATGAGACGTCTCTGCCTTGATGCGGCCCTCGGCGATGATCGGTCTGATGATCAGACAACCTATTCCCAATCGGCTCCGCTGTCAACACTGGGGATGGCCGCGTTCTGGTTCGGGACCGCGCACGCCGGTCGCCGGATATGGTCTCCGGCCGCCGGGACCGCACGCACCGAGGGCTATCATGGTCGAGACATCACGAACTCTGGAGACCCGGTACTCGGCCGGTTCCCTAGGGGCCGCTCCCTGGGGCGTCGGGAACAGCCAACTGTGAGGAGCCAATGGACGTGATCGAGATGTCGGTCGACAGTATCCGCGTCCACATGCCCAGCGGTCAGCACGTGGTGGTGTTGAAGCAGAAGGATGCGGAGCGCTTCCTGCCGATCTGGGTGGGCATGGCCGAGGCGAATGCCATCGCCCTGAAGATCACCGGAATCAAGCCCGAGCGACCCCAGGCCCACGACCTCATGGTTGACATGCTGACCACCCTGGATGTGACGGTCAGCCGGGTGGTCGTGTCGGAGCTGCGCGACGACACCTTCCACGCTCGCATCATCGGCGCGCGCGCGGGCCAGGAGGTGGTTTTCGACGCCCGGCCCAGCGACGCTATCGCGCTGGCGATTAGAGTCGAATCCCCGATCTACGTGGTCGAGGACGTCCTAGAGCAGGCTGGGGTACTGCCCGACAGCCAATCCGAGGAGGGCAGCCGGCTTGCCGTTTTCCAGCAGATGGTCAACGACATGAACCTCCCCGACCTCGACCTCCCCGACGCCTGACCGGCTGGGGACGCCAGCATGGCGGAATGGCAGACGCGGCGGTCTCAAAAACCGTTGAGCGCAAGCTCGTGTGGGTTCGACTCCCACTGCTGGCACCAGCCCCAAGGCGGCTGCTGTTGCCACCCCCAAGGCGGCGGCTCTCAACTGGACTGGGAAGGTCGCAGCCGGCGCCGGAGGGTGGATTTCGCCAAGGCTGACCGACGGTGAAGCGCAGGCCCGGAGACCATAGACTCCCTGAGAATGCCCTTCCGGTACCTGGACCTCGTCAACGAGATCACCGCGCCCATGCCACCGATGCCCGTGGCCCGCTTGGGCACGCCTCCCTGGACCACCCCGACCCGCGCCGTGAAGGAGTCCACGGTGATCATCCTCTCTAGCGCTGGCGTCCACCTGCGCAACCAGCCAGCGTTCAAGCCGGTCGACGACCTGAGCTTCCGTCTCCTTCCGGCCGACTTGGACCCCGCCGAGCTGGTGGTTTCGCATCCCAGTCCGATTCGCCGCCCGGGACGCGCCGACGTCAATGTAGTCCACCCCTATCAGCGCCTGTCCGAGCTGGCGAGCTCGGGACTAATCGGCGCGGCGGCAACCCACCACCTGAGCATGCTCGGAGCGATCAAAGCCCTGGTCCCGCTGGTCACCAAGACAGGCCCGGCCCTGGCCGACACGATCCGGGCAGCGGGAGCTGACCTGGTCTTGATCGTTCCCCTGTGCCCGGCCTGCCACCAATCCATGGGCCTACTGGCCCGGGTCCTCGAGTCGGAGGGCCTGGTCACCGTGAGCATCACCGGCGCCCGCGATATCACGGAGCGAGTCCGGCCTCCGCGGGCCGCCTTCCTCGACTACCCGCTGGGAAACGCCTTGGGGCGTCCCCACCAGATCGAGGAGCAGCGGGCGATCTGCCTTTCCGTGCTCGGGCTGGCGGAGCTCGTCGAAGTACCGGGCGAGATCGCGGACCTCCCCTACGCCTGGCCCGAACCCGACTGGGATAACGAGATCGCGGAGCTGTACCGCCGAGACCGCAAGACGGTGGCCCGTCAACGTCAGGCCGAGTTCGATTCCTCGGGGAGACACTGGGCGGCAGATCAGGTTGCCCTCATCGAGGCGCTCCTCTAACAGCCCGCCAGTCCCACCCCTAAGGGCCCTGCCCTTCTCCAATTACGACTCGGTCCTCGACCGCGGAATCAGAAGGGCAACCGTGGGGCCGCTCAACTCTTGGGGCCGGCCCTCTCTCCCGACCCAGGCCCGACGCTTTAGGCGAACTCCGGCCTTGGCGGGTTTCCTACCGGCTGCTTGAGTCGCGCTGAGGGTCCCGCGGGTGGGGGTATGATCCGGGTCGGTGTTCCACGGTGGCCGCCGGGTGAGTGGGTTCCTCTTGTTGCTGCTGGTCACCGGCCTGGCCTTCTCGCAGAGCATGGCCACGGCCCGCCGGGGGCCAATCCCGACCCCAACCCCCACGGCTCCGGGGCGCGTTCCGCCGACGCCGCTCCCCACCCCATCGCCACGACTGCCGCGCGCCGCCGAGGCGCTGGCTCGCGCTTTCATGAGTCAGTTCGTGAGTGGCCAGTTCGCCGCCCAATGGATGGAGCTGACACCTTTCGCCCAGGCGCAGTGGCCTTCCCAGTCGGCTCGGGTGGCCATGCTCCAGACCAAGTTCTCAGGTCCGGCCCAGCCCGTTTCCTTCACTGTCGGAACCGCCACGCCGGCAGCCAGCGCCTGGACTCCCCCGGAAGCCCCCGCTGAGCACTTCCGCAGTGTGCTCCTGGTGCCGGTCACGGTGACCTTCGCGTCCCCGTCGAGCCTGCTCCCGGCAGGGGTGGCCGCCGACTACCAGGCGCTGACCTTGGCGATCTCCGCACCCCGCGTATCAGGGCCTCCGCAGGTGGTGACCGGCGGCCCGGCTCTATCTAGTCTGCTCGTGCTTGGCGAGGGTCCGGCGGCCATGGATGCCCCCATCGTGGTCCCACCCAACCCGGTCGCTCGCAGCGCGGCGGTGCCCATCTTGATGTACCACGTCGTCGCCCCTTTCCCAGTCCGGTCCCAGTGGAACACCGGATACGCTTACCAGTTGGAATATGGACTCACCGTCACCCCCGGCCAATTCGCAACCCAGATGGCAGCTCTGGCCGCCAGCCAGGCCCATGCGATCTCTCTGCAGCGACTGTCCGACTTCCTCCTCTACGGTCTGCCCCTGCCCCAGCTGCCGGTCGTGATCACCTTCGACGATGGACGGGAGGGTCCGTTCCAGTACGCGGTCCCGATCCTCACCAACTATGGGTTCACCGCCACGTTCTTCGTCCCGGTGGGTCTGGTTGGCGAGACGGTCCACACACTGGCCGGGTTCAACCCCCAGAGCTACCTGACCTGGGCCCAGGTGACCACCCTGTCCCAGGGGGGGTTCTCGATCGAGGATCACACGCTCTATGACAATAAAGCCCTTTGGGGCGCATCTCCGGCGACAGTCCAGGCGCTGGTGGCTCAGCCCTCAGTGCTGCTGGCCCAGCACACTGGGGTCCCGGTTCAGTTCATCGCCTACACCGGGGTCTGGCCCTACCCCTCCCCCGCCACGGCGGGTCCGGCAGAGCTTTCCCTCTTCTCCGAACTGCGGGCCGTCGGCTTCGTCGCTGGGGTCATCGACGCCCGGATCAACTCCGCCCAGGAGAGCTCGCAGATGCTGTGGCAGCTGCCCCGGATTCGGATGAACCCGAACCAACCTCCCTCGGCACTGCTCAGGTGGGTTGGCTAGTCGGACGTCGCGCCACTCGATTCCCGTCTCGGGATCGCGAACTCAGTCCGATTGCCGTCACCACGGCTCGGGCGGACCAATCGGCTCCACTTGCACCGCGGAGCACCCTGGTTACTTCGGCGCCCTCCAGCCGGCTCAGCCGCGACCGGTCGGCTCCTCGCATGGAGCTGGCCCTAGCGCAATCTCCGCGAGCTGTCGCGGCCGCCTCCGAAGCGTGGCGAGCGCCAGATTTGCCACCCCACCAGCCCCGCCCCGACCAACAGAACGGCACCCCGGACAGCCAGGACGGGGTTGTGCCAGAGCACCCCGAGCACGACGAGCGCCAATCCTCCGGCCCCCAGCGCGATGCCGACCAGCCAGCGGATTCGTGGCGATGCGTTTCGAAAGAGTCGATAGAAGATGAACACTCGCGGCTCCCGGTCCAAATCAGACGCTGAGGAGGCGGCGGTCGAGGGAACTGTGGCCGCAGCCGACACTACCCGTGGCCGCCCCCCATGCTCCGCGACCGCACGCGGGGCATCCGCAGTCTATCCTCGCTGCGTCGGCTCCGGCTCCAACAGTCAAGGGCCGTCATTAGACGGCGCTGGCGGTCCCGGACTCGCCACCCCGGGGCGCCCTTTCGATTACATTGACCCCCGCCGCCGTCTGGAGCCGCCTCTCGGCGGCACTGGGTTGCGCAGTGTCGCCGAGAGGCGGAGGAGTGAAGCCCACAATGCCTGGAACCGCCCCGCTTAGGAGACCAGCGTCCGGCACCCGGCCTCCCCACCTCGGCGTCGTGCTGCCCCCCTGCGACTGGCCCGCGCCAGTTCTCGCCGTCGCTTGAGGAGCATCACCGTGGCAGCCGAGCGAGCCAAGCAACTGGGCACCGATCACGTCTTTCACACCTGGTCGGCGCAACGGGACCTGCGCCAGGTCACCCCGGTGGGGGGCGCCGGCTGCTGGTTCTGGGACGAATCCGGGACCCGCTACCTGGACTTCTCATCTCAATTGGTATTCCTGAATCTGGGCCACCAGCACCCGGCCCTGATCGCCGCAGTGAAGGAGCAGGCCGACCGGCTCTGCACGGTATCCCCCGACTTTGCCAACACGGCCCGGAGCGAACTGGCAGAGATGATCGCGGCCCGAGCCCCGGGTGACCTCAACTACGTCTTCTTCACCAACGGGGGGACGGAAGCCAACGAACATGCCATCCGGATGGCCCGCCTCCACACTGGGCGCAGCAAGATTCTGGGGGCTTATCGCAGCTACCACGGAGCCACCAGCGGCTCCCTATCCGTCACCGGAGACCCACGCCGCTGGGCCAGCGATCCGGGCATCCCTGGGGTTGTCCACTTCATGGGGCCCTACCTGTACCGATCTCCCTTCGGAACCCACTCCGAGGCAGAGGAATCGGCCGCTGCTCTCGGCCACCTACGCGAGGTGATCGAACTTGAGGGTCCGGCCACGATCGCGGCTGTGCTGTTGGAGACCGTGGTCGGCACCAACGGAGTGCTGATCCCACCCCGTGGCTACCTCGCCGGCGTGCGAGCCCTTTGCAGCGAGTTCGGGATCATGCTGATCTGCGACGAGGTGATGGTCGGCTTCGGGCGGATCGGCGAGTGGTTCGCGGTCGACGCCTGGGACGTGGTGCCGGACCTGATCACCTTCGCGAAGGGGGTCAATTCGGGCTACGTTCCGCTCGGAGGAGTGGTCATCCCGGAGGGGATCTGGGCCTCTTTCGCTGACCGAGCCTACCCCGGGGGACTCACCTATTCCGGCCATCCTCTGGCATGCGCCGCGGGGGTGGCCAGTATTCGGGTCTTCGAGCAGACCGACCTCCTGGGTCACGTTCGCCGTCTGGGCCGCGAGGTCGCGGAGCCGTCCCTTCGACGGCTGATGGAGCGCCACCCCTCGGTGGGCGATGTGCGCGGGCGGGGGCTCTTCTGGGCCCTGGAGCTGGTCCGTAATCGCGAGTCCCGGGAGATGCTGGTCCCCTTCAACGCCACTGGGGCAGCCAAGGAGCCGATGTCCCGAGTGGTGGCTGCCTGCCGCCAGCGCGGCCTCTGGCCATTCAGCCACTTCAACCGCATTCACGTGGCCCCGCCCCTGATCATCAGCGCCGAGGAGTTGGAGCTGGGCATCCGCCTCCTCGACGAGGCGCTGGCCATTGCCGACGAGTACGTCGAGGAGGAGCCAGCACTCGGGCACCCGTCCCTGACGCGCCCGGCCGGCTGAGCCCGCGCGGCACTACTGGCGCCACCGGGCCCGGGCTGCTCACTCCTAGCCTGGCACTGACCACGGATGGGCGTGCCCCCCGACTTCGCGCCCAGTTCGCTTGAGGGGGGCCTCCGGAGGGTCCCGATCTATACTCCGGCCGATGCACCTCGCCGAGATCCTGGTCAACGACCTGGTCCTGCTCCTCGACATCTATGCGCTCTGCATCCTGGCTTGGGCCTTCATGTCGTTCTTCCCCGAGGCGTACGCCACGCCGGTCGGACACCTGCTCGAGGCCCTGGTGCTGCCGGTGGTTCGGCCCTTGCGGCGGGTCCTGCCCACGATCGCTGGTCTCGACTTCTCGCCACTTCTGGCCCTGGTGCTGGTCTTCGCGGTGGCCCAGCTGCTCCAGGAGCTGGCTCGCAACAGCTTTGCCAACCCGATCTGGGCGATCTTCTCGGTCGTCTTCGAGTTCATCAGCGCGGTGGCCCTGGTGATCGTGGTGCTGCTGCTGATCCGAGTGCTGGTCAGCGCCCTCCACGTCGACCCCTGGCACCCCTTCGTCTACTCGATCAAACGCATCACCGATCGCCTGATCGCTCCCATCCAGCGCGCCGCCCGAGTTCAGGTCGAGATGGCCGCCCTGATCGGCCTGGTGATCGCCGTGGTGGTCTACATCGCCCTGGCGCAGGTCCTCTTCCCGACGCTGCTAAGTAGCCTCTACCAGCTCTAAACCGCGATCTGGCCTATCGGCTGCGCCCCCGAAACCGGGGTGGCGGCGCCAGGGTCCGGATCGGATCCGCCCGATAGGAGCCGGGGCCGAAGAGTTCGATCACCTTAGCCTCCAGCTGGGGGGTGCTGCTGACCTGGTACTCACTGCCGAGGTCGAGCTCGTGATCTCCGTCGGCGTCGCGGAGGTGGAGCACGACTCGAGATCCGCCGCTGTGCTCTCTGAAGAGCTGGGAGAGCCGCCGCAGTGCCTCTTCGCCCCCCCGGAGGGCTCGCACATGCACCACGGCCGCAGCCGTCCAGTCGGCCAGGCTCAGATCGTCCAGTGCGAGGATCTCCTCCGCGATCACCCGGGCCTCCTCCGACTCCTCCGCCGAGGACGGGTCACTCGCCTCCTCTCCCTCCAGGCCCGAAGGCGGCGGGGTGGCGCCGCCGGCCGGGCGGCGGGCTCCCACCTCAACCCGGCCTCGGACCACCACCACCCCGTCTGGGTGGAGCAGGCCCGCCGCCCGCTGGAAGACGGACGGGAACACCACCACCTCGCAGACGCCGGTCAGATCCTCCAACTGAGCGAAGGCCATCGGCTCGCCCCGCCGGCTCTGGACCCGACGGCACTCTCTGACCGAGCCGCCCACCTGGACCACGGTTCCCTCCAGCCGAGCCAGGTCGGCCACCGCCGTGTCGGTGCGCAGGCGCAGCTCATGCCCGAGCCGCTGGAGCGGGTGATCGCTGAGGTAGATCCCCAGGTGTTCTCGCTCCCAAGCTAGCCGCTCGCGCTGGATCTCCTCGGTCAGGGCGGGAGAGGTCGGTAGGAGATCGTCGGCGTCCGACGCAGCGACGGGATCGCCCTCCCCGGGTTCTGAGTCGAAGAGAGCGATCTGGCCGGAATCCCGTTCCCGGGCCCTCACCTCGGCGCGGCGCATGGCATTCTCCAGCTGGGCCAGCAGCACCCCCCGGTCCCCCAACCCGTCGCAGGCTCCGCAGCGGATCAGGGCCTCCAGAGCCCTTCGATTGAGCTCTCGGCCCCGCACTCGGGTGCAGAGATCGAGTAGAGATCGGAAGTCGCCGCCCTCCTGGCGGATCGCGACCAGAGCCTGAGCCGCCGACTCCCCGACGTTTTTGATGTGCTGCAGCCCGTAGAGGATCTCGCCCTTGGTGGCCGGGCCCCCGGTCTCGGTCTCCGCCTTCGCCGGCAAGGCGCTGAAGGGCGCCACCGAGCGGTTCACCTCGGGAGGATGGACCACGATGCCTCGAGCCTGGGCGTCCTGGATGGCCCGCTTGAGCCGGTCGAAGTCGCTGGCCTTGCTGTTCAGCAACGCCGCCATGAATTCGAGAGGGAAGTTCGCCTTGAAGTAGGCAGTCTGGTAGCTGATCAGCCCGTAGGCGACCGAATGCGCCTTGTTGAAGCCGTACCCAGCGAAGTAATCGATGTAGTCGAAAAGATCGACCGCAGTCTGCTCGGCCACCCCCCTCGCCACCGCCCCGGCGATGAATCGGGCCCGCTGGGCCGACATCTTGGCCTTGTCCTTCTTCCCCATCGCCGCCCGCAACAGGTCGGCGGCGCCCAGGCTGAAGCCGGCGGCGGCGGCGGCAATCTGCATCACCTGGTCCTGGTAGACGATCACCCCGTGAGTCTCTTTGAGCACTGACTCGAGTTCGGGCAACAGGTAGGTGATCGGTTCCTCGCCCCGCCGGCGCTTCATGTAAAGTTCGGTCGCACCGCCCTCGATCACCCCGGGGCGGTTGATGGCGACTGCCGCCGCCATGTCTTCGATGGAGCGGGGTCGCATGTCCATGACGATTCGGCGGCCCCCCTGCTGCTCCAGCTGGAACACGCCCAGGGTGTCTCCTCGGGACAGCAGGTCATAGGTGGCTGCGTCGTCGAGGGGAATGCTGTCCAGGTCGGGCCGGACCCCCCGGAGACGCTCGATGTTGTCCAGAGTCTCGTCCAGAATGGTGAGGTTCTCCAGACCCAGGAAGTCCATCTTCAGCAGTCCGATCTTCTGGACGCCGTCCATGTCGAACTGAGTCACCACCGCCTCCCGGTTGGTGGTCGCCCGCTGCAGGGGCACGTAGTCGGTGAGCGGGCCTGGGGCGATCACCACCCCGCCCGCGTGGGTGCCGGCGTTGCGGGAGATGCCCTCCAGGCGGCGGGCGGTGTCGACCAAGCGGTGCGCCCAGGGCTGCCCGTCGTAGGCGGCCTTGAGCTCCTTTGATTCCCGCAGGGCCGCCTCCAGGGTCACTCCCGGCCGGGTCGGAATCAGCTTGGCCAACTGATCTACCTCGGGCAGCGGTACGTTCAGCACCCGGCCGACGTCGCGGACGGCGGCGCGGGCCGCCATGGTCCCGTAGGTGACGATTTGCGCCACCCGGTCGGTCCCGTAGCGCCGATTGACGTAGTCGATCACCAGGGACCTTCCCTGCACGTCGAAATCAATGTCGATGTCGGGCATGGAGACCCGTTCCGGGTTGAGGAACCGCTCGAAGATCAATCCGTACTGGAGGGGGTCGATGTCGGTAATCCCCAGGCTGTAGGCGACCAGGCTGCCCGCCGACGAGCCACGTCCGGGGCCAATCTTGACCCCCTCTTCGCGCCCCGCCCGGGTGAAGTCCCAGACGATCAGAAAGTAGGCTGCGAACCCGGTCTGGCGGATCACCTCCAGTTCGTACTCGAGCCGATCCGAATACTCCTTTGACGGCTCATCGCCCTTCCGCCGCACCCGCAAACCCTGGGTCGCCACCTCGGCCAGCAGCCCATCCGCGTCCTGCCCGGGCGGCACGTCGTAGAGCGGAAGCAGTCGCTGATCCAAGAGGGGCTCGAAGCGACAGCGCGCCGCGATGGCAGCGGTATTGGCGACCGCCTCCAAGCAGTAGCCGAATTTGGCGGCCATCTCCTCGCCGGAGCTGACATAGAAGTGGGATCCTGAGAAGCGCAGCCGCTTGGGGTCGTCCAGCCTGCTTCCGGTCTGAATGCAGAGCAAGACGTCGTGAGCCTCGGCGTCTTCCTTGTCGACGTAGTGACAGTCGTTCGTGGCCACCAGGGGCAGGTCGGTCTCACGGGCGATCTTGAGCAGGCCCTCGCGGACGATCCGCTCCTCCTCCATGCCGTGGTCTTGGATCTCCAGGAAATAGCCGTCCGGGCCGAGGATCTGGGCATACTCGCGGGCGATCGCTAGCGCCCCCTTGTGGTCTCCCGCGAGCAGCCTTTGGGGGACCTCGCCGCCAATGCAACCGGAGAGTCCGATCAGTCCCCGGGCGTGTTCGCTGAGGAGTTCGTGGTCAATCCGGGGCTTGTAATAGAAGCCATCCAGATGGGCCTTGCTGACCAGCTTGACCAAGTTGGCGTACCCCTCCCGGTCGCGCGCCAGTAGTACCAGGTGGAAGGGGTCGCGGTCGGCACGGCCTTCCTTTTGCAGGTGGGAGCGAGCCGCCACATAAACCTCGCAACCGATGATGGGCGTGATCCCCACCTCGGTGGCCGCCTCGTAGAACTCGATGGCGCCGGCCAGCACGCCGTGATCGGTGACTGCGATCGCAGGCTGGCCCAGGTCGTGAGCTCGCTGAGTCAGCCCTTTTACCCGGGCGGCTCCATCCAGTAGCGAGTATTCGGAGTGGGTGTGGAGATGGACGAACGGGACGGCAGGCATGGGTGAGCACAGGTTCCTGAACTGGGAGAGTCGGCTCCCCCTGAGAGACTCAGTATCGGAGATTGGATGGGGACCCGGGGGTCACCTCCGCCGCAGCAGGGCGACCGTCTCGAAGTGGTAGGTCTGGGGAAACATGTCGACCAGGCAGAGTCTCTCCAGGCGGTATGGACCCTTCCCGCAGAGCCCCGCTAGGTCCCGAGCCAGAGCGGAGACCTCGCAGCTGAGGTAGACGACTGAACGCGGTCCATCGGTGGCCAGCCACGATCGGACCTTCGGCGCCAGCCCGGCCCGGGGCGGATCCAGAACGACGGCTCCGGCCGGTCGGGCACGAGCCAGCTCGTCCTCCACCTGGCCGCAGACCGTCTCCACCCGCCCGGGGGCATACATCTCCGCGTGGAGCTGGCAGAGTCGGGCCGCGACCGGACTCGACTCGATCGCTGTGACCTGGGCTCCCAGGTCAGCCATCCGCAGGCTCAGGATTCCGGCTCCGGCGTAGCCGTCGACGATGTGGGCACCCTCGAGCTGGCCCGCCAGGAACTCCTCCACGGTGGAGTAGAGCGCGCCCACCGTTCCCTGGTTGACCTGGATGAAGGAGTCGGGGAAGACCCGAAAGTCCCGACCCCGGAAGTTGAGGCTGGTCGACTCGTCGGTAAGGTTCGCCTGGGGAGGAAGCCGCGCGGCGGCGGCAATGGCGGTGGGGCCACTCGCCGAGTCATCGGGTCGGGTCTGGAGAAGAAGCTGCCGACCCCCTTCCCCTACCGTCAACTGCACGGTCTGGACCCTTGGCCCCTGGCCCTGGACTGCCTCGCCCACAGCGGCCAGAGACAAGGCCACGGTGGGGTGATGGATGAGACAGTCGGCAATCCCGAGCACCTGGTAACTGCCTCGGCTCTTGAACCCAAGCGGGGGACCCTCGCGGCTGCGGTGGAACTCGCCTCGCCAGCGATATCGCCAGGGGTCCATCGAGCCAACCAGCTCGGTCTCGACCTGGGACTCGACTCCCGCCCCGGCCAGGGCCCGCTCCAGCACCAAGCGCTTGGTGGTGAGCTGGAAGGGGTAGTTGAGGTGTTGCAGTTGACACCCCCCACAGCGGCCAAAGTAAGGGCACGGCGGCAAAACGCGGTGCTGGGAGCCCCGGTGCACCTCAACGGTGTCGGCGAATGCGTGGCGCCGGCTGATCTTGGTGACTCGAGCCGAGACCAGCTCGCCTGGCGCCGCCCCGAAGAGGAAGACGACCATGCCATTGCAGCGGCCGACGCCCAGACCCCGGTGGGCGATCTCCTGGCACTCGAGCTGGATCAGATCGCCCACCCGAAGTGCGGCTGGCCGCGTTGCCGGGTCGGCCTCAGGGTCAGCCGGCAGAGCTCTCAGCCCCCGGGTCGAGGTAGGCGCGCTCGGAGGAGCTGGTTGACGATCTCGGGATTGGCCCTGCCTTGGGACAACCCCATCACCGCTCCCACCAGGGCACCCAGCGCCCGGTCGTTCCCACCCTGGTAGTCCTGGGCGGCCTTGCCGTTTCGCTCCAGCACCTGGTCGACCAGCACGGAAATGTCGCCGACATCGGAAAGTTGGCCCAGCCCCTGGCTCCGCACCAGCTCAGCGGGGCTGGCCCCCGTCTCGAATGCCTGCCCGAGAACCTCCTTCGCCACCTTGGCGGTGACCTGATGGCCCTCGACCATCTCGAGCAGTCGGGCCAGATTCAGGGGCCCCACCCGGCACTCGTCTACTGTGATGTTGGCGGCGTTGCAGAGGCCCTGCAGGTCCCCCAGTTGCCAGTTGGCGGCCAGCTGGGGAGTAATCCCCGCGGCCACCACCGCCTCGAAGTACTCCGAGTCGCGTGGCCGGGCTGTCAGCAGCCGGGCCTGGTCGAGCGCCAGCCCGAACTGAGCGACGAAGCGCTCCCGCCGCGCAGTGGGGAGCTCCGGCAGTCCGGCGCGCACCGACTCGACCTGCTCCCGGGAGACCGTGAGCGGCGGCAGGTCGGGTTCGGGGAAGTAGCGGTACTCCTGGGCCGCCTCCTTGGTCCGCTGGGACACCGTCTGCTGCTCCAACTCGCTCCAGCCTCGCGTCTCCTGGGTGATGAGCCCACCCTGCTCCAGGATCTCGGCTTGGCGGCCCAGCTCGTGGTCGAGCGCTCGCGAGACACTCCGGAAGGAGTTCATGTTCTTGACCTCCACCTTGACGCCCAGCTCCTGGCTGCCCCTGGCCCGGAGCGAGACGTTGGCGTCGCAGCGGAGACTTCCCTCCTCCATGTTGCCGTCGTTGACCCCGATGTAGACCAGCAGCTGGCGGAGGGCGACCAGATAGGCCCGGGCCTCGGCCGAAGTCCGAAGGTCGGGCTCACCCACGATCTCCATCAGGGGAACTCCAGCTCGGTTCAGGTCGACCAGCGAGAAGGTGGAGCTCTGGATTTCGCCAGCATGATGGAGCGTGCCGGTGTCCTCCTCAAGGTGGACTCGGGTGATCCCCGCCCGGACGGGGCGCTGGTCGACCTCGAACTCGAGCCAGCCGTTGCGGGAGAGGGGAAGATCGTACTGGGAGATCTGATACCCCTTGGGAAGGTCGGGATAGAAGTAGTTCTTGCGGTCGAACTTGGTGAACTCGGGGATCTCGCAGTTGAGCGCCAGGGCAGTGCGCAGGGTGAGTCGGATCCCCTCCTCGTTGGCGACCGGCAGTGCTCCGGGAAGACCCAGGCACACCGGGCAGGTATTGCTGTTCGGTGGCAGCCCCAGGTAGTCGGCCCGGCAGGAGCAGAACATCTTGCTCTTGGTCAGCAGCTGGGCGTGCACCTCAAGCCCGATCACCGCTTCCCAGGCGGGGCCGCCCGCGATGCTCACTCCCCCCCGCCCCCGACCGGCGGCAGCTGATTCCAGATCCCGGCCCCGACCTCGACGCTACGGGCGACTCGAAGGCAGGTCACCTCGCCCAGGTAGGGGCCCAGCACCTGCAACCCCACCGGCAAACCGGCGGCGAAACCGGCCGGCACCGAGACCCCAGAGATCCCGGCCAGGTTGGCCGGCAAGGTGAGCACATCGGTGGCATACATGGCCATCGGGTCGGCCGTCCGCTCTCCCAGTCGAAAGGCCGCCGTGGGCGCAGTCGGGGCAAGGATCGCGTCCACCTGGGCAAAGGCTCGGTCGAAATCGCGGGCCACCAGGGTGCGCACCTTCTGCGCGCGCAGGTAATAGGCGTCGTAGTAGCCGCTGCTGAGAGCGTAGGTCCCCAGCGTGATGCGGCGCCGCACCTCGGCCCCGAATCCCTCGTGGCGGGAATGCTCGTAGGCCTCTCGAAGGGTCGTAGCCGAACCCAAGCCGGGACCAAAGCGAACCCCGTCCATCCGAGCCAGATTGCTACTGGCCTCGGCCGGGGCGATCACGTAGTAGGCGGCGAGGGCGTATTCCGTCGTTGGCAGGCTGATCTCCTCGATCTGCGCGCCCATCTCCTCCAACATCCGCACCGAGCCCTCGAACACCTGCCTGACCCCCGTGTCAAGGCCCACCTCGAGGTACTCCCTGGGAACCCCTAGGCGGAGGCCCTTTACGCCCTGGTCAAGGTGGGCCAGGTAGTCGTCCACGGGGGCCGGGAGGCTGGTGCTGTCGCGGCGGTCCTGCCCAGCCACCGCGGTCAGGATCAGGGCCGCGTCGGTCACCGTCTTGGCGAGGGGGCCGATCTGGTCCAGGGAGCTGGCGAAGGCGATCAGGCCGTAGCGGCTGACTCGTCCGTAGGTCGGCTTGACCCCGACCACTCCGGTGAAGGACGCCGGTAGGCGAATCGAACCCCCAGTGTCACTGCCCAGGGTGGCGCAGGCCAGCCGCGCCGCCACCGCCACCGCCGAGCCACCGCTGCTGCCCCCCGCCACCCGCCCCAGGTCCCAGGGGTTGCGGGTGGCCTGATAGGCGGAGTTCTCGTTGGAGCTGCCCATGGCGAATTCGTCGCAGTTGAGCTTGCCGAGTGGCACCACGCCCAGCTCCTCGAGACGGTCGACGACCGTCGCGCTGTAGGGCGGCACAAACCCGCTCAGGATCCGGCTCGCCGCCGTGGTCTCGACCCCTTGGGTGCAGATCACGTCCTTGTAGGCGACCGGGATACCGCAGAGCGCAGGCGCCCCCAACGGATCTGCCTGCAGAAGCCGGTCAGCCGCAGCGGCCGCCTCCAACGCTCGGTCCGGCGTCAGCCGGAGAAAGGACCCCAGGGCGGGGTCGAGCTCACCCGTCCGTTCGAGGGCCTCTCGGGCCAGCTCGACCGCCGAGAACTCCCGGTCGACGAGCTGCTGATGGAGTTCGAGAATTGGCGCCTCGAGCCGGGTCACTGAATCGCCGGTACGCGGAGGAACCCGGCCGCCTTGACGCCGGCGTTTCCGAGCGCCTCCTCGGCACCCAGGCCCTTCTCGACCACGTCGGCCCGAGTGACATTTCGGAGCTCGCCCACCTGAGCGGTAGCTGGCACCGTCGAGATGTCCGCCCGGGAGAGCTGGCCGACGGCGGAGACGATGACTTCGAGCTGGACCGCCAGCGTCTCGAGCTCGGCGGGTGTCATCCCCAGCCGGGCCAGACTGCTGATCCGAGCGACCTCGGAGAGGCCGATCGATTCCATTTGCTGCTCGGGCGCTCCCTCTTCGGCCACAGAGCCTGGATTATAGAAGCCAATCAAGATCGCCCCGGGAGTACCGACCATCACCTCTCCTTCCAAACCAGACGACCCCCAGGCCGCTCTGGCGGCAGCCGCCGAGGCGTTTGCGGCCGCCCGCAACACGCGACGGCTCATGGACAGCGCTGGTCGCCGGGGCGCAGCCGCCGTGCTGCGGAGCAGGTCCATCCCGGGGGCGCGCCGGGCGAGCACCAAGGCTCAGATCAGTCTTGAAGGGGCGGCCCGGAAGCTGGAGGACGCGCGCGACCGGTGGGCTGCCCTCATGCAAGGAATCGCCATCGACCTCAACATCGAGTCGGCGGCGCTGGTCGAGCAGGTCGAGGCGCTGGCCCTGGCCGTCGCTCTGGAGCAGCTCGAGGACGCGCTCCTGGCCTGCCGTGCCGCCTTGACCGATCGCGGGGGACCCCCGCTCGAGGCTCTGGAGTCAGCCAAGATTGCGGTCGAGCGCCTGCGGGCGGAGGCACCAGCGGCTGCCCCGCCCGCCGATCCAGGACCGGGCTCCCGCTACCGCGGCGGGTCAGACGCGGGGTGAGCCAGCCACTCGGCGAATTGGCTCTCTGTGAGGACCAGCACTCCGAGCCGCTCAGCGGCTTCCAGCTTCGAACCGGCGGCCTCGCCCGCGATCACGGCCGTCGTCTTCCGGGAGACTCCGCTGGCGCTGGCGCCCCCCAAAGCGCGGATCGCCTGCTCCGCCTCGGCTCTGGTCCACCCATCCAAGGTGCCAGTCAGCACCAGCGTCTTGCCCCGCCAAGGCCCGTCGGGCCCCAGAGCACCCTGGGGAACCACCCCGACCTCGGCAAGCTGGTCGAGCAATTCGCGCCCCCCGGGGTTGGCGAAGAATTGGGCTACTTCGCTCCCCACGATCGGACCCACCCCGCCCACCGCGGTGATCGCCTCTGAGTCGGCCTGACGGAGTGCTTCCAGGGTGCCGAAGTGCTCGGCCAGGAGCCTGGCGGTGCGCTCACCCACGTGCGGGATCCCCAGGGCGTACACAAAGCGCTCCAGGGGGGGAGTCCGGCGCGCCCGGATCGCCGCCACCAGCTGCCGGGCGGACCGCGGTCCGAAGGAGGGCAGCGGCTCCAATTGCTCCTGGCGCAACCGAAAAAGGTCGGCCGGGCTCTCGATCAGGTGGCGGGCGAGCAGCCCAGCCAGGACCGCGGGTCCGCAGCGGTCGATGTCGAGGGCTCCCCGCCCCACGAAGTGGCGGATCCGGAGCAGCCGCTGGGCTGGACAAAGCGGGTTGGGGCAGCGGGTCGCCGCCGCTCCCGAATCCCTGACCAGGACGGCACCGCAGACGGGGCAGTTCTGGGGCATCGAGAAGGGCTCGGAGCCGGGAGCCCGGCCCTCGGGGAGGACCCGGGCAACCTCGGGAATGACTTCGCCAGCCTTGCGGATGACAACCCGGTCTCCCACCCGAATGTCCTTGGCCCGGACCTGGTCCTCGTTGTGAAGGGTGGCTCGCTCGACCGTCGATCCCGCCACCAGGACGGGTTTGAGCACGGCAACCGGCGTGGCCACCCCGGTCCTCCCGATCGTGACCTCGATGGCCAGGACGACTGTCTCCCGCTCCTCGGGAGGAAACTTGAAGGCGATCGCCCATCGGGGACGGCGACTGTCGGCGCCTAGCTCTTGCTGCAGCCCGAGGTCATCGACCTTGAGGACCACGCCGTCGGTCTCGTAGTCGAGTTGGTGGCGGGCCGCCCCCCAATGGTCTAGGTACTCGACCATCTCGTCCTCGCTGGCCAGGAGCTTTCGGTGGGGGTTGACGGGGAATCCGGCCTGGGCAAGCCAATCCAGCAGCTGCGCCTGGCCGGCTACCGCTTTGGGGTGCGGGTCGCAGGCGTAGCAGAAGGCTTCCAGGTGACGGCCGGCGGTTATCCTCCAGTCCAGCTGCCGCAAGCTCCCGGCCGCCGCGTTGCGACAGTTGGCGTATAGGGGCTGTCCCTCGCGCTCGCGCTCCCGGTTGAGCTCGACCAGTACAGACCGGGGCATGTAGACCTCGCCCCTAACCTCAAACCGCGGGGGCAGACCGTCGTCGTTCCCGACCTGGAGATGCTCGGGGATCCCGCTCAGGGTCCGGATGTTGGCGGTGATGTCTTCCCCCTCCTCGCCGTCGCCTCGGGTCGCGCCCACCGCGAGCCGCCCATCGACGTAGGTCAGGCTGACCGCCAGCCCGTCGATCTTTAACTCCGCGCCGAGGGGGGGATCGATCCCGGACAGGCGCCGGATCCGATCGCGGAAGGCGGAGACCTCGGCCAGCGACAGCGCGTTCTGCAAGGAGTACATGGGTACCAGGTGGCGCACCTTGCGGAACGGGGTCAGGATCTGGTTGCCGACCCGACCCGTCGGCGAATCGGCCCGGCGTAGTCCCGGGTAGGCGGCTTCCAATTCCTGCAGCTCGCGGAAGAGGCTGTCGTAGTCCGCGTCCGGAAGTTCCGGAGCGTCCAGGACGTAGTAGAGATAGTTGTGGTGACTAAGCTCCTCGCGGAGCTCGGCCGCTCGCCGCCGGAGCGGGCTGGGAATCGGCTTAGCAGCCACCTCCACCCCTAGCCATCAATCCGGCGGAGTACCGCGTCGCTAACCGCGAACCTCCGGTGCCCGGCGGCCTCGAAGTCGATCACCACCTCCTCCCCCGCCCGGGTCATCTCGCTGGCCCGGATCACCCCGCGCCCGAAGCGGGCATGCTCGACGCGATCCCCGGCGCGAAACCGGGGCTCAGCGCTGGATCCGGGGCTCGGCGTGAGGGCGTGCTCCATGACCGCATCGCGGGTCCGGCGCAAGGGCAGAGGCTGGCTCCGGGCCGCGACTGGGGCCACGTAGGAGCGGCTCCGAATCGGATTCGGGTCCAGGTAGCTGGGGCCGGCGGGGGGAACGACATCCCAGCGCTCCACCTCTGCCTGATCGCCCAGCGCAGCCAGAAACCGGGACGGAATCGCGGGGGCTGGCGTGCCGTACACGTGACGCCTGAAGCAGTGACTCAGGTACAGCCGGCGCTTGGCCCGGGTCATCCCCACGTACAGCAGCCGACGCTCCTCCTCGATCTCGCTCAGCGTGTCCAGGGACCGGCTGTGGGGTAGCAAGCCCTCCTCCACCCCGGTCACGAATACGACCGGAAATTCCAACCCCTTCACCTGATGCAGGGTGATCAGGGTCAGGGCGGAGCTGACATCATCCATCTGATCGACTTCTCCAGCCAGCGCCACCTGCTCCAGAAAGATCGGGAGCGCCTCGACAGTGGGCAGGTCTCCCTGCTCGGCGGCCAGTCCGCGCAACTCGACCACGTTCGCCCAGCGCTCCTCCCCTTCGATACTGCCGTCACGCACGAACTGCCGATATCCGGAAAGTTCCAGCAGCTTATCTAGGACCGTAACCAGGGGCCAGGGGGCACCCCAATCGGCGACCTCTTCGATGATCTCCCGGAACCGACGGAGTCCGCTCGCCGCGGCGCCCCGAACCCCGGCCGCCTGAGGGTCGCCGAGCAGATCCCACACCGAAACCCCCCGCTCGGCGGCGCTCGCCGCCAACTCAGAAAGGGAGTGGGCGCCGATTCCCCGCTTGGGCACGTTGACCACCCGCTCGAAGGCGAGCCGATCGCGGGGGTGAGCGAGCAGCCGCAGGTAGGCGAGCACGTCCTTGACCTCGCGGCGCTGGTAGAAACGGACACCGCCGACCAGGCGGTAGGGAATGCCTGCCCGAAGCAGGGTCTCCTCGAGTGCGCGGGACTGGGCGTTGGTTCGATACAGAACCGCCATGTCCCCGAATTCGCTGTCTCCCTCGTCGACCAGCCGCAGCGCCTCCCGAGCCACCGCAGCCGCCTCCTCGCGCTCGTCGTAGAGTTGCGCGATCACGACTGGAGTTCCAGCTGGACCCTCGGTCCAGAGCCCCTTCTCGACCCGCTCCGAGTTCTCCCGGATCACCGCCTGGGCAGCCGCCAGGATGGCCTTGGTGCTGCGGTAGTTCTGCTCCAGCGGTATTACCAATGCGTCTGGGTAATCGCGTTGAAATTCCAGGATGTTCCGGATGTCGGCGCCCCGCCAGCTGTACACCGACTGGTCCGGGTCCCCGACCACGGTAATCAGGCGATGCTTCTCCACCAGAGCGCGCAGAAGCAGGTACTGGGCGCGGTTGGTGTCCTGGTACTCATCGACCAGCACATGGTCGAAGCGATGCTGGTAGCGTTCCCGGGCCGGCTCCGAAGTCTGGAACAGTTGGACCACTCGAAAGAGGAGATCGTCGAAGTCAAGCGCGCCCGCTGCCTCGAGCAAAGCCTGGTACCTGGGATAGACCGCGGCAACTCGTGATTCGAGATAGCCGACCGCACTCTCGGCGAAGGCATCTGGGTCTTTTAGTTCGTTCTTGGCGCGGGAAATCTCAGCCGCCGCCGTGGCCGGAGTGAGCCGCTTCTCATCCTGTCCGGCTTGACGAATGGACTCTTTGACCAAGGCGGCTCGATCCACCTCGTCGTAGATCACGAAGTTGCGGGGAATTCCAATCAGTTCGCCCTGGTCCCGCAGGATCCGCGCGCTGCAGGCGTGAAACGTTCCGAGCCACATCCCGTGCGGCTCCGAGCCGAGGAGAGCCGCGACTCGGCCGCGCATCTCTCGAGCCGCCTTGTTGGTGAAGGTAACCGCCAGCACCCGGTCGGCCCGGGCCCGCCGCTGCGCCAACAGGTAGGCGATCCGGTGGGTCAGGACCCGAGTCTTGCCGGATCCGGCGCCGGCCAGAACCAGCACCGGCCGGTCAGGTGCCTGCACCGCCTCCTGTTGCGCTGGGTTGAGCCCCCGGAGCGGCTCCTCTCCGGCGTCTCCCTCCCGGAGGCTGCCCAACCTCCCCGGCCCGGACGGCAGGGTCACCCGGGATTCGGGCGCGAAACCTGGCCCAGCTCACCGTAGAGCTCGGGTCGGCGGTCCCCGAGAGTGTGATTGCGCGGCGTGCGCTGCTTACGGGAGTCGGCCTGGCGGAGGTCGAGCTCGGCGAGCAGGAGTGCCTCGTCCGCCCTCGGACCGGGACCTGCCAGCAGCCACCCCTCGGGACCAACGATGCAGCTGCTGCCGATGAATTGGATTTGGCGCTCAGAGCCAATACGATCCGCAGCGGCGACGAAAACCTGATTCTGGGTCGCCACCGCGACTGCGGCGTAGTTGCCCATGATCCACCCGCGCTCATCGGCTACCCGACGCCGGAAGTTGGCGACCCAGTTGGTGGGGACGCAGATGATGTCAGCGCCATTCAGGGCCAGCACCCGTGCCGCCTCGGGGAACCAGAGGTCGTAGCAGACCAGCATGCCTACTTTCCCGAAGGGGAGTTCGAAGACCGGGAAGCCCAGATCGCCAGATCGGAAATAGCTCTGCTCGTCGTAGAAGAGATGGTTCTTGCGATAGACACCGATCACCCCGTCGGGCCCCACCAGCACCGCCGAATTGAACCTCCCCTGAGCGCTCTGCTCGCAGATTCCGGCGACCACGAAAACGCCAAGCTGGCGGCAGCTCTCCGCCCACGTCGTGACCGTCGGCCCGTCAACCGCCTCGGCACTGGCGGACGCCTCCTCTTCGCTGGCGAAGGCGTATCCGGACGAGGCCAGTTCCGGGAGGACGATCAAGGATGCTCCTGCCTCAGCCGCCCGGGAGATCCACCGGACTCCCCGAGTGGCATTCCCAGCTCGGTCGCCTAGCTGAGGGGCGTACTGGCAGACGGCCAGCTTTGTCGGGGGGTTTTTGGGCACCTGGACATTCTCCGCCCGCCAGTCGGTCAGAAGTCCATGTCCCCCATGTCTCCCATGCCGCCCATGCCCCCCATTCCGCCCATACCCCCCATTCCGCCCATGCCGCCCATGCCCTCTTCGCCCCCACCGGAGTAGGCGGGCTCTCGCTCGGGAAGGTCCGCCACCAGCGCCTGGGTGGTCAGTAGCATGGCCGCGACCGAGGCGGCGCTCTGAAGGCTGGTCTTGACGACCTTGGTGGGATCGATGATGCCCGCGACCAGAAGGTCGCCGTAGGCGAGCGTGCCCACATCGAGTCCTTCCGTCGGGCCCATGCCCAGAATTCTCTCCAGCGCGACTGAGCCGTCCAAGCCGGCGTTGGCGGCCAGCTGCCGAGCGGGCACCTGGAGCGCCCGGCGCACGATCTCAACGCCCGTCTGCTCGTCACCCGAAGCCTGAATAGCAGAGAGAGCCTGGGCCGCCAGCAGTAGGCTCCTCCCACCACCGGGTAGGATTCCCTCCGCCACCGCCGCCCGGGTCGCGTCGAGCGCGTCCTCCACTCGCTCCTTGCGCTCTTTGAGGGCGGTCTCAGTCGGCGCCCCAACTTTGATCACCGCCACCCCGCCGATCAGTCGTGCCTTCCTTTCCTGCAGCTTCTCGCGATCCCAATCGGAGTCGGTCAACTCCATCTGCTGATCGATCTCGCGCACCCGCGCCTTGACCTGATCGGGAGTTCCGCCCCCTTCGACGATCGTGGTGTCGTCCTTGGTGACGACCACCCGCCGGGCCGAGCCCAGCTGGCGTACGGTCAGGCCCTCCATGGTCAGGCCGAGCTCCTCGGAAATGACCTCGGCCCCGGTGAGGACAGCCAGATCCTGGAGCATCGCGGTCCGGCGATCACCGAATCCGGGCGCCTTGACGGCGCAGGCCACAACCGTGCCCCGCACCTTATTGACCACCAGCGTCGCCAGGGCCTCGCCCTCGATTTCCTCGGCGACCACCAATAGGGGGCGCCCGGCCTTCACCGCCGCCTCCATGGCGGGAACGATGTCCGCGACGGCCGAGAGCTTGCGGGGTGTCACCAGGATCAGGGGCTGCTCTAGGACCGCCTCCATGCCCTTCTGGTCGGTCACCAGATAGGCCGATACGAAGCCACGGTCGAACTGCATCCCGTCGACGATCTTGACCTCAGTCTCAATCCCGGACGAGTCCTCGACGGTGATGACCCCCTCGGAAGTCACCCTCTCCATCGCGTCGGCGATCATTTCGCCGATCTCCCGGCTGCCACTCGAGATGGTCGCGACCTGAGCGATGTCCGCCCGACCGGCCAGCGGCCTGCTCAACCGATCGAGCTCAGCAAGAATCGCCTGGGTCGCTTTCTCGATGCCGCGCTTGAGTTCGATTGGGGAGGCCCCCGAGGCCAGGTTACGGACACCCTCCTCGACCATCGCCTCAGCCAGGAGGGCCGCCGTGGTGGTCCCGTCCCCGGCGACGTCGTTGGCCTTGCGGGCGGCTTCGGCCAGAAGCTGAGCACCCATGTTCTCGAAGTGGTCGGGCAGCTCGATGTCGCGCACAATCGTGGCTCCATCAGAACTGATCTGGGGGCTTCCGTACTTGCGGTCGATCATCACCGCGCGGCCTCTCGGGCCGAGCGTCGGGCGCACCGCGGCAGCCACCTGGGCGGTGCCGCGGAGGAGCGCGTCGAGGGCCTGATCGTCGAACTTCAGCTGCTTGGCTGGCACTTGGTATTTTCTCCTAGCTTTGGCGCGGGGCTCGCGGCGACCCCGGAGCGGGTCCCGCGAGCCCTCGGCTCATCGGTTCAGGACTTGCCGTTGGACGCAACCACCGCCAGGATGTCACGCTCGGACAGGATCAGGTAATCCTGCTCGTCGATCTTGATCTCCGACCCGGAATACTTGGCGTAGATGACCCGATCGCCGACGACCACGTCCAGGGCGACCCGCTGGCCGGTCTGCTCGTTGTACTTGCCATTGCCGACCGCCTCGATCAGTCCTTCCTGGGGCTTCTCCTTGGCAGTGTCGGGTAGCACGATCCCGCTCTTGGTGGTCTCTTCCCGCTCCAGCGGCTTGACGACGACACGGTCCGCTAGTGGCCGTAGCTTCAGGGCCATTCCCTACCTCCTGCACTGTTAGCACTCAACCCTTGTGAGTGCTAACAGTCTATCCCGGACCGATCCCCATCTGCAAGTCCGCTCTCGGGGAACCCCGACCCAGGTCGTGGGGGCGCCGAGAAGCTACGATCCGGAGCCTGATGACGTCCCCCACCCAGCCCCTGAGGCGCTCCGGGCACGAGATCGTCGACTACGACAGCGGCTTCGACTACCGCGCCTTCTGGGGGAACCGCGACTACGAGCAATGGGTGGAGGCCCGGACCCTCCGTCGGCTGCTTCCCCGCCTGGGCCGGTCGGACTGGTTCGCGGACTTCGGGGGCGGATACGGACGCAACGCCGCCCACTATCTGAACTTGGCGGAGCACACCATTCTGGTGGACTACTCAGTGACCCAACTTAGCCGCGCCGCTGAGCTCCTCGAGGATCAGATCAAGACCGGGAAGCTCCACCTGATGCGGGCCGACCTGGGCCACCTGCCTCTCATCGACGGGGCCGTGGATACGGCCATGGTCATCAGGGTTCTCCACCACCTCAGCGACGCCGACCGCTGCCTCGGCGAGATGTCCCGGGTCGTCGGTCGACGCTGGCTGGTGGACGTTCCGATCAAACACCACGTTCTGGCCCGCCTCCGAAGCGCCGGGCGCGGCAGCAGTTCAGGGGTCCGGGGTCCGGAGCCGATCGTGACCGGGTCGACCGAGTACCCGTTTTACACATTTCAGCTCGCCGCCGTCCGCAGCCGCCTGCGACGGGCCGGATTCCGACCCCACTCCGCCGCCAGCGTGAACAATTTCCGCCGCTGGGACCAGCACATACCCCCCGCCGTGGTGCGGCCGCTACGGCCCGTCGTCTACCCGTTGGAGCTCGCCTTGCAGCGGATCGGCAGAGGCTGGTGGGGACCCAGCCAGTTCCTTTTTGCCACTAGAGTCCGGGCCCAGTCCGCTCGGCTGCTGCCGGCCGATCCCAGCACCCCTGGGAATCTGGCGGGACTGTCCCGGCGTACCCGCTGCCCGGAGTGCTCCTCTCAGCTGGGATGGACTATGGCCCAGGCCTCCTGCGCCGCCTGCGGCCGACGGTATCCGTTCAGGGAAGGGTTTTGGGATTTCTCGACCGGCGCCGGGCAACCCTCCCCCGAGGTGCTGGGCGGACCCGACGGCTGACTGGGGAGCGGGCGGTAGGCCCGGGACGACTGCGGTGCCCCACGGCGTCCCGGTAGCCCAACCGTAGGGACCCGGACGGGGGCCGACCGAGCCGGAGATCGGATTATGGCCATGGAGAGGTCGGGAACGGGTCACACGTAGGCGCGCAGGCCTGGCTCAACTCCGAATGGCTCGGGATCGAATCCCGCCCGAGCCACCTTGGTCCAAGCTGCGGCGCCAATCATCGCGGCATTGTCGGTGCACAGATCAGGCGCTGGAATGGTGACCGTGGCGATGCCCTGGAGCCGCTCCCGGACCAGCTGTCGCAGGAGCTGGTTTCGGGCCACTCCTCCGGCCAGCACCACCCGGGTGCTGGCGGTCTGCTCGACCGCTGCCTCAAGCTGGATGCAGAGAGTTTCGACCGCTGCCAGCCGAAAGCTGGCCGCAAGGTCGGCTACCTGCTCTTGACTCAGCTCGCCGAGGTCGCGGATAAGGTACAAAACAGCGGTCTTCAATCCGCTGAAGGAAAATTCAAAGTCCGGCAGAACGGGCCGGGGCAGTCGGTATTTCGAGGCATCACCGGTTGCCGCTAAGCGGTCTATGGCTGGACCCCCGGGGTAGGGCAGTCCCAACATTCGGGCGACTTTGTCAAACGCCTCGCCGACGGCGTCATCCCGGGTCGCCCCCATCAGGACCACTCGATCGTGAGCCTGATAGTGAATGAGGTCGGTGTGCCCGCCACTGACCACCAGCGCCACAAAGGGGGGCTCCAGGGTGGGATCTTCGATTCGCGCGGCCAGAACATGGCCGCTCATGTGGCTCACCCCCACCACTGGCAGCCCCAGTCCCGCGGCCAAACTCTGGGCATAGGTGACCCCGACGGCGAGACACCCGACTAGGCCCGGGCCAAAGGCGACCGCCACCCCGTCCAAAGATTTGCCAAGGCCGCCGATCGGCTCAACCGACTCCGCCACCACACTGGGAAGTCGCTCCAGGTGCATCCTGGCGGCCAGTTCGGGAACCACACCGCCGAATGCCGCGTGGGCGGCTGCCTGAGAGGCGATCACCGAACTCTCGACCGTGAAGTCGTCGCGTACTACGGCGGCGGCCGTCTCGTCGCAGGTGGTCTCGAGAGCGAGCAGCCTCACGAGGAGGGGATGTCGGCCGAGGGGGGTGCCCCCAGCCCCTCGATCTCAAGGCCCTCAAGGATGGCGAGGAAGCGGCGCTTGAAGTGGGGGGCGTGGATCAGGTCGGACCACATCACCAAGGCGTCTTCACCGTTGTCGGTGTAATAACCTCGGCGCCTGCCGATCACCTTGAACCCAAAGTTCTCGTAGAGGCGGATCGCGGGCTCATTGTTGGGCCGCACCTCGAGGCTGATGAAGTTTGCCCGCAAGGCGTACGAGCGGTTTACCAGGGCGGCGAATATCGCCCGCCCGAATCCCTGCCCCTGCCACTCGGCCGCCACCCCGATGGTGGTGACATGGGCCTCTTCGCCGACAGCCCAGAGCCCGCCGTAGCCGACCACCAGACGGTTGCGCCGCAGGCAGATGTAGTGGGCCGCCCGGTTCTGGTTCAGCTCGCGCTGATAGGCGCTGCCCGGCCACGGGGTGGGAAACACCGCCAGCTCTATGGTGCGCACCTCGGCGATATCCTCGTCCCGCATCGGACTCACCCGCAGTTGCTCGCTGATCAGGACCACTTTCGAGCTCCCACTGGTTCCGCGTAGTCCGCCGAGACCTGATCGTACCCTGAGTTCGCCGCCAGCGGTACTCTCAGGAGCCAGGCCAAAGCCGTCCGCGGGTCCCGGACCGGCCGCAGCGACCGGGTGCCGGGAGGAAGGTCGCGGCCCTCGCCCGGAGTCCCGACCGCGAAGTGGTACGAGGCCCACCTCTCAGGCCAGGGCAGCTCCCGGGCGAGCAGCTCAGACCCACCCTCAGGGCGCCAGCCGGGATTCAACCCTGGTCTTTGCTCCGGCACCATGGCCTGGCCATAGGTGCCACCCCGTCCGGCATCGGCGAGCGCCAAGATCGGCTCGGCGGCCGGATCGACACTGGCCGCGACGATCACCAGCGAGCCCACCAGGGCGATCGGACAGGCTAATCCCTGGGCCGCGCCCAGGGCCGCCGCCAGGCCTCCCCGGACCCCAATGTATGACCCCGGGCCGGAGCTGGCCACAACCAGTCCGATCCGCTCGCGGTGAGACGCCAGGACGGCCCGAACTGAGCGGGTCAGGGTCAAGTCCTTCCCTGCGGCCGGGTCCTGCTCCTCCAGGCTCCCGTCCGCGCCCACCAGGACCACCAAGGGCGCCGTCCGCGCGGAGCCGTCGATGGCGAGCACCAATGCCCTGGTGGCCATGTCTAGGCAACGCTCCCAAGACCGCCCCGGAGTTGGAGCTGGATCTCCCGCTCGGAGCGGGACAAGATCCGCAGGCGGACCCGACCGGTGAACCAGCCCGGCTGGCAGCGCTCCGGCCATTCGATGATGACCGCTCCGTCTGCCAGCGCCTCGTCGACTCCGAGGGAACGCGGATCGGTCCCCCCGCCCAAGCGATAGAGGTCGAGATGGTGGACCGGGACCCGGCCCGGATAGATGGCGTGGAGCAGGAAGGTGGGACTGCGAACATCCTGGCCACCCCCGGCCCCGGACACGATCCCCTGGGCCAGGACGGTCTTGCCCGCTCCCATGTCGCCCTCCAGGGCGAGGCAGTCCCCCGCCGCCAGGCCCTCTCCGATCCGCCTCCCGAGCGCCCGAGTCTGGTCGGCGGAGTAGGTTCGAACGACCACTTCCGGGCCTAGCTCAGAAATGGCGGAATCCCGCCCTAGCTGGCGGGTCGACCGGGTCTCCTCCCCGGTCGCGGAGCAGCCTCGTCCCCGCGTGCGCAGTGAGCTGGCCGATCACGGCAACCGGGGGCAGCTCGCCGGGCCACCCCGAGACCAATCCGGCCACCAGCCGCTCTGGAAACGCCGCCAGCAGCTCGAAGTCCTCGCCTCCCACGAGTGCCAGCTCCTCCCCCTTGCCGGTCGCCCCCAGTCCCTGGCCAATCGGAAGGCGGTCAAGCCAGATCTCGGCCCCGACCCGGCTCGACGCGCAGAGCCGGCCCAGGTCAAGCAGCAGACCGTCACTGAGATCGGTCATGGCGGTCGCCCCGGCCGCGCGGAGAGCCACCCCAGCCGACACCCGGGAAGGTGGCTCCAGGAGCCGCTGCCGCCACTCCGGCGGTAGCGGGGCCATGCCCTCCTCGAGCTGGTGGAGAGCCGCCGCGGCCAATCCCAGGCTCCCGGTCACGACCAGCCAGTCGCCCGCCGAGCCTCCCCCCAGCCTGACGACGGGGCCGTCCGTCACCTCTCCCATGACGGTCACGTTGAGGGACAAGGGTCCGTCGATGCGACTCAGGTCCCCACCCATAACCGCCGCGCCGTCGACCGCGGCGGCCTCGACCACTCCCAGCTGAATGGCATGCAGGGCCAGGGCAGAGGTCGAACCGGGAAGAGCGGCCGCGAGCAGTCCCCCTCTCGGCACGGCCCCCATCGCCGCGAGATCGGACACGGCAGCCATCCAGGCCTTCCAGCCCACCTGGTAGGGGCGCTGGTACTGGCGCCGGAAGTCGGTTCCCTCGCAGAGGCCGTCGGTGGACCAGAGGACCAGACTTCCCGGCGTGGGGCGCCAGCCAGCCGCGTCGTCGCCGGGGCCCACCTCGGCGGCCCCCGCTGTGCTTCCGGCCAGGGCAACTAGATCGAAAAGCAATGCGGACTCCCCCCGGTCCCCGACCTGGTCACCGCCGCCCCAGCCCGCCGCACGCAGCGAATTCCGGGAGGCGGGCACCGAACTCGCCTCAGACAGAGGCCCGGGCCCCTGCTCCGGGCATGCCTGCCAGTGGGCTGCTGGCCCCGAAACCCGCCTCTCGGCGGTCGCCCGCCAGTCCGGCCAGGAAGGCCGCCCGACCCACCTGGACTCCCCTGGCAAACGCGGCCGCCATGGCGACCGGATCCCCTGCCCGGGCGATGCCGGTATTCACCAGCACGCCCGCCGCCCCCCACTCCATGACCCGAACCGCATCGGCCGGAGATCCCAGCCCGGCGTCGACGATCACGGGGACCGGGCATCTTTCGATGATCGCCCGCATGTTGTGGGGATTCAGGACTCCCAGAGTCGACCCGATGGGCGCCGCCCCCGGCATCACGGCCGCGGCCCCGGCCTCGGCGAGGCGGAGAGCCAGCCCGACGTCGTCGCTGGCATAGGGCAGCACGGTGAAGCCGTCCGAGACCAGCTCCCGGGTCGCCTCCAGGGTTGCGATCGGATCCGGCAGGAGCGTCTCGGCGTCACCGACGACCTCAATCTTGATGAACTCGGCGAGACCAGCGGCTCGGGCCAGGCGGGCCAGCCTCACAGCCTCCTTGGCAGTCGTCGCCCCGGCCGTGTTGGGAAGCACCGTGAAGGCGCTCAGGTCCAACCCGGTCAACTCCGAGCGTTCGTCGCCATCGAGGTGAAGACGGCGGACGGCCACCGTGATCATCACCGCTCCTGAAGCCGCGATGGCCGCAGCGAGCACCTCCGGTGAGGGGAACTTCCCGGTGCCGTGAATGAGTCGCGACTGGAGCCGGACTTCCCCCAATCTGAGCGCGTCGTCAGTCATGACTCTTGCCTCCGCCCACGAGGTGGACAACCTCGACCTGATCACCGGTCACCACCTCTACCCGGGCCAACTCGTCGGGCCGGAGGATCCCGCCGTTGATCTCCACAACGACTCCGGCAACCCCGACCTCGAGGCGTGCCAGAAGGTCGACCATTGAGCTTCCCGGCGGGCAGCGTCGTGGCTCGCCGTTGAGCTCAAGTTCGACCCAGCGCGGGGCCGCCTGGATCTCTTCTCGAAGCTCCCGGGCCGCCCCCGCGGGGTCGTCGGCTGTGCAGATCGCCCGCACCACTCCGACCATGTCCGCCCCGGCGGCCACCGCCTGACCGGCGCTGCCCCTTCCCAGGCCGCCGATTGCGACCACCGGCACCGAGGCCCAGCTGGCGGCGGTGCGGACATGATCGAACCCCACCGCGGGGCGCCCGGGCTTGGTCGGGGTGGCATTGACCGGCCCCGCGGCCAGGTAATCGACCGGCTTTTTCGAGGCCCTGGTCACGTCGCTCCGCGAGTGGGTGGAGAGCCCGATCAGCAGCTCCGGGCCGAGTCGGGCCCGGGCCGTCTCAGGGTCGAGGTCAGCTTGGCCCAGATGAACGCCGTCTGCCTGGATCGCGCGCGCCAGCTCGACATGGTCGTCGACAATGAAGAGGGCGCCTCCGGCGTGGGCGGCATCTCGACATGCCCGGGCCAGCTCGGTCAGATCAGCGGCCGCGGTCTGCTTGCGCCGCAGCTGGACCACGTCCGCGCCGCCCGCCACCGCGGCCGTGATCAGTCGAGGGAGCTGCTCCTCTGGCGTGGCATCGTCGGTCACCAGATATAGCCTGGCCCCTCGCAGCTGGGCTCTGAGTTCGGCTCCGGCCGAGCGCCGCGCCGGATCCACCCGGAGCTGGGACATGGATCAATACTATTCAGCCCCGCCTCCCAGCGCCTCCGGGCGGGACTCTCGGGGCACGCGGCTCATCAGCGCGGTGGTGACTTCGTAGTTGGAGGTGCCAAGGCGCTCGGCTACCATCTCGGCACTCAGTCGAGCTTCGCCGTCAACCCCGATCAGGGTGGCTACGGCACCAACGCGCACCGCGGGCGGCTGGCTGACGTCCACCGCACAGAGGTCCATCGACACGGCCCCCAGGAGCGCCCTCGGCTTGCCCTCGATGAGGACCTCTCCCCAGTTCCGTGGCCCCCGTCGGAACCCGTCGCCATAGCCAACGGGCAGGGTCGCGACCTGCATCGGCCGTGCCGCCCGAAAGCCGTCCTCGTAGCCGACGAAGGTGCCCTCCGCGATCGCGCGCACCTGGACCACCGTGGTCTTGAAGCTAAGCACCGGCTCGCGCTGGCGACCGTCGGGGGTACGCAGGCCGAGCAGTTCGACTCCGCATCGGACCAGATCCAGGCGTGACTCAGGAAGAGTGCACCAGGCGGCACTGTTGGCAGCATGGCGGAGACGAAAGCGGTGCCCGGCCACCTCGGCGGCTTTGACCGCGCTCAGGAAGCGATCCAGTTGGTCTCGGGTCACCTTCCTGTCGGAGCCCTTGCGGAACTGGGTATAGCAACCCTCCAGCTCCAGATGGGAGCGGTTCCGAGCAGCATCGACGAAGGCTGGCAGCCGCTCACAGGCAAGCCCCAGCCGGCTCATCCCAGTGTCCACTTTGACGTGGGCGCTGGCGACCCGACCCTGCTCCCTGCCTGCCTCCTCCAGCGCCGCCAGCACTTCGTCGTCGAATACGGTCACCGCGAGCCTCCCGGCGACCGCCGCGCCGACCTGCTCGGGACCGGTGTAGCCCAGGACCAGGATGGGCGCGGCGATTCCGTCGTGGCGCAGCTCCAGACCTTCCGTCACGGTCGCCGTGGCCACCCAGCTGGCGCCATTCTCAAGGGCCGTCCGAGCCACAGCGACCGCGCCGTGCCCATAGGCGGCGGCCTTTACCACGGCCATCAACGGCACTCCGCCCAGCTCCGCCACTACCTGGGAAACGTTTCGGCTCAGCGCCGCGTGATCGAGCTCGATCCAGGTCGGGCGCTGTCGGGAGCGAAAGATATCACCCGAACTGGTCGGGGCACTCAAGGGGAGGGGGCACCGGTTCGAGCACCAGATTCCTGCTGGCGGCGGGCCGCCTCCTGTGCCTCGACCAGTGAGTCGGCTACGTCACTGGCGAGAATCCCGGCCCTACCTCGCAGGAATCCCAGTCGGGTGCCAGCCTCGCCATGGACGTAGACGGCGCTCCGAGCCGCCTGGAACGGGTCCAGGCCCTGGGCCAACATCGCGCCCACCAGCCCAGCCAGGACATCGCCAGTCCCGCCCGAGGCCAGGGCGGAGGTCGCATGACCATCCACCCAGGAACTGCCGTCGGGGGCGGCAACCACGGTCCCGGGGCCCTTAAGCACGAGCACCACGCCCAGCTCGCGAGCCAGGGTGGACGCCGATCCGGCCCGGTCGGCCTCGATCTGGGCAACCCCTACGCCCAGCAACCGCGCCGCCTCCAGGGGATGCGGGGTGAGCACACTGGCCTGGGGAATCCTCCGCCGGAGCCCAGCCTGTGCCGCGCAGACGTTGAGCGCGTCGGCGTCGAGCACCAGGCCCCAAGGTGCGGACTGGGCGACCTCGAAAAGCTCGTCCAGGAGCTCCGCGGTCGTCCCACTTTGACCCAGACCGGGACCGCAGACCACTGCTTGAGCAGAATCCAGGCCGGCTCGGGCCTGACGCAACGAACCGGCGCCGAGACCGGTAGCCGTCCCGGAGACCGGAATCCGAATCAGCTCCGGCGGGGCACCGCTGAATTCCCCTGTCACGGTGAGCGCCTTGACGCGGCCGGCGCCGCCCCGCAAGGCCCCCAAAGCACAGAGCACACCCGCTCCCGGGAACTCCGGGCTCCCCGCTACCACCACCACCGTCCCGAAGGTGCCCTTGTGACTGACACTCGGTCGGGCCGGCAGCTCCAGATCGCTGGGCATGGGCGCCCAGACCCAGCGGCTCCGCCGCCCCAATGGGCTCAGGGTGGCCACCGCGACCCCCAGGCCGGCGTCATGGGAGAGGCTGATCGCGAGGCCCTCGACGATCGCCCCGTCGACCCGCACCTCCGGGGCCCCGCCGGGCCGCCGGACGACTGCAATCCGGCTGTAGAGCGGGATCGCCCAGCCCAGGCCGCCAAAGACCTTGCGAACCGCCTCCTTGGCCGCCCACCGCGCCGCCAGCCGCTCAGGGCGCCCGGCGCAGTACTCCGCTTCTTCGGCGCTGAAGTACTTGACCAGGAACTCTGGCCTCCGTCGCGCCAGCTGTCCCACCCGGTCGACCGAGCTGACGTCGACCCCGACCGCGATGGGCCGATCCAGCCCCGGGACGACGGCCGAGCTCACTCGACGGTGACGGACTTGGCCAGATTCCGAGGCCGGTCCACGTCTAGTCCTTTGCTCATGGCGGCATGGTAGGCCAGCAGCTGGCCGACCAGGGCGGTGCTCAAGGGGGCGACCATTTCGGGGAGCCGGGGCACTTGAATGCTGTGGTCGGCCACCCCTTCCATGGTGGTATCGCCATCGTTGATGATCGCCAGGATCGGACTCTGGCGGGCGCGCGACTCCTGCACGTTGCTACGGATCTTCTCCCGGGTGGCAGACTCGGTTGCGAAGGCCACCACCGGCATGCCCGCATCCAGCAGGGCGATCGGACCGTGTTTCAGCTCCCCGGCCGGGTGGGCCTCAGCGTGGACGTAGGAAACCTCCTTCAGCTTGAGGGCGGCCTCCATCGCCGCCGGGTAGTTGTAGCCCCGCCCGACGTACAGGGCCGACTGGAATCCGGCCAGCCATCGCCCCATATCGGCGATCGACTCCTCGCGCGCCAGGATCTGCCGCTGCACCGCCGGCACTCCCCGTAGCGCCGATCCCAGCTCCCGCCGGTCCGCCTCGGCCAAGGACTCCCGGGCCTGAGCCAGGCGCATCGCCAGGAGGATCCCGCAGGCTACCTGATTGACGAAGGTCTTGGTGGCGACCACGCAGACCTCCGGCCCCGCGTGCATGTTGATGACCGCGTCGGCTTCCAGGGAGAGGGTGCTGCCGACGACGTTGGTCAGCGCCAGCAAGTGGCTGCCCTCGGTGCGGGCCAACCGGGCCGCGGCCAGGGTATCCGCGGTCTCTCCGGACTGGGAGATGGCGACCATCAAGGTCTTGCCGTCGGGGGGCTGGGGCCGATAGCGCCACTCCGAGGCGACGTCGACCGCGGTGGGGAGACCGGTGAGGTCTTCGATCGCGTACTTGGTGAGCAGTCCCGCGATGAAAGCGGTTCCGGTGCCCACGATTTGGACGCGCTCAAATGCTCGCAGCTCGGCGTCGTCCAAAGCCCAATCGACGAACTCCACCTGACCGTCACCGAGGAGGCGCCCCCGTAGCGCGTTCTCGAGAGCGGCGGGCTGCTCGTTGATCTCCTTGGCCATGAAGCTCGAGAATCCACCCCGCTCGGCCTGGATCACGTCCCAGTCAACCCGAACCACCCGGGGCACCGACTCAGTCCCGTCCACAATTGAACTGATCACCGGCCCGACCGGGCTCAACACCGCCATGTCCCCCTCGCCGAGCACCAGCGCCTGCTTGGTGTAGGGAATGATCGCGGTCAGGTCCGAGCTGAGGAACCACTCGTCGCGACCCACTCCCACCACCAAGGGGGCGTTGAGGCGAGCACCGATCAGGGTGTCGGGGTCCGTGGAGCTGAGGACCACCAAGGCATAGGCGCCGGACAACCGGCCCAAGGCGCGCCGGGTAGCCGCCACCAGATCGCCGGCGTAGTACTGCTCGATCAGGTGGGGCACCACCTCGCTGTCAGTCTCCGAACTGAACTCATGGCCGGCCGCGAGCAGCTCCCGCTTGAGGTTGGCGAAGTTCTCGATGATTCCGTTGTGGATCACGAAGAAGCGGCCGCTGCAGTCACTGTGTGGGTGGGCGTTGGCCAGATTGGGTCGGCCGTGAGTCGCCCAGCGGGTGTGGCCCATCCCCACCCGACCCCTAATCACCTGGTTCTGGCTGGCGGCCAGCAGCGCCTCGACCTTTCCGGGCGCCTTCAGGGCCGTGGCGGTGCCGTCGCCGGCCAGGACCACCACCCCGGCGGAGTCATAGCCCCGATACTCCAGCCGCTGCAGGCTGTCGAGCAGGAGCGGAGCAGCTGGGCGGGGGCCCAAGTAGCCGATGATTCCGCACACGGCCTGCCTACCTGCCTCCCACTCTTGCCGGCCCTTCAGCACCCTGCAACGGACCCGGCCCTCCCCAGGTTACTTGGACCTGGGTCACGGAGTCGGTGAGGGAGTTGGCGTAGGGGACGCGGAGGCTACCGGCGTGATGGTCAGCACCACGCTCACCGAGCCGACCGAGAGGGTGGAGCCGCTGGGCGCGACCAGCTGGGCGTTGACAGTCTCGCTGGCAGTGACGTGAGCGAGGTCGATGGGCTCGGTGCTCACCGCCGTCAGCGAGGTCAGCACCGACGCCGGCCCGAAGACGGTGATGGTGAGCGGGATCACCTGGATCCCCGCCAGGGTGTAGCCAGTGGGAGGCTGTCCACTGCCTGCGAACGTGGTTCGCACCGGGAGGAGCACCTGGGTGCTCTCGGAGGCGATCACCACCCCGACGCTGACCACTGAGGGGGTGACGGTCAGCTCCGACCCCAACCCGGCGGTATTGCTCAGCTTGACCGTCTCCAGAATCGGAAAGGAGGCCCGCACCGTCGAGAGATTGACGACCGCCTCGGCCTGAAGGTTCGCGAGCAGAGTCGACGGTCCCCGGACGGTCACGTCGGCGGGCGTGATCGCGCTCTGAGCGAGGTTGACAGTGAACCCGACCGGGGGCGCGCTGCTGACGCTCAGATGCACTGGAATCGATCGGGTCGCTACTCGATCGATCAGAACCGCGACGGTTCTGGGGGCCGACCAGATCCAGACGTTGCTATCGCTTTTGACAATTTTCAAGGGGACGTTGTACTCGCCGACCTTGGTGATCCGGCTCAGATCGGCCTGAGCGGCGAGGTGGCCCCTCACCTCGGCCTGATTCCGGACATTGCTGGCAACCCCAGCGACCTTGACCGCCACCGCCGCGATGGGTCGTACCAGCACCAGGCCAGAGCGCAAGACACCGCTTGCCTGGACAGGCACGGAGTAGCTCATGATCGCCGGCGGATCGCTGGCGTAAACCACCCCGACCCACATGCCGCAGGCGACCACCACGGCAATCACCTTGAGTTGGAAGTTGCGAGTCACCAGCAGGGCCAGCCGCCCGCTCATGGTCCGTCGCCCCCGCGGGCAGCCGCAGGCTCCCTTGAACTTCGTCCCCGCAGCCTCAGACTGCGCCGATGCCGCTCGTACAGGGGAAGCCGGTAGAAGGCTCCCAGACGGTTGGTGAGCGCATCCACGTCGAGCTCGCGCTCCAGCTCCCCACCGAGCGCCATGCTGACCCGACCTGACTCCTCCGATACGATCACAACCGCGGCGTCGGTCCCCTGGCTCAGGCCGATGGCGGCCCGGTGGCGAGTCCCCACCCGTCCATGGCTGCCGGTCTGTTCCGCTAGGGGCAACACGCAGCCGGCGGCGACCAGCCGGCCGTCGCGGATCAGGGCCGCCCCGTCGTGCAGCGGCGAGCGGTAGGTGAAGACTGTGATCAGCGTCTCGGCGCTCAGGATCGCGTCCATGCGGACCCCGGTCGCCGCGATCTCCTCCAGCCCAATCCCGCCCTGGAGCACGATCAGCGCCCCGGTGGCGGATTCAGCCAGTCGCATCGAGGCGCGAACCACCTCGTCGACGACACGTTTGAGCTCCGCCGTCTGCGGCGCCAGCAGGCCGCTCCGGATCCGGCCCAGCCGGCCCATCTGGTCCAGTGCCCGGCGCAGCTCCGGCTGGAAGAGGATCACCACCGCAATCAGGATCACCTGACCGCCATTGCTGAAGATGAACTTCAGCACCGGCAGGTTGAGGATGTCGGCGATCGCCGCCAATGCTCCGATCAGGAGCAGGCCCAGCAGGAGCTGAACCGCCTGGGTGCCCCGGATCAGGATCAGCAACCGGTAAGCCAGGAACGCGATGATGAGGACGTCGAGTACCGCCCTCCAGCCAACGGTCTGAAGGAGGACCCGGGCTGCCTCGCCAACGTTCAGGCTAGCGGTAGCGAAGGGAACCCCGGCCAGCCCTGCCACTTCGATCACGGTGTTACCGAACCGGCCGAGAAGATCTCTCGCAGCAGCGCCAGCTGGACCCAGAACCGGTTCTCGGCCTGCGCGAACACCACTGACTGCGGTCCGTCGAGGACCTCATCAGTGATCTCCTCGCCACGGTGGGCAGGTAGGCAGTGCATGACTTTGGCGCCCGCCGGGGCCTTGCCCACAAGTTCCTGGTTGACCTGATAAGGGCCGAAGTCCTGGCGACGGTCCTCATGCTGCTCCTCTTGTCCCATCGAGGTCCAGACGTCGGTGTAGATGATCTCGGTCGTGGCCAGGGCGGTCTCCAGATCCGAGGTCGGAAACGACGGCTCGTAGCCAGGGGGAGTGACGACCCGAAGGTCCAATCCAACCACCTCGGCCGCCTCCATCAGGGAGCTGCAGACGTTATTGCCGTCGCCGACAAAGGTGATCCTGGCTCCCTCGAGGTGACCCAGCTCCTCTTGGATGGTGAGGCAGTCGGCCAGCACCTGGCAGGGATGCCCTCGATCGGTCATGGCATTGATCACCGGTCCCTGCATGGCTTGAGCCAGGCCCCTCAGATCGCGGTCGGAGGGGATCCGGGCCACCAATCCGGCCACGTAGCGATCGAGGATGCGCCCCACATCTGCCACCGACTCGCGCCGGCCCATGTCGATCTCGCGCTCGAAGAGGGCGATCGGGTGGCCCCCCAGACGGTGAACGGCCGCCTCGAAGGAGACCCGGGTGCGGTTGCTGGGACGGAGAAAGATCATGGCTACCGAGTTCCGGGCCAGAGGCGTCCCCGGGTCGAGTCCCCGCTTGAGCTCAGCCGCCGTCTGGAGCAGACCGAGCAGCTCCTCGCGGCTCAGATCGGTCAGCGCCAGAAAGTCGCGGCCGTGAAGTTCTTCGCCCACGTCACCCCATGGCGCTGTTCAGAGCCCGCCCCGCGAGCGGGACTGGTATTGGAACGGGTGGAAGGGAGTGTGGTTTCAGCGCTTGGTGTACTGGGGCGCCTTGCGGGCTCGCTTCAAACCCGGCTTCTTGCGCTCTTTCATGCGCGGATCCCGGGTCATCAGGCCGGCGGCCTTGAGCGGACCCCGAAGCTCGGCATCCCAGGCGCACAATGCCCGGGCCAGCCCGTGGGCGACGGCGCCCGCCTGACCAGAGACCCCACCCCCCGCCACCTTCACCGAGACTCGGAACCGATCCGCCAGACCGGTGACTTGGAGAGGGCGGAGTGCCGCCTGCTCAAGCTCCCGGCGACCGAAGTGGCGCAGCGGCTCGCGATCATTGATGACCGCCGTCCCGTCGCCGGGATATATCCTCACCCGGGCCACGGCCGTCTTGCGTCGGCCGGTGCCATAGGAGTACCGGGTCTGGTCCTGCTGAGTCAAGGCTTGACTACCTCTGCGTGCTCGCCGAATTTGATCGCCAAGGGCTGCTGAGCGGTGTGGGGATGTTCGCTGCCGGGGTAGATGCGCAGTCTACGAATCTGCCTGTCGCCGAGGTTGTTGTGCTGCAGCATCCCGCGGACCGCCTCCCGCAGGGGCGCCGTCGGGTCGCGGTCAACCAGCTCCTGGTAGGTGCGCTCCCGACGCCCCCCCGGGTAGCCGCTGTAGCGGTCATAGATTTTCCCGGAGCGCTTCGACCCCGTCACCACAATCTCGGCCGCATTGATGACGACGACCTGGTCGCCGCAGAGCGCGTGCGGGGTGTAGCTGGGGCGGTGCTTGCCGCGCAGCACCCGGGCCAGGTTGACCGCAAGTCGACCCAGCGTCTCGCCCCGAGCGTCGACCAGCACCCACTGGTCCTCGGCCCCCTTCTCAACCGCCACGAAGCTGCGCTGGGCGATCGTGCTCACGGCTGCACCGGCGTGGCCGACGCCCTGTACTCCACCCGCCACTGATGGAGGCCGCGCGCCGGCGCCACCTCCCAGGCCGGTGTCCGCCTGCCGGGTTCGGCCAGCGCTCGCGCCAGGTCAGCGACCGAGGCCCGGCCGCGCCCGACGGCCACCAGCGCACCCGCAAAGCTCCGCATCATCCCGCGCAGGAAGGCGTCGGCTCGGATTTCGAGCCGCAGCAGTCCTCCCACCCTTTCGACATCGGCCCGATCGACGGTACGGGTGGTAGAACCCGAGCCGACCGGGCTGGTGCCGAAGGTCGCAAAGTCGTGGGTGCCGAGGAGCAACCTGGCGGCCGACCGCATAGGCGCCTCCTCCACCCGATCCGGCACCCACCATTCGTACCGCTGCCCGACCGGGTCGGCCGAGACCCCGTCTCGGATCACATACCGATAGGTCCGCCGCCAGGCCATCCTCCGGGGGTGGAAGTCGGAGCCGACCCGAGTCGTCTCCAGCACCCCGATGTCCTCCGGCAGGCGGGCCTGGCAACCGCCCTGCAGGGCGCTGGGATCCCAGTCCGAACTGAGCCCGAAGGCGATCACCTGCCCATGGGCGTGAGCGCCCGCGTCGGTGCGCCCGGCGGCCCTGATCCGGGGGCGCTCACCGGTCAGCTCCTCCAGGGCCCGGGTCAGCTCGCCCTGCACGGTCTCGAGTTGCGGCTGGAGCTGCCATCCGTGGTAGCTGGTGCCGTCGTATGCGATCACCATCCGGTAGCACGCGTTCGCTTCGGCTGACATTACTCGACCATCTCCATGATCACCACCGGGGCCCCGTCGCCCTGGCGGGGACCACGACGGATGATGCGCGTGTAGCCTCCGGGGCGCTCCCGGTAGCGATCGGCATACTGGGTGAAAAGCTTTACGGCGACGTCCTCCCGGGCCACCACTCGAGCCACCCGGCGCCGGGCGGCCAGGTCGTCCGTCTTGGCGGTGGTGACCACGCGCTCGACCCATCGCCGAATTTCCTTGGCCTTGGCTTCGGTGGTCTCGATCCGTCCGTGCTCGAAGAGCGCGGTCGCCAGGTTGCGGGTCAGGGCTATCCGGTGCGCCGAGGTGCGCCCGAGCTTCCGGCCTGCCTTGAGGTGACGCATAGTGCCTAGTGGTCTCCCCGCTGGAACAGTTCATCGACCTCGTCCTCGCCGACGAAGCCCCGGGCGACCAGCTTCTGCTTGATCTCGTCCAGCGACTTGGCGCCGAAGTTGCGCAGCGCCAGGAGCTCCTCGACTCGCATCGCCAGCAGTTCCCCGAGCTTGGTGATGTCGTTGGCCTTGAGGCAATTCAGGGCTCGCACGCTCAGCTCCAGCTCATCGACGGGGACGTCGGCCAGACGGCTCTTGAGGTCGGTGCCCACCACCGCCCCCAGCGCGGACTCGGTCAGGCTGGCGCCGAAGGTGGTGAACAAGCTCAGGTGACGGGTGTAGTACTCGGCCGCCCGGCTCACCGCCTCAACCGGCGGAATCGTCCCGTTGGTCCAGACCTCCAGGGTCAGCTTCTCCCAGTCGGTGTCCTGACCGACCCTGGTCTTCTCGACCAGGAAGTTGGCCTTGATCACCGGGGTGAAGATGGCGTCAACCGGGATCACCCCGATTGGCTGCCCCTCCTTCTTATTTCGATCGGCGGGCGAGTATCCCTTGCCCAGCTCGACGGTGAGATCGATGCGCAGCTTGGCGTGGGCACCATCCAGGGTGCAGAGGTAGAGCTCGGGGTTGGCGATCTCCACGTCTGAGTTCGGGGTGATGTCGACGGCCGTCACGCGGCGCCCACCCTGAACGTCGAGGGTGAGCCTGGCCCCCTCGGGGTTGTGACAGGTGAGGCTGAGCTGCTTGATGTTGAGCAGAATCTCCCCCACATCCTCTTTGACGTACTTGACGCTGGAAAACTCGTGGGCCACACCCTCAATCGAGACCGCGGTGACCGCGGCTCCGGTGAGCGATGAGAGCAGCACCCGGCGCAGCGAATTGCCCAGGGTGGTCCCGTATCCGGCCTCTAGCGGCTCGATCTCAAAACGCCCGTGGTCCTTGGAAGCTTCCACCTCGTGGACCGTCGGCTGTATCGCAGTCTCTGGCATAAGTAGCAATGTCCTCGTTGGTAACTGGCCGAAGCGCCTTTGGTTATCTGGAGTAGAACTCGACGATGAGCTGCTCGTCGATGCTGGTGTCCATCTCGGGGCGTTCCGGCAACCGGGTAACGTCCACCCTGCGCTCGTCGGGATAGAGGGTCATCCAAGCGGGCAGACCGTGACCGCCGCGCGACTCCAGCGAGCGAACGATGGGTTCCAGATCGCGGCTGCGATCGCGCACCGTGATCACCTGGCCTGACTTCACCTGGAAGGCAGGAATGTTGACGGTGCGGCCGTCCACTTTGAAGTGCCGGTGGGAGACCAGCTGGCGGGCCTCCCGCCGCGACGACGCGAAACCGGCCCGGTAGACGACGTTGTCTAGACGTTGCTCCAGCATCTGCAGGAGGACGGTGCCGGTGACCCCCTTGCGAGCCGCCGCAGCGTCGAAGTAGTTGTGAAACTGGGTCTCCAGGACCCCGAAGACGCGGCGGCCGCGCTGCTTCGCCCTCAGCTGGATGCCGTACTCGCTGATTCGCCGTCGCCGTGAGAGACCATGCTGGCCGGGTGGGGTTGCGTTGCGCTTGGTGAAGGTGCAGCGTTCGCCCAAGCACTTGTCGCCCTTGAGGAACAGCTTGACTCCCTCGCGCCGACAGAGCCGGCACACCGGAGGATGCGGATTGGCCATCAGGCTACCTCCTCAGACCCGGCGCCGCTTGGGGGGGCGGCATCCGTTGTGGGGGACCGGGGTGACATCGGTGATCGAGGTCACCTCCAGTCCGGCCGCCTGAAGCGACCTGATCGCCGCCTCGCGGCCCGCGCCCGGCCCCTTGACAAGCACCTCGACCGACTTGAGGCCGTGTTCCATCGCCCGCTTGGCCGCCGCCTCGGCGGTCACCTGTGCCGCGAAAGGGGTGCTCTTGCGCGAGCCCTTGTATCCCGAGGAGCCAGCGCTGCCCCAGGCGATCACGTTCCCGGCCGGATCGGTGAGGGTCACGATGGTGTTGTTGAAGGTGCTGAACACGTGGGCGCGACCGACCGCGATGTTCTTGCGCTCCCGGCGCCGGGTCCGCACCACCTTCTTCTTCTTCGCCACCTCAGCTCCTCGTCAGCACAGATGCCGCTGCTCGCGGCCGGCTCGGCGTCACTTGCCCTTCTTCCGGCGCACGCCCACGGTCTTGCGCGGACCCCGCCGGGACCGGGCGTTGGTGCGCGTCCGTTGGCCCCGCACGGGGAGCCCGCGCCGATGGCGCAACCCGCGATAGGTGCCGATCTCCATCAGTCGCTTGATGTTGAGTGCCACCTGGCGGCGGAGGTCCCCTTCGACCCTTCCGGGCAGCTCCTTGGAGATCACGTCGCGTAGCCGGACCACCTGGGTCTCGCTGAGATCGTCGGTCTTGGTGTCCTGATCGATCTGGGCGATCCGGAGCAGCTTGTGGCTGGTGGTGAGGCCAATCCCGTAGACATAGGTAAGCCCGATCTCGATCCGCTTGCCGCGGGGGAGGTCGACGCCAGCGATGCGAGCCATCAGCCCTCCAGCCTCATCCTTGCCGCTGCTTGTGCTTGGGGTTCTCGCAGATGACCCGGACCGTGCCCGAGCGACGAATCACCTTGCACTTGTCGCAGATCCTCTTCACCGAGGCCCGGACCTTCATCTGACACTCCGCTGCACTGCTGCTCAGACCAGGCGAGCCAAGATCCGACCCCGCCCCGGATCCGTGGTCGACAACTCGACCAGAACCCGATCTCCGGGTAGGAGTCGCACGCTCGCCAGGCGCGCCCGTCCCGCCGCGTGGGCCACCACCTTTCCCCCTCCCTCCAACTCCACCCGGAAGAGCGAGTTCGGCAAGGGCTCAAGGACTCGACCCCGGAGACCGCCGGGGTCGTTCATGGTGGCGGGCACACGAAAGCCGAGCGAGCTTCGCCCGCGGCAAAGTATAGCCGATCTCGCCGGGGGATGGCGCCGATCAGACCGCCTCGGGAAGTCGGGTCAAAACCTCGACGCCGTCCTGGCCGATCGCCACCGTGTGTTCGAAGTAGCAGGATCGCCGCTGGTCTCGGGTGATCACGGTCCAGCCGTCTGGCTCGATCAAGGTGCCCGGGTCGCCCTCGTTGACGATCGGCTCGATCGCCAGGCAGAGGCCGGGGCGGATCTCGATCCCCTTGCCCGGAGATCCATGATTCGGGACCTCGGGCGCCTCGTGCATGTCGCGCCCGATCCCATGCCCGGTGTAGCCCCGGACGATCGAGAACCCGCTCTGCTCAACATGGCTCTGCACGGCGTGCCCGATATCCCCCAGATGATTGCCGGGGATCGCGGCGGCGATACCCAGATCTAGCGCCTCCCGGGTGACCCGGATCAGACGGGCGGCCTCATCGTCCACCTCCCCGCAGGCGACGGTGAGCCCGGCGTCGGCCCACCACCCTTGGTAGACCAGTCCGCAGTCGAGACTGACTATGTCGCCATCGACGATCTCACGGCCGTCGGGGATACCGTGCACCACCTGGTCGTTGACGGAGATGCACAGGTGCTTGGGAAACCCCTCGTAGCCGAGAAAGCCCGGGAAGCTGTCCCGGCGGCGAATCTCCCGGTTGGCGGCCCGGTCCAAGGCGCTCGTGGTCACCCCGGGCGCGACCATCCCGGCCAGGTGGTCGAGCACCTCAGCCAGGCGCCTCCCCGCCTGTCGCATCAACTCGACCTCGTCCTGGCGCTTGAGGGTGATCACCCGATCGCCCTCAGCAGTTCGTCGCCGACCTGCCCGACCGGCCGCGCGCCGTCCACCCGGCGCACCGGGACAGAGAGCGCGAGGTGCTCCAGCACCGGCTCGGTCTGATTGTGGTAGATGCGCAACCGTTCCGCGATCACATCCGGGGTGTCGTCGCTGCGATTCTCCAACTTGGCCCGCCGGGCGAGCCTGGATATCAGCTGCTCAGTGGGCACCTCCAGCACCAGGGCCAGCTCCAGCGGCCGGTCAACGTTCGCCAGCATCTCCTGCAGGGATCTGGCCTGGGCGACAGTGCGCGGGAAGCCGTCCAGGACGAAGCCAGAGTCGGCCGGCGGATCGCCCAACCGGTGCCGGATCATCGCGACGATCACCTCGTCGGGCACCAGCTTGCCGGCGTCCAGATAGGCGGCCAGGGTCTGCCCCAGCTCGCTTCCGGAGTGGCGCTCCTCGCGGAGCATCTCCCCAGTAGCGATGTGCTCCACCCCGAGCTCCCTCTCGAGAAAGGCCGCTTGGGTACCCTTGCCCGAGCCGGCCGGCCCGAACAGGGCCAGATTGTGACGGGCTGCATCAGCCACCTTGTCCCCCCTCCCCTCAGTGGATGAATCCTCGATACTGGCGCATCAGGAGTTGCGTCTCCAGCTGCTTCATTGTGTCCAAGGACACCCCCACCACGATGAGCACGGCAGTGCCGCCCAGGTAGAGCCCCTGGTTGGGTTGCTGGCCGGTCAAAAGCGCAGTCAAGATTGGCAGCACGACCGTGATCAGGCCTAGAAAGATCGCTCCTGCCAGGGTTATCCGGCTCATCACCCGGGCCAGATACTGGGCCGTGGCTCGACCCGGCCGGATTCCGGGGATGAAGGTGGCGCTCTTCTTCAGGTTGTCAGCGGCATCCTCGGGATCGAAGGTGACTGCGGTGTAGAAGAAGGTGAAGCCCATGATCAGCCCGAAGTAGATGAATTCGTAGCCGATGTCGACCCAGAGAATCGGGCCGAAGGGATTCCAGTTGGTGTGCACCCAGGTGGCCAGGCCCCCGATCACCCCTCCCCCATGGCCGCTGGCAGGCGCGAAGAAGTTCCCGAATATGGTCGGGAAGAACATGATCGAGATGGCGAAGATGATCGGAATCACCCCCGCCTGGTTCACCCGCAGGGGCAGAAAGCTGCTTCGACCCTGGTAGACCTGGCGGCCGACCACCCGCTGGGCCGACTGGATGGGGATCTTACGGGTCGCCTGCTGGACAAAGATGATCCCGGCGGCGACCACGATTCCAATCACGGCGAACATGAACACGGTGAAGGTCTGGGCCGAGCCGCCGTTGGTGAAGGCCAGCACGCTGCCCGGGATCTGACCCAGGATGCCGGCCATGATGATGATCGATACGCCATTGCCGAGCCCGTACTCGGTGATCAGCTCCCCGAACCACATGATCACGATCGTCCCCGCTGTGAGAATGATCACGATCTCCAGGATGGTCGGCCAGGAGGTGGTCGGCGAGAGGATGGTCTGGCCCTGGTAGTTGAAGCTCTCGAACAACCGGGTGTAGCCGAACCCCTGAACCAGGGCCAGCCCGACGGTCAGGTAGCGGGCGTACTGGGTGAGCCGGCGGCGGCCCAGATCACCCTCTTTGGACAGCTCCTTGACCCGAGTGGAGATGACCGTCATCAGCTGCATGATGATGGTGGCGTTGATGTAGGGGTTCAGGCCCAGGGCCACGATCGAAATGCCTGCGTTCGAACCGGCCGTGGAGAATCCGCTGCCTGAGAACAGGTTGATCAATCCCAGCAGACCGTTGGTGCTGAAGAGATCGCGCAGGGCGGCGCTGTTGACCCCGGGGATGGTGATCGTGGCCAGAGCCCGGAAGACCACGATCAGCCCGATCGTGATCAGCAGCTTGCGCCGAAGCTCGGGGACCTGCATGGCGGCGCGAAGCGCCCCGAACAGGCTCATGTCGAGCTTTCCTGCCCTCCGGCCTGCGACTCATCGGTGCCCGGCTGCGGATCCCCTACCGGCTCTTCGGCGCTCGCCAGCTTGGCCCGACTCGCCGCGCGCCTCCGCTGGGAGGGCGTCGACTTCTCGCCTTCCTCTGGTTTCGGCTTGGGTTCGTCCAGCAGTTCGACCGCGCCACCCGCCTTGGTGACCGCGTCCATCGCCGCTCGAGAGGCGCGGTTGACCCGGATCGTCAGCGCCGGAGGTGCCCCTCCGCCGGCGAGCAGCTTGATCGGCAGATGCGAGCGCCCCACCAGTCCAGCCTTGACCAGCTGCTCGACGTCGACCACAGCTCCCGCCTCGAAGCGGGCCAGCTTGCCGCAGTTGACCACCTCGTACTCGACCCGGAAGCGGTTGTAGAACCCGCGCAGCTTGGGCACTCGCTGGGTGAGTGGCATCTGCCCGCCTTCGAAACCTCGGGGCACGCTCCACGAGCTCCGCGACCCCTGCCCCTTCTGGCCCCTACCGGCCGTCTTGCCACCGCCCGCCGAGATGCCGCGACCGACCCGTTTTCGGGGCCGCCGGCTGCCCACCGGGGGGCGCAATTCGTCCAGCCTCATCTGCGTCCGCTTCGGGCCGGCCGGGGACCCGCCGCCAGGGATTCCACTCCCTCTACTTGGACCAGATGGCGGACGGCGCTGACCATGCCCCGCACCGATGGCGAGTCAGGGTGCTCCACCGTCTGGTGCAGGCGGCGCAGGCCGAGGGCTCGGATGGTCCGCTTCTGGTCGGCGCCGTAACCGATGGCGCTCTTCACCCAGGTCACGCGCAGGCCCTGGAGCTGGTCAGCCAACGACGACCTCCTCGGAGCCGAGCGCGGCCTGCGAGGGCCGCAGCCCCAGCTCGGCCAGGGTTTTGCCTCGTAGTCGAGCGACCGTCTCGGCCGTGCGCAGTTCGCCCAGGGCCGCCATGGTGGCGCGCACTGTGTTGATCGGGTTGTCGGTGCCCAGCGACTTGGTCAGGATGTCCTTGATCCCGGCCAGCTCGACCACCGCGCGCATGGCGCCTCCGGAGATCACCCCGGTGCCCGGCGACGCCGGGCGCAGCAGCACCTTGGCGGCGCCTTGCTTGCGGAGCACCTGATGGGGAATCGTGCGTCCCACCATGGGCACTCGGATCATGTGCTTCTTGGCGTCGTCAACCCCCTTGCGGATCGCCTCCGGGACCTCGCCGGCCTTGCCCAGCCCGGCGCCCACCCGGCCCGCGCCGTCACCGACCACCACCAGGGCGCTGAACGAGAAGCGCCGGCCGCCCTTCACGACCTTGGCGACCCGGTTGAGGCTGACCACGCGCTCGGTCAGCTCCCCACGGGCGTCCCGGTCCGGGCGCGACATGTTCATGCTCATCAATCAGCCTTCAGAATTCCAGACCGGCCAGGCGGGCCGCGTCGGCTAGGGCTTGGACCCGCCCATGGTACAGATACCCCCCGCGATCGAAGACAACCTGCTTGATGCCGGCCGCCAGGGCCCGCTCCCCGACCACCTTGCCGACCACTGCCGCACTGGCCCGGTTAGCCCCCTTGGTGTTGAGCGTCGGCTCAGCGGTGCTGGCCGCGGCCAGCGTCCGACCGCTGTCGTCGTCCACCACCTGGGCATAGACGTGGCGCAGGCTGCGGTAGACGCACAGCCTCGGCCGCGCTCCCGAGCCGCTGACCCGAGACCGGACCCGGCGGTGACGATGCTGGCGGGCTCCGCCTCTTTCAAATTGGGACATGAACTAAGTCTTGGCTCCCTTGCCGCTCTTGCCGGCCTTGCGCCGGACCACCTCGCCGCGGTAGCGCACACCCTTCCCCTTGTAGGGCTCGGGCTTGCGCGTGGCCCGGATCCGGGCCGCGGTCTGCCCCACCAGTTGCTTGTCATTGCCGAGCACGGCTACTCGGGTGGGTTCGGGAACCTCAATCCTGATGCCCTCCGGGGGAGTCAGCCGGATCGGGTGCGAGTAGCCGAGAGCCAACTGGAGATCGCCGCCCTGAAGCGAGGCCCGATAGCCCACCCCCTGGAGTTCCAGCTCCTTGCGATAGCCGGTGGTCACCCCAGTCACCATGTTGGCGATCAAGGTCCGGGTCAGGCCGTGAAGGGAGCGATGGGGGGCGGAGTCGGTGGGGCGCTCGACCAGAACCTGCCCATCCTCTTGGCGGACCGTGATCACCGCAGGGAGGTCCTGGCTCAAGGCGCCGAGCGGACCGGCTACTGAGACCAGGTTGCCGAGCACGGTGACGGTGACTCCCGCCGGGATGGGGATCGGAGCCCTTCCAATTCGCGACATGGTGGCCTACCAGACCTCGGCCAGGACTTCGCCGCCCAGGTGCTGCCGCCGAGCCTCCCGGCCAGTCATGATCCCCTTCGAGGTGGAGACCACCGACACGCCCAGGCCGCCGAAGACCCGGGGGATCGCCTGGCTGCCCCGGTAGACGCGCAGCCCGGGCCGGCTGACCCGGCGCAGACCGGTGAGCGGGCGTCCCTGGGCCGTGCGGCGCTTGAAGTCGAGCCACAGTTGAGGGTGACCGCCCACTTCCTCGAGGCCGAATCCCTCGATGTAGCCCTCGGCCTGAAGGACGCGGGCAATCTCCGCCTTGACCTTGCTGGCCGGCATTCCCACCCGGTCGTGGCCCGCCAGGTTGGCGTTGCGGACCCGGGTCAGCATGTCGGCGATGGGATCGCTCAGCATTTCCTCTTTACCAACTCGACTTGCGGATCCCAGGAATCTGTCCCTGGGAGGCACGGATTCTAAAGCAGATTCGGCAGAGCCCAAATTTCCGCATGTATCCCCGCGGGCGACCGCAGAGATTGCAACGGCTGCGGGCCTGGACCGGAAAGCGGGGAGCCCGCCGACTGGCCATGATCTTCGACGTTTTGGCCATGGGCCGACCTCCTCAGCGCCGGAACGGCATGCCGAGCGCGGCCAGCAGGCTGCGCCCCTCGGCATCCGTCTTGGCGGTGGTCACGATGGTGATCTCCATTCCCCGCAGCTTGTCGATCTTGTCGTAGTCGATCTCCGGGAAGATCAGCTGCTCAGGCAGTCCCAAGGTGAGGTTCCCGTGCCCGTCGAAGCGGGCCACCACCCCGCGAAAGTCGCGGATCCGAGGCAGTGCCACGCTCAACAGGCGGTCGACGAACTCGTACATCCGGACACCCCGCACGGTGACCTTCAGTCCGACCGGCATCCCCTCGCGAAGCTTGAACGCGGCGACCGACTTCCGGGCCTTGCGGATCGAGGGCTGCTGGCCGGTGATGATCCGGAGGTCGTTGGTGGCAGCGTCCAACGCCTTGGCGTTCTGGCTGGCCTCGCCGATGCCAATGTTGACGACCACCTTCTCCAGCTTGGGAACCTGCATGACGTTGAGGTAGCCAAACTCGGCAACCAGTCCGGGGATCACCGTCTCGCGGTAGTTCTCCAGCATGCGGGGCGCCGCCGCGACAGCTGCGCTCATGCCCGGGGTGGCCTCAGATAGGCCTTGTCGCAGCGCTTGCAGTAGGCCACAAAGTGGTCCCCTTCGAGGCGCCGCCCGAGCCGGGTCGGCTGGTCGCAGTTGAGGCAGATGAGCTGCACGTTGCTGTAATGCAGGGGCGCGGGAAAGTCGACGACCCCGCCCTGCATGGCCGTCGTCCCGCCCCGCCGCGCCCCCGCCCGCTGATGGCGCTTGCGGATGTTCACCCCAGTGACCACGATGCGCTGCTCGGCGGAGAGGGTGCGCTCGACCACCCCCCGCTTGCCGCGCTCGCCGCCCGCGATGACGACCACGGTGTCGCCCGAGCGGATGTCCAGGGCCCGCACGTGGGGGAGTGGCTGCCGTCGATTCCGGCGCATGGTCAGATCACCTCCGGGGCGAGCGAGACGATCTTCATGAAGTTGCGCTCTCGCAGCTCCCGCGCCACCGGCCCGAAGATCCTGGTGCCGCGGGGATTGTTCTGGGGGTTGATCAGCACCGCGGCGTTGTCGTCGAAGCGGATCCGGGTGCCATCCGGCCGCCGACACTCCTTGGCAGTGCGGACCACCACCGCCTTGACCACGTCGCCCTTCTTCACCCCGGAATTGGGCTGCGCGACCTTGACCGCGGCGACGATGACATCGCCCAGCGAGGCATAGCGGCGCGCGGAGCCGCCCATCACCCTAATACAGAGAATCTCTCTGGCTCCGCTGTTGTCTGCCACCTTGAGCACGGTCTCCTGCTGGATCACTGACTACCTGGCCCTCTCCACTATCTCGAGGACCCGCCACCGCTTGGTTCGGCTGATCGGTCGGGTTTCCATGATCCGAACCCGATCTCCGGTGTGACACTGATTGGCTTCGTCGTGGGCCTGAAAGCGGTGACTGCGGCGAAGGACCTTGCGGTAGAGAGCGTGGGCGCGCAGGTCCTCGACCTCCACCACCACGGTCTTCTCCATCTTGTCGCTGACCACCATCCCCACCCGGACCTTGCGGCGTTCCCGCAGCACCGGATCTGTCTCGGTCATCCCGGCTCTCCCGCCAGGTCCTCGATCTCGCGAGCCCGGATCAAGGTATGCACTCGAGCGATGCCCCGGCGTACCTCGCGGATCCGCCGATGCTGCTCAAGCTGACCGGTGGCGCGCTGCAGTCGAAGCTGGAGGAGCTCCTGGCGCCGGTCACGAAGCGCCTCGACCAGGCCCAGGTCATCGAGGTCCCGCAGCTGCTGGACATCCAGGGTCTGCTTGGTCATTCGCTTCCTTCCGAGGTGCCGGCATCTTCGCGGGCGACAAAGCGTGTTTTCACGGGCAGCTTGTGAGCCGCCAGTCGCATCGCCTCCTTCGCGGTATCCAAGCCCACACCATCCATCTCAAACAGGATCCGTCCCGGTAGGACCACGCTCACCCAGCCCTCGGGATTCCCCTTGCCGGAACCCATCCGGGTCTCGGCGGGCTTCTTCGTGATCGGCTTATCCGGAAAAACGCGGATCCAGATCTTACCGCCTCGACGGACGTGCCGGGTCATGGCCCGGCGGGCAGCCTCGATCTGGCGGTTGGTCATCCAGCACGGCTCCAGGGCCTGCAGCCCAAAGGGCCCGAAGGCCAGGGTCGAGCCCCGATAGGCGGCGCCGGTCATCCGACCCCGGTGCTGCTTGCGATGGCGGGGCCGGCGGGGGATCAGCATCTCACTCGGCCTCCGCGGGCTTGGTCACGCTCTGGCGCGTAGGTGCCGCCTTGGGCGGGGCTGACGCCTTCTTGACCGCGGGGGGCGCCTTGGGCGAGGCCGACGCCTTCTTGACCGCGGAGGTCGCCTTGGGCGGGGCCGACGCCTTCTTGGCCGCGGCCGCCACCTTCGGTTGCGGAGCCGCCTTCGGGGTCGCGGCGGCAGTTCGCTTGGCTGCCACCGCCTTCGGGGCTGGAACTGCCTTCTCGGCCTTCGGCTTAGCGGCCTTGGCGGGGGCGGCGGTCGCCGTCGCCTGGGCGCGTGCTCGCGGTTTCGCCGCGGCCGGCACCCCATGGGTGGGAGCCGCAGGAGACCCCTCCGAGACCATCTCGGCGGACGCCGCAGTCGGGGCCGGTGCCTCGCTGGGGGCCACCGGGGACGCTTCGGCCATCACCGGAGCCGGGATGGGGGCGGGGCTCGTCGGGACCTCGCCGGTTGACTCGGGAGGGGGCGTCACCGCCACCTGGGGTTCGGTGAAGTCGCCTCGATAGATCCAGGCGCTGACCCCAATCTGTCCGAAAGTGGTCTTGGCCTCGGCCTGCCCAAAGTCAATGTCGGCGCGCAATGTGTGGAGCGGGACCCGACCGTCGCGGTCCCACTCCCGCCGGCTCATGTCCCCTCCCCCAAGCCGGCCCGAGACCTGGATCCGGACCCCCTTGGCCCCGGCCCGCATCGAGCGCATCACCGACTGCTTTACCGCCCGCCGAAAGGCGATTCGCTTCTCCAACTGGTTGGCCACGTTCTCGGCCAGCAGCTGGGCGTCCAGCTCGGGCGTCTTGATCTCCTGGATGGTGACCCGCACCTTCTTGCCGGAGATCCGCTCCAGGTTGTCCCGCAGGGCGTCGACCGAGGCGCCGCTGCGCCCGATCACGATTCCCGGTTTGGCGGTGTGGATGATCACGGTCAGCTGGTTCGCCGAGCGCTCAGTCTCGATCCGGGCCACGCTGGCGTTCTTCAGCCGGCTCGCGATCAGCTGGCGCATGGCCAGATCTTCCTGAAGCAGCTTGGTGTACTCGGGCCCGCTGGCGAACCAGCGCGCATCCCAATTGCGATAGACGCCAAGGCGGAATCCGTTCGGGTGGACCTTTTGTCCCATGCCCTTGCCTACTCCTCCTCTTCTTCAGCCGGCGCCGGCTGGCTGGCGGCGCGTACGGGTCGGGTCCGGCCCCGAGCGCGCGTCGGTCGCTCCAGGCTGTCGTCGAGCACCGCCTTGAGATGGCAGGTCCGCTTGAAGATCGAGAACGACGCGCCCCGGGCCCGGGGCCGGAAGCGCTTGATCGTTGGCCCTCCATCGACCTCAATCCGGAGCAGCTGGAGACGGTCCCGCTCCAGGCTGAAGTTGTTCTCGGCATTGGCGGCAGCCGACCGGACCACCTTGGCCACGTCCTCGGCGGCGGACTGGGTCATGAAGGAAAGTGCCGTGAGGGCGTCGCCCACCGGCATTCCTTCAACCACATTGGCCACCAGCCGGGCCTTGCGCGGGGGCACCCGGACCCACTTGGCGGTCGCCTGTACCTGCATCGAGTGTTCTCTCCAGTCCTATTTCAACGACGAGCTGCGCTCGGTGTGGTGGCCGTGAGTCCGGAACTTGCGGGTGGGCACGAACTCGCCCAGCTTGTGGCCCACCATCGCCTCGCTGACGAAAACCGGCACATGCTTGCGGCCGTCGTGAACCGCGATCGTGTGGCCCAGCATCTCGGGAAAGATGTCACTCCGCCGCGACCAGGTGCGGATGACCCGCTTCTCTTTGGCTCGGTTCATCTCCAGCACCTTCTTCAGCAGCGGTGCGTCGCAGAACGGGCCTTTCTTGACTGACCTACTCATCGGCTACTTCTTTCTCCGGCGCACGATCATCCGGTCCGTGGCCTTGTTGTTGCGGGTGCGGTGGCCGAGCGCCGGCTTGCCCCAGGGCGTCTGAGGGTGCCCACCCGGCCCGGAGCGGCCCTCGCCACCCCCATGGGGGTGATCGAAGGGGTTCATCGTCGACCCCCTGACCGAGGGCCGGAAGCCGCGCCAGCGGGTCTTGCCCGCCTTGCCCCAGGTCTCGTTGGAGTGGTCGGAGTTGCCTACCTGACCAATCGTCGCGCTACAGCGCACGTCGATCAGTCGCACCTCACCCGAGGGCATCCGCAGCTGGGCGTAGCGGCCCTCTCGAGCCACCAGCTGGGCTCCAACTCCGGCGCTGCGGACCAGCTGACCGCCCTTGCCCAGCTGGACCTCAATGTTGTGGACGGTGGTGCCCAGGGGAATCCTGGTCAAGGGCAGGGAGTTGCCCGGTTTGATGTCGCTCTTCTCGCCGGCCATGATCTGGTCGGCGACCGCCAAGCCCTCGGGAGCGAGGATGTACCGTTTCTCGCCATCCCGGTAGTGGATGAGGGCGATCCGGGCGCTCCGGTTGGGGTCATACTCGATGGTCGCCACCGTGCCCGGCACCTCGAACTTGTCGCGGCGGAAGTCGATCACCCGGTAGATGCGCCGGTGCCCTCCGCCGCGGTGCCGGACCGTGATCTTTCCGGTGGCGTTGCGCCCGGAGTGCTTCTTCAACGAGACCGTGAGCCCGCGCTCGGGCTTGACCTTGACCACGCCCTCGAATGAGCTCACGCTCATGAATCGGCGCCCGGCCGAAGTGGGCCGGTAGCGCTTCACTGGCATCTCAGACCCCCTCGAAGAGGTTGGCGATGGTCTCACCTGCCTTGAGGGTGACTATCGCCTTTTTCCAGTCGCGACTCCGACCCACGATCCGCCCACCCCGACGCATCCGGGTGCGGGTCTTGCCCTTGATCGTCATGACGTTGACGGCGACCGTCTTGACCTTGAAGGCGGACTCCACCGCGGCCTTGATCTCCAGCTTGTTGGCGTCACTGGCGACCCGGAAGACGTAGCGCTGCTGGGCCATTCCGGCGTAGGACTTCTCGCTGATCACGGGCCGGATCAGGAGCAGCGAGGGATCTCTCATGCGAGATGCTCCCCGACCGCGTCCAGGGCCGCCTTGGTGAAGACGACGGTCTCGGCGGTGAGCAGATCCCGGACGCTGAGGTTGCTGGCCAGGACCACCTTGAGTTGAGGAATGTTTCGGGCCGAGAGCTCGACATTCTCGTGGCGTTCGTCGAGCACCAGCAGAACCCGCCGCCCAGCTTCGACCTTGTCCAGGAAGGTGGCCAATCGGGAGGTCTTGGGCGCTTCGTAGTCGAGCTGCTTGACCACCTGGATGGCTCCGTCGGCCGCCCGCGCGGCCAGTGCCGAGCGTAGGGCGAGCCGGCGCTGCTTGCGGGGCATGGCCTGCCGATAGCCATGCGGGGTGGGTCCGAAGATGGTCCCTCCGCCCCGCCACTGGGGCGCCCGGATCGAGCCCTGTCGGGCCCGCCCCGTTCCCTTCTGGCGGTAGGGCTTGCGGCCGCCGCCACTGACCTCACCCCGGGTCTTGGTGTCATGGGTCCCCTGCCGGGCGCCGGCCAGCTGGCGCAAGAGCGCCTGGTGCAGCACCGCCCGGTGGACGTCCCCGCCGAAGGCACCCTCAGGCAGCTCGACGGTTCCCGTCTTGCCCCCTTCCGGTCCGCGGAGGACGGCGCTCGGCATCAGTGCTGCCCTCGTACCTTGCGGATCCGGGAGCGTGACTCGGTGACCAGCAGGACTCCGTTCTTGGCACCCGGCACGGCGCCTTTGACCAGCAGCAGGTTGCGCTCCAGGTCGACCCGCAGGAGCTCTAGACGCTGGACCGTGGTCCGGGCCGAACCCATGTGGCCGGCCATCTTCAGTCCCCGCCAGGTCCGGGCCGCATCGACGGAGCCCACCGAGCCCGCCTGGCGAATGTTGTGACTGCCGTGGGTGACCGGACCGCGGCCGAAATTGTGCCGCTTGTGCTGCCCGGCGAAGCCCTTTCCCTTGCTTACTCCCCGAACGTCAATCAGGGCGCCGGCTTCGAATCCTTCCACCGTGAGCACCTGGCCGACGCTCACCTCACCCAGTCCCTTGACCTCGGCAGTGTGCCGGTGGGGAGCCAGGTCGGCAGCCTCGAAGTGGCCCCGGACCGGCTTGGAGACTCTCTTGCGTTCCGGGGCAAAGCCGATCTGGGCTGCCTGGTAGCCGTCCTTGGCGAGATCCTTGATTTGGACCACCGGGCAGGGGCCGGCCTCCAGCACGGTGACGCCGAAACAGCGACCGTCCTCGCCGAAGAGCTGGGTCATCCCGACCTTGCGGGCCAGCAGGGAGCGGGCCATCAGAGCTTGATCTCGATATTGACGCCGCTGGGCAGGTTGAGGTGCATCAAGGCGTCGACCACCTTGGGGTTGGGATCGAGGATATCCACGATTCGCTTGTGGGTGCGCATTTCGAACTGCTCGCGGGAGTCCTTGTCGATGAATGGGCCCCGGATCACCGTGTACTTGTTGATCTCGGTGGGCATCGGCACCGGACCCACCACCCGCGCCTGGTTGCGGGTCGCGGTCTCGACGATTCGAGCCGCAGCCTGATCCAGGACGCGATGGTCATAGGCCTTGAGCCGGATCCGGATGCGCTGCGCCATTCTTTGCCTTGGGGCTCCTGCTGGGTCGGCTTACTTGTCGATCTTGGTGACGACGCCGGCGCCCACCGTCCGACCCCCCTCGCGGATGGCGAAGCGCATGCCCTCCTCCACCGCGACCGGGTTGATCAGTGAGACCTTGAGCTCAACGTTGTCGCCGGGCATTACCAGCTCACGACCCTCAGGCAGCGAGACCTGGCCGGTGACGTCGGTGGTGCGGATGTAGAACTGGGGCCGGTAGTTGCTGAAGAAGGGGGTGTGCCGGCCGCCCTCGTCATTGCCCAGCACGTAGACCTGGGCGTCGAACTCAGTGTGGGGCTTGATGGAGCCGGGCTTGGCCAGCACCTGGCCTCGCTCGACATCTTCGCGCTTGACCCCTCGGAGCAGGCAGCCGCAGTTCATCCCCGCCTCGCCCTGATCGAGCAGCTTGTGGAACATCTCGACCCCGGTCACGACCGTCTTGGTGGTGTCCTTGATGCCCACGATCTCGACGGTGTCGTTGACCTTGACCAGCCCGCGCTCGATCCGGCCGGTGACCACGGTGCCCCGGCCCTCGATCGAGAACACATCCTCGACGGGCATCATGAACGGCTGCTCAATGGGGCGCTCCGGTACTGGGATGTAGGTGTCGACCGCCTCCATCAGCTGGCGGATTTGGGTCACCGCTTCGGGGTCTCCCTCGAGCGCCTTGAGGGCAGAGACCCGGATCACCGGAACATCGTCGCCGGGGAAGTCGTTCTTGCTGAGAAGCTCGCGGACCTCGAGCTCAACCAGCTCGAGCAGCTCCTCGTCGTCGACCATGTCGACCTTGTTGAGCGCGACCACGATGTAGGGCACGCCCACCTGGCGAGCCAGCAGGATGTGCTCCCGGGTCTGGGGCATCGGGCCGTCGGTGGCCGCGACCACCAGGATCGCGCCATCCATCTGGGCGGCTCCGGTGATCATGTTCTTGATGTAGTCGGCATGACCGGGGCAGTCCACGTGGGCGTAGTGCCGGGTTGCGGTCTCGTACTCGACGTGGGAGGCGGCGATGGTTATTCCCCGCGCCTTCTCCTCGGGAGCGTTGTCGATGCTCTCGAAGGCGCGGAAGTCAGCTAGACCGTCCGCCGCCAGGACCTTGGTGATGGCCGCCGTCAAGGTCGTCTTGCCATGGTCAATGTGGCCGATGGTCCCGACGTTGATATGCGGCTTGGTCGAGTCGTACTTCTTCTTACCCATTCTTTCCTGCCCTTAGCGTTTGGCGCTCTGCACCGCTGCGAGGTTGATTCAACTCTTGCGCTTGGCCGTGATCTCTTCGGCCAGGTTCTGCGGCAAATCCTGGTAGTGGTCGAATTCCATGGTGTAGCTGGCGCGACCCTGGGTCATGCTCCGCAATTGGGTCGCGTAGCCGAACATGTTTCCCAAGGGCACTTCGGCGTGCACGATCTGCATGCCGCGCCGACTCTCCATGCCCAGGGTGTGGCCCCGCCGGGCGGCGAGGTCCCCGATGATATCGCCCAGGTTGGCCTCGGGCACCGTGACGTCCACTTTCATGATCGGTTCGAGCAGCACCGGCGAAGCCTTGCGCATGCCGTCCTTCATCCCGATCGAGCCGGCGATCTGGAAAGCCTGCTCGGAGGAGTCGACGTCGTGGTATGAGCCGTCGTAGAGGGTCACCTTGACGTCCACCACCGGATAGCCCGCCACCACCCCCGACTGGAGGGCGTCGATGCAGCCCTTCTCGATCGGCGAGATGTACTCGCGGGGGATCGTCCCACCCACGATCTTGTTGATGAACTCGAACCCCTTGCCGGTCTCGTTGGGACCGACCAGGAGCTCGCAGTGACCGTACTGGCCGTGACCTCCGGTCTGGCGGACGAAGCGCCCGGTCCCCTTCGCCTCCTTGCGGAGGGTCTCTCGGTAGGCGACCTGCGGCTTGCCCACATTGGCGTCCACCTTGAACTCACGGAGCAGCCGGTCGACGATCACCTCGAGATGGAGCTCTCCCATCCCCGAGATCAGGTTCTGGCCGGTCTCGGTGTCGGTCCGGACCTGGAAGGTGGGGTCCTCCTCGGCCAGCTTCTGGAGAGCGATCCCGAGCTTGTCCTGGTCGGCCTTGGTCTTCGGTTCGATTGCCACCGAGATCACCGGCTCTGAGAAGGTGATCGACTCCAGCACGATCGGATGGCCCTCGTCGCTCAAGGTGTCCCCGGTCGAGGTGTGCCGGAGCCCGATGGCGGCCGCGATGTCGCCGGCCAGCACCTGCTCGATCTCCTCGCGGCGGTTGGCGTGCATCTTGAGGATCCGGCCGACGCGCTCCTTCTCGCCCTTGCTGGCGTTGTAGACATAGCTGCCCGACTTGAGGGTTCCGCTGTAGACCCGGAAGAAGGTGAGCTTGCCCACGTAAGGGTCGGTCATGATCTTGAAGGCCAACCCGGAGAAGGGTGCCTCGTCGGAGGCCTCCCGGACCAGCTCCTCACCACTCTTGAGGTCGTGCCCGGTGATCGGGGGCCGGTCCAGCGGACTGGGAAGGAACTCGACAACCCCGTCCAGGAGCGGCTGCACTCCCCGGTTGCGCAGGGCCGCCCCACAGAAGACCGGGAAGATCTCGGCGACCACCGTGCCCTTGCGCAACGCCCGGCTGAGCTGTCCGGGGTCGATCGGGCGGTCGTCGAGATACGCCTGCATCAGCTCGTCATCGAACTCGGCGGCGACCTCGACCAGCTCCAGGCGGGCGGCCTTGACCGCGGCGGCCATCTCCTCCGGCATCTCCGGGTTGGTCACCGAGGTGCCGAGGTCGTCCGTGTAGACGGTTGCCTGCTCCCGGATCAGGTCGTACACCCCCCGGAAGCCGTCCTCGGCCCCGATCGGCAGCTGGACGGGGATGGCGCGGGCGCCCAACCGATCTTTGATCGAGGCCACCGCGGCGTCGAAATCGGCGCCAATCCGGTCCATCTTGTTGATGAAGCAGATCCGGGGCACGTCGTAGCGGTCGGCCTGGCGCCACACCGTCTCGGATTGGGGCTCGACCCCACTGACGGCGTCGAAGACCGCGATCGCGCCGTCCAACACCCGCAGGCTGCGCTCCACCTCGGCGGTGAAGTCGACATGGCCGGGGGTGTCGATGATGTTGATCTGGTGGCCCTGCCACTCCGCCGCCGTCGCCGCCGACGTGATGGTGATCCCGCGCTCCTGCTCCTGGACCATCCAGTCCATGGTGGCGGCGCCGTCGTGGACCTCACCCATCTTGTGGATCCGACCGGTGTAGAAAAGGACCCGCTCGGTGGTGGTCGTCTTGCCGGCGTCGATGTGAGCCATGATCCCGATGTTGCGGACGTGGCTTAGGGGAACCCGCCGGCCCTTGGCGCCAGCGCCGCTGGGCGCTACTGACATCTGGGTTCCCATCAGTAGCGGAAGTGGGAGAAGGCCTTGTTCGACTCGGCCATCTTGTGGGTGTCGTCCTTGCGCTTGACCGCCTGCCCCATGCCGTTGCTGGCATCCATCAGCTCGGCGGCCAGCTTGTCAGCCATGCTCCGTCCGTGCCGGGCCCGAGCTCCACGGATGATCCAGCGTCGAGCCAGGGCTAGGCGCCGGTCGTGGCGGATCTCGACCGGGACCTGATAGGTGGCGCCGCCGACCCGCTTGGGCTTGACCTCGATGATCGGGGTGGCGTTGCGCATGGCCTGGTCGAAGACCTCGAGCGGCTCCCGGCGCTGGCTCTTGGAGATCCGCCCCAAGGCGTCGTAGACGATGTGCTCGGCGGTCGAGCGCTTGCCATTGAGCATCACCGAGTTGATGAACTTGGCCAGACCCTCACTGTGGAACTGGGGGTCGGCGACGATGACACGGCGGGAGATCCGCTGCCGACGGGGCATCTCAGGAAGCCCGAGCCGGCTTCTCGCGCTTGGCCCCGTACTTGCTGCGCGCCTGCTTCCGGGCCTTGGTCCCGGCCGTGTCCAGGGCTCCCCGCACGATGTGGTATCGAACTCCCGGCAGATCTTTTACCTTGCCGCCCCGGACCAGCACCACCGAGTGCTCCTGCAGGTTGTGACCGATCCCCGGGATGTAGGCGGTGACCTCCGTCTTGGTGGTCAGCCGCACCCGAGCCACCTTGCGGAGCGCCGAGTTGGGCTTCTTCGGGGTGGTGGTGAATACGCGCACGCACACCCCGCGCCTTTGCGGCGATCCCTTGAGGGCGGGCGACTTGGTCTTCTTGATCACCGACCGGCGACCTTTGCGGACCAGCTGCTGGATGGTGGGCAAGTTGAATTTGACCTATGGGGAACATTGGCCGTTCCGGGGCGACGACCAAGCGCGGACAAGCTGACGCCCCTCCGGAGGCGCGGACGCTTAGTCTATCGCCGCAGGCGGGTACTGTCAAACTTGAGCCGTTCTCAGCCGCACCCCGGGACTGGCCCCGGCGCCGCTCGGTCCAGACCCGGCCCGGGAAGATCGGGCGGCTAGGCGAGCGAGAACATCACATGCTTGACCAGGGTGTACTCCTCCAGCGAGTACATCGACAGGTCCTTGCCGTAGCCACTCTGCTTGAAGCCCCCGTGCGGCATCTCGTTGACCAAGAGGATGTGAGTGTTGACCCAGACGGTGCCGAAGTGGAGCCGGCGCGAGACCCGCAGGGCCCGACTCACGTCCCTGGTCCAGATGGAGGCTGCCAGCCCGTAGTCGACGTCGTTGGCCCAGGCCACCGCCTGATCCTCGTCCGAGAAGGACTGCACTGTCACGACCGGACCGAACACTTCGCGCTGGATGATCTCCGAGCGCTGCCCTGTGGGCAGCACGACGGTCGGCCGGTACCAGAATCCGGGCCGATCGATCCGGGCCCCGCCGGTGGCGATGCTGGCCCCCTCCTGGCGGGCCCGGTCGACGAACCCCGAGACCCGGTCGAGCTGCTCCTGGGAAACCACCGGGCCCATCTCAGTCGACTCGTCCTGGGGGTCGCCCAGGGTGAGCGACTCCACCGCCGGGACCAGCTCGGAGAGGAGGCGGTCGTGGAGGTGATCGGAGACCAGCACCCGGGCGGCGGCGGTGCAATCCTGACCCGAGTTGAAGTACCCGCCCACCTTGATCCCCTCGACCACGGCGTCGATGTCGGCGTCGTCGAAGACCACAACCGGGGCCTTCCCGCCCAGCTCCAGATGGACCTTCTTCAGGGTCTCCGAGGCAGCCCGGGCAACCGCCTTCCCCGTCGCGACGTCGCCGGTCAGGGAGACCATGCCCACGCCGGGATGGCGGACGATGCCCGCTCCCACCGGCTCGCCGTCCCCGGTGATGACGTTGAGGACTCCGGGAGGCAGAATGTCGGCCGCCAGCTCCGCCAGCAGAAGCGCCGAGAGCGGCGTCCATTCCGAGGGCTTGAGGACCACGGTGTTGCCCGCCGCCAGAGCCGGGCCGATCTTCCAGATCGCCATCATCAGGGGGTAGTTCCAGGGGGCGATCGACCCGACTACGCCGATGGGCTCGCGCCGGATAACGCTCGTGAAGCCGCTGGCGTACTCACCCGCGGCCTTCCCCTCCAGGCAGCGGGCCGCCCCGGCGAAGAAGCGCAGGGCGTCCACCATCGGCGGGACCTCCTCGTTCACGACCAGGGAGATGGGCTTGCCCACGTTGGCCGACTCGAGTTGAGCGATCTCGGCGCCGTGGTCCTCTAGGCGGTCGGCCAGGCGCAGCAGCGCCTCACTGCGCGCGCGTGGGGTGGCTTCCCCCCAACCCCCGTCGAACGCCCGGCGGGCGGCCACCACTGCCCGCTCGACGTCCTCCGAACTGCCCTTGGCGGCGTGGGCGATGACCTCACCGGTGGCCGGGTTGAATACATCTTCGATTTCGGCTCCGGAGCTTTCCACCCACTCGCCGCCGATGAAAATCTTGCTGCGGTCCAGGACTGCCGCCATCGCACACTCCCTCCTGTGGGGCGGCCACGGGGCCGGCCTCCGGCTGACTCTAGTCCCTGGCCCCGCTCGCCTGCGCCAGCTCCTGCTCCAGGGTGTCGAGCCCCTGGAGCAGGAGCTGCTCGGGTATGTTCAGTGGCATCAGAGTGCGGATCACGTTGTGGTGCGGTCCGGCCCGCAGGAGGAGCAAACCCCGCTGGCGGCAGCCAGCCACGATCCGCTCCGTGGCCCCCGTGGCAGGCTCCCGGGTCAGGCGGTCGGAGACCAGCTCCAGCCCGGCCATGGCCCCCAGCACCCGGACATCACCGACCAAGGGGTAGCGGCGTTGCCACTCCCCCATCCGCTCTTCCAGGATCGATCCCAGCTGCTGGGCCCGGCCCAGCAGCCCCTCGCTCTCGACCAAGTCCAAGACGGCGAGCGCCGCCGCGCAGGCGACCGGGTTACCGCCGAACGTGCTCCCCAGCTGACCCGGGGTGGGACCATCCATGACCTCCGCCCGGCCGACCACGGCGGCAATAGGGAAGCCACCCCCCAGACTCTTGGCGCTCGCCACCAGGTCGGGGGCCACCCCGCTGTGTTCGATCGCGAAAAGTCGCCCGGTGCGGCCGATCCCGCTCTGGACCTCATCCGCGATCAGCAGCATGCCGCGGCGGTCGGCCAGCCGGCGCAGTCCCTGGAGGAACTCGGGCGGGGCCGGGACGAAGCCGCCCTCGCCCAGAACCGGCTCGATCAGGAAGGCGGCCATCCGGTCCGGGGGCCAGCTGGTGCGGAGGGAATCCTCGAGGGCGCTCAGCGCTCGGGCCGCGTCCCAGCCCCAGTACTGGTAGGGGAAGGGGGATCGATAGACATCCGGAGCGAAGGGTCCGAACCCCTCCTTGTAGGGCTTGACCGCGTCGGTCAGGCTCATCCCCAACAGGGTGCGCCCGTGGAAGGCCTGGCTGAAGGCCACGATCCCGGGCCGGCCACTGTGCGACCGGGCGATCTTGACCGTATTCTCGACCGCCTCGGCCCCAGTGCTGAACAGGATCGCCTTCTTGGGGAAATCGCCCGGGGCCAGCTGGCAGAGCCGGTCGGCCAGCCTCAGGTAGGGCTCGTAGAGGGCGACCTGGGCGGAGACGTGGACCAGCCGGTCAATCTGGCGGTGGGCGGCGGCCAACACTTCGGGGTGGCCGTGGCCTACGTTCAGCACTCCGATGCCGCCGACGAAGTCGATGAACTCCTCCCCCTCAGAGCTCCAGACCAGGGAACCGGCGGCCCGGTCGACCACGAAATCCAGCGCCGGACTCAGGCCCCGGGGCAGCGCCCGCTGCTGGATCTCTCGCAGCTCAGCTGATTCGGCCCAGGCCGGCGGCGCCTCCATAGGGTGACCTTAGGCTCCGCGGACAACCTCGGCTAGGTGCCCCAGCCTCAGAAATCGGGCGCCGGTTTGTGCGCAACGGACATCAGGTTCATCGCCAGCTGGAGCTGAAACCGGACCTCGGGATCAGCCAGGTCGAGATGGAGCAGATCGCCCGCTCGCTCCAGCCGGTAGCGCAGGGTGTTGGGGTGGACGTGGAGCACCGCGGCGGCCCGGCGGCGGTGGAACCCCTGCTCGGCCAGGGTCAGCAGGCTGGTGACCAGGGTCGCCCCTCCCTTGGCTCGCTGGGCCGGGCCGAGCAGCTGGTCGATGAAGGCCAGCCGGGCACTCTCATCTCCGCTGAGGACCCGCCAGAGCAGCATCTCCTCATAGCGGCGCAACTGTCCCGGCTGGACCTGGTTCGCGATCGAGAGCGCCTCTAGGTAGCTGCGCCGAACCCCGATCGCCCCCGGCTGAGCGCGGCCCACCACCAGGGCCGCCCCCGCGCCCGAGGGCTTTTCCCAAGCCGCCTCCGGCGCGACCTTCTCTGCCAGCAGGAAAGCCACCTGGTTGAGCCGAGATGAGGTGATCGGGATCTCACCCAGCTGGCTCAGCCGCTGCCGCATCAGCTCCGCGGCCCGGTCGCGCAGAAGCACCCCCTCACGGCTCAGGGGCAGCTGGGTCTGGAAGATCAAGATGCCCACCCGGTAGGCGGCTTCGGGAAGGAACCCGACCAGTCGGGCCCGCTCCAGGTTGTGAGCGGTGGCGTCGAACTTCCCCTCCAGAAGCGCGTCCAGGAAGGTGCTGCCCAAGCGAACCTCCAGGGAAGCCAACTGCCGCTGATTGGCGATGTGGAGAGCGGCCACCACCGCCGCATGTTCGCCCGCCCGCAGGTGCAGCTCACTGAGCTCCTGGTCGCCCTCCACGATCCAGACCATGCCCACCAGCTCGTCGCGCAGCCAGATCGGACAGACCACTCTACCCAGCAGCTGGATCTCCGGATCGGCCGGGATCCGAACCGGGAAGGGGCTGCTCCTGATCCGGTCGAGGTGGCCAAGCCGGTCCAGCTGCGCCATCACCTCTGCCGGCGACCGACCCAGTTCCAAGGTTGCGCGCCGGACCGGGTCTGAGGCCCGGCCCCCGGGCCAGGCCGCCAGCACCCGGCCTTCGACATCCTCCAGGACAATCTCACGATCGATCAGCCGACCCAGGGTGTCGAGCAGGTCCTGCAGGCTGACCGCGGTCACCGCCGCCTTGGTCAGTTCCCGGTGGATCCTGGTGGACTGCTCGATTACCTCGTACTGCTCGGCCAGGATCACCCGGTTGACCGCCTGGGTCACGGTCGAGAAGGCCACCTCCCAGGGCAGCTCGAGCAGGGGCAGGCGGGCCGCGTCGGCAGCCTCCCGGGCAGCGCTGGGGAAGTGATCGAAGTACTTGGGAACGGCCAGGGCGACCCCGGCCAACCCGCGCCCGCCCAGCTCGGCCACCAGCTGGCGCTGCTCTTCGGAGGCGGTCGGCCAGGCGAATCCGGTGGTGAGCAGCAGCTGGCCGGCACTTACCCAGGGCAGGGGATCGGGGATGTCGACCACGTGGGCCCAGCGAAGCTCTCGATCAACCCCGTCGAGTCCGGCCACCAGCTCCGCCTGATCCAGCACCGCCAGGTCGAGCGCCTGGCTCAGTCGCACGCTCTCATCCCTTACCTCCGCCCCCGTGCCGGCGCCAGTGTAGCCACGAGAGGGCGAGCTCGACCCGAATTCAATGAGCAGCCAGATGGCGCGCCAGCCCCCAGGCGGGCAGCGGCCTCCCGGTGCGCTCGCCCCGGCGGTCGAGCCGGGAAAGGGATGCCTGCACGTAGCGGACCCCGAGCCAGCGCAGAGGCTCCATCTCCCAGCTCGGGGAGCGGTGACCGACCAAGGGCAGCCGGGTCAGCTCGGTATCTCGGCCGGTGATCAGGTCGGCCAGGGTGCGGCCGGCCAGGTTGGCGGTGGCGACCCCGTGGCCGGTGTACCCGTAGGCGAAAGCCATGCCCTGGGCCGGGTCGAAGCCGAACTGAGGGATCCAATCCCGAGGCATTCCCAGTACCCCTCCCCAGGAGTGGGTGAAGCGGACGCCGCGCAGGGAGGGAAACCACTCCCCGAACATCTTCTGCAGTCCGGCGTGGGTGGGGGCATGGTGCTCGTTGGCGGCGCTGATCCGGGATCCGAACTGGTAGGGGGCACCCCGGCCGCCCACCAGAATCCGGCCTTCCTCGGTTCGGGCCAGGTAATCAACCGAGAGCCGCATCGAGGCCACGCAGATCCGATCCGACCAGTGCACGCTTGCCAGCTGCTCGGCGCTGAGCGGCTCGGTGAGCGTGATCAAGGAGTAGAGGGGAAGTACTCGGCGATGAAACTGGGGCAGCTCGGCCAGGTAGGCCTCGAGCCCCAACACCACGACCCTGGCCTTGACGGTGCCTCCCTCGGTCTCAATCAGCGCGGGCTGGCCCGGTCGGAACCGGGAGGCCCTGGTCCGCTCGTAGATGACCGCGCCCCGGCGCTCAACTGCGTTGGCGAGCCCCCGAACCGCCCGCCCAGGATGGAGGGTCGCCGCATTGCTCGAATAAAGAGCCGCCTCCATCCCCGCGACGTCGAGCAGGTCGCGGGCGGCCCCCTGCTCGAGCCATCGGTATCCGTCCTCCATCCCCACCATCTGGTAGCTCCGGAGTTGTTGCTCGAGGAGGGGAACCTGGTACCCGCCGCGGGCGACCAGCATCACCCCGGACCGGTCAAATTGAGCCTCGACCTCCTCCTCGGCGAGGGCGCTCGCCACCGCGTCGAGAGTCGTGCCCAGGGCTCTCATCACGGCGCCGGCCTGGTCCCAGCCGAAGCGCCTGGCCAGCGCCTCGGGGCCGGCGTTGAGCTCGGGGATGCACCAGCTGCCGTTTCGGCCCGAGGCGCCGTAGCCGGCGACCTCAGCCTCGAGGAGCGCGATCCGCAAGGCAGGGGCCCGGCGCTGGAGCTCGTAGGCGGTCCAGAGCCCGGTGAAACCGGCCCCGACCACTGCGACATCGACCTCGAGGTCGCGGTCCAACCGCGGTCGGGGGGTGATCGGCCCCACCGACTCCAACCAGAAGCTGGCCGACTCGGCGCCAGAGAGCGGAGGCGAGGTGGTCATCGCCACTGCGCCCCCTCCCGCCCAGACGGCGGCAGTTCCGGCCGAGCCCGGCGAAACCTCATCTGGCGGCCATCCTACTTCCGTCGTCAGCGACCCGGGCGAACTTGTGCGCTGCGCACAGCGGGAGTTCGAGAACTGTGGCCGTCAGCAACATAGACTGTCCCCACCAGGGCGACTAAAGTTGGCCGCCAGTGGACGTCACCAGCGCCCCGATGGGGGGGATTGAGCGAGGGGTGCGTGCCGAGGAGCCAACGCTCCGCGGCAACACCCTCAGCCTTTTTGACACGACCGCGATAGCGGTTGCCAGCGTGGCCCCCGCCTACAGCATCGCGGCCACCATCTTCCTCTTGGTCGCCGCCGTCGGCTTCGGGACTCCGGCGATCATCCTGATCAGCTTCATCCCCGTCCTCTTCATCGCCTTCGCCTACTACTTCATGAACCGCCGGGATCCCGACTGCGGCGCCTCCTACGCCTGGCTGGCTCGGACCATGAACCCCTACATCGGATGGTTCAACGGTTGGGTACAGACCGCGGCCAGCGTCCTCTTCTGCATCGCCGCCCCCGCCCTGGCGGGGGCCAACACCCTGGCTCTGCTGGAGTCGTTCGGCTGGATCAGTGGCAAGACCGCCTCCAGCACCCTCTTAACGGCTCTGATCGGACTCGCCTGGCTGATCTTGGTCAGCGCCATGGTGATCTATGGGATCCGGCTGACCGCCAACTTCCAGTGGGTCATGGTCTTGATCGAGTACCTGGTGGTGCTCGCCTTCTCGATCACCGGGCTGATCCGGGCCCTGGCCTTCCATCCCGCCGGGTCGAGGGCGTTCTCTCTGACCTGGTTCAGCCCTGGCTCGGTGGGCGGATACACCGGGCTCGCCGCCGGGGCGGCGCTGGGGGTATTCCTCTTCTGGGGATGGGACACCGCCGCCAATCTCAACGAGGAGTCGGAGGCGAGCGAAAGCACCCCCGGGATCGCCGGAATCCTCAGCATGTTCATCCTGCTGGTGATCTTCCTCATCAACGCCGCTTCGATGCAGACCCTGTTGCCCGCCCACACCATCACCCAACAAGGGGGCAACGCCCTCTTCTTCTTCGCCCAGCGCCTGGCCCCGGCACCTTTCAACTACCTGATGCTGCTGGCCATCCTCAGCTCCACCGTGGCGACCACCCAGACCACTCTGTTGCCCGCCTCGCGGGTCACCTACTCGATGGCGCGGGACGGAGTCCTGCCCAAGCTGTTCGGCACGATCAGCCCCCGCTTCCGCACCCCGGCCCAGGGAACCTTTGTCCTGGCGCTGGTGGCCGCAATCGGGCTCATGGTGACGACCCTCTCCCCGACCGTCAGCGGCACCTTTGGGGGCCTCATCGGCGACATTGGGGTCCTGGTCGCCTTCTACTACGGGATCACCGGCTTCGCCTGCGCCTGGGCCTACCGGCACATCCTCTTCAAGTCACCGACCAACCTGATCCTGGCCGGGATCCTGCCCTTCGTAGGCGGACTGTTCCTCTTCTGGGTCGCCTACCAGGTGATAATCCAGTCCGGAATCGGGTACTCGATCCCGATCATCGTCACCTTCGGATTGGGGATCCCCCTCGTGATCCTGGCCCGGCTGCTGGCCAAGACTGATTACTTCCACCGCCCGACCGTGAGCTACCAGGCGGAGTAACCTCAGAGCGCTCTTCAGCTGGAGATCGGAGCAACTTCTGAAGGCACCGCCCGAGGCCCACCGGAGGCACTCATGACCCAGTCCTCAGCGCCCAAACCAGTCGATCCCGCCCGGATCGCCGCGCTTACCGAGCGGGAGGAGGCGGCCTTCAAGGCGGCCCGGCCCAAGTCGCTCGCGTTGATGCGCCGGGCCGAGCGTCACAGCCCGGGGGGGGTGCCCTCCTCCTTCCAGGCCAGTCCTCCCTTCCCGATCTTCATCGACCGGGGACTGGGCAGCTCGGTTTGGGACGCCGACGGTAATCACTACGTCGACTTCCACAACGGCTTCGGGGTCAACGTGGTCGGCCACGCCCATCCCAAGATCGTGGCCGCGGTCACTCAGCGGATCGGCCAAGGCTCTCACTTTGCCCAGCCGGGCGAGGAGTTCGTGGTGGTGGCGGAGGAGCTGGCCCAGCGCTTCGGACTGCCCCAGTGGCGGTTCACCAACAGCGGGACCGAGAGCACGCTGGACGCGATCCGGCTCGCGCGCGCCTTCACCGGCCGCGAGGGGGTCATGAAAATCGAGGCGACCTACCATGGCCACCACGACTCCCTGATGGTCTCGGTCGAGCCCAGTCCGGACAAGATGGGGCCCGCCGACGCACCCCAGGCCGTCCCCCAGAGCGAGGGCATCCCCCACTCGGTGGTCGAGCTGGTCACGGTGGTGCCCTTCAACGACCTGGCCGCCGCGGAAGCAGGGTTCCAGCGCCGGCCCGGTCAGATCGCCTGCATCATCGTCGAGCCGGCCATGATGAACGTGGGAATCGTCATCCCCGAACCGGGATACCTCGACGGACTCCGGGAGCTGGCCCACCGGCACGGGGCGCTCTTGGTCTTCGACGAGGTCAAGACCGGTGTCACCCTGGCCCCGGGCGGCGCCACCGACCGCTTCGGAGTGACTCCGGACATCGTCTGCCTGGCCAAGGCGATCGGCGGCGGACTTCCCTGCGGAGCGGTCGGCGGCCGGGAGGACATCATGGCTCTGATCTCCGATGGTCGGGTCAGTCAGATGGGGACCTTCAACGGCAACGCGCTCACCATGGCAGCCTCCCGAGTCACGCTGACCGAAATCCTCACCCCCATGGCCTACGCCCACTTCGACGCCTTGGGGGAGGTGCTTCAGGGGGGGCTAGACCAGGTCATCAGCGAGCACGAGCTGCCCTTCCATGCGATCACCATGGGTGCCCGCGGCGGCCTCACCTACCGCGCCCAACGGGTGCGCAACTACCGCGACTACTTGGAGACCGACAAGACCATGGCCTACTTGTCGTGGCTCTTCCAATCCAACCGGGGCGTGCTCATGGCCCCGGGAGCGGAGGAGAACTGGACAGTCTCGGTGCAGCACTCGGAGGGTGACGCGCAGCGCTTCGTGGACAACTTCTCCGCCCTCGCCCGCGAGCTCCGCGACTAGCCTAGGCCCCGCTGTCTGGGCCTGGTCTAGGCTTCTCCCGATTGGGGGGCAAGGACCGCCTCAGGCCCCGAGTCGGGCCAGGGCAGAACGGTTAGCTCGGGCCACTCCTGGAGATACCGCCTGACCTTGGCTTCGTACACGATGCGCGGGGCCAGGACCGAATTGGGCCGGACGACCATGCCGAACAGATCGGTGAGGCCGAAGGGAGCGAAAACCCGGATAGACCCTTGAGCCTCCAGGCGGACCCCGACACTGGTGGCCGTGGTGGGATATGTGGATATCGCAGCCTCGACCGACGGGTAGGGCGGAGCTGGGACCCCGAAGTGGGCCTGGTACCAAAGATGGACCCGGGCCTGATTGCGCACCTCGACGACCGCCGGCAGGTCGGCGAACTGGTCGCGGGCGGCGCGAATGACCCGGTCCTCAGCCGCCCAGCTCAGGTCGGCGGCGTCGAAATAGGGGAGGTCATAGTCCCGGATGCCGGCGTCGGGAGCCCTGCCGGAGAGGAGGTTCCACACCGTTTGGGCGATGCATCCGGCCGCCAGATACCAGTCCGGGAGTTCCAGCTGGCGCGCCCCTTGGAGAACGGCATCGAGCCGGGGATTCTGCCGCAGGGCCCGGCCCAGCGCCTCCAGCTGCCGCTCGGAAGGGGCGGCAGGCGGGTGGATTGCTTCGCTCAGGGTCGAACCCGACCGAGACGCCGGTCCGAGGCGGCGCCCTCCGGCCGGCAAGCCAACCCGGAATCCGGCAAGGGGAGGCCCGCCGCCTCGAGCCGCGGCCTGAGCGGGGCCCCGTGGGGCCCGCGCTCAGTCGCTGACCTGGTCCAAGACGGGCAGCACCACCTCGGCGTCCTCGAACTCGTCTGAACCCTCACCCACCTCCTGGACCGCACCTTCGGGCAGGGCCTTGCCCTCCTCCAGGTAGCGGACCGCCTCCTCGCGGAGCTTGCGGTAGTAGTCGAGCCCGGTTCCAGCTGGGATCAGCTTGCCGATGATCACGTTTTCCTTGAGCCCGCGGAGTCGGTCGACCTTGCCCGAGATGGCCGCCTCGGTGAGGACCCTGGTCGTCTCCTGGAAGGACGCGGCCGAGAGCCAGCTGGCGGTATTCAGAGCCGCCTTGATCAGACCCAGCAGCACGGTCGCAGCGATGGCCGGCTCGCCGCCCTCGGCCAGAACCTGGGCGTTGGCCTCGTCGTATTCCCACTGCGAGATGATCTCGCCGGGAAGCAGCTCGGTGTCACCTCCGGACTCAACCCGGACCTTGCGCATCATCTGGCGCACGATGACTTCGATGTGCTTGTCGTTGATGTCCACTCCCTGGGAGCGGTAGACGCGCTGCACCTCCCGGACCAGGTAGTCCTGAACCGCCTCCCGCCCGGAGATGTACAGCAGTTCCTGGGGGCTGATCGATCCCACGGTCAACGCGTCGCCGGCCTTGACCTCGTCGTCATCGCCGACCCGCATCTGGGCACCGTGGGGGATGGGATACTCCTTGACCTCCTCATCCAGAGCACGCACCCGGACCTCGCCCCCGGCGCGGCCGACCTTGGCGTGGGTGACCCGCCCGCCAATGCGCGCATTCACCACCGCCAGCTGTCCCTCCTTGGTGCCGCGGGCGAGCAGCTGTCCCTCGCTGACCACCGCCCCGTCGACCACGGCTGCATCCAGGACCAAGCCCTTCCCGATGGGATGGGTGACGTCGAACTCCTCGTGACTGACCACTCGAACTTTGCGCCCGGTCTCTCCTCTGATCACCTCGACCCGGCCCGCCGACTCGGCCAGAATTGCCTTGCCCTTGGGGATGCGCGCCTCGAAGAGTTCCTCTACCCGGGGCAATCCCTGGGTGATGTCCAGTCCAGCCACCCCACCCGTGTGGAAGGTACGCATGGTCAGCTGAGTGCCGGGCTCACCGATCGACTGGGCGGCGATGACTCCCACCGCCTCGCCGATCTCGACCAGCCTTCCCGTGGCTAGATTGCGTCCGTAGCAGTAGCGGCAGACGCCGCTCTTGGCCCCGCAGGTGAGCACGCTGCGCACCCGGACCCGGGGCACCGCCAGCCCGGCGATCTTTCGCGCCAGCGAGTCGGTGATCTCCTCCCCCGCTCCCAGCACGAGCTTGCCGTCGGGATCGACCACGTCGGCGGCGGTGATTCGTCCGGCGAGGCGCTCCATGAAGGGCTCGCCCTCGACGCTCAGGTCGGAGAGCCAGATTCCACCCGTGGTGCCGCAGTCCTCCTCGCGCACGATCACGTCCTGGGCCACGTCGACCAGGCGCCTGGTCAGGTAGCCTGAGTCGGCGGTCCGGAGGGCGGTGTCGGCCAGCCCCTTGCGGGCTCCGTGGGTGGAGATGAAGTACTCGAGAACCTCCAGGCCCTCGGAGAAGTTGGCTTTGATCGGCATATCGATGATCCGGCCCGTGGGGTCGGCCATCAGTCCCCGCATCCCGGCCAGCTGGCGGATCTGCTGGTAGGTACCGCGCGCCCCCGACTGGGACATCATCAGCACCGAGCTCAGGGGATCGAAGTGGGCCATGGTCGCCTGGGTCACCGACTCGGTGGCCTGGGTCCAGATCTCCACGGTCTTGGCGTAGCGCTCGTCCTCGGTGATCAGGCCGCGTCGATGCTGCATGCCCACCTCGTCCACCGCCTTGTCGGCGGCGGCGATCAGCCCCGCCTTCTCGGGAGGGGTCTTGATGTCCATCGCGGAGAGGGTCACCCCCGACTTGGTGGCGTAGTCGAAGCCAAGTCGCTTGATGTCGTTGACCATGCCAGCGGTGACCTGATTCCCGTAGAGCCGGAAACAGTCGGCGACCAAGGCCCGGAGCTCCTTGCGATCGAAGACCTGATTCTGGAAGACCATCGCCTTCCCCTCGGCTCCTTCCCGCACCTCCAGCCCCAGGGGCAGCACCTCGTTGAAGATGACCCGCCCCGGGGTTGTCACCAGAGAGACGGGCGCTTCGGAGTCCTCGCCGCCGGGCACGAACTCCCGCACCCGGCGCGGAACCCGCACCTGGATGGGCTCGTGGGCCTCCACCACCCCGGTGTCATAGGCGAGGAGCACCTCCTCGGGCGAGCTGTAGCGGCGGAGCTTGTGGGGGTCGTCGACCTCGAGCGGAGTCCGCAGCATGGTCAGCCAGTAGGAGCCGAGCACCATGTCCTGAGTCGGGGCCACGACCGGGTTGCCGTCGCTGGCGGAGAGGATGTTGTTGGAGGACATCATCAGGTTCTTCGCCTCGGCGATGGCGCCGCTGAAGAGAGGCACGTGCACCGCCATCTGGTCGCCGTCGAAGTCGGCATTGAAGGCGGTGCACACCAGGGGATGGATCTGAATCGCCGACCCTTCCACCAGGACCGGCATGAAGGCCTGGATGCCCAGTCGATGCAGCGTGGGCGCACGGTTGAGGAGCACGGGGTGGTCCTGGATCACCTCGTCGAGGACGTCCCAAACCTCGGGGCGAGCCCGCTCCACCATCCGCTTGGCGCTCTTGATGTTCTGGGTGAAGCCCTTCTCGACCAGCTCCCGCATCACGAACGGCTTGAACAACTCGAGGGCCATCCGCTTGGGCAGGCCGCACTGATTCAGCTTCAGCTCGGGGCCCACCACGATCACCGAACGGCCGCTGTAGTCAACCCGCTTGCCGAGCAGGTTCTGGCGAAAGCGGCCCTGCTTGCCTTTGAGCATGTCGCTGAGAGACTTGAGCTTGCGATTCCCGGTTCCGGTGATCGCCCGGCCCCGCCGCCCGTTGTCGATCAGGGCGTCGACCGCCTCCTGCAGCATCCGCTTCTCATTCCGGACGATGATCTCGGGGGCGCCCAGCTCGAGCAGACGCTTGAGCCGGTTGTTGCGGTTGATGACGCGCCGGTAGAGGTCGTTGAGGTCGGAGGTGGCGAAGCGTCCCCCGTCCAGTTGGACCATCGGCCGCAGCTCGGGCGGAATCACCGGGAGCACCTCCAAGACCATCCAGGTGGGAGCGGTCTCGCTGGATCGGAAGGCTTCCACCACCCGGAGTCGCTTGATCGCCTTCTGCTTGCGCTGCCCACTGGTGGAGAGCAGCTCCTCGCGGAGCCGAGTCCCCTCCACCGTCAGGTCGAGGGTCTCCAGCATCTCCTTGACCGCGGCCGCGCCCATGGCAGCGTGAAAGACCTTGGGAAACTTCTCGACGTACTCGCGGTACTCACTGTCGGTCAGCAGTTGCCGAACGGTGAGTGCCTCCAGCTTGGTGCGGGTATCCTCCAGTTCAGCCCGGAGGGTGGTCAACTCCTCTTCGCCCGGCGATCCTCCTCCCTCCTGCTGCTGGGCGAGCTCGACCCGAGCGGCGGCCAGTTCCGTGCCAGTCCGCTCCCGGGCGGCGTTGACCGCCGCGTCGGACTCCGCCGAGATCTCAGCCACCCGAGAAGCAACCAGCTCGCGCAGCTGATCCTGATGCTCGGCGGTGAGGGGCGCTCCCTTCTTGGCGACCAGCAGCTTCTCGCTGCCGTCCTTGACCACGAAGTCTGTCGGTGCCTTGCGACCCACCGCCGCCTCGATGCGCTCGGAGAGCAGCTCTGCGGCGGTCTCCAACTCCTGGCGCCGGGTGTCGGCCGCGGTCTTGAGAGTGGCCAGCTCGGTTGCGCTGGCAGCCTCGAGGTCGGCGATCCGCTCCTCGGTTAGGCGCACCGACTCCTCGGTCTGCTGGCTGGCCGCCTGGCGCAATTCCTTGATCCGCTCGCTGCGCTCGGGGTCGAGCGCTTCCAGCTCCTTAGCCCGACTCTCCTCGTCGACGCTGGTGACGATGTAGTTGGCGAAGTAGAGGACCTTCTCCAGATTGCGGGGGGACATGTCGAGCAGGAGTCCGAGTCGACTCGGGATTCCCTTGAAGTACCAGACGTGGGAGACCGGGCTGGCCAGCCGGATGTGGCCCATCCGCTCCCGGCGCACCTTGCTCCGGGTCACCTCGACGCCGCACTTGTCACAGATGATGCCCTTGTAGCGGTAGCGCTTGTACTTGCCGCAATGGCACTCCCAGTCCTTGGTGGGACCGAAGATCTTCTCGCAGAAGAGTCCATCCCGCTCCGGGCGCAGCGTCCGGTAATTGATCGTCTCGGGCTTGGTAACCTCGCCGTGCGACCAGGAGAGAATCATCTCCGGGCTGGCGAGGGAAAGCTTCAGGGCATCGAAGTTCTCAAGCTTGAGCAATGCTTGTCCGCCTCCTGGCGAAAGGGTGGGTGGGGGTCGGTCGTGGGGCCTGTCCGCGGCCCATCGGGCGGGTCGAGTTGGGGGTCACGCCTACCTGCCGATATCCTCGGCATCGTCGCGCTCGTCGCGTTCCAGATTGATTCCCAGGCCCAGTGGCATGTCGGGCATGTCATCCTCCGTGAACACGATCTGCTCTTCGTTCTCGGACATGATCTCCACGCCGAGAGCGAGCCCCTCCAACTCCTTGACCAGGACTCGGAACGATTCCGGGATGCCGGCGTCGAGGGTGTTGTCGCCTTTGACGATGGCCTCGTAGGCCTTGACCCGGCCGACGATGTCGTCTGACTTTATGGTGAGGATTTCCTGGAGGATGTGGCTCGCGCCGTAGGCCTCGAGCGCCCACACCTCCATCTCGCCGAAGCGCTGGCCCCCGAACTGGGCCTTGCCGCCCAGAGGTTGCTGGGTGACCAGGCTGTAGGGGCCGGTGCTGCGCGCGTGGATCTTGTCCTCGACCAGATGGGCCAGCTTCATCATGTAGATGATTCCGACCGTGATCGGCTGGTCGAACGCCTCCCCCGAGCGACCGTCGCGGAGCATCACCTTGCCGTCACGGGGCAGGCCGGCTCGCTCCAGTTCGTCTTCGATCTGAGCCTCCGAGGCGCCGTCGAAGACGGGGGTCGCCACCTTGATGCCGAGGGCTTCCGCGGCCCAGCCGAGGTGGGTCTCGAGCACCTGACCGAGGTTCATCCGGCTGGGCACGCCAAGAGGATTGAGCACGATCTCGACCGGCGTCCCGTCGGGGAGGAAGGGAAGGTCTTCGATCGGCAGGATCCGGGCGATCACCCCCTTGTTGCCGTGCCGACCCGCCATCTTGTCGCCTTGGCTGATCTTGCGCTTCTGGGCGACGTAGATCCGGATCAGCTCGTTTACTCCGGCGGGGAGCTCGTCCTTGTTGGACCGGCTGAATTTCTTGACATCCACGACCACCCCGCGTTCGCCGTGGGGCACGCGCAGGGAGCTGTCCCGAACCTCCTTCGCCTTCTCGCCGAAGATGGCCCGCAGGAGCCGCTCCTCGGCGGAGAGCTCGGACTCCCCCTTGGGCGTGGTCTTGCCCACCAGGATGTCTCCCGGGGCGACCTCGGCCCCGACGTAGACGATCCCCCGCTCGTCGAGGTTGCGCAAGCTTTCCTCGCCGACGTTGGGGAGCTCGCGGGTGACCTCTTCGGGCCCGAGCTTGGTCTCGCGGACCTCGACCTCGAACTCCTCGATGTGGATGGAGGTGTACTTGTCCTCGCGAACCACCGACTCGCTGATCAGGATCGCGTCCTCGTAGTTGTAGCCCTCCCAGGGCATGAAGGCCACCAGCACGTTCTGGCCCAGAGCCAGCTCACCACGATCTGTGGACGGGCCGTCGGCGAGCACGGTGCCTGCCTCGACATGGTCCCCGGGGCTGACCACCACCCGTTGGCTTAGGCAGGTGCCCTGGTTGCTGCGGACGAACTTGTGGACCCCGTACCAGATCTCCGGCCCCTTGCCGTCCGGCTTGAACAGGATTCCCAGGCCGCTGTCCTGGCCACTGCGAACGATCTGCACCGAGTCCGGCCTGAGGTCCCGAATCGGGACATTGACCCCAACCACGGTCCCCGCCGTCTTGGCCACGATCAGCTCACCGCTGTCCTTGGCGGCGTAGACCTCCATCCCGGTGCCAACCACCGGCGAATCGGTGGTGATCAGGGGCACCGCCTGGCGCTGCATGTTGGAGCCCATCAGGGCCCGGTTGGCATCGTCGTGCTCCAGGAAGGGAATCATCGCGGTGGCCACCGAGACCGTCTGCTTGGGAGACACGTCGACCCAGTCCACTTCGGTGACCGGGACATCCTTAAAGGTGTGCCGCGTTCGGGCGGGGGTGTGGGAGACGAGAAAGTCGCCGCCCGTCGAGACAGGCGCGTTGGCCTGGGCGACGGTGTACTTGTCCTCCTCATCCGCCGATAGGAACTGGATCTCGGTGCTGACCCAGGGCCGGATCTCGACCCGCTCAACCTTCGCCTTCTCCAGCTTCTTGACCGCGGCGGCGTCGAGCCGGGTCCCGCTGGCGAGTCCCGCCGCGGCCCCTTCCAGCACTCGGCCTTCCAGCCGCGCGCCGTTGCCCGCTACCTCGAGATGGCGGTAGACCCTGCGGAAGGGAGTCTCGATGAACCCGAAGTCGTTGACCCGAGCGAAGGTCGCCAGTGACCCCATCAGTCCAATGTTCGGACCCTCGGGGGTCTCGATCGGGCAGATGCGCCCGTAGTGACTGTGATGGACGTCCCGCACGACCATGCCCGCCCGCTCCCGAGAGAGGCCACCCGGCCCCAGGGCGGAGAGCCGGCGCTTGTGGGTCAGCTCCGAGAGCGGGTTGGTCTGGTCCATGAACTGAGAGAGCTGGCTGGAGCCGAAGAACTCCTTGATGGCTGCCACGACCGGCCGCGCGTTGATCAGGGAGGCGGCGGTGACCGTGGTGGCGTCGCAGATGGTCATCCGCTCTTTGATGATCCGTTCCATCCGGAGCAGCCCGGTGCGGAACTGGTTCTGCAACAACTCCCCGACGGCGCGGACCCGGCGGTTGCCCAGGTGATCGATGTCATCGGGCTCGCCCAGGCCGTTGTTGAGCTGAATCAGCCGCCTCATGATGTTGATGAAGTCCTCGTGCGCGAGGACCCGCAGCTCCCGCTCCTCGGCGCGCCGGCGCGCCTCCGCCTCGGGGATCCCCAGCCGCTTGTCTAGCTTGAACCGACCTACCCGGCCCAGGTCGAAACGGCGCGGGTTGAAGAAGAGCGCCTGGAGCAGGTTGCGGGCGTTCTCGACAGTAGGCGGATCGCCGGGCCGGATCTTCCGGTAGAGCTCGATCAGCGCCTCATTGACGTCGTGGCTCGGGTCCTTCTCCAAGGTGGCATCCACGTACTTGTGCTCAGGGTCGACGTCGACATCCTGAAAGAAGTGGCGGATGTCGTCATCGCTGGGATAACCGAGGGCCCGGATTAGGGTGGTCGCCTGAAACTTCCGCTTGCGGTCGATCTTGGCGGTGAGCACGTCTTTGTTCGAGGTCTCGATCTCCAGCCAGGCGCCCCGGTTGGGGATGAACTTGACCGCGTAGAGGGGACGGCCCGTGACCGGATGCTCCGGCCCGGCGGTGAAGTACACCCCCGGCGACCGCACCAGCTGGCTGACCACTACCCGCTCGGTGCCGTTGACCAAGAAGGTACCCTGCTCGGTCATCATCGGGAAGTCGCCCAGGTATACCTCCGACTCCTTGATCTCGCCCGCGTTCTCGCCGGTCTTGATGTGGAGCCGGGTCATGATCCGGAGCGGCGCCGCGAAGGTCATGTCCCGGTTGCGGCACTCCTCCTGGTCGAACTTGGGCTCGCCGAAACTGTAATCAAGGAAGCGAAGCTCGTAGTTCTTGCCCGTGTAGTCGGTGATCGGGTTGATCTCGTCGAAAAGCTCGCGCAGGCCCGACTCGACGAACCAGCGGAAGGAATTCAGCTGGGTCTCGATCAGGTTGCCCACCTCGAGCATCTCGGGAATCGTCCCGTAGCTGAGGCGTGCGGGCGCGGCAGGCAAGGCAGCACGAACTGAGGGCATGGGCTAAAGTTCTCCAGGCAAGCGCGGACATACGGTGAACTTCACAGGTGGCGGAACGGAAATGTTACCACATCTGCGGCCATCGCCTCGGGGCTCGTTCGCCCGCCCAATCCCCTCAGGGGGAGTTGGGGCCACTACTTGATTTCAGCTGTGGCGCCAGCCTCCTGAATCTTCTTGGCGACCGCCTCGGCCTCCTCGCGGGTCACCCCCTCCTTGACCGCCTTGGGAGCTCCGTCGACAACGTCCTTGGCCTCCTTCAGCCCCAGCCCCGTGATCTCCCGGACCGCCTTGATGGCGGCGATCTTCTGGTCGCCGGCCTTGGTCAGGATCACGCTGAACTCGGTCTGCTCTTCCACCACCGCCTCGCCGCTGGGGGCCGCCGCCACCGCCACTGCGGCCGGTGCGGCCGCGGTGATCCCGTAGGTCTCTTCGATCTTCTGCTTGGCGCTCACCAGGTCGAGGACCGTCCAGGACCCTAGCGACTCCACGAAATCGTCCACGCTCACCTTGGCCATCTCTGCTTCTCCTTCAGTTCAATGCAAATAGTTTGGTGGGCCACCGCCTAGGCGGTGGCTCCGGCGAGGGCCTCTTCCTGGGCCCCGAGCAACCCCATCAGGTCTCGAGTCGGCGCGTCTAGGAGTCCCGCGAGCTGCGCTACCGGTGCCTCCAGGACCGCCAGCAGCTGGGCGATCAACACCTCCCGAGAGGGCAGCTCAGCCAGCTGGCGGACCTGAGCCGCGCTCAGCACCTGGCCCTCGGCGATGCCCCCCCGGACCATCTCGGCACGCCGGTTGGCCCGGGCATAGTCGACCAGCAGTCGGGCGGGAGCGGAGATGTCCTCGTAGCTGATGGCGATCGCGGTCGGGCCCACCAGGTGCGGGTTTAGGGCACTCAGCCCAGCCTGCTCCCCGGCCCGCCGGGCCAGGGTGTTCTTGAGCACCAGGTAATCGACGCCGGACTCTCGCAGGGAGCCACGGAGCTCCTCCAGCTGAGCCACCGAGAGACCTCGATAGTCACTCAGCACGGCGCTCCGCATCCGGCCCAGCTTCTCGGCGAGCTCGGCTACCTGCTGCTGCTTGGCCTCAGGAATCACGGCCGCGCCGTGGTGACCGTCATCGCTCATGGTTGGCTTCACCTCCCCGACCCATCGGCGCCCAGGGCCAGGGGTGAGCCGGCCGACCACCACCCGTGGTCATCCGGCTGGACACCTGCGCGGGGTGGGCTTTTGAGCAGCTGTTGCCCCCGCGGTCTTGGGTTCCGTCGTGTCGGTCTGCTGCGAACGGACGACGAGTATAGCGGCTGGACGGCCTGGATCAGGCAGAGGTCAGCCGTCCGGCCAGCACCGGGTCGAGCTTGACGCTGGGCCCGATCGATGGCGCCAAGTAAGCCGCCCGGATGTAGGCGCCTTTGGCGGCCGACGGCTTGGCCTTGACGATTGCTTCCAGCATGGCGGCCAGGTTCTCCAGCAGGGCGTCCTCCTCGAAACTCGTCTTCCCGACCGGGACGTGGATGATGCCGTAGCGGTCGACCCGGAACTCCACCCGGCCCGCCTGCACCTCCCGGATCGCGCGGGCGATATCGAAGGTCACCGTCCCAGCCTTGGGGTTGGGCATCAGTCCCCGGGGGCCGAGCACCTTGCCCAGCTTGCCCACCGAACCCATCAGGTCGGGGGTGGCCAGGGCCACATCGAAGTCGAGGAACCCCTCCTGCACCCGCTTGACCAGGTCCTCGCCACCGATGATCTCGGCGCCTGCCTCGCGGGCCTCGCGCTCCTTCTCGCCCTGGGCGAAGACGATGATCCGCCGCACCTTGCCAGTCCCGTGAGGAAGGACCACGCTGCCCCGAACCATCTGGTCGGCGTGACGGGGGTCGACGCCGAGCCGGGCGTGCAGCTCGACCGTGCCCGGAAAGCGCGAGCTGTTCACCGCCTTGACCAAACGGACGCCCTCTTTGGGCTCGACCAGCTCCGCGTCCTCGAGGAGCTTGAGCGCCGCCATGTACTTCCTGCCGTGCTGAGCCGTCATGAGCTTCTCTCCCGTGGTGCCAGCGGACGCTCGGGGCGCCCTCCCACTGCCAGTTGCTGATTCAGCGGTTGACCTTGACGCCCATCGAGCGCGCCGTGCCCTCGACCATCCGCGCCGCGGCCTCGAGTTCGGTGGCGTTGACATCCGGGAGCTTCGTCCTGGCGATCGCCAGGGCCTGCTCCCGGGACAGCTCCCCGGCCTCCTCTCGGGGCGGTTTCGAAGACCCCTTCTCGATCCCGATTGCCTTCTTGATCAGGTCGCTGGTGGGTGGGGTCTTGGTGATGAAGGTGAAGCTTCGATCTTCAAAAATGGTGATCTCGGCCGGGATTACGAGCCCAGCTTGCGACTCGGTCTGCTCGTTGTAGGAGCGGCAGAACTCCATGATGTTGACTTGGTGCTGGCCCAGGGCGGGCCCGATCGGGTAGCCGGGAGTGGCCTTGCCGGCCTCGATGTTGAGGCGAAGTACCGCCTTGACCTTCTTCTTGCCCACGCTTGAGTACTCCTACCGCAGCCGCTCGACCTGAAGCAGATCGAGCTCGACCGGGGTCTCCCGCCCGAACATGTTGACCATGACCTTGAGCTTGCCCTTCTCGGGATTGATCTCGCCCACCTTGCCGTGGAAGTCGGTGAAGGGGCCGTCCACGACCCTGACCGAGTCGCCCACGTTGAACTCGACCTGGACCCGGGTGGCGGGCTCCTTCTCCACCTGGTGGAGGATCACCCGGACCTCCGACTCCTGGAGCGGGACCGGGCGGGTCCCCGATCCCACGAAACTGGTCACCCCGGGGGTGTTGCGGACGACGTACCAGGACTCGTCGGACATGACCATCTGGACAAGGATGTAGCCCGGGAAGATCCGCTTCGCGACGTGCCGGCGCTGACCATCTTTGATCTCGATGACGTCCTCGGTGGGGACCATCACGTCAAAGATCTGGTCGTGCATGTCCATCGACTCCACCCGCTTGAGGAGGTTGGCCTTCACCTTCTCCTCGTGCCCCGAGTAGGCGTGGATGACGTACCAGCTGGCTGGCTCGGCGGCTTCGGTGGTTTTCGCAACGCTCACTTCGGGGCTCCCAATCGCTTCATTCTGAGGTCTACGGGGTGGCACTGGTGGATGGAGTCGCAGTCGGGGTCGCGGTGGCAGTCGGGGTCGGACTCACGGTCGCGGTCGGAGTCGGGGTCGCGATGCCGGCGGGCGCCGTGTAGAGCGGCTTCAGCAGCGAGGTCAGGCCAAAATCGAGGACTCCTAGGAAGGCACCGAGCAGGACCACGGTGACGATCACCACACCGGTCATCTGGCGCAGCTCGGGCCAGGTCGGCCAGACCGTTTTGCGGAGTTCGCTCCACACCTCGCGGAGGTAGCTGCCCTCGGAGGGATCAGGCCGCTCCTCCCGGGCGACGTTCGCCAAATCTAGCTCCTTTGCGCCTATCACACGTATCTGCAGGGGCGGCACGATTCGAACGCGCGACCTGCGGTTTTGGAGACCGCTGCTCTACCAGCTGAGCTACGCCCCTTTGAGTCTCGGTGGAGGCCCCTACTTGGTCTCGCGATGAGCGGTGTGCTGGCGACAACGGCGGCAGTACTTGCGGAGCTCCACCCGGTCGGGGTCGTTGCGCTTGTTTTTCTGGGTGGTGTAGTTGCGCTCGTGGCACTGGCCGCACTGCAGGGTGATGATGGTCGCGGGCAAGGTCAAAGTCTCCAGACAAAAACGCCCGGCCGAGCCGAGCTGGGCTGAGTATAGCCCTCGGCCCGAAACTGGTCAAACCGGGGAGGGTAAGCCCCGGCTCTCGGCTGGTCGCTCCGATCCAATCAGCTCGAGGCCCGCCCATCGCCGGCTGTTTCCCGGCGGGACGCGGTCGGTGGTGCGGTGGCGATCGCTCCAGGGCACCCGCGACCTAGCTTGGGCCGACGGGACGGGTACTCGCGGGAGAGGTTGGCCAGCGCATCGATGGCGCGAAGACGCGGGCGCGAGACCCGATCCAGCCCTGCCAAGTCAAACCCGCCCCCCCAAGAGCGGCGACGCCAACGAGTCGGAAGCCACCATGACCGGGGACCCGGGCCTGGCTCGGCTCTGGCTCCGCACCGCGGTCGACTGTGCCGGAGCGGGGATCGCCACCTTGGCCCACATGATCGAGCTGCCGCCGGACTTCGTCAAGCTCGCGATCGAGATGGCCCCGGGTATCGACCAGGACCTCCTCCCCAGCGACGGCAGTGGCCATGCGCGACTTCTCCCGAGCAAGCGGGTGCCTGCTCATCGCAGAGGGCGGCGAGCCTGCAAGCGCTGGGGCAGAGTTCGGCCGGAGGGCTGGTAGGGCCGCCCCGCTCCGGCCACGAACTGGCTCTCCGGGGCTGGCAATGTACCTCCCGCGGAGTCGAGGGCCTGGCAGGGGCTTGCCTGAGGCCCGGCCCCGACCCGGGCGGCGGTTTCCTAGTCCGGCAGGCCCGTGCACCCGCCCAACTCGCCCGGAAGGGATCGGGTCCCCCGGCCCATGCTCAACCTGCTGCGATCGGCCCCTCCCGGCAATTCGACGCCGATCTCCCCTAGCCCGGGCGCTCGCCAGCACCTCGCTGCTCGTCTCGGTCCCAGGCAAGGCGCGCGGCCCGGCTGGACTGTGAGGAAGCCCGGTCGGTGGGCTGGCTCTCACCCCCAACCAGGATCCAGTACTCGATCCCTCTCGAGAGCAGCCCGTCCCGCGTTTCCCAGAACGCCGCAAACCCAAATCGGCGCCCATCCGGGGCGAGAACGGTCACCTCTGCCGCCGCCAATCCGCCCTCTTCGAGTACGCGCCCAACGGCTAGCTCGCCCCACGGTTCCGGATAGCTGGCCTGGAAGGCGAGGACCGCCTCCGCGCCGTCCAGCTGCTCGGCGGTGGCCGGCATCCGAACCACCACTCCCGGATGGAGGTATGCCCGCGCACGCGCCCAATCGCGCGCCTGATAGGCACCATAGAGGCCGCGGACCAATTCGGTGGGAGTGATCACCGAAGGGTACGGGACGGCGGAGCCACCCACAAACGGGGTCCGCCGAGCCGGACCGGGCCGAGCGGCCATAACTGGGCGCGGAGATCCTGAGTCGGGACATTGCGCGCGGAAGCGGCGGCGGTCGATCCCGCCCCCTGAGGGGGGTGGGCCGCACGCCCGCCTACACTCCATATCGGTGCTCTGCCAACCCCGCCTGCCCCCATCCCGCTTGCCCACCCAAGAAGTGCCTACCTCCCCTTCGCGACCTCACGTCCGCGGCATGGGCCGAGCTGGCTGGTGCGCTCCCCCCGCAGCAGCTGGCCGTGATCCGGGCTCACCGCTCCTCGCCGCTTGAGTCGCGCGTCGGTCCGGAAGACCCGATCGATACTCATCCCGCTGATCGGCGAGCCGGCGTTCAGCTATTGCCTGCGGAGCCGGCGGCTGGTCAACTCGCTGCCTCTCCCCTTGCTCCTGGGAGTGGTAGCCCTCGTCGGAACAACCCTCAGCAGCGGGGCGGGTCAGCTCGCCATGGCCGGCCTTTGGGTCGCTTCCGTGGTCTACTGCCTGGTCGCCCTCCTCCTGCTGACCCGCTGGAGGGAAGAGTCAGCCCGCCTGGCCGGCCGGAAGATCAGCGGCGAACTCGGCTACCCGATCCGGATTCGGGGGGTGGGCGGAGTGCTGGAGCTGGGCGTGTGGAAGCGGCAGACCGAGCGGGCTATCCAAAGGCACCGGCGAGCCACTCCGGTCTTCGGCTCTGGGAAAGCGCCTGACTCCACCGACCGTCGCGATCCGCCGCGGCCATCTGGCCGCCCCAGCTAGGGCCGCGAATCTCCGGACCCGGGGATATCCCCGGGCGTCCCTCCCCTCTCTGGAACGGAGCGACCTGAATGGCCAGCCCCCCGCGTTGCAAACCTTGAGCCCGGGATCGCCCTCAGCCGGAGCACGTTACCCCGCGCAGTGGTACTCCTGGGCGGATCCAGAGCGAGACGCTGATGGGCTCGACTGAGCTCTGGACGGCTCGAACCAGCTCGGCGCTGACCAGTTCGAGGTCAACGTCATCCCGAACGCGCTTAGCGAAGGCTGCGATGGTGGCCTGGGCGTCGTACCGAGCTCGGTTGAAGCGGCGGTCCATCAAACGCTGGACGCGCCCCCGCAACGGGTTGAAAAGAGCCGCCGCGGCCAGGGTCGAGGCGGCGACGCCGAGCGGTGACGCGAAGGGTAGGAGCCGGGTCGCCAAGGTGACCACGACGACATAGACCCCGATCAAAAGCCCCGTCAGGACGGCGTAGGACAGGGTCCGACTCACGATCCGGTCGATGTCGTAGAGCCGGTACCTGAGGATCCCTACCCCCATGCCGATCGGGAAGGCCGAGATCGCTAGCACCAGTAGTCCCGTCAACGCCTCGGCGGCAACGCTAACGCTTCCCCCTTGCGGGCCCCGGGCCCCGAAAATGGTGATAACTCCCCCCGCCAGCGCGGTGACTCCGGCACCGCCCAGGAGCCACTTAAGCTGCTGCCGTCGGTCTCCACTCGCCCGACGAAAGCTCAGTGCGAGACGCAGCACCCAAGCGACCAGGATCGGAAATACGGCCACCAGCAAAAGGCTGGACGCCAGGGTCAGCCCAGCGGCGATTCCGGTTGGATGCCCAAGCGCGGCCAGATTGCCCTGGGCATCAATGCGGATCCGCCGTCCCAGCGTGGCGGCCGCTCCCGCGCCGAGGCTGCACAAAGTGGACAAATCCCGAGCCCGAGGAAGACCCAGAGAGTCCAGCGCCAGCCCCGAGAGGGCACATGCCCGGTTGGGAAGACCAGGATCGGGATACCGATGAGAACGAAGGAGGTGAAGCCGAGGCCGCTCAGCCCAAGCATCTCCGGCCCCAGGGGGAGCAGTCCGTGGGCCGCGCGATAGTCCAACACCAAATAAGCGGAGCCGTCGGTGGAGGCCATGAAGCTGAGGCCGACGGCGAGCAGCAGCCAGCCGATCGAGTTCTTCGGCTCATGGCGGGCCAGCACCACGCCGACCCCGGCAAACACCAGGGCCATCGCGATCCAGGGACCGTTGGAAACCCATCCGTTCTGGGGGTCGTGACCGAGCGCGGCCAGTACGGCAAAGCCCGCCAGCAGCACGATCATGAGCAGGCCGAGCCAGGTCGCAAGCGGCGCCAAACGGAAGATGCTCGCCCACGGCGCCCGCGACGGGAGGGGATTCGGGACGCCATGGGATGTGGTCGGCATCGGTTCCTCTACTCCGGGGCCGCTCCCCGAACAGCCAAGTGCCGAGCAGGAGTTTAGGCGATGGGGCCGCCGCGATCGCTATCCCTGCCGGCTCCTCGGCCCGCCCGAGCATGGCCGCCTGCTCAGCCGCCCATCGCGGGCGAAGAGCCTACTCCCGGTCCGCCTCCATCAGCGCCTTGAGGTTCTCGCTGGCCGACTCGAACTGCTTCCTGGTGACACTCAGGGCGACTGGCTCGGCCACCTTCAGGAAACCCTTGCTCTCACCTCGGACGACCGTCGTGAAACGGGTCCCGCCTGGAATCGGCTCGACTAGGTACTGGATTTCCAGGTGGAAGGGCCCCGAGACGGTCCGGCTCGCGATCATCTGGTTCTTCACATACGCAGTAAAGACAGATCGCATCTCGTAAGTACGTCCCAGTAGCCGACCCACCGCGACGGCTTCGGAGCCCACGCCCAGCGGACCGGGACTGGCCAGGCGGGACTGGGTCACGCCGGAGTTCCATTCGGGGAACCGGTCGAAGGACTCCAGGACGGCAAATACGTCGTCGACTGGACGCTGGATCTCAACCACGTACGAGATCTCGTTCATGCTCGGTTTCCTCCCGCTTGTCTGCCTGCTGGAGCAGGCCTTGGCGACTGAAGCTAGTCGCTTGGGGTTCCGAGAGCGTTACGACTGGTGAGACCTCGGGCGCGCCAGAACTCGAGTTGCGGTCCCGGAGGACAAGGTTTGTCCCGGCCTCCCGGGTGACAGAATGCTGGAGCCGGGGCGCTGTGGTGAGCTGGGCACCTGCGGAAGCGCCCTTCCCCGGGCCGAAACTATCCCGCACCGGGTTTGACGCTCACTGTAGTGACCCCGCAAACGTCCGGCGAGTTGCCGACCAAGGCAACGGTCCCAACCCCGACTGGGAGTGGGTTGCAGCCAGGCTGGACACGGATCCCAGGACGGCGTGCGGGAACGTCGGGCAGCCCGAGGGAACGGCCCACCAGGTCGGAGTCCGGGAACCTGGGTACCGGATCCGGAACCCGCAGAAGTCCGCCCCGCAGGGCGCCCCCCCCCGGTGCGCGTCATGCGAGACTGGGAGCCGTGACGCCAGCGGAGCTGACGACATTCTTCGCCGCCTCCGCGGCCGTGGCAGGAAGCCTGGTGGGCCTGCTCTTCGTCGCTATCAGCCTTCGCTACGAGGCCGTGCTGGGGGCTAGCGCCGAGGGTGCCAATCGGGCCGTAGCCGCCGCCGCGTTCACGGCGCTGACCAACGGCTTGGTGCTCTCGCTGTGGGCGCTCGTGCCTCACCTCGACCTCGGGTACCCGGCGAGCGCCCTGGCCCTCGGCTCCATCTGGTCGACGCTCCGGACCCACTTGACGGGATCCGCCCGGCGCGATACCTCGACCCGCCTCTTCATCGGGTCGCTTCTCCTCTATCTCTTCGAGCTAGTGATCGGAGCGATCCTCATCGCTCAACCGGGGGAAGGAGGGTGGGTCTACGACCTCGCATACGTTGTGGTCGGGGCCTTCGCCGCCGCCCTCGCACGATCTTGGCAGCTTCTCCAGCCCCCGCCGCAACCAGCCCTGACCGGGGGTGATCCGGAAGGCGCCCCAGCGGGCCACGAGCGCTCCGGCCCGATCGCGACGGCGGTCCGAGCCCTGGTCCGGTCGCGGCCCGGGGCGGCGCCCTGGTGGAGGCGATGAATCATTCCGTTCGCGAGTAGTCAAGAGCGTTTGCACACCGAGCCGTCGCTCTGGGCCGGAGGGCGGCACCCAGCGCGCGGTCGGAGTCACGACCGACTGAGTGGGAGTGTCCGACTTCCAGCGGAGCCAGACGGCGGCAGGGCAGATATCCGGGCACGGGATCCCGCACCGCTCCCCGCCGACCAGGTCCCGATTCCCTCCTACCACGGAGGGCCGGGTCGTCATCCATTCATCGCCGGCTCCATCTCGGCTGGGGTCTGATGCAGCGCATCTCAGTGGTAGGCAACTCGGGGTCCGGGAAGTCCCATCTGGCGGCCCAGCTCGCTGCGGCTCTGGGCGCCCCCTGGGTGGAGCTGGACGGAGTGATCCACCAAAAGCACTGGATCGACCTCGACGAGGACGAATTCAGGCGGCGGGTGGGTGCGACGGTGGCCAGCGCCTCATGGGTTATCGATGGCAACTACAGCCAAGTTCGCGACCTGATCTGGGCCCGAGCCGACACCGTGGTCTGGCTTGATCCCCCCCGGCGCACCGTGATGCGGAGAGTCCTGACTCGGTCCTTGATGCGGGTACTCACCCGCCAGGAGCTGTGGAATGGGAATCGAGAGAGATGGCGGGACGTACTTTCCCTCGATCCCGACCGTTCGATCGTGCTGTGGGCCTGGAAGGAACATCGTCGATGCCAGGCCAGTTACCAGACTGCCAGTGTGGACCCGCATTGGGCCTACCTCGAGTTTGTTCGGATTAGCGACGAAGGGGACCGAAACCGGTTCTTGTCCGACTGCCGGGCGTCAGGCCGGGCGAGCCTCGACCCAGATGGTGAGCACCGGGTATCACCAAGCGACTTCTGGGATGCCCCGCCCTGAGCGCCGAGCGCGACCCTCCCAGCCCCGGCTACGGGTGATCTCATGGAAGGGGGAGCTCAGGGGGATGGGCCGAACTCACAGAGCCGGCCCGACTCGGAACCTGGCTGAGCCCTTGCGATGCCTGGGACGTGCGCGCCCGAACACCAGTTTCGGAGACCCCCGACGTACCAAACTAAACACCCTGCGGGGCCAAGTGCCCCAAGCAGCACGGCCTGTCCGCTAGCGCGGTCCGATCGTCTCGATGGGACAGTAGGGACCGAGCGCACGAGCGAGGCGACCATCGGTCGTGAGCAGTACAGCGCCAAGTGCCTCGGCGAGCGCCACGTACATGGCGTCCCACCCCCGCACCGTTGCTCGCAGCTCCCACGCCCGGGCGAGCAGGCGTCGGTGGCCGAAGCGCTCTCCGGGCCAGGCCTCGAGATCCTCGACCGCTTGACTGGCCTCGGTGCGGTCCAAATGTCCGCGTAGGTGCTCGCGTCGAATGACTCCGAACACCTCCGCGTCGACGATGTGGGGCGCAGCGTGATCGGTGTCGGCCCTCAGGCGCTCTCGGACCGCCTCAGCTCCCGGACCGCCAATCACCACCTCACACAAGCACGAGGCGTCAACCACCAGCATCTGGCCACCCGCCCCGCTGCTCGTCGAGCGCCGCTAGGATCTCGGGCCGCCCCACCGACGAGGAGCGGCGCTGGGTACGCTGCAGCCATTCCCGCAGGCTGGGCCGCGCAGCCAGGCGTACGGCCTCGGCGCGCAGCAATTCGGGAACGCTGACGCCGACCTCCCCCGCACGCCTCACCAGGCCGGCGTACACGTCGTCGTCGAGTTGGCGGATCTGAACGGTCTTCGGCACCGACGGATCGTATCATGCGACAACGCACCTCACCATGCGGCGGCGCATCAATGTGAACGGCCCGCAGCCCAGCTCGGCCGTCGAGCGGCCCTAGCCGCTAGCGGATCACGACCGCGAGCGCAGGCCCGCTTTGCCCCTTACCGAAGCCCTCGCACTCGGTCGGGCCTAGCCGCAGTCCGCCGACTCTCGGGCACCCATGTGACCGACCCGGGTGGGGACGTGGGGGGGTTCCGGGGCGCCTTGAACCGCGGCTACCCGAGCTCGGCGAGGAGATCCTCGACCGGCTTGCTCAGTTACATCCCGGAGAGACGGTTCCACTCACCGCCCATCGTCGTCAACTCCCGTGGTTGAGTGTCCCGGCCGGCCACCTTCGGGGAATCGGTTGCGCCCGCGGCGGGCGCTGATCAGGGCCCCCATCCGCGCTCGGCGAAGCAGGATCGAAGCGGCGGGCACCGAGAGGATGACCCCGAAGATGATCGGCAGGAGTCCGGTCAGGCTTCCCAAGGCGAGGACGACCACCCCGACGGCTATGAAAGTGGCACAGATGACCAGCTGCTGCCAGAGCTTCGCGGTCAACATGTAAAGGCGAAGCATCGCCAAGGGCCCGCTATGCATCGGGATTCACCGAGGTTTCCCGGGGACGCCTTGCGCCTTCCGCAACTGCCCGAGAATCGGACCGGGCTCCCCTGGCCGGATTCTTGCCGCGAGCAGGTCCAACGCGCCCGCCACCGCACGCATCGCCTCCGGGTCGGTCCCACCCAAGGCGTCCCTGAGGGCCGCTTCGACCGGACGGGCTCCCTTTCGCGCCACCGCCCGCGTGTGCTCGGGAGTGACTCGCACCAGAGTGCGGCGTCCGTCAGCCGGGTCGACCTCGGTAACGACGAGACCGTCATCGCGCAGCCTGGCGACCGATTCAGATACATAGCTCTGAGGCAGGGAAGTGCGCTCGGCTACCTCCTTGATCGAGCTTTCGGGATTCGCGTGGACGTCTCTCAGAACCAGGCTCGGTCCCGTCGGGAGGACCATGCCCGGTGCGCGGCGGAGTGATTGTTCGCCGATTCTCACCAGCTGACGACCGAGTTGAATGAGGTCGAGAGCGTCCACGTCGGTAACGATACATCGGCAACGCTACATCCGTCATCAACCCCCCGCAGAGAGCCCGAGGGTCGGACGCCGTGGCCGGGGTGGGCAGTTCGGGCGTGAACGGAGCCCAGAGCGGAGATTGGTGGCGCGACCTCTCCCCCCCCAAGGATCGAACGTTCGCCGCTGTGTTCGTGACTTCCCGGGTTGATCGCGCAGGCGCGCGCCGCCATGGCCCTGACGAGCCGCTCAGCCCAGCTCGGGCCGACTCCGTCTGGCGACCCTACTCTGCCGGCGGCTGGGGCCACCTGCGCACGGTATTGACGATGCGGGCGATCTGCCTTAGGTGCTGCCGTTCATGACGAGCCAGGCGCTGCGCGTAGTACAGCACCGTCCACTCGCGTACCTTCCCTGTCCCGTTCACGGTCGCTGCCCGTGATCAGTCAGGGCCTGGCAGCGGCTCTAGGATTGCCACCAAATCGGCTCGCTGCGTGGTAAAGGACTGCAGCGATAGGTTGGATTCCAGGTCGAGATGATTAGTGCTCGTGATCCAGCTGCGCGGATTTACGGCAAGCAGAGATCGGATTGTCTTGGGAGATGATCGCCAGGATTCCTTTGCCCCAGACGTCGGCACAAGCAGGGAGATGAGCCGGCACGTCGTTCGCCGACTACGCATCGTGCTCCGGGGCGGTGCGCAGCTGGCCCGGCGCCAGTTCGGCCGTGAGCGCGCCCAGGGTGGCAGTCGATTCTGGGAGCAGGGTGAGAACCCGCTCAATACTGAGAGGTCTGCTCGGCACCCGCGAACTCTTCCTTACCAGCGGTATCGAGCCTACTGCCGATCACTTCCCTTCGCCCAGGATAGGCCCCGGCGCTCATCGGCGGACCCCTGCAGGACGCCCACCGCGAGTCGCCTGAGCTCCACCGATCTCTGTCGGAACCTGGGGGTGGATCCGGCCGGGCGCCGCAGCCTGGGGCCTGCCCCCCGAGCCGACGAAGTAGTGGCGCCCTCGAGATCAGAGAGCCCAGGGGCGGATTGAACCAGCACCCAACGTATGCATCGGGCACCCGAGGCTGTGCTCGGTGCGACCGAGATCAGGCGATAACCGGGGGCACCCAGTTAGGTGCGCTAGGATGGCCTCAGTGGCAGCCGTCAGCGTGGCCGTCGGACGGTTCCAATCGCTGACCGCGTATGCCTTGGGAAGTGGGCCGGCAAGGCCTCTCACCCAAACTTCGGGAGATCGGGGCCCGGCGGTGGGAGAGCTTCCCCGAACGAAGGCGCCCCAAATATCAGTCTGGGATCGGCTGTGAGCAAGCGCGCTTTGTCACGGCGGGCGGCGAGCCGGCGGAGCTGCTACGCCGTGGTCACCGCCGTGCTGCTCACCGGTTATGGCCTGCTGTTTCCCGGCCCCGCTGCGGCTGCCTCGCCCGCGGCCGCGGTGCCGTCTGGCTCCTCGCCCTATCCCAACGGCGACCTCGCCAACACCAGAGACGCCACCGGTTCGGTGATCTCGTCTGCCAACGTGTCCGAACTGAAGCAGGCCTGGAGTTTCACGCTCACCGGCAAAGGGGCGACCAGCGTTGGCGGCCTGGGCGCGCTGACCGGGGCGCCGATCGTGGTGAATGGGATGGTGTACATCCAAGACCAAGAGTCCAACGTCTACGCGCTCGACTTCGGCACCGGGAGGCTACGCTGGGAATATCGATTGAACCAACCGCTGAAGAGCGGACCAGGCCCGAACGGAGTCGCGGTCGCCAATGGAGTCCTGTTTGGAACTTCCCCGACCACCGTTTTCGCCCTCAATGCCGAAACGGGACGGCGGGACTGGATCGACCGCCATCTCCTCAAGAGCGGTGAGGGCACGTTTGGCATTCAGCCCCAGGTTGCCGGCGGTCGGGTCTACCTAGCCAGTCAATACGGATCCGGGCCTGGTGGTGGGGTTCTCCTCGGGCTCAATGCGTCCAACGGCAAGCGGCTCTGGACCTTCAACACGGTTGTGGGGCCCGAGCGGGGTGTCAAGACGCTCGGCCTAGGGGCGGGAGGGGCATGGGAGACGCCCCTGGTGGGGGCCGACGGCTCGGTGACATTCGGCATCGGCAACCCCTACCAGAGCGCTGCTCTGGCGATCAAATACCCGTCGAAGATCCTCTACACCGACAGCGCGGTGAACCTTTCCGGGGCCACTGGCAAACTGCGCTGGTACTACCAGGGCGTGCCCAACGATTTCTACGACCACGACATGCAGGCTTCCCCGATCGCCGCGGATGTGAACGGCGTCCCTGCGGTAATCGGCGGCGGCAAACTGGGGTACGTCTACGCGATGAACGCCGAGACCGGCGCGCTCATCTGGAAGACGCCGGTAGGCGCCCACAACGGCCACGACAGCGACGCTCTCCGGGCCCTGGAACACCGAAGCACGTTGAAGGCACCCTACACGTACCTTCCGGGCGCGCTAGGGGGCATGCTCAGCAATATGGCGCTGGCGGGGAACAGCATCTACGTGGTGACGATCGACCTTCCGTTCCGGATCAAATCGCTCAGCACCGTACTGGGTGTCCCGGCCGGCCGGGAAGCCGGAGAGGTCGAAGCTCTGAGCCTCTCGACGGGCAAGGTCGAATGGGCTACCAAGGTGTCCGACCTGCCTCTGGGGGCAGCAACGGTTTCGGGCAACCTGGTCTTCACCACCCTGTTTCACGGCACGCTGATGGCGCTCAACAGCACGACCGGCGCCATCGTGTACCGGCATCAGCTCCCGACTTCAACGAATGCCCCGCTCACCATCGCCGGCAACACCGTGCTCGTCCCCGCGGGCGGAGCCCAGACTTCGAAGGCCAAGGCGCGGGGAAAGCCCCAGGTGGTCGCCTACACCGTGCCGTAGTCGCACTGGATCCCGTCATCAAACTGGACCCGGAGATCAATGGCGCCCAGGGCTGATATCGAACTCGCACCCTCTTCCGTACCGCGAATCTGAAGCTGACCGCTCTGTCGCTGGGCTTAGAAGGGCCACCGGAGGGTGTGAGAGCGGTTGGTCGAGGCGGCCGTGTGGCGATCCTTCTCAGTAGGGTCGGGAAGCCAGCCTCGCCAGTCGGGTCAAATCAGGACTAGCAGGGCTCGGTGCGCGAGCTCGGGGCTGGAGTATGGCCATGGCATGCGTCGCGCCCGGAATGGACGGCGGCCGAGCGGTGGCCGCAGGAGGTGTCGTCTTACGCGGTCGACGACGGCGAGCGATCGCTCCTCTTTGACCCGCTCTCCGTGCCGGACAGGCTCCTCGCGCTCGCGCGGGGGCGTGAGCCGGTGATCGTCCTCACCGCGCTTCCCACGCCCTTCCCTGCCGTGAGCGAGAGTCTCCTCGGCGGGGCTAATCGATCTATCCGTTCATGCAGAGTCTGAATGTCGCTCTCCGGGCGGACGGGCTGGGCACCTGACAGACGAGGCTGGTGATTCGCGAGGAGGCGCTCGAGATCCGCACGCCGGGCGGGCAGAAGCGCCACCGCCGGGTCATCGACGCAGTGTGGTTTGGGTATGCCCGGAACGCTGCCCGGCCGATTTACAGCGGACAGCCTGACGATCTCGTTGCCTGGGCGTGACCAAGCGAGCGGCCCGAATTGCCCGGCCGAGAACTAACGTGCCCCGCAGAACGCCGCGTCGCCGACTCAGATCGATCTCGCTGGCCGTAGCTGTGCGAGCGGTCGGGAGGAGTCCCGTTGACGAGCAACCAGGGGTCCGGACCACCTCCGGTCGATCACGCCTGGGATCGGCACCCGTGGGCCAGCCTGGCGATCCGGGGGGCCGTCTTCCTGGTGCCGATTGGGGTTGCCCTGGGAACTACTTTCCTGCTCGAACACCTGGCGCCGATTCCGTCGGGTTGGCCGGCCGCTCTGGCCTGGTGGATTGCGCTCACTCTCACCGGTCTGTTCGCACTATTCGTGGTCGAGAGACTGATGCGCGGGTTGTTACCCCTCGCAGCGCTACTCAACGTCTCCCTGCTCTTCCCCGATCACGCGCCTAAGCGATTCGCTGTGGCGCGAAAGGCAGTCCGCCCCACCGAATTGGTGGCCCGCTTGCAGAAGACCCGGCAGGCGGCCCAGGACGGTGACCTCAGAGCGGCCCAAACCGTGCTCGAGTTGACCGCCGCTCTGAGCGTGCACGATCGACGCACCCGGGGGCACTCCGAGCGGGTCCGGGTGCTGACCGACATGATCTCGGCTGAACTGCACCTGCCCGAACGCGACCGGGGTCGGCTGCGCTGGGCGGCCCTTTTGCATGACATCGGCAAGCTCCAGGTGTCAAGCAAAATCCTCAACAAACCGGCCAAGCCCTCGGAGTCAGAGTGGCAGGTGCTCCGCGCCCATCCCGAGAACGGGGCAGCCCTGATCAGTCCGGTTCTCCCCTGGCTCGAGCAGTGGGGGCGGGCGGTTGTGCAGCACCATGAGTGGTTCGACGGCAGTGGCTACCCTCGGGGTATGGCCGGACACCAGATCAGTCTCGGCGCACGTATCGTTTCGGTGGCGGATGTCTACGAGGTGATCACTGCACCGCGGCCGTACCGTCGTCCCATCTCGATGGCAGCTGGCCGCGCCGAATTAGTGAGGGTCTCGGGGACCCAACTGGATCCGGCGATCGTGCGGGCTCTGCTGAACGTGTCGGTGGGGCGACTATGGACGGTGATCGGCATCGGCTCGGTGGCCTCGCAGCTCCCTCTCATCGGGGAGCTGAGCACGGTCCTCACCCGCGTCACCCCGGGGTTGAGCGGCTCTGCCGCGGCCGCGGGGGCTGCGGGCGCCATCGCCATCACCGGGGCGGGAGTCATGCCCGTCCTCGCTCATCATGCCAACGCCCCGACTCCCGTCTCGGTGAGTTCTCCGGTCATCGGGGGCCAAGCGCCCCTGAGCCAATCCTCGGGGCCAGGTTGGGTTGCCAGTCGACGCCATGCCAGCTCACCCGCGCTCGCCGTCGGCCCGCCCCCCGCAGCACCGACGCCCGCCCGGCCTGCTCCGCCTGCTCCGCTAAATTCCGCTTCTCGGCCGGCGGGCTCCGATCCCGCACCTGCTCGGAGTCAGGCGGGGTCGTGGTGGCAGGGTCAGGGTGGAGGCGCTGACGGGTGGGGCTCCGGTGACCAGAGCCAGGGAAACCAGGGTGAGGGCCAGGGCTCGAGCGGTGGAGGACGTCGGTAGGCGGGAGGGCTCATTTTGAGACGCGCTGGCGTTGGTCGGACCGCCTTCCCGCCGGAGCTCTTGCTTAGGGTTGGACGGGGCCGAGCAGCCTGATCAGAATGGCCACGGTTGGTTTCACCTGACGGCGGCGACGGTCCAGCTCAGACCCCGGCCAGGCCCACCCTGACGATCCGCTCCAATCGCCAGACCTGGTAACCAGCGCTGGTCGGGCCATGGATCCTTCGAGTACCTGGTCGCGGAAGGCAGAGGATCGCCGCCGTAGCGTTTGTGGGCGCTTTAGATGTCTCGATCTGGAGTGCAGGCCGCGGCGACCAGATCGGCTGAATGGCGGCACCGCGACCACCTGGAGGTCGTCCAGTTTGGAGGCGCCGTCCGGCGGGGACCCGAGGGAGGTGCCGAATGGATCGGCACCGGCTGGGGCCCTGTCGTAGAGACGCCCACCGGTCCCGCTTCGCGGCGTTCGCGTCCAGGGCGGCCAGCGGCTTCTCCACCGACTCGTGGGTCCCGCTCTGGCGGTGTTCCCCGAGGTAGGCAGCTCCCAGTTCGCGCAGCAGCGAGTCATCGCTGCGCTTCGCCTGCACGGTATCGAGTTTTGCCGGCACCTGAGCCTGCACTTTGAGCTTGTCCATCAACCCCGTTAGTACCTCTCTAGTGGTATCCCTGAGATCAATGGAGCCCAGGGCCGGGGTTGAACCCGCGACATCTTTCTTACTAAGGAAAACCGCCCCACTGCTGTGCTCCTGAGAGTGTGACGTCCACCGTAAGGCGTCCACTTAAGTGATCTACGATTGACCCTCTGGCACCCGCACGAGCGGTGTGGACTTTACCGCCCGGGTGGCACGGCGGTGGCCGCGCTACGCCTTCGCCAGAGGCTCATACGGGTAGACCGCCTCCGGCGGGTCTTCGCCGACCCGACCGTCGATCGTCTCACGGATCAGGTCGGCGTGTCCGACGTGCCGCGCGTACTCCTCGATAATGTCCACGAGCAGCCGCCGGAGACTGAGCGCGTCGTCCGGGTCGTCGCCGAACCCGTACTTGATCCGCTCTTCCAGACCGCCTTGGGCGATCGCGCTCGCGACCGACACGCGGGAGCGGCCGACTGCGTCATGCCAGAGGCGGTAGAGCGCTGCGGGGGAGTCCTCTGCGGCCGAGTGCCAGGGCCAAGCTGCGTCGTTCTCCCAGTCCACCGCGTTCCACGGTGCCACTAGCTCCTCGCCGAGCAGCATCGTGGTCAGCTTCAAGTCCTCGACGAAGGCCAGGTGCTTGATCAGCCCGCCTAGCGTGAGGGTCGAGGCGCCAACCTTTGCGGTAATTCCCTTCTCGTCCAGTCCGGCGACCTTCCAGGCGAAGGTGGCGCGCTGACGCTCCAAGCCGCCCAACAGCGTCTCCGCCTCGTTGCCGGCGTTCGGAGGCCCGGAGAGGCCCTTCTCGTTGGAGTAGGTCATGCCGGCGAACCCTCCCGGATGTCGATGGCGACCAAAACCCTCGCCGACCCAAATCTAAGGGGTCGGCATGACCGACTACAACAGCCCCCAATCAGGTCAATCGGTCGCCGTGGCCCATCGCCCGCGCAGGTAGGTGGTGACCATGAACCGGGTGGTCTGCTCGGCGTCGTCCGGCAACTTCCTAGCCTTGGCGGAATTGAGGAATGACGCGGAGCTACCCACGTAGCGGGCGATCGTGGACGGGGTCTTGCCCTCGGCTTCCATCGAGAGCGGGAAGCCATCGCGGAGCATGCTCGGCTCGCCCGAAACCACCTCCAGACGTGTTGCCACTGCTCCAATTAATTGGGCCGTGTAGCGTGCTCGTGCGCGCTGTGCCCAAAACTCGAGGGGCCAAAATGCCCAATAAAGTGTCGTCCTCGAGATCGAGGGAGCCCAGGGTGGGGATTGAACCCGCGACCTCTTCCTCACCAAAAATCTGAAGCTTAGCGCTGTGCCGCTGACTTCTAGGCGGCAACCGTGAGGCGTCCAGTTATGAGGTGTACGCAGGACGGTCTATCAGCACTTGGACCGGCTTCAAGGCCGATCCGCGCCCAGGGCATCGGCACCGACCTGGCGTTCTCCTCAGCTGCTGGAGCTGTTCGGCCAACATGAGATCGCCCCGCGCCCCGGATCGGCTGATTACTTACAAGCTCGAACGAACTCTGGACTGGACCCATGCAGATCGACATCGTCCGAAGCTCGGTGGGCAAGGGCAACTAATGTCGCCACAGCCACCGCCTGGCTCCGGGCGGCTGGACGAGGGCCAGATCAGCAGCCGCCGGACTGGAGTGTCAGCCTGTAGCCGACCCCGACGGCCACGGTGAGATTCACGGCCGGGTTTCCGGCCGTCTCAGGGGCCGCCGCCTCGGCGGGTAGGACAGAAGCGAAGTGCGCGCCCGCGGGCAGCGGTATCGAAAGCAGGCCCGCCGCGAGGCTCACCACCTCGGCAGCGTCAGGTGACCGGCACGCTCCCCGGTACTGGTAGACGACCACAGCAAGGGCCCCGTTTAGGGTCTGGGCAGTGAGCCTTCCGCCCACGGTGTAGGCCCAGGCATCCCCGTTCGAGGGGTCGCTGTTCAGGGGCCTAGGGGTTCCTTGGCCGCGGCCCTGGGTGGTCCGAAGCAGGGTGCCGAGGGCGGCGGCCAGGCTCGACGAGACGGGTGCCCCTCCGCTCCAGCGGCTGGCGTAGTACAGGGCCGGCGTACCGAAGACGGCACTCTCGACGATATGCGAGACGGCCTGAGACCCGGTGAGCCGCCAGCCATCGCTGTCCATGAGGGTCAACGGATCGACGGCGCTTACGGTGGCCGCCCTGTCGGACCAAGCCTCAGCACTGTTGGCGTCGTAGAGCCGGAGCAAATCCTCGTAGCGGACGAACTGGGGGGCCATGGCGCTGCCGTCGATAACGGCTGCGGGCTGCGCTCGCCAAGCGTCCTGGGCCAGAAGTCTCATGTAGCGGAGCAGGGCGGCGGCACCGACGCCGAGCTGCGGCCTTGAGAAATGTCCGGCGGCTGGGGTCAGGGAGCCCCAGTCTAGCTTGAGTCCATCAACGTGGAGATCCTCCTTCCCTTTCCCGAGCATGAAGGCCATCTGCCGGGCCAGGGTGGCGTCGAATGTCGTCGAGGTGGGGTCTGCCTTCACCCTCCCGACCGACCCGCTGGGTACCACCCAGAGCGGCCACCAGAGCAGGACCTTGATCCCCTGCGCGTGGAGTTCGCGCACTAGGCCCTGCATCCCAGAGATACCCCCGAACCCGCTGCTGGGGATGGCACTTCCCAGGGTGGCCTGCCACTGGGAATCGACGATCAACGTGAAATGCTGGAGGTGGAAATGCTGCCGCCAGAGGGAGACGTAGCGACGAACCCAACTGGCCGTGAACTCGTCGTCACGGCGAGCGGCGTCGGTGAGCAGCTGCTGTCCCCAGGTGTCGACCAGAGGCCACGACCACCAGCCCGGACGGGTTCCGGGAGGAGCCGCAGTGGTCGCGGCCCCCACCGAACTGAGAGCGTTGTGATAGGCGATCAGGCCCGAGCGAGGGTCTACGGCGGTGGTTAGCACAAAGGTCGGGAACTCGAACCAGCGTCCGCTGGTCCGCCCTCCTGGGCTCGGTTTGGGAACGGCGACAGTGCCACCGGCTCCGGTGTCCCGAACGTGGGCCAGGATGCTCAGCGGGTAATTCACCAGTACCTGCCCGAGGTGCGAGACTGACAGCTGACTCGCGTCGGGCACCTGTTGCAGCCCGATTCCGAGCCAGCCTGCCGGCGTCGCCAGTTCGACGTCGAGGGGGGGAGGCGCGAAAGGAGCCGTGTAGGGGGAGACTGAGATCGGTCCCAGCCTCACCGTCGGCGTACGGGTTGAAGAGAAGAAGACCGGGTCAGGCGTGAAACCGGTGCTCACCTCGGCCATTGCTAGGCTGGTGCCGCCAGTGGTGAAGAAGGCCGGAGATCGCCTTGGCGAACTTCCAAGCTCACCGGCGAACTCAACCGTGAAGTAGGCGGCCAGAGCAGTGACCACCACCCGCAGGAACTCGTGCCCGGCCCCGCTTGTGGACCAGACCGTGAGCCGTACCCCCGAGACGTAAGCGGACCACCGCGACGCCTCGGGCAGCGCTTGCCGCCCGATCAATGCGGCCAGAGGGAGACGGAAGCCGGTTGCCCTGCCGGCGCTCTCCACGGTCAGCCAGGGGGTGGCAGCCTGAAGACTCAGGGTGTATCCCGGCTCGCTGACCGTGTAAGCCCGGGACCCAGCCATGCCCGCGCTTAGTACCCAAGTGGGTGCCGACCGCACAACCGGGACCGCCAACGCTTGGGCGGCCGTCCCGGAAGCGACGGCGATCACCACCGCCGTCGCCAGGGTTGCGATCACGGGACCATGATGCCTCGCGGCCGCAGCCAACTAGTCCACCGAGAGGCGGGTCGCGACCGAAGGCTCGGGCATAACCACGGGATGGCCACCCGCCGCGTGCCGGAAAGTCTCCGTGCCAGACTTCGCCTTCCCGCCCCCCGCGCTGGCGGGCCTAGCGGCCGCACGGAGAAGCCCGGCGCGGGGATTGAACCCGCGACCTCTTACGTTCCAAGTATCTGAGGCTGAGCGCTGTGCGGCGGACTTCTAGGGTGCGACCGTAGGCCGTCCAGTTATGTGCTCTTCGCAAAGGCGGTCTAGTACGACTGGCGTCGCGATGCTGGCCGATCGCCGACGGGGGCAGATCCTCCCGGTTTGACGTCCCTCTCAGCTCCTGGCCCCGGTCGGCCGCAACCAGAGCGAGAGGTGAGCCGGCTCCAGCGAGATCTGCACGGTTCGGACGAACTCGGAGCTGACCTCCTCCAGATCGACATCATCCCGAACTCGTTGGGCAAAGGTCGCTACGGTAGCCTCGGCGTCGTATCGGGCCCGGTTGAAC